>NZ_KV818688.1:402123-505514 GCF_001814995.1 Rothia sp. HMSC066H02 | reverse complement strand
GGTACTGCACTTTTGTGGGTGTGGGAGAGTAGGTTATTGCCGCTTTATTATTCAATAGCCCCGGCTTCGCCGGGGCTATTTTTGTTTGGGGAGGCCTTTAGGCCTCCCCATTTGTCTTTAACATCCCATCAGTACGGGTGCACGGATGGTGCTCTCTATACTAGAATGGTATGGCTTATGTTTAGGCATTAGCGGGTGTATCTAAAGCACCCCTCATAGAGTTGATGCCTCAGGCAGCGGTTCGCCCGAATCGACTGCATACCCTACCCGCCCACACTGGCGGATACCTCCCAAGGAGATTCATGTCTGAGACCCCCCGTCACGAGTCTAACGGCTCCGGCCCCCGCCAGCACCGCAAGAACAGCGGAGGAAAGGACTTCCGCTCCCAGAAGGGCGGCAAGAACTTTGGCGGCAAGGGCGGTTTCAAGCGTAACGACCGCGGAGGCAAGAAGTTCGACGGCCGTCGCTCCGACTCCCGATCCAAGGCACCTCGATCCAACGGCCCTGAGTCTGAGGCACCTCGCGAAGAAGTACGCAGCATCGGTGGCCGTGCAGGCTACCGCCCCGCAAAGCCCAAGGCGCCGGAAATTGACGACGACATCACCGGTCGCGAGCTGGACGGCGCAACCTTCCGTCAGCTGCGCGCCCTGGAACCGCGCAACGCAGAAACCGTCGCAAAGCACCTCGCCATGGCTGGTCGCTACCTCGACATCGACCCCGAATTCGCGCTGGAACACGCCGTTGCCGCATCCCGCAGTGCAGGCCGTATTGCCGCAGTACGCGAAGCCGTTGGCGTCGCCGCATACGTGGCAGAAGACTTCGAACTGGCACTGCGCGAACTGCGCACCCACCGCCGTATTAGCGGCTCCGTAGACCACCTGGCACTGCTGGTGGACTGCGAACGCGCGCTCGGCCGTCTGCCCAAGGCAATGGAAATGATTGCAGAATTCAAGAAGGAAGAACTGCCCGCCAACGTGCGCGTAGAACTCGCCATCGTTGAATCCGGCATCCTCAGTGATCAGGGCAAGAAGTCTGAAGCTGTCGTAGCGCTGCAGATTCCTCAGCTGAACCCCAAGCGTGCCTTCGAGTACAGCCCCCGCCTGTTCAGCGCATACTCCGATGCGCTGGCTAACGCAGGCCGTAACCAGGAAGCAGAACGCTGGGCACGCCTCGCATTCATGGCAGAAGCAGCACTGGGCCAGGGCAACTTCGCAGAACCCGAAATCTTCGACATGTTCGGTGAAGCAGGCCTCTTCGAACAGGAAGAGAAGTCTGTAGAACTCACTGAGACCGCAGAAGACGCTGAAGAGACCACGGAAGCTTCCGCTGAAGAGGAAGAAGCTGAGGACGAGAAGACCGAAGCACCCAAGGCTGAAGAAGCAGAAGAAACCTCCGCAGAATAAGACTGCAGAGAATCTAAGAATTCTAAATACGTGACCTAAGTGTCAGCATGAAACCGCTGGACGCCACACCCAAGCAGGGGAGAGCGTCCAGCGGTTTTCCATATAATCGCCCGAAGGCACCAACGCTAGAGTGTCTAACAGGTACGATTAATAGCGACAACCGCCAGAGACCCCGAGAGGAACACTCTATGACCACGAATGCACTCCTATCCCGCTACGATGCCCTCCTCTCCGATCTGGACGGCGTAGTCTACGCGGGTCCCTTCGCCATCGAAGGTGCACCCGAAGCGCTCAACCGCGCCGAAGAAGAACTCAACGTACCGGTCATCTTCGTCACCAACAACGCATCGCGCTCCGTAGAATCCGTAGCAGAGCACCTGCGAGAACTGGGCGTGCACACCCGAGCAGAACGAGTCGTCAGCTCCGCACAGGCAGGCGCCGCACTGCTCGCACAGCACGTACCCGCAGGCTCCAAGGTACTCATCACCGGTACCGAAGCACTCGCCGACTGCGTGCGTGACGCAGGTCTGGAACCCGTACGTACCGAAGCAGAAGGCCCCGTAGCCCTCATCCAGGGCTTCAACCCGAAGATGGGTTGGGAAGACCTCGCAGAAGCCGCCTACACCCTCGCAAACCCCGATGTACTGTGGATCGCAACCAACACCGACCAGACCATCCCCAAGGAGCGCGGTCAGGCGCCCGGCAACGGAACTCTCGTTGCTGCCGTAGCAACCGCCTCACGCCGTACCCCGCTTGTTGCGGGCAAGCCCGAAGCGCCCATCTTCCACACTGCTGCAAAGGCCGTGAACTCCAGCCGCCCCGTCATTGTGGGCGACCGCCTGGACACCGACATTCTCGGCGCCAACAACGCAAAGATGGACGGCGCCCTCGTCCTCACCGGCGTACAGACCTACCAGGACGTCATCGAGGCCGTGCCGAACCAGCGTCCGACCTATATTCTTCGCACCCTCGAGGACTTCTTCGCACCCTACCCCGAAATTGAAGTGCTCTACGAAGGCTACGAAGTCACCGCAACCGGCCCCACCTGGCAGGCACGAGTCCGCGGTGAAAACCTGAGCCTGACCGGCCCCGAGATTGCAGATGCCGAAGCATTCGCGGGCAGCGAGAGCGAAGCCGAAGCATGGCGCGTAGCCTGCGCGGCATGGTGGGCGGCAAACCCCGAACAGGGCGCACGCCCCAACATCCAGGGGATTCCCGGTGCCTAAAGAACCGGAGACTAACAGCACGGCAGAGGAAACCGCTGAGCTTGATGCAGAATTCGAGCGCCAACTCGCGGCGACCCTCGCCATGGACCCCGTAGAGCGCGTCAAGCGCCTCGAAACGATGAGCGAGCAGTTGGAGAAGGACCTCGAAAACCTCTCCTAGTTCGCGGCGGTGCCCCCTCAGAACTGCAATGCTCTGAGGACCACTAGACAACCCGTCACCAGACGACGACAGAAAGAAGACAAGGACACCGTGCGCCTCGATAAATACCTGGTCGAAGCCGGATTCGTGAGTTCCCGAACCCTCGCCGCAAAACTCATCGCTGCAGGGGACGTGCAAGTCAACGGCAAGGTTGCGCGCAAAGCGTCCATGCTCGTGGGCCCCGAGGATACCCTCTACGTGCGCCAGAGCGAGCTGACCGAATACGTCAGCCGCGCAGGGCACAAGCTCGCCGGTGCCCTCGACGCGTTCCCCGATATCGAGGTGGAGGGCAAGCGTTGCCTGGACGCGGGAGCATCCACCGGAGGCTTTACCGACGTGCTGCTTCGTCGAGGAGCCGCCCACGTAGCCGCCGTTGACGTAGGACACGGGCAGCTCGTGGACACGCTACGCGAAGAACCGCGAGTTGGCGTGTACGAAGGACTCAACGTTCGCTACATGAAGCCCGAAGACATTGGCGGGCAGGTCGAACTGACGGTTTCTGACCTCTCGTTCATCTCGCTGACCCTGGTCATGGAGGCGCTAGCGAACGCCACCGAAACCGGCGGCGACCTGGTGCTCATGGTCAAACCGCAGTTCGAGGTCGGCAAGCACCGCATCGGACGCGGGGGAGTGGTCCACGAAGAATCCGCCCGCCGTGAAGCAGTCGAAAAAGTCCAGGCATCCGCGGTAAGCCACGGATTGCGCGTGATGGGTATGGAACCCAGCCCGCTCCCCGGACAGGACGGCAACGTAGAGTACTTCCTCTGGTGCCGAAAATAAATATAGTGCTAAGGCAGTCTGAGAAAAACCGCTCGGTAACGCAGGACGCGTTGAGGGCGGGGCTTTCTTAGGCTGCCGCGCTATTCAGGGGTATTTTAGTCGGGGTATTTTTTACAGGTATTTTAGAGGTACCCCAGCTGTACGTTATTCGAAATAATTTTCTAAAAATATAGCTCTTTAGAAAATCTTCGAGAACATATTCGGTATGATAGGTGTAGATACACCATCTCAACACCCCGATCTCAACACCCGATGGGAGAGAGTCGTTATGGCAGAACAGGAAAGTCGTGTAACGCGAGATTTTGACCTCTCGCAGTTGCCCACAATTAGCGCGCGCCATGATTCCGAAGACTCGGTAGGGCAGCGTCACCGTAAGATTCTCGTCTTCGCCCACGTGGGGCGCAAAGAAGCACGAGATGCCGCCCGACAGGCATGCACCCAGCTCTACGAAGCGGGACTCGCACCCGTCATGACTCGCTCCGATCTGGAGACCCTGAGTGAAAACTGGGACGAGCCCGTCCCCGTGCAGGTCGTCCACGAATCTGTAGCGCTCATCGATATTGAACTCGGCGTGGTGCTCGGCGGTGACGGTTCGATTCTTCGCGCCGCAGAAATGGTACGCCGAACCAGCGTTCCGCTCATCGGTGTGAACCTGGGGCACGTCGGCTTCCTTGCCGAATCCGAAGAGAGCGACCTGACCGAAACCGTTCGCTGTATCGTCAACAATGAATACACCGTTGAAGAACGCATGGCAATCGACGTGGAAGTCTGGAACGACGGCAAGCGCGTGCACAGCGACTGGGCGCTGAACGAAGCCAGTGTCGAAAAGGGCAACCGCGAAAAAATGATCGAAGTCATTATCGAGGTGGACTGCCGCCCGCTCAGCAGCTTCGGCTGCGACGGCGTGGTCATGGGAACCCCCACCGGCTCAACCGCCTACGCTTTCTCCGGCGGCGGCCCGGTCGTCTGGCCCGAAGTTGAAGCGATTCTCATGGTGCCGCTCTCGGCTCACGCGCTCTTCGCGCGCCCGCTGGTAGCAGCGCCGACCTCCACCCTGGCGGTAGAAATGATGCCCGGAAACGGCGCCTCCGGCGTGCTCTGGTGTGATGGCCGCCGAACCGTGGAGTTGGACCCCGGCTCCCGTATTGAGGTGCGACGCTCCGAAAAGTCGGTGTTGCTCGCCCGTATCCACCCGGCTCCCTTCTCTGAGCGACTGGTGCGTAAATTTGAGCTTCCGATCCGTGGCTGGCGCGGCCCGCAGGACACCGAGAAGCACTAAAGAAAAGGAATGAACGTTCGTGATTGAGGAAATCCATATTCGAGACCTCGGCATCATCACCGATGCGAGGCTCCCCCTCGAACCCGGATTCTCCGTGCTGACCGGCGAAACCGGCGCAGGTAAAACCATGGTCGTCACCGCCCTCGGCATGCTCCTGGGCGCCCGATCCGACGCATCCAGCGTGCGCAACGGCGCCAAGAGTGCCCTTGCCGAAGCAGTGATTCGCCTGCCCCACGGGCACCGCGCCCTCGAGCTTGCCGAAGAGGCCGGCGGCACCGCCGAAGACATCGACGAACAGACCTCCGAGCTGCTTCTAGCGCGCACTGTCAACGCCTCGGGACGCTCCCGCGCCCACGTCGGCGGTTGCTCCGCACCCATCGGAACCCTGTCTCAGATTGGTCAGACTCTTGTTGCAGTCCACGGCCAGTCCGATCAGTTGCGCCTCAAATCAGCGGCAGAGCAGCGCCAGTCCCTCGACCTGTACGCCGGTGAAGAGCTCTCCAACCTGCTGGAGAAGTACCGCGAAAACTACGAGCGATACCGCGCCGCTGCCGCAGAGCTGAAGGAAGTACGCGAAAACTCGCGCGCACGAGCCCTCGAAGCGCAGACTCTGCAGGGCGCCCTCGAAGAAATCAGCGCCGTCAACCCGCAGGAGGGCGAAGAAGAAGAGCTCAAAGCCGAAATGGTGAAGCTCATGAACGTTGAAGCGCTACGCATTGCGTCGGCAACCGCCTCCGCGGCGCTCAGCGGTAGCGAATACTCCACCGGCGACGAGCAGAGCGTCATGAGCCTGCTCGATGCAAGCCGCTCCGCGCTACAGGCACAGGCAGACGCTGACGAAGAGCTTGCTTCTCTCGCCGCGCGCGTCAACGAACTGTTGATTCTTGCCACCGATATCTCCTCGGAGCTGTCCTCCTACATGGCCTCCCTGGATGTTGAAGGCCCCGAACGTCTGGCGCAGGTGCAGACTCGCCGCGCCCAGCTGGCGACCCTCACCCGCAAGTACGGTGCCGATATTGCCGAGGTCCTCGAATGGGCCGAAGAATCCCGTGCACGCCTCGAGACCCTGGTGGATGACCCGCAGCGACAGGAAACCCTGGAAACCGAGCTGGTACAGCTACGCAAGGTGCTTGGTGCCCAAGCAGAAGAGCTGACCGCCCTGCGCCGTGCCGCCGCGCAGAAACTGGCGGACGCCGTCAGTGAGGAGCTCACTGCTCTTGCCATGCCGAACGCCTCCCTGGTCGTGGAAGTTGCCGAAGCCGAAAAGTTCTCGGTACACGGCCGAGACACCGTGACCTTCATGCTGGCGCCCCACCGAACCGCCGTGCCGCGCCCGCTCGGTAAGGGCGCCTCCGGCGGCGAGCTCTCCCGCGTGATGCTCGCCCTGGAGGTAGTGCTTGCCGAAGTGGACCCCGTACCCACCTTCATCTTCGACGAGGTGGACTCCGGCGTGGGCGGTAAGGCCGCTATCGAAATCGGTCGCCGCCTCGCCATGCTCGCCCGACACGTGCAGGTTCTGGTGGTCACCCACCTGCCGCAGGTTGCAGCCTTCGCGGACCAGCACATCCTCGTGCTGAAAAACGATGACGCGTCCCTCTCAAAGGTTAAGGTGCTTTCCGAAGAGGAGCGCGTGGTGGAACTGGCGCGAATGCTCTCCGGACACGATCAATCAGAATCGGCGCGAGAGCACGCTCGAGAGCTGCTGGCCGCCGGTCGAGAAGTGCCGCAGGGGCGCTGAAACTGACGGCAAACCGGCAGGGAAAAGCATGAGGAAAGTGCTGGCAAAAGCGCCGAAAGGTGGCATCTTTCGCACTAAAGACCATCAAAGGGGCAGAAGTGCGCGAGCGTGCCTTGGAAAGTTGCCGGTACAGCCCGCGCCGGTGACCAATAGCGGCGCATGGATCCCAGAGGATGTGAGATACTCTGTGAATGCTCCTACACCTGCTTCTACACGGCGCGGCGGGAATAATAAATCCCCAGCTCCGTTTACAGTGGTGATAAGGACAAATAGGGGAGGGAAAGCCGCCTGAGAGAATCCTCTCGCGGCAAAACCCTCTGCTTGGATAGCAGACAAGAAAATGGTAGGCTTGAATTCCGTGGTGAATGAAAAAAATAACGCTCTGAACGCGTCCTCTAACGACAAGGTAACCCGCCAGATTTTCGTGACCGGCGGCGTTGCATCTTCTCTCGGTAAGGGCCTGTCGGCCTCTTCCCTCGGTCAGCTTCTTCGCGCACGTGGCCTCTCTGTGACCATGCAGAAGTTCGACCCCTACCTGAACGTCGACCCCGGTACGATGAACCCCTTCCAGCACGGTGAAGTCTTTGTCACCGACGACGGTGCTGAAACCGACCTCGACATCGGACACTACGAGCGCTTCCTGGACGAAAACCTCGACCAGTCCGCTAACGTGACCACCGGCCAGGTCTACTCCTCCGTCATCGCAAAGGAACGCCGCGGCGAATACCTCGGCGACACCGTCCAGGTCATCCCTCACATTACCGACGAAATCAAGGCCCGTATGCGTCACGCAGCGGAAATTGACAACGCACCCGACATCATTATCACCGAAATCGGTGGTACCGTCGGCGATATCGAGTCCCTGCCCTTCATGGAAGCAGCACGCCAGGTACGCCGCGATGTTGGCCGCAAGAACGTCTTCTTCCTGCACGTCTCCCTGGTGCCCTTCATCGGCCCCTCCGGCGAGCTCAAGACCAAGCCGACCCAGCACTCCGTCGCAGCACTGCGCGGCCTGGGCATCCAGCCTGACGGCCTGATCCTGCGCTGTGAGCGTGAGGTCCCCGTATCGCACCGTACCAAGATCGGTAACGCATGCGACGTGGACAGCGACGCAGTCATCTCCTGCGCCGACGCACCCAGCATCTACGACATCCCCAAGACCTTGCACAGCCAGAAGCTCGACGACTACATCCTCGACTACTTCGGCATTGAGGCTCCCGCACCGGACTTCACCCAGTGGGACCGCCTGCTCGACGCAGTGCACCGCCCCGCAGCAGAGGTCAACGTTGGCCTGGTCGGTAAGTACATCGACCTGCCCGACGCATACCTGTCGGTCTCCGAGGCTCTGCGTGCCGGCGGCTTCGCAAACAACGTGAAGGTCAACATCAAGTGGGTTGCAGCCGACCTGTGCGCAACCGACGAAGATGCAGACCACCAGCTGCGCAACATGGACGCAATCCTCGTGCCCGGCGGCTTCGGCATCCGCGGCCTGGACGGCAAGATTGGCGCCCTCAAGTACGCACGCGAGCACAAGATCCCGACCCTGGGCATCTGCCTCGGTCTGCAGTCCATGGTCATCGAGTACGCACGCAACGTACTGGGTCTGACCGAAGCATCCTCCACCGAGTTCGATCCGGAAACCTCCGTACCGGTCATCGCAACCATCGAAGAGCAGAAGCAGTTCGTCGAAGGTGCAGGTGACCTGGGCGGCACCATGCGCCTGGGCCTGTACAAGGCAAACCTGGTTCCCGGCTCTCAGGTTGCTAAGGCGTACGGTGCAACCGAGGTTGCAGAGCGTCACCGCCACCGCTACGAGGTGAACAACGAGTACCGCGAGCAGCTTGAAGAAGCAGGCCTGCGTATCTCCGGTACCTCCCCGGACTCCTCGCTGGTCGAGTACGTGGAACTGCCCGCAGAGGCACACCCCTACTACGTGGCAACTCAGGCACACCCCGAGTACCGCTCGCGTCCGACCCGCCCGCACCCGCTCTTCTCCGGCCTGATTAAGGCTGCTCTGGAGCGCCGCGGCGCCTAACATCTAGGCACGAACGTTCAGCATCCCGCTCCCCCCGCGTAGGGGAGAGCGGGATGCTTTCGTTTAAACCTGAACATGCTTTAATCCGTACCCGTACCTGACGCGCCAAACGTAGCGGGGCTAAGAAGCCGCCTACAATGAAAGAATGAGCAACAACCAGCAGATTATTGATGCACCCTCCGAACGCACCATCCGCACCCGCACCGTGAAGTACAGCGGCTACGTGATCGAAACGGCCGTTGAGGAGTACGAACTCAACGAAAACACCGTGCTGACCCGCGACGTCGTGGAAATGCCCGGCGCCGTCGCCGTGGCGGTCCTCAACGACAACAACGAACTGCTGATGCTCAACCAGTACCGCCATCCGGTGCGCATGAACCTCTGGGAAGTACCCGCCGGACTGCTCGACATCGACGGTGAAGACCCCCTGGTCGCCGCGCAGCGCGAACTCGCCGAAGAGGCAGACCTGCAGGCAGACACCTGGAACGCTCTGACCGACTACTTCAGCAGCCCCGGCGCAACCAGCGAAGCAGGCCGCATCTACCTGGCACGCAACCTCTCGGAACTGCCCGCCGAAGAACGTAGCGAACGCACCGACGAAGAAGCAGAAATGACCTACCGCTGGGTGCCCCTCACCGAGGCAGTACAGCTGGTACTGGGCGGAAAGGTTCACAACGCGCTCGCTATCCAGGCAGTACTCGCCACCTACGCGGCCGCGCAGAACAACTTTGAAGACCTGCGCCCCGCCGAGGGCGGCTGGGAGTTCCACCCCTACATGGGGCAGCGCCGCGAAAAGCCGGAGAACTTCCGCAACCACTAAGAACGGAACATGGGGCGGGGGACTAGCCTCGCCTACGGCAAACCCAAAGGTCAAGAGGCCCAAACGTTAACAGAACCGACAGAGGAGATAGCGTGAAGCAGGCAAAAAGCACGGTGAGCAAGACACCCCGCGGTGCGGGTCTGCTCGGCGTGCCTTCTTCAGCCGGTTCCTCCGTGCTGGGTTCTTCTAACCGGGGTTCTTCTGCCCTGGGTGCTTCCAACCAGGAGGCCCAGACCCCGCTGCAGAGAGCAATCGGGCAGTACCTCATCCACCTGCGAGTGGAACGAGGAAGCAGCGAGCACACCATCGCCTCCTACGCGCGCGATTTGCGACGATACAGCGCCTACATGGCGACCCTCGGCGTCATCGACCCCGAACGCATCACCACCGCGCAGGTGCGCTCCTTCATGCGGGAACTCGCCGCCCCCACCGTGCCCCTTGCCGGATTCGACGCGGGGGAGAAGAACAACCAGAACGCGAAGGAATCTCAGGAAGCGCAGGAAGAAGCCGCAGAATCGCTGGCACTGATGATCGCCTCCGAATCGGGGCGAGGGACTGGAAACGGGCGCGCTGGAAAAGGTCATGCCGGGCAGCCGGAGAAAGCTGGGGCACCAGAAAAAGAAACGCCAACCGCTGAAGGGGCACCGAACCTGCCCCTGCCGCTGGGCCCGAACTCCATCGCCCGCACCATGGCGGCAGTCCGCGGAGCACACGCCTTCTGGGTCTCCGCGCTCATCGTGCCCACCGACCCGGCGGCACCGGTCACCCCGCCAAAGAACGTTAAACGCCTACCCAAAGCAGTCAGCGTAGAAGACATCCAGCGGCTACTCGCCGTACCCGACCGCGAAACCGCCACCGGGCTACGCAACCGAGCCATCCTCGAATTCCTCTACGCCACCGGCGCGCGCGTGAGCGAAATGCTCAACGCCGATATTGACGACGTGCACTTCGAAGGAACCCTCACCGATGAAGACGGCAACCAGATTACTTTGCCCGGCTACGTTCGACTCTTCGGTAAGGGAAATAAAGAACGACTCGTACCCATCGGAAGCTACGCCCAAAAAGCAATCCAAGACTACCTGGTGCGTGCCCGCCCCTCCCTCGTAGCGCACGGTAAAGGCACCGCCGCGCTCTTCGTCAATGGACGAGGCGGCAGACTCGGACGCCAAGGCGCCTGGCTCATCCTCAAAGAAGCCGCCGAAGCAGCCGGGCTCAGCTCCGACTTCTCACCGCACTCCATGCGCCACAGCTTCGCAACGCACCTGCTGCAGGGCGGCGCCGATATTCGCGTGGTGCAAGAACTGCTCGGGCACGCCTCCATCGCCACCACTCAGGTGTACACCAAGGTCACGCCCGAGGGGCTCATGGAGGTGTACCGCATGGCGCATCCGCGTGCCCACGAACGGGGATAAACCCCGTCAATCCGCGGAACAGGCGCTCTTGAGGTAACCTTATAGACAACGCTTAAACTTTAAAACTTCGAATTCATTGATGAAGGTGAACCATTGACTGAAGCTCAGGCTCAAGAACTCGGCCCCACCGGTCGACCCCTGCGCGTATACCCCGACCCGGCTCCGCTGAGCAGCCACGGTCCCGCCCGCATTATCTCTATGGTGAATCAGAAGGGCGGCGTGGGTAAGACCACCTCCACCATTAACCTGGGCGCGGCACTGGCAGAATGCGGCCGTAAGGTGTTGCTGGTCGACTTTGACCCGCAGGGTGCTCTCTCCGCCGGTTTCGGCGCGAACCCGCACGAACTGGACCTGACCGTCTACAACGTCATGATGGACCGCAAGGTCGACATTAAGGACGTCATCCTGCCCACCGGCGTGGAGAACATTGACCTGCTGCCCGCCAACATTGACCTCTCCGCAGCTGAAGTTCAGCTGGTCAACGAAGTGGCTCGCGAGCAGGTTCTCGCCTCGGCACTGCGCAAGGTCCGTGACGAATACGACGTCATCCTCATCGACTGCCAGCCCTCCCTGGGCCTGCTGACCGTCAATGCACTGACCGCCTCCGAAGGCGTCATCATTCCGCTGATTTGTGAGTTCTTCGCACTGCGCGCCGTCGCACTGCTGGTCGACTCCATCGAGAAGGTTCAGGATCGACTGAACCCCGACCTCGAAATCTCCGGCGTACTCGCCACCATGTTCGATGCGCGCACCATCCACTCCAAGGAAGTTCTGGCACGCATCGTGGACGCATTCGGCGACAAGGTCTTCGACACCGTCATCAAGCGCACCGTGAAGTTCCCGGACGCATCGGTGTCCGCTGAGCCGATTCTCAGCTACGCCTCCAGCCACCCCGGCGCGGAAGCATACCGCCAGGTGGCACGCGAACTGATCTACAAGGGCGGCGCACGCTAAAGCCCCCACACCTATACGCCCTCTGCTGAGGTGACTCTCACCCTTGAGTCACACCGGCAGAGGGCGTATAATTGTGTGGATTCTAAAGACCCCGCACACTGCTTACGCCGAAAAAGTAGGCGAAGTAGCAGCCGCATCTGAGACGGCACCAACAAAGCCGGGGAGAATAAACCTAAGGAGAATAGGTCGTTTATGACCACGAACGTCGCTGCCGTGAGGGTACCGACACCGAACGCAGACACCGCCGCGAACGCCCGGACTGAGGGCCGCGGCCTGCAGAACCCGGAACGCGGTTTCACCCTCACCCTCAGTAATTTTGAGGGTCCCTTTGATCTTCTACTGACCCTGATTTCGCGCCGCAAACTCGACATTACCGAGGTGGCGCTTGCAGAGGTTACCGACGAGTTCCTCGCATACCTGCACGCCCTCTACGCTGAAGGCACCGAACGTGCACTCGACGAAGCCAGCGAATTTCTGGTCACCGCCGCAACCCTGCTGGAACTCAAAACCGCACGCCTGCTCCCGCAGCATCGTGAACCCCTCGAAGAGGACGTTGCACTGCTGGAGGCACGCGACCTGCTCTTCGCCCGTCTGCTGCAATACCGCGCCTACCGCGAAGTCGCCGATATTTTTGCTGAACGCTGGGCGCAAGAAGCGCAGCGTTTTCCCCGTGCGGTAGCCCTTGAAGAACGGTTCGCCCAGGCGCTTCCCGAGCTGGTTTTCACCGGAGGTGCCGAAGAGTTCGCCCGCATCGCCGCAGCAGCGCTGAGCCGAACCCCCAAAGAGCCCGAACCGGAACCCGAAGAAATCGTTGAAGAACTCAACGAGCACCTGCACGTTCCGCTAACCACCATCGCGGCTGAAGAACACTACATTCTGCACAGCCTGCTCGATACAGCGGCGCGGGAACTGAGCTTCGCCGAACTGGTTCAAGGATCCGGCGAACTAGAAATCGCGGTGGTTCGTTTTCTCGCCCTGCTCGAGCTCTACAAAGAAGGTGCCCTGCACGTGGAACAGGACGCACCGCTCGGAGCCATTCGGGTACGTGCGAGCGCGAGTGCTACACAGTTCGTGATCCGCGAAGAAACTGCAGACACCGCAGGCACTCAGGATGCGCACGAAACCAGTGAAACGTCTAAATCACCCGAAGCGAACGAATCTGAAGCTAACACGGGACCGGTAGAGGAGGATTATGAGTAATCACGGCTCACGCTTTGACCGTGAATTTACCCCTGACGACCTTGCCATCGTGAACATGGGCTACTGGAATCCGAACGCAGACGAAGATTCGGAACAGGCAGACTCGGCGCCGGTAGAGGCGGTAGAGGCTGAAATCTCGAAGCCTGCTGAGGCGGACGCTGAACCGGTTGAGTACGAGGTAGCGGTAGCTCCTCTGGATGAGGTGACCGAAGAAGCTGAGGTTACCGAAGATGCGGAGGAGGCTGAAGCCGCTGAAACGGTAGAGGACTCCGATGGTTCCGACATTTCCGACAGCTCTGAGGAATCGCAGGAAACTGCATCCCGCGAGTCGGAGGAATCGGTAACGAAACCGGTAGCGAAATCGGTAAAAATTCCGGCGGGAGGCCCCTCCACCGCACCCAGCGTGGCGGTCGATGCCGAAGCCGAATTCTCCAAGGTCGAGGCAATCCCCGGCGGCGTCAAAAGCGCCATCGAAGCGATCCTTGCCGTTGCCGAAGCGCCCGTGAGCGTGCGTGAACTCTCCTCCGCTCTCATCGTCAGCGAACGAGCTGTTGAGCACGCGCTCGACCAGCTGTACCGCGAGTACAACGGCGAAGAAAGCGGCTACGGAGAAGACGAAAACCGGGTGGCGCCCGAACCGCGCGGATTCCAGCTGCGGAACATCGCAGGAGGCTGGAAACTCTACGCCCGCGACGACTTCGCCCCCTGGGTGGCACGCTTCGTGACCCGCTCCAAGAGCGCAACCCTCAGCAAACCCGCCTACGAGACGCTCGCCGTGATTGCCTACCAGCAGCCGGTGACCAGGGCGAGGGTAGCCTCCATTCGAGGCGTAAACGCGGACGCGGCAATCCGTCAGCTACTGCAACGGCAGCTGATTCGTGAAGCAGGGCGAGAAGCCGGAAGCGGCGCGACCCTCTACGAAACCACGGAGCTGCTGTTGGCGAAGCTCGGGTTGAACTCCCTGGAGGAGTTGCCGGCGCTTGCGCCTTTCCTGCCCGATGACACGGAAGCCGCAGTGCTTGCCGAGGGCAACGACTAAGACAACGAATCAATAAGACGAAGGAACGTTCGGGAAAAGCCTGAAACGTTCGCACTATACGACAGAAAAGAGAAGAACACCATGGCATATGGAAACTCCTCCCGCGGCGGCCGCTCTGCATCCGGTCGCCCCCAGAACTCCCGCGGTGGCCGTCCCGGCGCTGCTCGTCCCGGTCAGGGCGGTAAGCCCGGCGCTAAGGGCGCATCCGCACGCGGCGGTCGTCCCGGCGCACCGAAGAGTGGCGCAGGCAAGGGCGGCGCAAAGGGCTTCGGCGAGAAGAAGTTCGGTGACAAGAAGTTTGGCGAGAAGAAGTTCGGCGCAGGCCGCGCAGGTTCCGGCCGAGGCCGCGGCACCGAACTGCCCAAGCGCGAACGCCGCGCACCGGGCCGCCCCTACCGCTCCGGCGAAGCCTTCGCAAACGAGCGCGGCGAATACCGCGTCAGCAACTACGCTGGCCCGCACCGCCCCCGCCGCCCCCGCAACGCCCCGGTAGACCACTACGAGTTCTACGACCACGACGGCGTGCGCCTGCAGAAGCTGCTGGCTCAGGCCGGTGTGGCATCCCGCCGCGTCTGCGAAGAAATGATTACCGAAGGCCGCGTTACCGTCAACGGTGAAGTCGTGACCGAGCTGGGTGTGCGCGTGGACCCCTCCAAGGTAACCGTGCAGGTGGACGGCATGACCGTTCAGACCAACGACAAGCTCGTCTACATGGCATTCAACAAGCCCGCCGGCGTGGTCTCCACCATGGAAGACCCCGAAGGTCGCCCCTGCATCTCCGACTTCCTGCGTTCCTCCATGAGCGAGCGCGTATTCCACGTGGGCCGCCTGGACGTCGAAACCGAGGGTTTGCTGCTGCTGACCAACGATGGGGAACTGGCGAACCGCCTCACCCACCCCTCCTACGAGGTGCCCAAGACCTACCTGGTGCAGGTTCCCGGCCCCATGGAGCCCGGCGTCGGCGCAGCCATGAAGAAGGGTATTCGCCTGGAAGACGGCGTGACCCGCGTGGACGAGTTCAAGCTGGTGGACTCCACCCCCGGCCACGTGCTCGTTGAGGTGACCATCCACTCCGGTAAGAACCGCATCGTGCGCCGTCTCTTCGACGCTGTCGGCTACCCGGTTGAGCGCCTGGTCCGCGTTGAGATGGGCCCGATCCGTATCGGTTCGCAGAAGCAGGGTACCGTCCGTAACCTCTCCAAGGTTGAGATCGGTCACCTGCTCGCTTCGGTGGACATGTAATAACGCTAAGGAGTTGTCATGAGCTCGCCCGCTGAGCTTTCCGCATCTGAGCTGCCCATGGACTCAACGCTGACCGGGCCGGTGCTCATTATCGGCTCGGGTCTGCTGGGTGCCTCTATTGGTTTGGGGTTGCGTGCGGCAGGATGCGAGGACGTGTACGTCCAAGATATTTCACCCACCGCCGAGGCTGTGGCGCAGGATATCGGTGCCGGTACAAGTTTCTCCACTCTGTCGGAGGAGGAGCGCACCGCGTTCGCCCCGCAGCTGGTGGTGGTGGCTGCGCCTCCGGATAGTGCCGGTGCCGTGTGCGCTCGCGCGTTGAACACCTATGCGCCTCGACCGGAGGCGGGCTACCCCGGCGCCGTGGTGACGGATGTTGCCTCGGTGAAGGTGCAGCCGCTGGCTGATGTGCTTGCCTCGGGTGCGGATGCGTCCCGTTACGTGGGTTCGCATCCGATGGCTGGGCGTGAGAAGTCGGGCCCGGTGGCTGCTCGCGGTGAGCTGTTCCAGGCGCGTCCGTGGATTATCTGCGAGCACGATTCGGTTCGCCCCGAGTGTGTGCGTCTGGTGCGTTCTGTGGCGGTGGAGCTGGGCGCGATTGTGACTTCTCTGGGCGTTGAGGAACATGATCAGACGGTTGCCCTAATCTCTCATGTGCCGCAGGCGATGAGCTCGCTGTTGGCTTCGCGTCTGCAGGACACTCCGCTGTATGCGCTGTCCCTGGCGGGTCAGGGTTTGCGCGATACGGTGCGTATTGCGGCCTCGGACCCGACGCTGTGGGTGCAGATTTTTGCGGCGAACGCTGACCCGATTGTGCAGACCCTCTACGGGGTGCGTGATGACCTGAACCGCCTCATCGCGACGCTGGAGAACCCGACGGCATCCGGCGCTCGCCTGGATTTGGCGCAGCTGATGAGTGAAGGCAACGCGGGCGTGAGCCGTATTCCGGGTAAGCACGGTACTGCCCCCGCCGCGTTCGCAAAGATGACGGTGCTGGTGGACGACACCCCCGGCACGCTGGCTCGTTTGCTTGCCGAGATTGGTGAGCTGGGCGCTAACCTTGAGGATTTGCGTCTGGAGCACTCGACGGGTGCCCCGGTGGGTATGGCTGAAATCTCGGTCAATCCGTCTATTCATGAGGCGCTGGTCCGCGATTTGTCGGCTCGCGGTTGGCGTGTTGTGAAGTAGAGTTAAAGCTGTATTTTCCGGCATAAAGTTTGAGACGAATTTTAAGGAGTGCTGATGCACGAGAACCCTAAACTGACGATTGCTATTGACGGTCCCTCCGGTTCCGGTAAGTCGTCTGTGTCTAAGGAAGTTGCACGCCACTTTGGCCTGGCGTACCTGGACACCGGTGCAATGTACCGTGCCGCAACCTACCGTGTGCTGGAACTTGGCATTGACCTGAACGACGCTGAGGCGATCGCGAAGGCTGTCGAGGAGATGCCCCTGGTGTTCGGTACGAACATTAAGGAAGAAGAGATTCTGATGGGCTCGACCGATATCCGTGAGGAGATTCGTAGCGAGCGCATTTCTTCGGCGGTGTCTGCTGTGGCTTCGGTTCCGGCGGTTCGTGAGCACCTGATTGGCCTGCAGCGTTGGATGATCAACCACGCTATTAACGGCATGGTCGCTGAGGGCCGCGACATCACTACCGTGGTTGCTCCCGATGCTGATGCGCGCATCCTGCTGACTGCTTCTGAAGAGGTGCGCATGGCGCGCCGCGGCCTGGAGAACGCGGAGAAGTCCGGCGCTTCGGGTGACTTGAGCAAGCAGATCGCTGAGCGTGATGCGAAGGATTCGAAGGTCAATAACTTTATGGAAGCTGCCGAGGGCGTGACCCTGGTGGACAGCTCGGATCTTGATTTTAATGCGACGGTCTCTGCAGTGATTAACGCTGTGAATGACCAGTTGAAGGCGAAGCGCGCGGGCTAGGCCCCGCCGAAACGCTGGGGGAGTGGTGCATCCGCTCCCGATAAGACGTTGAGCCGCGCTCGCGTGCTGACCTTTGGGTTGGGCGTGGGGCGGGTAGAGAAAGGAATGCGCATGGCTGAGGACGCTATCCGCGACGATTACGAAGATAAGTACCTGGGCGGTGGCGAGGACGATGTTATCGAGCGCCTCGCTGAGATTGATGATGAGACCGCTGATCAGCGTGCTCAGGCTCTTCTTGAGGGTCTTGAGGACTACGACCTGGATGAAGAGGACCGCGCCCTGCTGGGTGCTTGGGGCTTCGACATTGAGGAAGAGGAAGAGCAGCTCGCTGATCCGGTAGTGGCGATTGTTGGCCGCCCGAACGTGGGTAAGTCGACCATCATTAACCGTATTCTGGGCCGCCGTGAAGCGGTGGTTGAGGATAAGCCGGGTGTGACTCGTGACCGCGTGTCCTATAAGGCTGAGTGGTTGGGTAAGAGCTTCACTCTGGTTGATACCGGTGGTTGGGAGTCTGACGCTCGCGGTATTGATGCTCAGGTTGCTGAGCAGGCTGAGATTGCTGTGGAGCAGGCCGATGTTGTGGTCCTGGTGGTGGACGCCCGTGTGGGTGTGACCGCTTCGGACGAGCAGATTGTGCGTATGCTGCGCCGCGTGAAGAAGCCGATCATTCTGATTGCTAACAAGATTGACGATGCTCACCTGGAGCCGGAGATTTATAACCTCTGGTCGCTGGGTATGGGGCAGCCGTTCCCGGTGTCGGGTCTGCACGGTCGTGGCCTGGCGGATGCTCTGGATGAGATCCTTGAGGTCATGCCGGAGCACTCGCAGTTCGCTCAGCCGGAGGCGCTGGGTGGCCCGCGTCGTGTGGCTCTGGTGGGTCGCCCGAATGTGGGTAAGTCGTCGCTGCTGAATAAGCTGGCTGGTTCTGAGCGTGCCGTGGTGAATGACCTGGCTGGTACGACTCGTGACCCGATTGACGAGATTATTGAGCTGGGCGGCTACCCTTGGCGTTTTGTGGATACCGCGGGTATTCGCCGTCGCCAGCACATGGCTAAGGGTGCGGAGTTCTACTCTTCGCTGCGTACCCAGACTGCTCTGGAGCGCTCTGAGGTTGCCGTGGTGCTGTTGGATGTTTCCGAGCCGATCTCTGAGCAGGATGTGCGTATCGTGCAGACCGTGATTGATTCGGGTCGTGCGATGGTCCTGGCATTCAATAAGTGGGATACCCTCGATGAGGATCGCCGCTACATGCTTGAGCGCGAGATTGAGCGCGACCTGGCGCACGTGCAGTGGGCGCCTCGCGTGAACATTTCGGCGAAGACCGGCTGGCACAAGGACAAGCTGGTGCCCGCCCTGGAACACTCGCTGGAGTCGTGGGATTCGCGTATTCCGACCGGTCGCCTGAACGCGTTCCTGGGCGAGATTGTGGCCGCGCATCCGCACCCGCTGCGTGGTGGTAAGCAGCCGCGTATTCTCTTCGGTACTCAGGTGTCTTCGCGTCCGCCGAAGTTCGTGCTCTTTACTACCGGTTTCTTGGATCCGGGCTACCGTCGCTTCATTATGCGTCGTCTGCGTGAGACTTTTGATTTCACGGGTACTCCGATTGAGATTTCGATGCGTGTGCGTGAGCGCCGCTCCCTGGGTGAGCGTCAGAGCGCGAAGGCTAAGAAGGGTAAGGGCGGCCGCCGCTAGTAGCGGGGGTGTCTGCCTGATGCCGTGTTGCTGGGCTGGCCCCTTGTTAGGCTTGGCCCCCGCGCGCTGGATTCTGCACGGAAAATCCGTGAGGAAAAGATTTTTAAGATTTTTTCTAAAAATAGGGATTCTGGCTTGCGCGGGGGTTAAAAGCCCGGTATAGTTATTCGAGTGTTCAGGGGAAACCTTGAAAACAATATCGTGAATAACGAATCGGGTTGTGGCGCAGCTTGGTAGCGCACTTGACTGGGGGTCAAGGGGTCGCAGGTTCAAATCCTGTCAACCCGACAGATAAAGCTCCGGAAGGTTTTTCCTTCCGGAGCTTTTTTGTATGCCGTTTAGTGGTTTTTGTTTTGCTTGCTTGGATGGGGAAATACGGGAGTCGGCGCCAAAAACACGGCTGGAAGCACCGAAGGGCGCTCTCTTCCTTGGGATGGCGGGGGAGGGGCCGGCATTGCACCTGTAAAGCGGTGGGGCTTTAGGTTAGTGTGCAATTATGAGCTTCGATCTAAATGTTGGAATATGCCCGATTTTGTGGGTGATGGGTGGTACATTGGGTACACAAGGAATCGCGTTTTAGCGGTCAGAAATTTTAGCTTTGGCACTGAATTTCCCTTGACAAATCAAGGAATATTTAGGTTTCTGTGACTAAAACACGACTTCATACACACTGAATTTCATAGCCGCAAAACCAACACGAACCCAAGTGAAGGCAAATATCCCGGTGGGATAGCCTCCCCAACGCACAAGACGACAGGGAGCCAGGCCTTATGCACACGGCACACACACCGCCACGCGCACCATTGGGTAGGCTTTACGGCACAACTCGATCCCGCCCCTCCGGGCGCGGAAAGGAACGCAATACACCATGTGGCAGCAAGTCTACGACCCGCTGAACTCGAGCGCGCTCTCCGCACTCGTGGCAGCAGTCCCGATTATTTTCTTCCTTCTGGGCCTCACCGTCCTGAAGCTCAGCGGTATTAAATCTGCCGTCATCTCCCTGGCGCTCGCACTCGTTATCGGTTGCGCTATCTTCGGCATGCCCGTCACCGCAGGTGCAGGCTCCATCCTCTACGGTTTCCTCTCGGGCATGTGGCCCATCGGCTGGATCGTTCTCATGGCAGTGTGGCTCTACCGCATTTCCGTGCGTTCCGGTGGCTTTGAAATCGTTCGCTCCTCCATCTCCTCCATCTCTACCGACCAGCGCGTCCAGATGCTGCTGATTGCCTTCTGCTTCGGCGGCTTCCTTGAAGGTGCTGCAGGCTTCGGTATTCCGATCGCTATCTGTGCTGCACTGCTCGTGTCCCTGGGCTTCAACCCGCTCAAGGCTGCAATGTTCGCGCTGATTGCTAACGTGAGCTCCGGTGCGTACGGTGCAATTGGTATCCCCGTGACCACCGCAGCAACCCGTGGTGGCGTGGACCTGCACGGTCTGTCCACCGAGCTGGTCCTGGTTATCCAGATCATCGCAGCTCTGATCCCCGTACTGCTCGTTGCTATTCAGGACGGCATCCGCGGTATCCGCGAAGTCGGTCTGGTAGCACTGATTGTCGGTCTGATTTACTCCGGCGGCCAGTCCGTCCTGCTCGCAGGCCTCGGTAACCCCGAGCTCGTCGACATCATCCCGCCGCTGCTGGCTCTGGTCGCACTGGCACTCATCATGCAGAAGTGGCAGCCGAAGCACATCTTCCGTGAGCCCACCGCTCCCTCCCTGGAAGAAGTTCAGGCTCAGCAGAGCGTCAAGCACTCCGGTGGTCAGATTCTCAAGGCATGGAGCCCCTTCGTCTACCTGTCCGTCGTGATTCTGCTCTGGTCCACCGCGATGAAGCCGCTCTTCGCTAAGGGCGGTCTGCTTGCCTTCAGCAACATCACCTTCCCCGTTCCGTGGCTGCACCAGACCATCCAGCAGGTGGCACCGATTGTTGCAAAGCCCAAGGCTATTGACGTGACCTACACCTGGAACATCATTGGTGCTTCCGGTACCGCAATTCTGGTCGCTGCAATCATCACCATCCTGACCTCCTCCATCAGCTGGGGTGAGGCTATCGAGGAACTCGGTGCAACCTGGAAGCAGCTGCAGACCCCGATCATCATGATCTGCCTGGTTATGTCCGTTGCTAACGTTATGAACTACGCGGGTATGATTACCTCCATCGCACTGGCTGTTGCCGCTGTGGGCGCAATCTTCCCGCTGCTGTCCCCGATCATCGGTTGGATCGGCGTGTTCGTGACCGGCTCCGTGGTGAACAACAACATCCTCTTCGCTGGCCTGCAGGCTACCACCGCACAGCAGATTGGCGTCAGCCAGACCCTGCTGGTTGCATCTAACACCGCCGGTGGTGTGATGGCGAAGATCGTCTCCCCGCAGTCCATCGCGATTGCAGCTGCTGCTGTGAACAGCGCAGGCGAGGAATCCAAGATTACCTCCATGGCGATCAAATACAGCGCGGCCCTGCTGGCTATCACCTGTGTTTGGGTTTACGTCCTGTCCCTGGTTGTAGCCTAAACAGCGTGAAACCCCGACGCGTGTAACCTACCTTCTTTGAGGGTAAGGTGCCCGCGACACGGTTGAGCGAAAGCCCCCTTCTACTTCGGTAGGAGGGGGCTTTCGCGTTTCTGTGTTTGTGCGCCGGGGAGGAGGTTCGCGACTAAGGAGCGCAATTATGCACATAAGTATCATTTGTGCACACTTAAGGTCACCCTATCCTGAAGTCTCGAGGAAGACCTGTTAGCTTAGACAGATAAAGTCATGAGTACCTAGTGAGCGGGAAAGAGTCCCGCTCACCACCGCCGCGCCACGGTATATGGCCACGGAATATTGCCTCGGAATATCGCCACGTCATACAAGCAAACGCCCGGCAGCTCAAGACCATCACGCTTCACCGATGGACCCATCCACGACGCAAGGATTGGGCCCATCGGTTTTTATGCGGCCTAACGCTTCCATACAGCACAGGTGCCGTACCGGAAGAAGCGACCGCTAATACACAGACCGAAAGGAATACCCGCCCCAATGTGGCAGCAAACATACGACCCGCTGAACGCACCGGTGCTCTCCGCGCTGGTTGCCGCAGTGCCCATCGTCCTCTTCCTGCTGGGCCTGACCGTCTTCAAACTCAGCGGCCTCAAATCAGCACTGCTGACCCTCGGCACCACCCTCATCATCGGTTGCGCCATCTTCGGCCTGCCCATCACCGCCGGTGCCGGATCCATCCTCTCCGGCTTCCTCTCCGGCGCATGGCCCATCGGCTGGATCGTGCTCATGGCGGTGTGGCTTTACCGCATCGCCGTGCGCGCCGGTAACTTCGACATCGTGCGCTCCTCCGTCTCCTCCATCTCGAACGATCAGCGCATCCAGGTGCTACTGATTGCCTTCTGCTTCGGTGGCTTCATCGAAGGCGCGGCAGGCTTCGGCATCCCGATCGCTATCTCCGCGGCACTGCTGGTATCCCTGGGTTTCAACCCCCTCAAAGCATCCATGCTGGCGCTGGTAGCCAACGCCGCATCCGGCGCCTACGGTGCTATCGGTATCCCCGTGACCACCGCAGCTAAGGTCGGCGGCCTGGACACCGCGCACCTGTCCGCAGGCATGGTTCCGGTACTGCAGATCTTCGTCGCCTTCGTGCCGCTGCTGATGGTCGCAATCCAGGACGGCATGCGCGGCATCCGCGAAGTCGGCCTGGTTGCGCTCATGACCGGCGTCATCTTCTCCGGCGGTCAGGCAGCTATCCTGATGCTGCTCGGCTCTCCCGAACTGGTCGACATCATCCCGCCGTTGCTGTCCCTGGTAGCACTGGCGCTCGTGATGCAGAAGTGGCAGCCCAAGCACATCTTCCGCGAGCCCACCGCACCCAGCCTCGAAGAAGCCCAGGCTCAGCAGAACGTGAAGCACACCGGCGGCGAGATTGTTAAGGCGTGGAGCCCCTTCATCTTCCTCTCCGCAACCATCCTGCTCTGGTCCACTGCCCTGAAGCCGATTTTCGCAACCAACGGCCCGCTGGGTGCTGCAACCCTGGCGTTCCCCATCCCCGGCATTCACGAAGCCATCACCACCGGTGCCGGCAAGACCGTGACCGCGATGTTCTCCTGGAACACCCTGGGCGCATCCGGCACCGCAATTCTGGTGGCGGCACTCATCACCATCCTGACCTCCTCTATCAGCTGGGGTGAAGCCTTCGAAGAACTCGGCGGTACCTGGAACCAGCTGAAGATGCCGATCCTCATGATCTGCCTGGTCATGTCCGTCGCAAACGTCATGAACTATGCCGGTATGACCACCTCCATCGCTCTGGCGCTCGCGGCAGCCGGCCCGGTCTTCCCGCTGCTGTCCCCGATTATCGGTTGGATTGGCGTGTTCGTGACCGGCTCCGTGACCAACGCTAACGTGCTCTTCGCGGGCCTGCAGTCCACCACCGCAGCCCAGATCGCTGTTGACCCGACCCTGCTTGTTGCCGCAAACACCGCCGGTGGCGTGATGGGCAAGATCGTCTCCCCGCAGTCCATCGCGATCGCGGCGGCGGCTGTGAACAGCGCAGGCGAGGAATCGAAGATTACCTCCATGTCCATCAAGTACAGCGCTATTCTGCTGGGCCTGGTCTGCGTCTGGTCCTTCGCTCTGTCGCTCATGGCTGGCTAAAGCCATTCCTGAGGCTCATACCGGGGCAGATAGCAACGTGACGCTGAACCCCTGATGATTCTGAGGTAAAGCCCTCTTCTCGACCCGTGCGGTCGAGGAGGGGGCTTTATTCTTACCTGCCGCCGTATAGGTTTGGCTCGGGTAGCAGAAAGGGAATGACCGGAGAAAATAACTACCGACAAGGACTAAATCGTAATGACTCTTAACTAGCGTTTCACACTGTAAAAGCACCCAGTACCTAGCAAAGGACCCACATGCCACAGTGATACAGTTCTCAGTGGGCATTGGCGCCGTAGGCGAGAGCACGAGCTAAGGAACTTTTAGCTTCGAGGCCTCCAACGAGAGAACCAACGCCCCGCATCGTGGAAATATCCTTCCCCGCGCCCCCTGCCTTCAGCCAAGGCTACAACACAGACACATGATGTTGCTACGCCTTTCACGTTCAGGGACCCTCAGCGGTAGAGGCGTCGTGAGGCTACGCCTCGTGCTACCCCATAAGGGCAGGCGGACGCACCCTACAGCGGCATCCAAACCGCTGTAGGTACACCCTGCGGCGAGGAAGGACATACCACTCTCATGTGGTCGCAAACCTACGATCCCCTCAACTCCCCGGTGCTCTCCGCACTCGTAGCGGCATCCCCCATTATTCTTTTTCTACTCTGCCTCACGGTTTTCAAACTCAGCGGCATCAAATCAGCGCTAATCACCCTAGCCCTGACCCTGTGCATCGCACTCGGAGTCTTCCACCTGCCCTGGACAGCAGCCGCAGGTTCTATTTTCTACGGATTCCTCTCAGCGCTATGGCCTATTGCATGGATTGTGCTCATGGCAGTGTGGCTCTACCGCATCGCGGTGCGCAGCGGAAAATTCGCCATCGTGAGGTCCTCAGTCTCCTCAATCTCAGCGGACCAGCGCATCCAGGTGCTACTCATCGCCCTCTGCTTTGCCGGGTTTATTGAGGGCGCGGCGGGCTTCGGCATCCCGATTGCTATTTCTGTAGCGCTACTGGTTGCCCTGGGTTTCAACCCGCTCAAAGCCGCTATGCTCTCCCTGGTCGCTAACGCCACCGTGGGCGCCTACGGTGCGGTCGGTATTCCTGTGACCACCGGTGCCGCTATCGGTAACGTAGACCTGGGGCACCTATCCAACCAGATGGTTTGGGTCCTGCAGATTTTTGCGGCCCTCGTACCCGTGCTCGTGGTCGCTATTCAGGACGGTCTGCGCGGCATTCGTGAGGTAGGCTTAGTAGCGCTCGCAACCGGTATCGTGATTTCTGGCTTGCAGAGCATCATGCTGTGGGTCCTGCAGGACCCCGAGCTCATCGGCATTTTGCCGCCCCTTGTCGGACTGGTGTTCCTGGCGGTCGTGATGCACTTCTGGCAGCCCAAGCACGTCTATCGCGAGCCCACCGCACCGACTCTGGAAGAGCTCTCCGCGCAGGACGAACCGACGTACAGCCTGCGCGAAGTTGCGAGCGCCTGGAGCCCCTTCATCTTCCTTTCCATCACCATCCTGCTCTGGTCCACCGTGCTACGCCCCGTCTTTGACCATAACGGAGCCCTGGGCTTTGCAAACCTGAGCTTCCATGTGCCCGGTATCCACCATCAGATTGGCGACGGTGAAGGCCTGGCTATCCACGCGGTCTTCAACTGGAACATCCTGGGTGCGGCGGGTACCGCCATTCTGGTGGCGGCTCTGCTCTCTGCGTTCACCTCGAAAATTACCGTCCGTGAGACTCTGCAGGAGCTTAACGGTGCATGGCAGCAGTTGAAGAAGCCCATCTACATGATTTGCCTGGTCATGTCCGTAGCAAACCTCATGAACTACGCGGGCATGACCTCCTCTATCGCCCTGGCTGTGGCTACGGCTGGCGCTTTCTTCCCGCTCTTCTCGCCCATAATCGGCTGGGTTGGCGTGTTCGTGACCGGTTCGGTGACCAATAACAACGTGCTCTTCGCCGGTCTGCAGGCAAGCACCGCGCATCAGATTGGCGTCGACCCTGGTCTGCTCGTGGCAGCCAATACCTCCGGTGGTGTGATGGGTAAGATTGTGTCCCCGCAGTCGATTGCGGTGGCGGTTGCCGCCGTGAACGAGGCGGGTCAGGAGTCGAAGGTTACCTCCATAACCATCAAGTACAGTCTCTTCCTGCTGGTACTGCTGTGCATTTGGACGTACGTGCTCACGCTCATCGTGCACTAGGCTTTTCCCAAGCGACTTTTCCTGTCTTCGAGGAAGAACCGGAGAGATGGGCTGAACGCTCGTTGTGACGTAACGTCGTGGCGAGTGTTCGCCGTATCTGAGGTACCCAACGTCATACGATGCGGATAATCCGCCCGGCAGGAGTAGAATTAGTGTTTGTGCCCACACACCGGAGACGTGCACAGGAGAGGCTGCCCGGCTGTTATCTGTGCGTTACTCGCTCGCCCGCTGCGTGAGACACACGGCTAACAGATGACCTACTACTCAAGGAGAAACAATGCAGGCACTCGCAACGGTCACCACCGTTTTTGCCTTCGTAGCAATCGCTATTCACGTGTACATCTGGATTATTGAATCCTTCCTCTGGACTAAGCCCAAGGGCCGCGAAACCTTCGGAATGACCGAAGAATTCGCCGAGTCTACCAAGGAGATGGCAGCAAACCAGGGCCTGTACAACCTGATGCTCGCCTGGATCGCCGCAACCGGTCTGCTCGCTTTCTGGTTCGGCTCCCCGCAGGTAGGTGTGGCACTCATGTTCGCAGGCCTGGGCTCCATGGCGATTGCCGGTGTCTACCTGTTCCTCACCTCCCCGGATAAGCGCAAGCCGGCACTGATTCAGCTGACCCCGCCGCTGCTGGCGCTGATTTTCCTCTTCGTGATGATCTAACCCTGTGACGATCTAATTCAGAGCGGAACCTCTCAACGTATAGAAGCCGCGTGCTTACTTCTACGAAGTGGCGCGCGGCTTTTCTGCGCCCTTAGACGCGAGCACGCCGAGCGTGGGGAGCTTAGGGCGAGGGGCTTAGGTAAAGAGCCCCGAACAGCCGCGCCGATGCGAGTCCACCAGGTGCGCATCCACCATGCCGACCGCGCACATGAGCGCATAGGCAGTCACCGGACCCAAGAACACACCTCCTAGAGCTTTAAAAGATTTGGCAAGAAGCGCGGACTCGGGTGTATCGGTAGGAATATCCTCCAGGGTATGCGGCGCGATAGTCTCGTGCGGCGCGAAGGACCACAGCCACGCCGGTAGCCCGCCCGGTACACGCGTGCCGTCGGATAGGGTGCGCTCGCGCATCCGGTCCAGATCTTCATCGCTGAGCGTACGAACTCGGCGGCGGCGGGTGGCTACCGCCTCGGCACTGTCTGCCTTAGCTGAGGCGGACGCCGGAGCAATGAGGGGAAGATGAATATCCTCGGCGGATGCGTCACGCTGCGTGGCGGCAAGCTCACGCATCCGAAGGGTCAGTCGTGCATTGGAGATGACCGCGCGAATCTTCCGCTCGTTACGGATAATCTCTTCGTCCTGGAGGAGCCGCGCAACATCCTGGTCGGTGAACGCAGCCACGCGTTCGGGATCGAACCCCTCGAAAGCGCGACGAAATGCCTCACGGCGGGCAAGAATCGTGCGCCAGGAGAGGCCCACCTGAAAAGCCTCGAGACTCAGTGCTTCGAAGAGCCCCCGCTCATCGGTGACGGGCATACCCCATTCGGTGTCGTAGTAGTCGCGCAGAAGCTTATCGGTCACCCACATGGGGTAGCTCGGGGTGTTTTCGAGGGGGTTGGCGGGAATAGTAGGTTGCGAGGTCACGGTTTCTCCTCTCTGAGATTGCTGCGCTCATCCGAGTATTTCGGAAGCATGTTCTACTTAAACAGTAGCCCTAGCATGAGAAAATCGCAAGTATATTCGATTATGTGTCGTGGTGCAGAGCAACGAAACCGAAAACAGGTACGACAGAGGGCGGAGCCCGCATCCGATGCACGCTCCGCCCTCTGATAAGTCTCAATCACCGCCGGGTGACCTAGCTAGAAGAGCCGCGCCTCCCGCACCTCTTCCGGCTCCTCCAGATCGAGAAGGAACTGCTTACGCTCAACACCGCCAGCGTAGCCAGTCAAACTACCATCAGCACCAATAACGCGGTGACACGGAATCATAATAGAAACCTTATTGCGGCCGACCGCCTGACCCACAGCCTGCGCCGGAGCACCGGGGCCAACCGCACGCGAAATCTCACCGTAAGTGGTGGTGTACCCGGCAGGAACAGTCTTCAGGTGCTCCCACACAATCAGCTGAAAATCGGTGCCCTCAGGATCTAGCGGCAACGTAAAAGAAGTGCGCTTGCGCTCAAAATACTCGGAGAGCTCCACCTCAGCACGCGACAGCAGCTGTGCCGCAGCGTACTCACCGGCTGGCTCTTCACCTTCAGTAGCGCTGTGATCCCGCAGGTAGGCGTCAGGATTCTCAATCAGTCCACCAAGCTCATGAGGGAGCGGAAAATGCGCCTGATCCTCGTACCAGATGCCGACAACCGCATCCGCACGGGCGGCGATGTAGAGAGTGCCCACGGGGCTTGCGTAGCGCGTGTACCAGCGCGCGAGCGCTTCCGGCGGCTGCGGCGAATCGGTCGCTTTGGTCATGCTCTTCCTCGTAGGCTCGTGGGTGTGTACTGCAGATGGTGCAAGGGTAAATACCCCTTTCAACCATCATAGGGGAGGGGCGCCTCCGTACCGTACCCGTAGCGGGTTTTGTCTATAACTGACCGTTATGTATGAGATGTATGCACCGCCGTTAAACATTTCAGGATGCCCCGTCAATTTTGCCTGAACCTGAAGAGCTGGCATTCTGTGAAGTACACACCGATACACCGCAATTCAATACTCCGGCTTCTCCACCCCGCAGCGGGTAGGGGATGGCCTGTGTTTCTCGTACCCCAACGATGGGTTCAACGATGACTGAAATTGCAAGGAGAAACATGGAAGATCTGAAAGACATCCGCCGGCAACTCAAAGAAAACCCGGAGAGCCGAGAGCTTAATAACCGTTACGCGCAGGCGTGCCTCGACATCGCGAAAGAATATACCGTTACGTCCCAGGGACATATCTTTATTTGCTCGCCCTCAGATTTAGAAGCCGTACGGTACGTCATGGCCAAGATCCCTAACGATTCGCTTCTAGACGGCGAAACCTTAGAGGAATACAAACGCCTGGAGAGAGCCGTTACCCAGGCTCGTATAAATAGAGGTAAACCCGGTAGCAAGATGGGCATTTACTATGCCCTCATCCTTTTTATAGTGATGCCTTCCATGGCGGCACCAGTCCTTCTGCTATGGGAACTCACCGTGCTTGGCTCAGACCACACCCGGGACCCGAGAGCCCTCATTTACCTGATTCCTGTCGCTCTCATTACCGCTGCGCTCCTCTGGGTTGGGTGGCTTGTTGAACGAATCCCCGGCTGGAAATATAACGCTCTAATCGTCGAAAAGAACAAAAGACTAGAACTAGCCAGAGCCGAAGCTGAAACGCGTCAAAGTACTGACTCAAACCGTTCAGACATGGTTGCAGTACCGGACTCTGAACCGCAATCTTAAAGTAAATGTGCCGCCTCACCGGTATTGGTGAGGCGGCACATTCGCTGTCTAGGGGATGAAGAGCTCGCTACTTAGCGGCTGCCATGTCAGAATTACGCTCCATCAGAAGTACGCTCCGTGTGGTGCAGATGCGGCAGGTGAGTCGAGTGCAGGTCGTGGCCAAGCACATCGTGCGCATCCGGGTCCTCGTTCGGGAGCACATGCGAGTACTTGGAGTAGTAGCGGTACAGCGCGTAGGCACCAATCACAGTCAGCACGATAGCAACACCCAGAGCCCACGGCACAGCGGTGGCAGAGTACAGGGCAGAGAAGAGCACCAACAACCAGGAGAGAGCAGCTGCAAGAACCGAAACGTTCATAGCAATAATTGCAAGCTTACGGCGACGGACATCAACCATAATCGGTGCGGGGAAACCCGCTCCCTCCTTCCAACGGAGCCTCTCTCCGTTCTCATGAGCACCGGAAGGTGCCAGATACGTAACCAACCGCCATCTTCGGCGACCAGAATAGAATCAAGAAGCCTATATACCTATGATACGGCGCTTGAAGTGGACATCAAAGGCAAACAAACGCTGTTAGACCAACCCCACACAACAAGTGAACGGGTATCTCAACAAGGGGCGTAAAACCAGTGATTTTTACAGCGAGATCTGCAATATGAAAAGCGAACCCCACTCATCGTTAATGCAGAGAACCCAGTAACAAGAGATAAAAGTCCGTCCGCCGCGGTACATGAAGCACCACGGCGGACGGGAGCGTAAATAAAGTATCAGCGCGAACCGTCGACTCCTATCAGGACAGCGCATGAATATGTCGCGTACGCGTCCTGTGCGGTATTGACACCTCACGAACAACACCGCGCCAGGTGACCGGCGGAAGATACCAAATTTACAAAAACCAACGGTACCCCAGCACTAATTTTTGTAGAAATTACGCCGCAATAAACGCTGAACTGAGCGTCATAAAACAGCGAAAAGCCCCCGCTGCTTCAACCCCATAGCGGGGGAGAAGCAGCCGGGGCGTCGCTAGTACGCGGGCCGTGCCGTTAGGCAACGGGTGCTGCGATTAGGCGGTCGGAACGTCCTCGTCAACCCACTCGAGGGTGCGGGAGACAGCCTTCTTCCACAGGCGGTACTGGCGGTCAACCTCTGCGGGCTCCATGGAGGGCAGCCAGCGCTTGTCCTCAGCCCAGTTGTCCACAACGTCCTGCTCGCCGGTCCAGAAACCAACAGCGATACCTGCAGCGTATGCTGCGCCCAGAGCGGTGGTCTCAACAACCTTCGGGCGGATCACGGGAACGCCGAGGATGTCAGCCTGGAACTGCATGAGGAACTCGTTAGCGGTCATGCCGCCGTCCACGCGCAGCTCGGAGAGCTCAACACCGGAGTCAGCGTTCATTGCGTCCAGAACCTCGCGGGTCTGGAATGCGGTTGCTTCCAGCGCCGCACGCACGATGTGAGCGCGGTTCACGTAGCGGGTCAGACCAACGATGACGCCACGAGCGTCGGAACGCCAGTGAGGTGCGAACAGACCGGAGAATGCGGGAACAACGTAGCAGCCACCGGAGTCCTGGACGGAGGTAGCCAGTTCCTCAGACTCAGCAGCGTGCTCAATCATGCGCAGGTTGTCGCGCAGCCACTGGATCAGGGAGCCGCTCATTGCGACCGAGCCTTCCAGAGCGTAGACGGGAGCCGCGTCGCCAATCTTGTAGGCGACGGTGGTCAGCAGACCGTTGTTGGAGAAGACGGGCTCGTTGCCGGTGTTCATGAGCATGAAGTTACCGGTACCGTAGGTGTTCTTCGCCATGCCCTTCTCGAAGCAAGCCTGACCGAAGGTTGCGGCCTGCTGGTCGCCCAGGATGCCCGCGATGGGGGTACCTGCGAGCAGACCGGTTGCGCGGCCGAAGCCGTACACCTCGGAGGAGGACTTGATTTCGGGCAGCATGCTCATGGGGATACCCATGTCTGCAGCGATCTGCGGATCCCATTCGAGGGTGCGGATGTTCATCAGCAGGGTGCGGGATGCGTTGGTTACGTCGGTGACGTGAACACCGCCGTCAACACCACCGGTCAGGTTCCAGACCAGCCAGGTGTCGGTGTTGCCGAAGAGCAGGTCGCCGCGCTCTGCGCGCTCGCGTGCGCCTTCAACGTTGTCCAGGATCCACTTGATCTTGGGGCCGGAGAAGTAGGTGGAGAGGTTCAGGCCGACGATGTCGTGGTACTTGCCAACACCCTCTTCGCCTGCGAGCTCTTCAACGATTTCCTGGGTGCGGGTGTCCTGCCAGACGATTGCGTTGTAGACGGGCTCACCGGTGTTCTTGTCCCACACGACGGTGGTTTCGCGCTGGTTGGTGATGCCGACTGCAGCGATTTCGTGGTGGTTGACTTCGCCGTTTGCCATAGCCATTGCTACGACTTTACGGACGTTCTGCCAAATCTCGGTTGCGTTGTGCTCGACCCAGCCGGCCTTGGGGAAGATCTGCTCGTGCTCGAGCTGGCCCTGAGCCACGTTCTCGCCCGCCTTGTTGAACAGGATTGCGCGGGAGCTGGTGGTGCCCTGGTCGATGGAGAGGATGTACTTGCGTTCGACGTTGAGGGTTGCGGAGTGCAGAGAAGTCGTCATTGATTTTTCCTTAGAACAAAAGAACGGGGGTATTAGAGAGGTTTAGAGGGGCAGAACTGCCGGAACGATCAGGCCAGCGAGGATAGCGCCGATGATCGGGCCAACAACCGGAACCCATGCGTAAGACCAGTTGGAGCCGGTCTTACCGGGGATAGGCAAGAAGGTGTAGGCGATACGGGGGCCGAGGTCACGGGCGGGGTTGATAGCGTAACCGGTTGCGCCACCGAGGCTCATACCGATAGAAACAACGACCAGGGCAACAGCCAAGGGGCCAATCTGGGCGGGGGTCTTACCGGATGCGATAATCCAGCCAATCAGGACGAAGGTACCGATAATCTCGGTGAGCAAGTTCCAGCCGTAGGACTTGATAGCGGGGCCGGTTGCGAAGATGCCGAGGCGGTCCCCCGGGTCCTCATCGAAGTGCTTCTTGTAAGTCAGGTAGGCTGCGGTTGCACCAGCCATTGCGCCGAGCATCTGAGCGACGATGTACAGGGTGATGTTCAGCGGGGTTGCGGGAACGCCCGTTGCCAGGTCGCGGCCTGCAGTTGCCAGGCCAACGGTCACAGCGGGGCTCAGATGTGCACCGGAGTGGAAGGAGAGGTATACGGCGGTGAACACTGCCAGACCCCAACCGAAGGTGATAACAACCCAGCCTGCGTCCTTAGCGTAGGACTTCTTCAGGGTCACTGCGGCGCATACGCCGGCACCGAGCAGAATCAGGATGAAGGTACCGAAGAACTCGGAAAGTACAAAACCAAGAGTGGTGGGGGCACCGGATGCATCCACGAGAGCGGATGAGCCGGCTGCAAGTACAGTTCCTGCGGAAGCAAGAAGAGACATTGATGCTCCTTGAAGACGAAGCGTCTGGAAGGCAAGCGAACCTTTGCTTGCGTATTCCCGTGCGTCCTCACCGCACGGGCGGATCGGGGCACAACGCTGTGCTGAAATGTGTAGCGGATTGCTACGAAAAATTGATAGATGTTTTTGGATGAGAAGCAGATTGTACCAGTGGGTTAACCCTGTATTTAGCTCGCTGCTTCTTATGCAGGGGATTATCGTAAACGGTTATTTAACCTCTCGTCCACCCCTCACCGAAAATATGAGATAACCCATGCTCGGTGAGGGGTGAACGGTCGGTTCGTACCGGATAACCGGTCACGAAAGGTGCGTGGAATCTCTGCGGATTAGAGCTTCACACGGGGTGCCACGGGGGTGACAGCCTCAATCTTTGCCGATGCCTCAGCATCGGTGGAGGTGGACTCTGCCTCGCGCATTGCTGCAACGCGTGCGGCGTAGAGGTCGAGTTCTTCCTTGACCTTCTTGTCGTCCCAGCCGAGCTCGGCACGCAGGATGTCGAGGATTTCGTCTGCTGCTGCCAGGCCGCGGTCGCGCTGCTCGAGGTCGAGGCGTACGCGGCGGACCAGAACGTCCTCCAGGTGCAGGGCACCTTCGTAGCGGATAGCGAAGACGACGTCTGCACGCAGGAACTGGGGTGCCTTAGCCAGGGGAGCGCCGAGGGAGGAATCTGCATCGATGAGGGCGCCAAGGTCCTCAATCTGTGCGCCGTAACGCTCGAGTAGGTGGGTGATACGGGCCTCGTCCCAGCCGTAACGCTCGGCGTAGCGTGCACGGTTAGCGGCGATTGCGTGGTAGCCGTCTGCGCCGACCAGGCCGATGGTTGCGGTCACGGAGGGGTTCTGCTTAGCCTGCTCGCCCAGCGCGAAGTCGACAGCGTCGGCAGCCATGACACGGTAGGTGGTGAGCTTGCCGCCTGCGATTGCGCTCATGCCGGGTGCAACCTCGGTCACGGTGTGCTCGCGGGAAACCTTGGTGGATGCTGCGCCGTCCTTGACCTTGGGCTGCAGCAGCGGGCGCAGGCCGGTGTAGGTGCCGATGATGTCTTCGCGGGTCAGCGGGTTAGCGATCAGCTTGTTCGCCTGCATCAGGACGTAGTCGATGTCCTTGCTGGTTGCGACGGGGCGCTCGCGGTCCTCGGTGTAGGGGGTGTCGGTGGTGCCGATGATCCAGTAACGCTGCCAGGGGATGATGAAGAGAACGGACTTCTCGGTCTTGGTGAAGATACCGCTGGTTGCGTTGATGCGGTCGCGGGGAACCACGATGTGGATGCCCTTGGATGCGAGAACCTCCAGGCCTGCATCGGGGTTAGCCAGGGACTCGGACTCTTCGGTCCACACGCCGGTTGCGTTGATGACGTGCTTTGCGCGTACGTTCAGGCGCTCGCCGGTCTCCAGGTCTGCCAGCTCTGCGCCGATGACGCGGCCGGATGCGTCCTTGGTGAAGCCGACAACCTGGGTGCGGGATGCAGCCAGTGTGCCGTAGCTTGCAGCGGTGCGGACGACGTCGATGACGAGGCGTGCGTCGTCAACGCGTGCGTCGTAGAACTGGATTGCGCCGCTGAATGCGGAGTCCTTGATGTCGGGGAAGACGGTCTTGGTGCCGGCCTTGGTGAAGTGGCGCTGGGAGGGGACGCCCTTGTTGCCGCGGGAGCCGAGGAATGCCAGGGTGTCGTACATGCCGATGCCGATTGCGGAGTATGCGCGCTCGATGACGGGCATCTTCAGAGGCCACAGGAAGGGCTGTGCGTGCACGAGGTGGGGTGCAATCTTGTTCAGCAACAGGCCGCGCTCGGTGAGAGCTTCGGTCACGAGCTTGAAGTCGAGGTTGTAGAGGTAGCGCAGGCCACCGTGAACGAGCTTGGAGGACCATGCACTGGTGCCTGCAGCCCAGTCACCTGCTTCGACGATACCGGTGCGCAGACCGCGGGTTGCTGCGTCGAGGGCAATGCCTGCACCGGTAATGCCGCCGCCCACAACCAGGATGTCGAGTTCTTCATTGACCATGCTCTTGAGTGCCTTGGCGCGGGACTCAGCGGTCAGCTGGGACTGCTGTGCAATGTGCTGGGAGCTCATGTATGCTCTTTCTTCTCGTGCCGCGTGCGCGGCGTGGGGTTTCATCTTGCAAATAGTAAAACCCAATGGTGAAATAATAACCAAGTAGCTTGAACGGATTTTCACTGGGGGTCTGGGGTCGATGAACGAACGCGCTAACCACACTTACGAGGCGGCGCAGCTGTACTACATCCACAACATGACGATGGACGCTATCGCGGCTCGTCTGGGGGTTTCTCGCGCCACTGTGTCGCGTCTGCTTAAAAGTGCTCGTGAGAGCGGCATGGTGCAGATCCGTCTGGATGATTCCTTCCGTGCCCGCAGTGAGCTGGAGCGCCGCATCGGCGAGCGCTATAAGGTGCGCGTTACTCTCGTGAATGTCCGTTCGGACGCTACCCCCATTGCTCGCATGAGCCAGGTATCCCGCACCGCAGCGGCGCTACTTGATTCCCTGATTGACAATGGAACGAGCCTGGGCGTGGCGTGGGGTTCGACCATGACTGAGATTTCTCGCCACCTGCCGCGTCGTCCTCTGAAGGGCGTGACTGTGGTTCAGCTGAACGGTGCCGGTAATGCGCACCATTCGGGTATTCCGTACCTGGGTTCCTTGCTGGGGCAGTTGGTGAATGCCTATGATGCGCAGACTATCCATTTTCCGGTTCCCGCGTTCTTTGACTATGCGGACACGAAGACTGCCATGTGGCGTGAGCGTAGCGTGCAGAAGAATCTGCATGCCCAACAGAACGTTGACCTCGCTATTTTTGGTGTGGGTGCTTTTGGTGGACCTATTCCTTCTCACGTGTACTCGGGTGGCTATTTTGAGGTGCAGGAGCAGCGTCAGTTGCGTGAGCTGGGCGTTGTGGGGGATATGTGCACGATTCTTCTGCGTGAGGACGGCTCGTGGGCTGATCTTGAGTTGAATAAGCGTGCGTCCGGTCCGACTCCGAAGGAGCTGGCTCGTATCCCGCGCCGTATTTGCGTTGCGTCCGGTACTCACCGTGTGCGTGCTTTGCGCGGCGCGTTGCGTACGGGTGCGATTACTGACTTGGTTCTTGATGATGCCCTGGCAAAGGCGCTCATGGAGAAATAGCTAAAAATAATCGCCGCGGGTATGGGAGTCTGTGGTGATGGGGTAAAGGGGCACCTTGAATCTGAAAGGGTAGTGCTGAGAGTTTTCCTGGTGAAGCTCTCAAGCGCCGCCTGAACAATGTTTCAAGGTGCCCTTTAGTGTCGTCAAAAACTGCTTTCTGACCCTACAATGTGAAACGTTTGCGCATGTGAAAGTGCATATTAGTGCACTCCATTGAAGGTGTGCGCCACTCACCGTTAGAAAGAACCAACCATGACCCCCACCTATAACGCCCAGGCGAATCCGCACCTGGGCGCACCCGGCATTACCACGATGCACGGTGATGCCCAGTCCTCTGACGCTACTCCTCTTGCCGGCCCCGGCGCTGGCGACTGGAAGATTACCGGCACGAAGCTTGGCGGCGCCTGCCCGACGATTCTTGCCGGACGCGACGGCTTCATTCAGGTGCTCTGCACCCAGGTCTTCGCCCACGGCGAGTTCATTACCCCGAAGCTGTCCATCCTTGACCCGCATACCGGCCGCGAGCTCTCGCACCTGGACATCCCGAAGGGCGCACTGCTCGGTGGCGTGTACGCCTACCTTGACGCGCAGGACCGCATGGTTCTGGTGGATGGATCTCAGTGCCTGCTGCGCCTCTCCCACTCTGCTGACGGACGCAGCATCCGAGTTGATGAACGCATTGACCTAAGCCGCATGCTCGCCCAGAGCCCCAATGACGCCGTGGTTGGTCTGGTACCCGACTGGTCCGGTCGCATTTGGGCTGCGACGAAGAACGGCTACATTGCGGTCATTGATTCTGCCCGCGGCACGATTCGCTCGATGCGCCTGAATAAGGCGTCGATTGCGGGTGAGCGTATCGATAACTCGATTTCGGCGTGCCCGCAGGGTGTGAGCGTGGTGACTTCCCACGCTATTTATATGCTGAACGCAACCGCAACCGGCGCGCCCATCCTCAAGTGGTGGCATGCCTACGACCGCGGTAGCGCCCGCAAGCCGGGTAAGCTCGCGTGGGGTTCGGGTGCCTCCCCGACGTTCTTCGGTCCGCACGGTTCGGATTACGTGATGCTGACCGATAACTCTGATATTCAGGAGTCGGTCATTGTGTACCGCACCGATAACGGTGCGAAGGTCGGTAGCGCCGGCCTGTTTACTGCCGGTACCTCTGGCACTGAGAACTCTATGATCGGTGTGGGTAACACGATGGTCGGTGCAAGCACCTACGGCTACCCCTACCCGAAGTACCCGGAGGGTGCCGGCCCGTCGGTTCCTGCGAGCGCGCTTTTTGCCCCGGGTATGGAGCGTTGGGATATTACCGACCGCGGTCTGCGTAAGATCTGGGACCGTAAGGACGTGTACTCTTCGGCTGTTCCTCGCTATTCCACCGCTGACGGTCTGATTTACACGTGTGAGCGTCGCCGTGGTCCTGCTGGTTTGGCGAATGGTGCCTACGCGTGGGCTGTCGCGATTGATATGGAAACCGGTAAGACGATGCACGAGCAGCGCCTGCCCCAGCATGTGAGCCTGCTGCTTGGCGGTGGTGACACCCTGCAGATGGTGGGCACGATTGACCGTTACGGCACCTGGTGGCAGGGCACGATTAGCGGCGTGTACCGTATCGCGAAGGCTTAGAGGAGTAGAAAATGACTAAGAATAATCTAATGAACGCTTCTCGCCGTACCGCGTTGAAGGTTGCGGGCGCTTCGGCTGCCCTGGTAGCTGGCGGCGTGAGCGCTGCGGAGGCGGCAACTCGTTCGGGCGGTAAGCGCGCTCGCGTGACCCCCGTGACCCAGCGTCCTGGCGGACAGCGCGGCGGGCAACGCGGTCAGCACGGCGGTGGACAGCACAGTGGTGGACAGAACGGCGGCGCGGCGAGTTCTGCGCTGGTGCAGGTTCCGATGCGCTATAACGAGTCGTGCATCCGCCTGGAGTTGAAGGCTGCTAACGGTGTGCAGGCTGTGTCTTTGCAGAGTCAGCCGGCGCGTACTGTTGCTTTCCGGAATCTGCCGACTCGCCTGAGCATTATTAATGAGGGCAATTCGACGCTGCCGGTGGGTACTCGCCTGATGGTGCGTGCTCGCGCGCAGGATCCGAAGACTGGTTTGTTGTTGAATCCTGCGGTGACTCTTCGTGTTACCTCGGGTCAGGCGGTGCTGCCTTCGGGCGGTCTGGGTGCTTCGGCTTTGGTGGCTCCTGTGGATGCTCTGAATCTTGATGCGGTGCGCCGTAGCGAGCAGACCGGTCAAGCTGGTGCCGGTAGCGAGAATGTTCTGGAGTTGCGCACTGCTATTCCTCGCGGTCACCGCTTGGATGTTCAGCTGAATTATCAGGTGGCTTCGGGTGTTGCCGGTTCTGCATTGAAGCAGGTTCATGTGAGCGCTGTGCTGGATATGGCGGCGGCTGGTTTGTCCTCTTCGTTCCACGAGGTGCAGAGCCCGGCTGTGGTTGCTTCGCTGAACTAGCAGTTGAGCTGGCCCTTGTGAAAGATGGCCCAGCGAAGGATGGGCACGGCGGGGGAGTGGCTCCGTTGTGTGTTTTTATACCTCTATATACAGGCGCCTGTTCAAAAAAGACATATTGAAAGGTCGGGGTCGTTCTTGGGAACGGCCCCGACCTTTGCATTGTCTAGTCTGCCGGCGTGAGCGGTAGCTGATTTTTCCTATGCGGTTTCGGTCCTGTCGTGTTCGCCGAATGCCACCTGCACCGCGTGGTGCAGTGCTTCGCGCACCATGGCGATGGCGGGGTTGGCGGCGGACTCTCGGCGTACGGCGGTAAAGATTTTGCGGCAGGGCTTGCCGGGTAGCTCTACGATGCGTAGCCCCTCGGTGGTGGAGAGGGAGGAAAGGATGAAGCCGGGCACGATGGTGACGGCGAATCCTGCTTTGACGAGGTTGGAGTTCGTAATCATGTCATTGGCGCTGTAGCGGATGACCGGCTCGAATCCTGCGGTGCGGCACTGGTTGAGCGCCCAGCTGCGGGAGGTGTTCTGCTCCATTTCCAGGACCCAGGGCAGTGCGTGCGCCTCTTCAATGGAGGTGATGGTGGAGGTGCTGGGCACAATCAGGCTGAGCGGGTCTTCGGTGAGTAGCTCGGAATGCAGTTCGGGGTATTCGGGGATGTGATGGTGCGGGTAGGCTTCGGAGAGCACCATGTCGTATTCGCGGCTTCGGGTCAGGGAGGTTCCGGTTTCGGGGTCGATTTGCAGTACTTGCAGCGTGAGTGAGGGGGCGTGTTCGGCAAGGTAGCTGAGGGTTTCCGGTAGCAGTGCGAAGGCCGCGGACTGGAAGATGGCGAGGCGGACCATACCTGCGGGTTCGCCGGTGAGGTTGGCGACGGAGGTTTGCATGCGGTCGAGTTCGCGCAGGATGCTGCGGGCGCTGTCGACGATGATGAGTCCGGCGCTGGTGAGCTGTACGCGCCTGCCGATGCGCTGCAGAAGCGGGGTGCCGGTTTCTTTTTCGAGGGTGGCAATCTGCTGGGAGACGGCGGAGGGAGTGAGGCTGAGCGCTTCTGCGGCAGCGATGACGGTGCCGCGTTCTTGGATTTCGAGGAGCATTTGCATGCGTCGGATGTCGTAGATTGACATGTGTTTCCTCCCTGGCGCGCCTGGTTGTTCTGCAGATTGTGCCTCTGAGTTCTTCCGTGGTGCGTCTCTCATCGTGGACTCTTGTCTATGGTACCGCGTGGGCTTCCGGCTGGCTCTTTTTGAGACGCCTGAAGTGGGGTGCCGGCATGTTGGCTTGTGTAGCGAGTATTTTCGCGCTGAATGTGATGATTCTTAGAGCCGAAGATGCTTTTGGGACTGGTTTTGAAGTGTTCGATTGTTACGAAATCGGTTCGGTATTTGCTTTCTGAAAGTGCTAGCCTGAGAGAGATGGATAGCGATGTCGCTACAAACTTCACCTTGTCTCTTCGAACAGGAGGTTCGGAGGGGGCGTGGGGTGAAAACCTCACCGCACAATCATTTAGAAAAACTAAATGGATTTTGGAAAAAACATTCAGTTTTTCTAATGAGGTATTTATTACCCTTTTGTGGTGAAATAGAGACATCGCCAAACGTGGTGTGCACCGCACACAGTGAGATAGTTAGGAGTCAAGGATGACCCATCCTTTCGCATCTGAGCACTACCAGAAGATGGCTCTGGAAGCTCGTCAGCTTGTTCGTCAGTGGGTAAATGAGTCCCAGTCGATCAAGCCCACCTTCGCGGCTGAGCAGCTCGCCGGTGTTCTGAAGGACCCCAATGGTCTTCCCTTCACCGTCGGCTTTGTTGATGGCGTTATTCGCCCCGAAGACGACAACGTCTCCGGCCGCAACCTTTCCCGTATTTCCGGCCTGGCACCTTCCTTCCTGCCCTGGTACATGAAGTCCGCTGTTGGCTTCGGTGGCAAGCTGGCTGGCAAGGTCGCATGGCCCACCGTTCCCGTTGCACGCCGCGTGCTGCGCGAGATGGTTGGTCACCTGATCGTCGACGCTTCCGAGGAGAAGCTGGGCGACGCAATCGCAGAGCTGACCAAGACCGGTAACCGCCTGAACGTCAACCTGCTCGGTGAGGCAGTTCTGGGTGACAAGGAAGCAGAGCACCGCCTGGCTGAGACCAAGCGCCTGCTGGCACGTGACGACGTTGACTACGTCTCCATCAAGGTGTCCGCTGTTTCCGGCCCCCACCAGCACTGGGCATTCGACGAGGTCGTTGAGACCGCAGTTCGTCGCCTGACCCCCCTGTACGAGCTGGCTGCATCCACCTCCCCCAAGAAGTTCATCAACCTGGACATGGAGGAATACAAGGACCTGGACCTCACCATTGAGGTGTTCACCAAGATCCTGGACCAGCCCCACCTGAAGGACCTCGAAGCCGGTATCGTGCTTCAGGCATACCTGCCCGACACCCTGGCTGCAATGCAGCACCTGCAGGAGTGGTCCGCAAAGCGCGTTGCTGCTGGCGGCGCAGGCATCAAGGTCCGCCTGGTGAAGGGTGCAAACCTCTCCATGGAAATCGTGGAAGCTGTTATGCATGGCTGGCCGCTGACCACCTGGGACACCAAGCAGGCTGCTGACACCAACTACAAGCGCGTTCTGGACTACGCACTGCGCCCCGAGCACGTGAAGAACGTTCGCCTCGGTATTGCAGGCCACAACCTCTTCGACGTTGCTTTCGCACTGCTGCTGTCCGAGGACCGCGGCGTGAAGGATCGCGTCGAGTTCGAGATGCTGATCGGTATGGCTGAGCAGCAGGCTGAGATTATCCGCCGCCGCGTTGGCCACCTGCTGCTGTACGTGCCCGTCGTGAACCCCAAGGAATTCGACGTTGCTATCGCATACCTGATCCGTCGTCTCGAGGAGAACGCTTCCTCCGAGAACTTCATGTCCGGTATCTTCGACCTGGCAACCGACGAGTCCATCTTCAAGCGCGAAGAGGACCGCTTCATGCGTGCACTGAACTCCGTCACCGACGAGGTTCCCGCATCCAAGCGCACCCAGAACCGTCAGACCGAGAACGAGGACAACGTCTTCGTACCGGCAGGCCGCTTCGAGAACACCCCCGACACCGACCCCGCACTGGCAGGTAACCGCGAGTGGGGCCGCGCAATCCTCGAGCGTTCCAAGACCACCAAGCTGGGCATCGACACCCTCAAGGCTAACGAGCTGACCAGCGAAGCTGACGCTGAGAAGCTGATCAAGGAAACTGAGGAAGCTGGCAAGGCATGGGGCAAGCTCTCCGGCCACGAGCGTGCAGAGATTCTGCGCAAGGTCGGTAAAGCTATCGCACTGCGCCGCGGTGACCTGCTGGAGGTTATGGCAGCTGAGGCTGGCAAGACCCTGGAGCAGGGCGACACCGAGGTCTCCGAGGCAATCGACTTCGCATACTACTACGCAATGCTGGCTGAGGACCTCGAGAAGATCGACGGCGCAAAGCCCAAGTCTGTTGACCTGACCCTGGTTGTTCCCCCGTGGAACTTCCCGACCGCTATCCCCGCCGGTGGTGTTCTGGCAGGTCTGGCTGCAGGTTCTGCTGTCATCTTCAAGCCCGCAACCATCACCGCTCGCACCGGTGCCCTGATCGCAGAGATCATGTGGGATGCAGGCGTTCCCAAGGAGGTTCTGAAGCTCGTCAAGGTTGTTGACCGCGCTGCAGGCAAGCTGCTCATCTCGCACCCCGAGGTTGACCGCCTGATCCTGACCGGTGGTTACGAGACCGCTGAGCTCTTCCGCTCCTGGCGTGATGACCTGCCCCTGTTCGGTGAGACCTCGGGTAAGAACTCCATCATCGTCACCCCGAACGCTGACATCGACCTCGCCGTCAAGGACGTCGTCTACTCGGCATTCGGTCACGCAGGTCAGAAGTGCTCCGCTGGCTCCACCGTCATCCTGGTTGGCTCCGTGGCACAGTCCGAGCGTTTCCGCCGTCAGCTGCTTGACTCCGTCAGCTCCCTGCACGTGGCACACCCGCAGGACATCGAGTCCGAGATGGGCCCCGTTGTTCAGAAGCCGGAAGAGAAGCTGCTGCGTGGTCTGACCACCCTCGGCCCGGGCGAGCGCTGGCTCGTTCAGCCCAAGGAACTGGACGAGACCGGTCGCCTGTGGAGCCCCGGTGTTCGCGAAGGCGTCAAGCCCGGTTCCGAGTACCACATGACCGAGTACTTCGGCCCCATCCTGGGTATCATGACCGCTGACACCCTGGAAGAGGCAATCGAGCTGCAGAACGCACCCGATTACGGTCTGACCGCAGGTCTGCACTCGCTGGATGCTGACGAGCTCGAGCTGTGGCTCTCCAAGGTCCAGGCAGGTAACCTGTACGTCAACCGTGCAATTACCGGTGCAATCGTTCAGCGTCAGCCCTTCGGTGGTTGGAAGAAGTCCACCGTTGGCTCCGGTACCAAGGCTGGTGGCCCCAGCTACCTGATCGCTCTGTCCGATTGGGAGCCCGCACAGGCAACCGCAACCGCTGTCACCCAGTCCGTGACCGTCCGCGAGACCCTGGCTACCATCGAGAACTCCGAGCTGGGCAAGCGCGAGGACTTCGCATTCATCAAGCGCGGTGTCTCCTCTGACGCACACGCTTGGGACACCGAGTTCGGCTTCGGTCACGATCCCTCGAAGCTGGGCGTGGAGCGCAACATCCTGCGCTACGTACCCACCCAGGTTCTGGTTCGTGCAGACGAGTCTGCATCCGCAGCAGAGACCCTGCGCGTTGTGCTTGCCGGTCTGGCAGCTAACGCACCGGTTGCTCTGTCCGTCGGTAAGGACCTGCCGGTCGACGTCCGTGGCGTCCTCGAGAACAAGGGCATCAAGTACGAAGTCAAGTCGGACGCTCAGTTCCGCGAGTACCTGGCTTCGAACGCTAAGACCCCGGTTCGCGCACTGGCTGGTACCCCGCTGGAAGGCACCCGTATCCGCTACATCGGTAACGATGAGAAGTCCCTCTACACCGCACTGGGTGGTCGCCCGGACGTTGCAGTGTACTTCGCACCCGTCACCGAGGCTGGCCGTATCGAGATGCTGCCCTTCCTCCGCGAGCAGGCTGTTTCGATTACCGCACACCGTTTCGGTAACCCGAACCGCTTCTCCGAGCGCGTCATTTCTTCCCGCTAAGGCGCTGTGAGAGTTTAGCTCTCTAGCCTAAGGCTCAGGGCCCTGCACCTTCATGGTGTGGGGCCCTGAGCCTTTTGGTGTGTCTGATGGCTGTCTGCTGGAGGTAAGTTGCTGGAGGTGAGTAATAGGGGTGCTTCTAGGGGCTTGGGAAAGGGTGATTGTTGAGCGGCTAGATAGGATAAGGAAAATATAGTGTCTTAGAAGTGGTACGGGGGTGTTTGGACGTGCCCCGCGTTACTTCTTATGTGATAATTGGTGTAGGACGTTCCGTCATCCCACATACGGAACGACACCGTGCGCGGGACGGTCCGCGCTACGCAAGAACACACTGAAAGGACACCGCTGCTATGAGCAACGTTCCCGCAGAACTCTCTTACACTTCTGAGCACGAGTGGGTTTCCGCTCTCACCGCCGAGGGCACCGTACGTGTTGGTATTACCGACCACGCTCAGGATGCACTGGGTGACGTCGTCTACGTCGACCTTCCCTCTGTCGGCGACTCTGTAGCTGCTGAGGATAGCTTCGGTGAGATTGAGTCCACCAAGTCTGTCTCCGATCTCTTTGCTCCCATTGCAGGCGAGATTGTCGCAGTGAACGAGGGTCTGGAGGATGACCCCGCACTGGTTAACTCCGATCCCTACGGCGAGGGCTGGATCATTGAGATTCGCCCCGAGAACGCTGATGACCTGGCGAACCTGCTGGATGCAGAGGCGTACAAGGCTGAGCTGGACAAGCTCTAAGTCGATAGACTCTAAGACCTTCTATACGCCTCGGATAAGAGGTATGTAGTGGTGAGACGGCGAGACCGATTGGTCTCGCCGTTTTTCTTTTAAAATGCACACAAACGCAAATAGTGGGGCGTATTTAAGGTTCATCTTGAGGGTGTCTAAACCTGTTGAAGAGGCTTGAAAGATGGCTAAACCCCTAGTGGGAGCCTCTTTCAAGTTAAATGTGATGAAAACTTCAACTATCGCGAGAAGATAAAATTTTCCTCGTAAAGCAGTCCAATATGAGATGCATGTGTTCGGAGTATTGGAATTTTGCTAAAATTGGTACTGTCTCTACTGGATAGTGTTTGATTGTGTGGCTATTTTTGGGTTCAAAAAGCCTCTGAAAAGGGCGAGCTAAATAGCAAAATGCCTTGTGAGGCTATAAGATTGTCTCGAAGGTTTGCGGTTTATCATTTCGTGATAAACAACTAAACTTATCTATCACACTCTCAACACTAAGCAAAGATGTTCGGCACGAAGCGAGACTCCCGACCGGGGGAACGAGCCACTCACTCAAATTTCGGCTCGTATCGACATCGGCTGAACAAAGTACCCGAAAGACATAGATGACCTCACGCATCGATGAAAACCTCACTAACGCTGAGGTTGAACTAGAGGACGTGGAGAACGGCGACTCTGACCGTAACCCGCGTGACGTTAAGAGCCGGACCATTGGTCAGGTTCTTAGCCAGCTCGACCTGGAGTTCCCCGGAATTAGTGCATCCAAGATTCGCTTCCTGGAGGAGCGCGGTCTGGTGCACCCCAGCCGTACCGAAACCGGTTACCGCAAGTACTCCCAGACTGACATTGAGCGCCTGCGCTACATCCTCACTATGCAGCGCGACCACTACATGCCGCTCAAGGTAATCCGTCAGCATCTGGAGGATCTGGAAGCCGGTCGCGTGCTGAACTCCATGCCCGCCACCGTAAGTGAAGACGTCCTGGATACCGTCCTCGGACCGGACGAGCAGGAAGGCCGTACTTACAGCCTCCGGGAACTGGCAGAATACGCTAACACCACTCCCGAACTGATTCGCGAGCTGATTGACTTTGGACTGCTCGAAGATGGCTCGGACGTGGAGTATACCGATTACGACGTGCTGATTGCCCGCGTGAGCGCAGAGCTGACCCAGCACGGCATTCAGCCCCGTCACCTGCGCGCGTTCAAGTCTGCAGCAGACCGCGAAATTTCCCTCGTGGAAATCGCAGTGGCTCCGCTGGCCTCGCGCCGCGACGCAGCTTCCCAGGCTCAGGCGCAGGAACGAGCCGACAAGATTCGCAAGTTGTGTCTGCAACTGCACGCAACTCTCGTCGAATCGGCGATGCCTACCTACGAGTAGGCGAATGAAGACGCAGGCTGCCGGACAGCCTGCCGTTCGTAAACTCTCAGCGGTTCTACCGCACCCCGAACGGGGTTTTCCTTCCGGGATACACTGCTGACCACGGTGTTTCCCTCTATAGTCCCTACCCGCACCAACGGGTAGCGGTCTCTAGACTTGGACGAAGCCGACGCTGGCACGCTCGGAATTTCTACCCCTTCGTCCAACACGAAGAGCTTTCTCACCAGGGGGGCTCCCGGCCTGCCAAGGCTATTTACTCAACTCAGCTGTAAATGCGTACGGACTACCTATCCGTACGCATTTACTTTTTAAACCCCCCTGTATAAACTCCCCTGTGGGATGGGCGCCCAGAAAAAGCGAACGGAACGGCGGGGGAGGAGCGCCCCTGTAAGGCGTTAAAGAGATACGAACGAATCCGAAAAGATCATTCGCTCCGGTGGGTTCAATTTTAAGTAGAGCCCTCTATCAGTTAAAATAGATTGAACAACCGCGCCTATCGCGCATCGGTCGCACTGTCGAACCGCCGTGTAGTATTGAAAACCGCGCCGGAACCCAGTAGAGGAGCCACGCGAATCATAGACGCAGATTCTAGACCTCAACCCTAGAATCTCACCCCGAGATCTCTCCCCGAGAATCGGGTCTACACCGGAACGACATCGACCGCATTGATGGGGCGCGGTGAAGCACTTAAAAGGGTTTAACGAAAAGGAGGGACCGTGCTAGAGCAGCAGGTAGCCGAAAATGCAGGCGAGGCCGCAACCACGCACGCACCCCAGGGCTTTGATCAGCCCCTGGATGGCTTCGACACCCTCTTCCCTGTAGCACCGCCTCCGCGCGGTGAACAGGGCGTACTCTTCACCGACCCTGTCTCTGTCGTCGAGGAAAACCTCGGCTACCGTGGCGCCGTCGCCTGCAAGGCGGCCGGTATCACCTACCGTCAGCTCGACTACTGGGCACGCACCGACCTGGTCGTACCCACCGTGCGTGGCGCCTCCGGATCCGGTACCCAGCGCCTCTACAGCTTCCGCGACGTGCTCGTACTCAAGATCGTGAAGCGGCTGCTGGACACCGGTGTGTCCCTGCAACAGATTCGCACCTCCATCGAGCACCTGCGTACCCGCGGCATTGACGACCTGGCGAACATTACCCTGATGAGTGACGGCACCACCGTCTACGAATGCACCTCCCCGAGCGAGGTCATTGACCTGGTCCAGGCGGGCCAGGGTGTCTTCGGTATCGCTATCGGCCGCGTCTGGCGCGAAATCGAAATGAACCTCAACGGCCAGCCCGGCGAAGAAATGCACGAAAACTTCGAAGGCGACGAACTCGCCGCCCGCCGTGCCCGCCGCGCACAGGCATAAAACATAAAACTTAGATCAGCCCGCGTTTACCACCTGCCAGGTGGCGAGCGCGGGCTGAAGCTTTAAACCCGAGGGAATATTCAATGCTCACTTGAGAAAAAACTCAAGATACACCCCTGTCAGAGCCAGAAGAAAAGCGAAGATTCGCTAAAATAAAGGGGCATTACACCTCACTCAAAAAGGGACCTGCATGCCCCGCATCGTCAGTATCAGCAGCCTCAAGGGCGGCGTTGGCAAAACGTCCATCACTTTGGGGCTCGCCTCCGCGGCATTACACAGCGGACTCTCCACACTCGTTATTGACCTCGACCCCCACGGCGACGCCAGCACCGGCCTGGCAGTGGATGAAACCATCCCCGACGTCGCCTCCCTGATCGCCAGCTCCAATGAGCGCGCCTTCGCGGAGGAAGCCGGTAGCTCCTCCTGGAACGCGCTCGTCGGCAAACCCACCCTGCTGACCAATAACCCCGTGACCACCGGTAGCGTGAAGGTGGCGCGAGGCTCGGCGCGCTCCACCCTCGTGGACCGTCAGGAAGCCGCGCCGTTCATCCGCCGCTTCAAGCGCATGGTGGAGGCGGCAGCGGACGCCTACGACGTGATCCTGATTGACTGCCCACCGTTCCTCGGAACCCTGTCTTCGATGGGCTGGGCGGTTAGCGAGCGCATCCTCTCGGTCGCAGAGCCCTCCCTTTTCTCCGTGGCGGGCACCGAACGAACCCTGCGCGCCATCGTGCGCTTTCAGCAGGAAAGCGGCATCAGTATTGACGGCGCGGGAGTCGTTATCAACAAGATGCGCCCCAACGACAGCGAACACCGCTACCGACGCGACGAAATGCGCTCCCTCTTCGGCGAGCTCGTGGCAGATCCTGTGCTCGCTGAAAGCCCCGTGCTGCAGCGTGCCCAGGGTGCGGCGTACCCGATTCATTTTTGGCCCGACGAAGAATCGGTTGATCCCGCCATTGACTTCACCCGTCTGCTGGCTGGGCTCATGGCTGATCTCTAATCGCAGACATCTACGCGTCACTAATCCGCGGGCTCAAATAGCTTCAACGCTTGAGTGCGTTTTCTCAAAGAACCCCTGTGTTCTCAGCGCTGTGTTCTCAGTGCTGTGGTCCTTTGGGACGGTGCACCTTTCGCATATCCGTCAACATTGACACCAGATAGTGGGAATAGCCGGTAGCCTCCACGCGTTATAGTGGCAGTAACAGAAATAACCCCGCCATCGAGGGGCACGCTGGGAACGAGCCCAGCCTCAACACCAACAACGAGAGGACCACATGAGCATCGAGAACGTAGAACGCATTGACGGCGTAGCACAATACGACCTCATCGTCATCGGCTCCGGATCCGGCAACACCCTCATCGGCCCCGAATGGGACGACAAGAAGGTCGCCCTCATCGACGGCGGCATCTTCGGCGGCACCTGCCTGAACGTTGGCTGCATCCCCACCAAAATGTACGTCTACCCGGCGACTATCGCGCAGAAGACCCGCGAGGTCAAGCACCTGGGCGTCGACGCACACGTAGACGCCGTGCACTGGGCACAGATTCGTGACCGCATCTTTGCCTCTCGCATTGACCAGATTGTTGAAGGCGGCCGCGAATGGCGTGCCGGTCTGCCCAACGTCGATTTCTACGACCAGTACGCGCGCTTCGTCGGCTCCCACACCGTTGAGCTGACCGACGGCACCCGCCTGCAGGGCCGCCAGATTGTCATTGCGGCAGGTTCGCGCGCCGTGCTGCCTCCCGTGCCCGGTATCGACTCCTCCAAGGTCTACACCAACGACAACGTCATGCGCCTGGACGAACTGCCCGCCCGCATGGTTGTCATCGGCGGCGGCGTGATTGCGGCAGAATTTTCCCACGTTTTCTCCGCATTCGGCACCGAAGTAACCCAGCTGAACCGCTCCTCCCGCCTGCTGCGCGGCGTGGATGAAGAGGTCGTGGCACGCTTTGAAGAAGCCGCAAGCAAGCAGTGGAACATCGTCAAGAATGCTGGCCTCTCCGAAATCCGCGAGAATGCCGACGGTAGCGTGACCGTCGTAGCGAAGCGCACCGCCGAGAACGGTGAAGAGGTACTCGAAATCCCGGCGGACGCTGTGCTCGTGGCTACCGGTCGCCGCCCCAACACCGACACCCTCAACGCGAAGAACTACTTCGACGTGCAGGACGGCGGTCAGCTTGCCGTCGATAAGTACCAGCGCGTGCTCTACAACGGTGCACCCGTACCCGGCGTCTACGCCCTCGGCGACGTGTCCAGCCGCTACCAGCTCAAGCACGTGGCAAACCACGAGGCCCGCGTTGTGCAGCACAACCTCAGCCACCCCGAGGACCTGCGTGCCAGCGACCACCGCTACGTACCCGGCGGGGTCTTCAGCAACCCGCAGATCGCCGTGGTCGGCATGACCGAAGAGCAGGCGCGCCAGGCCGCTGAGCGTGAAGGCTTTGAGATTACCGTCAAGGCACAGAACTTTGGTGACACCGCCTACGGCTGGGCAATGGAAGACAAGATCGGCCTGTGCAAGCTGATTGCCCGCAAGGACAACGGCGAGCTGCTCGGTGCGCACCTGGTCGGTGAAGAATCCTCCGTGCTCATCCAGCCGCTACTGCAGGCAATGAGCTTCGGCATGGATGCACGCACCCTCGCACGCGGCCAGTACTGGATCCACCCGGCACTGACCGAAATCATTGAGAACGCGCTGCTCGGCCTGGAATTCGACGAGCCCGCCAACTAGTACCAACCGGTTCAAAGAATACCGCTCAAGGGCTCAGGCTCTGAGCGTTGAGGTAAACATAGAGGAGGGGGTCGTACCTAAACGGTACGACCCCCTCCTCACATATATATTCACAATCAGTTAGTGACGACTAAGAGTCTTCGCCTTCAGAACGCTGAGTATCTGCCTTCTTAGCTTCTACACCCTTAGCCGGGGTAGCGGTCTCATGCTCGGAATCGTCGTTAGTCTTCTCAGACCGTTCGGCGTCTTCCTTCGTTTCGGTCTTATCCTCCTGCGGCTTCTGCATGCGCTCAACCGCCTGCTCGCGTAGCTCCTCGAACTTCTCGGCAGCCTGCTCACGCAACTCAGCAAGACGCTCCGTCTGCTGATCCGCGTACTCGTGCAGACGCTCAGCAGCCTGCTCACGCAGCTCAGCGAACTTCTCAGACTGCTCCGCCGCGTACTCCTGCAGACGAGCCAAAGAATCCGACGTGCTATCAGAAACCTTGCCGTACATCTCATCCACGTAGGAGGAGAAATCCTGCAGAATCTTCGCGCGGCGCAGCTTCTGCGAAGGAGTCAGGTAACCATCTTCCTCGGTCAGGTCACGGTTCATGATGCGGAACTCGCGAATACCCTCGGCGCGGGAAACCAGCTGGTTCGCCTCATCCACGAGCTTCTGAATCGCGGCGCGGACCGCCGGGTGAACCGCAGCCTCCGGAATGGAGAGCGAACGCGGCAGACCCAGATGCTCGAGCTGCTCGGGTAGGGTATCCGGGTCCAAGGTCACCAGCGCTGAAATGAACGGCTTCTCATCGCCGACCAGCATTGCCTGAGACACCAGGGGAGAAGTACGCAAATGGCCCTCCGCAATACCCGGAATCACGTTCTTACCGCCGGCGGTGACAATGATTTCCTTCTTACGGCCCACAATCTTCAGGTAGCCCCTCTCGTCAAAACGAGCAAGGTCGCCGGTGCGGAACCAACCGTCCTCGGTGAACGCATGAGCGTCCTCTTCGGGGTTCTTATAGTAGCTGCTAATTACGCCCACGCCGCGGACCAGGAGCTCGCCGTCCTCAGCAATGTAGCCTTCGGCGCCGGGGATGAGCGGACCAAGCATACCAATCTGGTACGGGTTGATGCGGCCAACCGCAATCGGGGCGCAGGTCTCGGTCAGACCGTAACCCTCCACCACCTGCACACCCACCGCGTGGAAGAAGTGAGCCAGGCGCTCACCGAGGGGACCGCCGCCGGAGACCGCGTAACGCAGCTCGCCGCCGAGAGCCGCACGCAGCTTCGAGTAGACCAGCTTGTCGTAGAGAGCGTACTGCGCCGCCAGCTTGAGGGGCACACGACCCTCAACCTTCGCCTGCGACCAGCGCACCGCAATATCGGTGGAACGCTCAAACAGAGACTTATTGAATTTGCCGCCCTTAGCCGCCTTCGCCATGGCACCTTCGTACACCTTCTCAAAGACGCGGGGCACCACCAGCAGCATGGTCGGCTTGAAGCTGTCCAGGTCAGAAGCGAGGTTCTTGATGTTGGGGGAGTGACCAATAACCAGACCAGCATCCAGCGCCAGAACCTGAATCAGGCGCGCCAGAACGTGCGCCAGCGGCAAGAAAAGAATGGAGGAGTTGCGGGAGTTCGCAATCTCGGGCTCGACCAGCCTGGTGTTGGCGCTGAGGTTCAGGAAGTGGCCGTGAGTCAGTGCGCAACCCTTAGGGCGACCGGTTGTGCCGGAGGTGTACACAATGGTCGCGAGGTCGTCACAACCGGCTGCGGAACGTACCTGCTCCAGCTGCTCATCGCTTACCTCGGAGGCGCGAGTGCTCAGGGTATCGAGGTCGCCGTTCTCAATGACCCAGCGGTGCTTCAACTGCATGGGCTCCTGGGTCGTGGAGGCGAATTCCTCAGCCTCCGCGATGCGTGCCAGAAGCTTCTCGTCCTCAACGAAGATGGCGGTAGCCTCCGAGTGGGCGAGCGCCCACGCCGCCTGTGCGGGTGCGTTGGTCTCGTACACCGGCACGGAGATGGCGCCCGCGTACCAAATCGCGAAGTCAATAACGGTCCACTCGAAGCGGGTGCGGCTCATAATGCCCACACGGTCACCCGGGCGGATACCAGAGGCAATCATGCCCTTCGCCAGGTCGGTCACCATCTGGTGGAACTGCTGGGCGCGAACCGGCTGCCAGTTACCCGGAGACATCTGACGGCGGTACAGCACCGGGTTGGAGCTATCGGCTCGGTGACGCTCAACAATGCTTGTCAGGTTCAGTGAGGGGTCGACAAGAACCTCAGCGGGAGTGGAGAAGACTTTCATAATGCGCCTTTCGAATCAGGGCGTAAGCTCGGGCGGTCCGGGCCGCGGGCTGTCCTCGAATGCTCGAGGTGCCGTGATGGCTATCTGAATGTTCTGCTCGCCGCGGCGGGTGATGCATTCGCCGGTGTGCAGCGGGCGGAACTGTCAGAATTTAGTGGTTTAGTGATGCGACAAAAGCTTGAACAGTAGAGAGAAGATACTCGGCGTCGTAGTCGAGCGTTGCCACATGGTAGCTGCGGGTCAGCCACCTAAATTCTACAGGAACTGAACAATGTTCGAGAAAATATTTGTGGGAGCTATCCGACACAGTATGATCGCCCAGTGAACGCGCATACAGAACCGGCGCCTTCAACTGCGGAATCAGTGCACGCGTCTCAGTACCCAAAAGATGTAGCTGATGCACCGCCGCCGTCGGAACGATAGAATACGCGCCCTCGCTCACACCCGGAACCGCAATATCGGAACCAATCGCCTTGAGCATCGGCAGAACCTTCGACACCTTGCCTGCATGGCGCATCATCGGATTCACATCCACCATGTAGGGGTTGATGAGTACCGTACCCGCCACCGGCAGGCGCGCCGACAGATGGGTCGCCACCGTGCCGCCCATCGACATACCAATGACCACCACACGCATACCCTGATTGGCTAGGCGACGGTACCCCTGCTCGGCAGAAGCTAGCCACTGCTCATAGGTGCTATCGCGCAAATCTTTCCAATGAGTACCGTGACCGGTCAGCAACGGCATCTCCACCGCATACCCGAGCTCCATAAAATGCTGAGCCAACGGGCGCATGCTATGCGGTGAACCCGTAAAACCGTGCACCAGCAAAATACCCACAGAATGCTGCGCCGGGTCGGGACTAAAAGAAACGGGGGAGTGATCGAACGCTTCCTGGTCGCCCTCGAGGCGACGCGCCAGGGAGTCCTTGACATTTTGGGTTGCTAGAAGCCTGCGCTCGCGAGCCTTGCGGCGCATCCGCTTGAGCGGCTCCAACGAGTTATCAAAAATGCTCATGGTCCTCCTTCGCCAACCTGCGAGAATATGAACGCAGGTGCAGGCTCTATAGCGTACGCCTGGTGGGGCGCCACAGATACAGCGCCGATGCCGGTATATCGCCTCCAGCGCACCCGAATACACCGGTGCGCAGAAAAATCGTTCTCTTTTCTTTAATTATCGCGCGTTCCCTCGCGCCTCTCCAGACACGCTAGAATTGAGCCGGGAACATTCAGAGAGGAGACCCCAATGTCTAACACCGCCCTCTATTCAACGCTCAAGGTTCTTGGCTCACCCCTGCTGCAGGGACTGTACCACCATGACGTGGTTGGCCTGGAGAACCTGCCCGAGGGCCCCTACATCGTCGCCAGCAACCACCTGGCGTTCTGCGACTCTATCTTCATTCCTCTCGCCATGCCTCGCACCGTGAACTTCCTCGCCAAGAGCGACTACTTCACCACCCCCGGTGTGAAGGGTCGTGCTATGGCGGCGTTCTTCCGTGGTGTCGGTCAGCTTCCCATGGACCGTTCCGGCGGCCAGAAGAGCCAGGAATCCCTCAACGCCGGTGCGCAGGTCCTCAAGGACGGCGGCGTGATTGGCATCTACCCCGAAGGCACCCGTAGCCCCGACGGACGCGGCTACCGCCCCAAGGTCGGTGTCGCCCGCCTCGCAGTTGAAGCAGGCGTACCCGTAGTGCCCATCGGACAGATCGGTACCGACCTGATTCAGCCCTCCGGCTCGAACCGTATCCGTCTGCGCCACGACGGCAAGCCCATCCAGGTGCGCACCATTATCGGCAAGCCCCTCACCTTCGAGGAATACACCGACGGCTCAGACCTGAGCCACCGCGTTCAGCGTGAAATCGCCGACCGTATTGGCTCCGAGATTCGTGCCCTCAGCGGCCAGGAATACGTGGACGTGTACGCCGACCGCGTCAAGAAACTCATGGCCGATAAAAACATGAGCGCTGATGCGGCAGTCGCACAGCTACAGAGAACTAACTAAACGTTGCCCAAGCGGGTATGCGACTACGCCAAGGGCGGGATAAGGGGTGATACCCCGAGTCTCGCCCTTTCGCGTCCCCTCCGCGCAGTTAATCTTCCATGCCCGAATCATTGATTTTGAATAGCTCTATCTAAACATATGAGATGTACCTGACTAGACGGCTAGGCGTTGAAGGGAGCAAGAGTACAATTAGTCTATTCGCCCCTAAGAATCACGTGAACGCATGCCACATACGGCCTACCGGGCACCCGAAACGGCGGCTGAATCAGAAAACGCACAAGACCATCCCGATGGAGTGAAGATGAGCAACCAAAACCTCAGCACCTCGCAGGCCCCCGACCACGGCCTAGACACCTGGCGTCAGCTGCACATTGACCAGCAGCCCACCTGGAGCGAGCACGAAGATTTTGAGAGCACTATCGCCGAGCTGAACTCGGTACCGCCGCTCGTCTTCGCCGGTGAAGTCGACGCCATGCGCCAGGCACTTGGTGAGGTTGCTGAAGGCCGCGCATTCCTCCTGCAGGGCGGCGACTGCGCAGAAACCTTCGCGGGCGCAACCGCCGACAAGATCTCCGGCCGCGTCAAGACCATCCTGCAGATGTCTGCAGTGCTCACCTACGGCGCCTCCATGCCCGTGGTGAAGATGGGCCGTATGGCGGGCCAGTTCTCCAAGCCGCGCTCCGCAGACATGGAAACCCGCGGCGACGTTACCCTGCCCTCCTTCCGCGGCGAGACCGTCAACGGTTTCGACTTCACTCCCGAAGCCCGCGTACACGACCCCAAGCGTATGCTGCGCGGCTACCACGCCAGCGCATCCACCCTGAACCTGGTGCGTGCCTTCACCAAGGGCGGCTTCGCAGACCTGCGCGCCGTACACCAGTGGAACCGCGGCTTCACCTCCAACCCCGCGCATGAGCGCTACGAGAAGACCGCCAACGAAATCGGCCGCGCCCTCAAGTTCATGGAAGCATGCGGCGTGAACTTCGAAGCCCTCAAGACCACCGACATGTACGTCGGCCACGAGGCACTCGTGCTGGACTACGAGCGTGCCCTCACCCGCATCGACTCGCGCACTCACCTGCCCTACGACACCTCCGCACACTTCCTGTGGATTGGCGAGCGCACCCGCGGCATCGACGATGCACACGTAGACTTCCTCTCCAAGGTCCGCAACCCCATCGGCGTGAAGCTGGGCCCGACCACCACTACTGAGGATGCACTCGCACTGATCGACAAGCTCGACCCGAACCGCGAGCCCGGCCGCCTGACCTTCATCACCCGCATGGGTGCGAAGAACATCCGCGAGAAGCTGCCCGCAATCGTTGAGGGCGTGCAGGCTGAAGGTGCGAAGGTCGTCTGGGTCACCGACCCGATGCACGGCAACACCATCTCCGTGCCCTCCGGCTACAAGACCCGCCGCTTCGACGACGTGCTCGACGAGGTTCGCGGCTTCTTCGAGGTGCATGAGGCACTGGGTTCGTTCCCCGGCGGTATCCACGTAGAGATGACCGGCGACGACGTGACCGAATGCCTGGGCGGCTCCGACGCCATCGACGAGGCAGCACTGGCAGACCGCTACGAGTCCCTGTGCGACCCGCGTCTGAACCACTCGCAGTCCCTGGAAATTGCATTCCTGGTCTCCGAGTACCTCAAGAACCGCGCATAAAACGTTCATGCTTTTCGCCGCGATAGTTGGCGGGGAGCAGTAGACACGACAATGCCCGGGTCTTCGCTCATAGTGAGTGAAGACCCGGGCATTGCGTTTAACCTGCGCACTGCAAAGACGAGGACAGAGTGCACAGGCGAGGACGGAGTGCTCGAGGGGGGACACTACTAGAAGGTCAGGAACGCCTCAATATTGCGCCACCACTGCGACTGCACCAGTGAGGTCGCAAGCCACCAACCGGTAAAGCTCGAACCCATGCCCAGCAGAATCAGCGCCAGAGCCCAACCGCCCACCGCCATACCCGAGGGCGGGGTCCTAAACTGCTTGGCGGGCAGGCGAGGATCCTTCTGCGAAGACTGCTCGGATTCCTGAGAAGAAGCGGTCTCCTCTGCCGGTGAAGCCTCCGACGCGCTCGCCGGTCCCTTAGACTTCGAACGACGTGTGCCGGAGGGGCTCAACGAACGCTCCGCATGGATTGGGGCGTACTCGCCGTTAGCTGAGATGAACTCTTGCTCCGTCTGCGGGCCAATGCCAACGGACTGAGTCAGCGGGCCCTTCGCCGCGGTGGTACGGCGGCCCATGAACGAACCCAGACCATGCTTGCCGGATTTGCCCTTTGAGCCTTCCTTCTCCTGATCAGTGTCAGAATCGTCATTATCGGAGGCAGAACTCACCAGAGGCGGAATGCCCTGGCGGTTGAGCACGGAGTCCTCAGCATCCACGTCGGCAAGGTGCACGCCCTGACTCGCTGCCGAGGCATCGTACACGAGGCTGTCGGGGGAGTACACATCGTAGGCGAGCAGATCGCGGGCATCGCTAAACGCGCTAATCGGGGTGTTACGCACCATCTGCGCGGCGCCGCTACGCTCCGCAATATCGGCGACGGCCTCCCAAAGGGGAAGCTCCGGTTCCGGGCACGAGGGGGCGCGCCAAGCACGCTCAGACTCACCCAACGACTCAGAAATCTCCAGCAGAGCCGTGAACAGCTCGGTCGCATCCTCCGGGCGTGCGTGCGGCTGCTTGCGGGTACACCACGAAATCAGCCCCGCAATGTCGCGGTCCGCACCCGGCGCGACATCGGTCAGCGCGGGCATCTCAATATTGGCGTTGTGGTAGAGCACCTGCTGGTCATTCTCCAGACCCACAAAGGGCAGACGACCTGAAAGCATGCGGTACATCATCACGCCGAGTGCAAAAATATCAGCTTGAGCTCCGACCTTCACCTTCGGATCAAGAACCTCCGGCGCTACGTAGGCGGGGGTGCCCATGGGGGCGCCCGCATCCACCTGATCGTCACGGCGGGAGAGACCGAAGTCTGTGAGCTTCACCTGGCCGTTAGCGTCGAGAAGAATATTGCCCGGCTTAATATCGCCGTGCAGGTAGCGGTTCGCATGAACCTCCGAGAGCGCCTCCACGACCGGAATGAGGATATCCAGAGCCTCACCCAGCGAGAGGGCATTACGCACACGTAGCAGCTGGCTCAGCGTACAACCGTGCACGTACTCGAGCACGATATACATGACCATCTGACCCGAAAAATACTCGGTACCCGATGAAATCACACCCACCGTATGCCCGCCGCCACCTACCTGGCGCATCGAGCGCTCCTCACGGTGGAACTTCTGACGGTTCGCTGCATCCTCAGCCAGAGCGGGGGAGAGAACCTTGAGCGCAACCGGGTTATTCGACCACAGGTCCAGCGCATAATACACCTCGCTCATGCCGCCGCGGCCAATAAGCGAACCCACCTGGTAGTGACCCTCAATAATGGCGCCACTGAGCCACTGCGAAGAACCAATAGCGGTATCCGGGGCAGCGGGACGGGTGGCGGGAGGAACAGGAGTATTTGCAGAAGAACGAGGGTTCACAGGAGAAATCCGGCGTGGGCTGGGAGTATTCATACGTCTCAACATTTTAGCCCGCCCACCTGGGCAGAAGCGATGCCAAAGGGCGCCGGGCAGGTGAACACTCAGCGAATTCTTACAAAGTGCCGGTGGACCCGACTCCAACGCAAGAACAACGGGCAGGGCACAAGAACGAAAGAATCCGGGAGGGGCAGCGAACCTGCGGCGGGTCAAAAGTGGTAAATACGTGCCAGCTCTGGCACTCTTAAAAGGTGACTAACGAAAATATTGCTCAGACCTTCGCCCTCGTCGGCGATTGGGTAACTATCCCCGAAATTGCGCAGGCACTCGACCTGAAGGTGACCCGCGTTCACAACCTGATTTCTGACGGTACGCTCATCGCTCTGCGCGACCCGGAAACCAACGTGCGTAAGGTACCCGCACTGTTCATGAACGGTTCGCGAGTACTCGAATCCCTCAAGGGCACCCTCGCTGTCCTGAAGGATTCCGGCTTCAGCGATGAAGAAGCTATCGTGTGGCTGTACACCAGCGACGACTCCCTGCCCGGCCGCCCCATCGACGCACTGATTGACGGTCGTAAGACCGAGATCCGTCGCCGTGCGCAGGCACTGGCTTGGTAATCTGGCTTGGTAATAGCGGCTCAGAACTATAGCTAAATAGGTTGAGGCGGCATACTTCGGTATGCCGCCTCAACTTGTTTAACGTTCTAACTGTGTTGAACCTCTACGCCTTACGACGCAGGGCATCTATGCCTTGCGACGCAGTGCACGGCCCACGATATCGGTCAGTGCCGCATGCGTCAGCTCGTCCAGGTTCATCGCCTCCAGCGCCTCAAACACAGCCTGAGACTTCTGCTCAATCAGCTGCTCATGCTTGGCGAAAGCGCCCGAAGAAACCATCAGATCGCGGATGCGCTCCACCTGCTCATCGCTCAGCTCGGGGTCGCCCAAGCTATCGTGCAGAAGCGCCGCATCCTTCTCATTGAGTGCGGCGGAGGTGAGCGCCACCAGCACGGTACGCTTACCCTCACGCAGGTCATCGCCAGCGGGCTTGCCGGTCACCTCGGGCTGGCCGAAGACGCCCAGCTCGTCATCACGCAGCTGGAAGCCCTCACCCAGCGGCAGGCCGAACGCGCGGTAACCGGCAAGTACCGGGTGCTGCTCGCTCACGGCACCGGTGCCGTTCTCCAGCGCGGCAGCCTGCAGAGCCAGAGCACCACCAATCGTGAAGGGGTGCTCGCAGGAGTACTTGGCGGACTTGAAACGAATCACGTTCAGGGCACGCTGTAGAGCCGCCTGAGCGTCCTCGGTTTCGAGAACCTCGGAGTAGACGTCCAGATACTGACCCGCCAGAACCTCGGTGCGCATCCGGTCAAAAATAGTGCGCGCAGGGGCGCCATAAATCGCTCCCTCACCCAGGGACGCGAAAACCTCGGCAGACCACGCCAGGGTCAGGTCACCGGCAAGAATACCGCCGGTCAGACCGTAGTTGAAAGCATCACCGCGCCAACTATTCTGCTCGTGCGCCGCCTCGAAACGCTTGTGCACGGAGGGAGCGCCGCGGCGGGTATCGGAGCGGTCGATAATGTCGTCGTGAATCAGTGCGGAGGTCTGGAACAGCTCCACCGCCATGCCGGCCTTCACAATAGACCAGGACGCGCGGTTCTTGGTTACGGGTGTGCCACCGGCACCTCGCCAACCCCAGTAGCTCAGCAGGGCACGCAGGCGCTTGCCGCCGGTGGAGAGGGATTCAATAGCCTCCAGCAGGGGTAGAGTCTCAGCAGAGATGCCCTCGAGTAGCTCGCGCTGGCGGGTAAAAAACTCAGCCATGAGGGTGTCAAAAGCGTGCAGGTAGGCTCGCTGCTCTTCAGCAATACGCTCAGCGAGGTGCGCAGAAGCCGCCGGGATATTCGGTGCCGCTACGGTGAGGCTCTCGGTCGCCTGGGGAGTGGGTGCTCCGGAAGGAGAAGGGGGAGTCATACTATCCTCGCTGATGGTCGCTATGTACGGTCCATGTGTTGTGCGGTGTGCACTTCTTCTAGCTTAGTGGAGAAAAGCCCAAGAGAACGCATTTGCGAACACGTTTACGATATATTACCCCTATTATTCGTAGAAATGTGCTATATTTTCGGTAGGTGGGCGTAGAAGCTATGAGAGGAGGCGACATGGGGCAGACGCGAACCGGCAAGAACAGCGGAGCAAGGAGGGGCCGCGTCATTATGCACCTGGACATGGACGCCTTCTTCGTCAACGTCGAACTCCTCGAAAACCCCGCCCTGCGCGGCGAGCCCATTATTGTGGCGCCCCTGGGTCCCCGCTCGGTCGTATGCTCCGCCTCCTACGAGGCACGCGCCCACGGAGTGCGCTCCGGCATGCCGCTCAGTCGCGCCCGGAACCTCAGCCCCAACGCCATCGTCCTGCCGCTGCGCGGCGACTACAGGCACTACTCCCGCGCCGTCATGGCAATCCTTCACGATCTGAGCCCCTACGTTGAGCAGGTCAGCGTGGATGAAGCCTTCGTAGACCTCACCGGCGCCTACCTGCACGGCCAAGACCCCGTCGCCCTGGCGCAGCGCGCTCGCGACCGCATCGCGCAGGAGCTCTCCCTGCCCTCCTCCGCGGGGGTGGCGCCCAATAAGCTGCTCGCCAAAATGGCGTCCACCGGTAGTAAACCGAATGGGCTGTGGGTCATTCCACCCGAGCGCGTTCAAGAATTTCTTGACCCGAGAAAAGTCTCCGACCTGTGGGGAGTGGGTGTCAAAAGTACCGAGCAGCTCTCCCGATACGGTATTCACACCATTGCCCAGATGAGGTCCATGAGCCTGGATTGGCTCAAAGAACGCTTCGGCACTGCCCAGGGCGAGCACCTCTGGGCCATGGCACGCGGTATTGACGAACGCCCCGTGATCACCGAGCGCGAAGAGAAAAGCATGGGTGGCGAGCACACCTTCGAGACGGATACGACCGATGCCCAGGAGGTGAGCGCTGCTATTCGGGAGCTGAGTCTCAAGCTGGGAAAGCGCCTGCGATCCTCGGGGAAACTCGCCGGAGGGCTCAGTCTCAAGATCCGCTACAGCACCTTCGAAACGCACACCCGCGCTATAGCGCTAAACGTGCCCGTGGACTCCGGTATGCAGATTGCCTCCCTGGCGTTGGAAGCCCTGCGAGCAGATGAAATTCTGGTGGGTCAGGAGGCGCCACGCGCCCTGCGACTCATCGGAGTGCGCGCCGAAAAACTCGCCCGCGCCGAAGACGGGGTGCAGCAGACCCTTTTTGATGCCATCGAGAGCGGGGCAAACCCACGCTCCGCACAAAACGCATCCGCAAAAACCGCCTCAGCACAACGAGGCGGCGGGGGAGTAGGTAAAAGCCTAGGGAATGGTACTCGCTCGGGTTCTGGTGCTCGCCTTGTGAAGAGCGGTAGATGGTCCGAGGTTGAGCACGTCATGGACGCCATTCATCGCAAGTACTCGCAGGAAAGCCTCAAACCAGCCTCCGGGGTGGCGGTACCGGAACAGAAGGTCGAGGAAAGGGCCGAGAAAACGGCTGAGTAAAAGGCTGAGGGAGGGAACTAGCCCGAGGGGAACCATCGCAGAAAGGGTAGTGCCCTCCACAGAAGACATTGAGGTACTTCTGCCTGAAAAAGAATGCGCCAACCCCACTCCGCGCGGTACGATGGGAAACATACGACGGGAAGAAGCGCACACCGCGCCAGCTGGTACACCAGCTAACCCTGCTGATACGAATGTCATTTTGAGCAGAGACACCTCAAAGGAGAAAACGATGGCACTGTCCGAGCGTGAACAGAAGGTTCTGGACCAGCTCGAAGAACTCATGAGCAATGAGGACCCGCACTTTGCCTCCTCCATGTCTTCAACCGGCAACACCGCGCCGGTCTTTAGTGCTCGCCACCTGGCTCTCGGTATTCTCTTCGTTCTCATTGGCCTGGGCATCATTATTGGTGCAGTTGCATCGAATATGATTTGGCTGGGTGTCTTCGGCTTCCTCTTCGCGGCAGGTGGCGTGTACTTCGCAACCACCAGTAAGAAGACCCCGGTAGATTCCTTCCTCGGCGGTAAGGCAGAGGGCGCAGCTCGCGTGCGTCAGCGTGAGCAGAAGGAGCGTTCCTCCTTCATGAATCGTCTGGAGGACCGCTGGGACGAACGCAATAACGGCCAGTTCTAGTACTGCTTTGGTGCAATAGTTTTTCTCACGGCTAGTATTTCTCGTGGCTGAGCATCCGTACTCTCTAGGGTCTTAAGACTTCATCAAGACTTCACAGGCGGAAGGTAAGAATTCTCTTACCTTCCGCTTTTTCTGTGCCCGAGCCAGTGAGAGATGGACGCTTTGGGGGCGGACGGATGGAGCGCAATGACTATTGCAACTGGCCCCGTCATTGACTCTGTACTTGAGTCAGGGCATAGCAAACATGATGAAGGCGGCCCGCTGAGCGGAAACACCCGAAGCTGTGTAGAAGCTGTGCGGCAGCGTTAAAAATGCAGAAGAGAGCATAAAAACACTAAAAGATACTCTGCCGGGTGGGGTAGGTGGTGGAAAGTGGGGTAAAGTGGAGGGGAAAGCTGAAAGTCAGTCCTATCGCCGTGCCCTCAAACAGACGGCGGAGGCGCCGGCCCGGCACACCCCGCCACCGGCACCTACAGGATGTGTGGAGCAACCACGCTCCCGCAGGCTTCAGCACAATGGCACACATCAGGGGCACACATCGGGGAGGTGAAGTGAATGTTCTTAGGTACCTACTCGCCACGAATGGACGCCAAAGGACGCATCATCCTTCCCGCCAAATTCCGTGAGGAACTCTCAGCAGGCCTCGTTCTGACCCGCGGTCAAGAACGATGCCTGTACGTTTTCCCCGCCGCAGAATTTGAACGCATCCACGAGCGGATGCGCACTGCGCCCCTGCCCGGACGAGCCGCCCGAGACTTCCTGCGAGTCTTCCTCTCAGGAGCCTCAGACGAACTGCCCGACAAGCAGGGACGCATCACCATCCCGCCGATACTGCGCCAATACGCAGGACTGACCGACAACCTCGTCGTCATCGGATCCGGTACCCGCGCAGAAATCTGGGATGCAGCAGCTTGGGAGGAATACCTCGCCCGCACCGAAGCTGAATTCGCCTCCCTCGACGAGGACCCGTTCAGCCCGCTACTCTAGCCGACACCCCGCCGGTGCGATGGCTACCGCCCGGCATCTCTCTATCACCACCGCACCACTCTTCCGTAAGCTTTCCCGCAGGACAAACTCTCACAGGAGCACCCATGAGCGTAGACCACGCCCCCGAAACCGGTACGACCGCATCCGGCGCTGCCGCCAAGGTCACCGGCGCATCCATTGAGAACCTCTCCCAGCGTGAAGCCAGCGAACGCCACGTGCCCGTCATGCTGGACCGCTGCATTAACCTGCTGGCACCCGGCATCGAACGCGCCGTTGAGGAGCACGGCACCGCCTACGTTATTGATGGCACCCTCGGCATGGGCGGTCACTCCGAGGCGCTGCTCGAACGCTTCGAAAACCTTGTACTCATCGGCATTGACCGCGATCTGCAGGCGCACGCCATCGCCGGTGAGCGCCTGGCGCGCTTCGGTGACCGCTTCGTACCCGTGCACGCCGTCTACGATGAGATTGACCGCGCCATGGAAACCGCCGGCGTGCAGGGTATCGATGGCATCCTGATGGACCTGGGTGTCTCCTCCATGCAGCTGGACGAACGCACCCGTGGTTTCGCCTACTCCTACGACGCGCCCCTGGACATGCGCATGAACTCCGAAGACGAGCTCACCGCCCGCATTGTCGTCAACGAATACAGCGAAGACCAGCTGCGCCGCATTATCCGCAACTGGGGCGAAGAGAAGTTCGCGTCGCGTATTGCCCGCGCCATCTGCACCGCCCGCGCCAACGCGCCCCTGGAAACCACCGGTGAGCTTGTGCGCATTATCCAGAAGGCGGTGCCCGTCGCCGCGCAGCGCACCGGCGGCCACCCCGCCAAGCGTACCTTCCAGGCGCTGCGCATCGAAGTGAACCACGAACTGGAGGCCCTCGAACGCGCCGTACCGGCAGCCCTGGAGGCGCTCAACCTCGGCGGCCGATTCGTCGCCATGAGCTACCACAGCCTCGAAGACAAGATCGTCAAGAGGGCACTGACCGCAGAAGCATCCTCCAAGGCACCCAAGGGCTTCCCGGTAGAGCTTGAAGAGCACAAGCCCACCGTCAAAATCATTACCCGCGGCGCCGAACCGCCTACCGATGAGGAAATCGAACAGAACTCTCGCGCCGCCAGTGCCAAGCTGCGCGCCGCCGAGAAGATCCGCATCCCCGCCAAGTAGAAGACAGAAAGCGAAGAAGAGTGAGCACCCAGCACGCATCCCCGCGCCCCACCCGCACCCAGGGCGCCCCGCGGAGTCGACGCGCCGGTTCCTCGCGCCCTGCCGCCGGCACCCCCGGCGCCGTTGGCTCTACCCGTGCATCCTCTACTGGCGCATCGACCGGGGCGAGCCGCGCCTCCACCCGAGCTCACTCCGGTCGCACCCGCACCGCGCGTCTGGAACCGGTCACCGCCTCCCAGCCGGTGGTCCGCCCCGCCAGTACCGCGGCTTCGCACGGCGGTAAGCGCACCTCGACGAATGCGAGCCGTGTACCCTCGAGCGTCCGTGCGGCAGCCCGCGCCGAAGAGACCCGCGAAGAGAAGCCGAAGTCGCGTCACCCGCTCTCGACGGTGCGCCGTCGAGCCCGTAAGCTCAGCCCACCCACCATGCTCGCTGTTTTTGCAGCAATCCCGCTGACCCTGATTTTTATCCTGCTGCCCAACGTGCTAATCGTGACCCGACAGTACGACATGGTGGACCTGCGCGCGCAGGAACAGCGTCTCGTGCAGGAGAACCAGGCCCTGCAGCAGGAGATCGGTTTCAAGGAAGCGCCCCAGGACCTGGCGGTGCGCGCGAGCGCCCTGGGCATGTTCGCCAGCTCCTCGCAGGCCACCCTGAACCTGCAGACCTCCAAGATTGAGGGCACCCCCGCCCCGGTGGCAAGCCCGACCGGTGCTGAGGGAAACAAGCAGGAGAACCTGATTTCGCCGCCGGCAGTGGGTTCGGAAGAAAGCTACGCCAAGGGCATTGTGGATGCTGACAAGTCTGTTCAGCAGCGACACAGCCAGGCGAGCGCTACGGCAAAGGCATCTGCAAGCGCCTCGGCAAGCCCCGCGCAGCAGGCTAACCCCGCCCAGCAGGCCAACCCTGCACCGAGCGCGCCTGCTAGCCCGGCTGCTTCCGCCGCCCCGAGCGCCGCACAGCAGCCCAGCCCTGCCGCTAGCCCCGCGGCAAGCCAGCCCGCACGATAAACAACATTGACCACAGGATGCGTAGCATCACCGATAGACTAGACCACCGAAAGGACCACCGCATGAGCTCCGACGCGCGTAAGAACGCGAACGAATCGGCATCCAGGAAGCCGGACCTGACCCGCCGAGGTTTTCTGGCAGGCGCGGCCGCCACCGGTGCCCTGGGCGTCATCGGCGTAAACCTTTTCGTGCGCCAGGGCTTCGACCCCGGCGGGGTTGCCAACGCCTCGCACCAGAAGCGTCTGCGCTCGCAGGTGCTTCCCGCAGTGCGCGGGCAGATTCTCGATATTAACGGCAACGTCATGGCCCGCTCGGTGCAGCGCTACAACCTCACCGCGGATCAGACGGCCGTCGCCACCTTTAAGCGTTACAACGAGGACCGCACCGAGAAGATTGAGGTGACCCCGAGCCAGCTGGTCTACGAGATGACCGATATCCTCAAGAGCGTGGACCCGGGCATCACCGACGAATTCATCAAGTCGAAGCTGGACGGCACCTCCAAGTACTCGGTCATTAAGACCGATGTTTCCCCCGAGATTTTCCACAAGATTGACGACCTTGGCGCGCCCTTCATCTACGGCGAGGCCTTCTCGCAGCGCCTGTACCCCAACGGCAGCGTGGGCGGCTCCGTGGTCGGCAAGTACAACATCGTGGACGAACCCGACGGCAATGGCACCGGCGGCACCGTGACCCGTAACTTTTCGGTGGGTATTGAGCGCGTCTTCGAAAAGGAGCTGGCCGGAACCCCCGGCGAGCGCACCTACGAGATCAGCGCGGACGGTGTGCGCATCCCCGTGGCCAAGGAGGAGCAGCGCCTCGCAGTTGACGGCAAGAACGTGCGTCTGACCATTAACCGAGACATCCAGTACTTCGCCCAGCAGGTTGTGCGCGCCCGCGCCGAGGAGCTCAAAGCGGAGTGGTGTACCGCAATCGTCATGGACGTGCGGGACGGCTCCATTTTGGCTCTCGCTGATTCCTCCACGATGGACCCGGGGGCGGCAACCATTGAGGATGCGGCGGACATGACTCCGCGCGCTATTTCGCAGAACGTGGAGCCCGGTTCGCCCGAGAAGATGCTGACTGCTTCGGCGCTGATTGAGCAGGGCCTGACGACTCCGACTAGCGTGTATGATGTGCCCGCGACCCTCACGATTGACGGGCAGACTTTCAAGGATGCGTTTGAGCACGGGGCGCAGAAGCGTACTTTCTCGGGCATTATTACTGACTCGATGAACACCGGTATGGTGCTGATCGCTCAGAAGCTCAGCAAGGAAGAGCGCTACAACTGGTTGAAGAAGTACGGTGTTGGTGAGTTTACCGGCATTGAGCTGACCGGTGAGGAGCAGGGCCTGATCAGCGATTGGCGCGATTGGGACGGCCGTACGCAGTACACGGTGTTGTTCGGTCAGGGTGTTGCGCAGACTCCTTTGCAGACCGCCATGATTTTCCAGGCGCTGGGCAATAAGGGTGTTCGTCTGAAGCCGCGCATTGTGGACGCAATCATTGACGCGGACGGCACCGAACATAAGCGTGCCGTGGAGCCTGGCGAACGCATGGTGAGCGAGCAGACTGCCGCCTCCTGCCTGACCCTCATGGAGAACATGGTGGAGCAGGGCCACGCCCGTCCGGCGAAGGTGACCGGCTACCGCGTGGGCGGTAAGACCGGTACTGCGGAAACTCCGAGTGAGAAGGGCGGCTATGACGGCAACACGACCTCCTTTATTGGCGTGGCGCCGATTGAGAACCCGCAGTTCTTGGTTGCGGTGACCATGCAGCGTCCCGAGGGTGGCGTGGGTACGACGGCGGAGTTCTCCAAGATTATGGAGAAGACTCTGCACACCTATAATGTGCCGCGTTCTACCGGTGAACCGGAGTTGATTCCGCTTTTTGCTGAGGACAGCCCCAATAAGACGAGCTAAAGGCGAGCGGGGGAGAGGCGCCCGGTAGCTGATTCGTGATGAAGAAGCGCCGGTACTGAACACCTGTCGAAGCCTAAAGACCGTAGAATATTGAATGACCCTGTGTGCCTTGAGCGCATTGACCATACAGAGCTCACCGCTTCGGACAGCGGAGAGGAAAGAAGGACGATGGATACCGCATCTCACGCACCCGGCCAGAACCTGCTGGGCGGCGACGCTCAGACTCTGCGCCCGAATGCTGTGCGCCCGGTGAGTTTGGCGCACCTTCGCGAACATCTGCAGGGATTGGGTGCTCAGGTGAGTGCCCAGCCGGCTAGTGGCGTTCAGGGTTCTGAATCCGGTGATTCTGTTGAGGTCACCGGTATTAGCATGGACTCCCGAGGTGTTCGCCCGCAGGACCTGTACGTGGCTCTGCCCGGTGCGAAGGTGCACGGTGCACAGTTTGCTGAGGCTGCGTTGAAGCTGGGTGCTTCCGCTATTTTGACGGATGCTGCCGGTGCGCAACTGCTGGGTGAGGCGCCGGTGCCTGTCCTGGTGACTGAGAACCTGCGCGAGTACGTTGGTCCGTTGGCTGCGCTGATTTATGGTTCGGCTTCGTTCCCCGCCACCCACCGCTATGCGGTGACCGGTACGAACGGTAAGACCACCTCCACCTACATGCTGGAGTCGGTGTTCCGCACCGGCCTGGGTGTGAAAACCGGTCTGATTGGCACTATTCAGATTCTGATTGATGGTGTGTCGGTTCCTTCGAAGATGACCACCCCGGAGTCTCCTCACGTGCATTCTCTGCTGACGATTATGGGTCAGCATCAGGTGCGTTGCGCCGCAATGGAGGTGTCCTCGCACGCGATTGATTACCACCGTGTGGACGGCGTGAAGTATGCGGTTGCTGGCTTCACGAACCTGACCCAGGACCACCTGGATCTGCACGGCACCATGGAGCATTACTTTGAGTCGAAGGCGCAGCTGTTCACTCCTGAGCGTGCTGAGCTTGCGGTGATTACTGCTGATGACGAGTGGGGCGAGAAGATGTTCTCCACCGCTTGCGAGCAGATGGGTGCGCAACAGGTGCACCGCCTGGTGACTGCGCGCGGTGCCGGTCTGGCTGAGGTGCCCGCAGAGTTTGGCGCCCGCGACTGGGCTGTGGTGAAGGTTCAGCGTGAAGGCCTGGGCCACCGCTTCCACGTGGCTAATGGCGCCGGTGAGAGCATTGAATGCTACACCGGTCTGCCCGCTGACTTTAACGTTTCGAATGCTGCGCTGGCGGCGCTCATGGCGTACCTGGATACTGACTCCGCTGAGCGTGAGCGTCTGCTGCCTGAGCTGGCGTCCGGTTCGGCCCTGACTCCGGTGGTTCCGGGCCGTATGCAGCTGATTTCCTTGGCTCCGCACGCGATTGTGGACTTTGCACACAACCCGGACGGTCTGACCCGTGCCCTGGAGGCAATGGACCGCCCCGGCGATGGCAAGGTCATGATTGTTTTCGGTGCGACCGGCGAGCGTGACCAGCTCAAGCGCCCGATTATGGGTGCGATTGCGGCACAGTACGCAGATATTGTGGTTGTGACTGATGACGACCCGCACGGTGAGGCGCCCGGGCCGATTCGTGCCGCCGTTGAGGAGGGCGCGCAGAAGGCTGAGAACCGCCGAGCCACCCAGATCCTGAATATTTCTCCGCGTGCCGCCGCTATTGATGCGGCAATTGCCCTGGCGGGCGAGCACGACGCCATCCTGATTGCTGGCCGCGGCCACGAAACCGAACAGGATGTTGACGGCGTGGATATCGCCCTGGACGACCGTGTTGAAACCGCCCGTGCCCTGCGTGCGCACGGTTTCGAGATTCTGCCTGACTACCAGCGCATGCTCGATGAAAGTGACTCTGAAACCGCTGAAGGTATGGTGAAGAATGATTAAGCTCAGCGCCGCCCAGATTATTGAGGCAACCGGCGGCACCGCTATCGGCCTAGAGGGCCGTGAGGAGCAGGTGTACGCAGACTTCGCCACCACCGACTCCCGCGAGGTGCAGACCGGTACCCTGTTCGTTGCGAAGCCCGGTGCGGTCACTGACGGTCACAGGTTCATCCCCATGGCGTTTGAGAGGGGCGCGACCCTGGCGCTGGTCGAGCGTGAAGTACTCGACGAGCAGGGCGTGCCCTACCCGAGCATCCAGGTGCCCGATGTGGTGCTGGCGATGGGCGATTTGGCGCGCTATTCCATTGAGCAGATGCGCGCTCAGGGTGAGCTGACCGTTATCGGTATTACCGGTTCTGCCGGTAAGACCACCACCAAGGACCTTCTTGCCGCCATTTTCACCCCGGAGGGCCCGACCGTTGCACCGGTCGGCTCCTACAACAGTGAGGTGGGCGTGCCCCTGACCGTTTTCCGTGCGGATGAGTCCACCCGCTACCTGGTCATTGAGATGGGTGCGGACCGTGTGGGTAACATCGAGTACCTGGCGAATATTGCGCACCCCGATCACGGTGCAATCCTGAAGGTTGGTACCGCGCACGCTGGCGAGTTCGGCGGCGTGGACAATATTGAGCGCACTAAGGGTGAGCTGGCTGAGGGTGTTCAGCCGACCGGTTCCCTGGCGCTGAACGCTGACGATGAGCGCGTGCTGCGCATGGCGTCGCGTTCGGTTGCACCCATTACGTACTTTGGCGTGGGCGAGAAGACCGACGCGAACGGTCAGCCCTACGAACGCTACGTGGCGGCGCTGAACCTGCGCACCACCGACGCTGGCTGCCCCGAGTTCACTCTGCGCCTGCCCGACGGTAGCGAGTACGAGATTTCCTCGCAGCTGATCGGTGAGCACCACGTGCACAACCTGCTGGCTGCTGCGACGATCGCCTACAACAGCGGTATTTCGGGTGAGAAGATTGCTCGCGCGCTCAACAAGGCGGCGGCGGCTTCGAAGTGGCGTATGGCGCGCACCGACCGCGCTGACGGCGTGACCGTCATTAACGACGCCTACAACGCGAACCCCGAGTCGATGGCTGCGGCACTGCGCACCCTGGCGCAGCTGGGTCGCACCGTCGACCCGGCGACCGGTCAGCCGCACCGCACCTGGGCTGTTCTGGGTGCCATGCTGGAGCTCGGTGACGCCTCCGTGGAGGAGCACGACCGCATCGGTCGCCTCGTGGTGCGCATGAACATTTCCAAGCTGATTGCTGTGGGCGACGAGACGAAGCCCATCTACAATGCTGCTCATCTGGAAGGCTCCTGGGGTAATGAGGCGACCTGGGTGAAGACCCCGGAAGAGGCAGAGCAGATCCTGCGCGCCGAGGTTCACCCCGGCGACATTGTGCTCTTCAAGTCCTCGAACGGCGCGAAGCTGGGCATTCTGGGTGACCAGGTTGCTTTCGCCGAGTACACCTTCGGCGCTGAGGAAGAGCAGGCACCGACCTGGCTTTCTGCCGGTGACTTTGTTGAAACCACCGATTTGAGCGACCACCTTGCCGCTCACCTGGACGGTACCGCTAATGGCGACCGTACTTCGACCGAACAGACCACGAACGAAGGGTAGCGCTTTATGATTACCGTGCTGATTGCTGGAATCTTCGGATTCCTCATCTCCCTCACCGCGCTGCCGGTGTTCATCAAGAAGATGAAGTCCCTCAAGCTTGGCCAGCTCATCCGTGAGGAAGGCCCGGCGGCCCACCAGCATAAGGCGGGCACCCCCACCATGGCGGGTCTGATTTTCATCCCCGCGGCGATTCTCGCCTACTTCTTGACCCTGGCGGTGAGCGCCCTGCTCTTTGGTACCGCGCCGGTACCGACCGCTACCGCGTGGCTGACCATCGCCTTCACCCTGGGTATGCTCGGTGTGGGCGCGGCGGACGACATCATGAAGTTCCGCAATAAGGGCAACGAGGGTCTGACCGAGAAGCAGAAGACCATTGGTCTTCTGGGCGTGACCCTGCCCTTCGCGTACCTGGCATTCCAGTTCCCGAACGAGTCGGGTGCTCGTCCGGCGTCGACCGCCATCTCTTTCGTACGTGACCTGCCCATCGATCTGTTCGCGGCGGGCGCGGTCTTCGGCTCCATCCTGCTGGTTGGTTGGATTACCCTCATCTCCCTGTCCGGTACGAACGCGGTGAACTTCACCGATGGTCTGGACGGCCTGGCTGGCGGCATCATGATGACCATCTTCTCCGGCTACCTGACCATCAGCATCTGGCAGTACGTACACGCCTGCTCCGCCGGTGCCGGCACCGCCTGCTACGATGTGCGCGACCCCGGTTCGCTGGCTCTGATTGCCGCATCCCTGGTAGGTTCGCTGGCTGGCTTCCTCTGGTGGAACGTGTCGAAGGCACAGATCTTCATGGGCGACTCCGGTTCCCTGGCGCTCGGTGGCGCAATGGTTGCTTTCGCGTTGTTTACCCGCACCGAACTGCTTCTGCTGGTCATCGCTCTGATTCCCGTGCTGGAAGTGTTCTCTGTGATCGTGCAGAAGTTCGTGTTCAAGACCAGCCGTAAGCGTTCGGTCGCAGCGGGGGAGAAGCCCCTGCATGCGCACCGTTACTTCCGTATGACCCCCTTCCATCACCACATGGAGAAGGTCGGCGTCAACGGCAAGTACTCAATTGATAAGCGAGGCATTGCCCCCGGTACCGTCAGCAGCGGCGAAGTAAACTCTGTGTTCCGCCTCTGGGTTGTTAACGCCCTCTGCGTGCTCGTCGCCCTGGCGCTGTTCTTCGGTGACTGGTTCTCGCAGACTTCTGGAGTGATTCACTAATGTCAACTAATGAACAGCCGGATACAGCTCGCATTGAAGCGAACGCTGCCGCTATTGCGGTGAACCCGGTGTATGAGAACGAGCGCCTCGCGGAGCTGACTCACTGGGGCGCCCCCTGGGCTAACCTGCGTGTGGTCGTGGTGGGCATGGGTACCAGCGGAGACGCTGTGACCGATGTGCTCGCTCAGCTGGGTGCGAAGATTGTTGTCATCGACGGGGCAGATACCCCGGAGAAGCGTGAGCGCATCGACCTGTACGCTAACGCCTACGGCAACGTTGAGGGCCTGTTTGGTCCCGAGCACATGCGCGCACTGCCCCCGGTGGACGGTCAGGAACCCGAGCTTGTGGTAACCTCCCCGGGCGTGCGTCCCGACCACCCGGTCATGCTGGACGCGTATGAGCGTCGCATCCAGATTTGGGGCGATGTGGAGCTGGCGTGGCGCCTGAATGAGCGCAACGACCGCCCGACCCCCAAGTGGCTGTGCCTGACCGGTACGAACGGCAAGACCACCACCGTGGGCATGGTCGATTCCATCCTGAAGGCTGCCGGTAAGAAGTCTATTCAGGTGGGTAACGTGGGCATGCCCATCGTGTACGCCATTGCCGACGATGAGCCCTATGAGTTCTTCGCGGTGGAGCTGTCCAGCTTCCAGCTGCACTGGACCTACTCGATGTCCCCGTACGCTTCGGTGGTTCTGAACATCGCTGAGGATCACGTGGACTGGCACGGCTCCTTCGACGGCTACAAGGCTGATAAGGCTCGCGTGTACGAGCACACTCAGGTTGCCTGCATCTTCAACACCGACCACGTAGACACCCTGCGCATGGTCGAGAACGCGGACGTTATTGAGGGCGCTCGCGCGATTGGCTTTAGCTCCACTGAGATGCCCGCCGTGTCGATGCTCGGCCTGGCTGAGGATATTCTGGTGGATCGCGCCTTCCTGAAGAACCGCTACAACGAGGCGTACGAGCTGGCGGTCCTGCAGGATCTGGCTCCGGCACCCGGTAAGATGCCCGCAAAGCACACCGTGGAGAACGCTCTGGCGGCTGCGGCGCTGTGCCGTGCGGCTGATATTGACCCGAAGGCTGTGGGAGCGGGCCTGCGTTCTTTCAAGACCGGTGCGCACCGCAACCAGCTGGTGGGCTACGCGAACGACATCATGTGGGTGAACGATTCGAAGGCTACGAATCCTCACGCCGCGAACGCGTCGATGAGCGGCTACCCCTCGCTGGTGTGGATTGCTGGCGGCCTGTCGAAGGGCGTTGAGTACGATGAGCTGATTGCTGCTCACGCTAAGCGTCTGAAGGCTGTGCTGATTATCGGTACTGATACTGCGGCGCTGAAGTCGGCGTTGGCTAACCACGCTCCGCAGGTTCCGACCTACAATATGACCGCCGCTGTGGCTGATTCTTCGGACGGTATTGCCGTGATGAACGCGGCCGTTGCGAAGGCTGCTGAGCTGGCGCATCCGGGGGATACCGTGCTGATGGCTCCCGCGTCTGCTTCGATGGACCAGTTCAAGAATTATGCGGTGCGCGGTGATGCGTTTGCGAACGCTGTTGCCGCCCAGCTGGCAGACTCTTAGGACATTGCCTGCATAGGGTGTCTCGGGCGACCGGGGTGCTTTCTGCGGGTTCTTCTCGGGGGTGGGATGGTAACGGTGTCCCACCCCTGAACCTTTTTCGTGTATTCGCCACGACGGATCCGTGGCAGTTGAGGCCTATAGGAGGGCATGTGAGTACCAACGCATCTTCGGAGCGTTCGGCTTCTTCGGCGCGTTCGACCGCGAGTGGCCGTTGGGCGTCTTTGCGAGCCGGTTTGGAGGATTTCTCTGCGCCGTTCCGTACTCGTGCCGATAGGCTGTACCGTCGTGGTTTGAAGGCTGACCTGTGGGATGTGCCGGTGATGCTGCTGGTCACCACCCTGGGTCTGGCTATTTTTGGCTGCATTATGGTGCTGTCGGCGTCGAGCGTCACCATGATTTCTCAGGGGCAGTCGCCGTTCTCGCAGGTTTCGTCTCAGGTCATGTTCTTGGTTCTTGGCGTGATTGCGATGGCGGGTATTACGCGTATCCCTGTTGGGTATTACCACAAGAAGTCTGTGGTGTACGCGATGCTGATTGTCGCGTTGGTCATGCAGCTTGCTGTGGTGGTCGTTGGCGTTGAGGTGAACGGTAACCGTAACTGGTTGAAGATCCCCGGCATCGGACAGATCCAGCCGTCGGAGTTTTCGAAGCTGGCGATTATTATGTGGCTGGCATGGGTGTATAGCCGCCACGGCGATATTTCTCGTAGTATTTGGCGCACGCTGTTCCCCTCGATTTATGGTGTGGGTGCTCTGGTGCTGCTGATTATGCTCGGTGGTGACATGGGTACCGCCATGGTGTATGGCTTCATCTTTGTGGGCATGATGTGGCTGGCGGGTGCTTCTCGCAGCTCGCTGCTGAAGATTGGCGGCGCGTTTGCGGCGTTGGCGCTGGTGGGTGTGCTCAGTAGCGCGAACCGTGTGGCTCGTATTTTCGGTATTTGGGGCTCGTGCACGAACGCTAACTGTGACCAGGCGAATTCTGGTGAGGTGGCGCTGACGACCGGTGGCTTCTTGGGTGTTGGTCTGGGCCAGTCGCGCCAGAAGTATAACTACCTGGCTGAGGCGCATAACGACTATATTTTCGCCATTATTGGTGAGGAGCTGGGTCTGCTGGGTACGCTGGCGGTTCTGCTGCTGTATGTGGGCCTGGTGTATTGCGCGGTTCGTATTATGCTGCGTACTACTGATCCGCTGGTGCGTTTGGCTACGGGCGGCATCATGATTTGGTTGACCTCTCAGGCGATTATCAATATGGGCATGGTGTCCCGTATTTTGCCGGTGATTGGTGTGCCTTTGCCGTTTGTCTCCTATGGTGGTTCGTCGCTGTTGTCCTCGTTGTTTGCGGCGGGTTTGTTGTTGGCGTTTGCGCGGCAGACTCCGTTGCGTGGCGCGACGAAACCGTCGAATATTGAGACCCAGAGCGTGCGTGAGGTTCGTCGTGAGAATGCTGAATGGCAGCGTCGTTCGCCGCTGCAGGATGTTCTGAATCAGGAGGAGGCTGCTCGTGCGGCTGCTGGTGGTCACCTGTTGAAGGAACATAATCCTTTGAAGGTTGTTTTCGGTCCGGAGAGCACGTTGCGCCGTTGGTTGGGTTTTGCGCCGGATCAGCAGCGTGAGTTGTCTCGTATGGCTCGTGAGCAGCAGAAGGAGCAGGAGCGCCAGGCTCGGGAGCAGGTTCGTCGTGAGGAGGAACAGGCTCGCCAGGAGGCGGCGCAGGCTCGAGAAGAGGCGCGTCTGGCTCGTGAGGAAGCTGCCCGTGTGAAGGCGGAGCAGAAGGCTGAAGCTCAGAAGCAGAAGGCCTCGCAGAAACCTGCCCCGCAGAAGCCTGCACCGAAGAAGGCTCCCGCTCAGCCTCGTACCGGTCAGCAGGCTCGTGTTGCCCAGAAGAGTACTGCCTCTACTCGAGCGGCACAGGGTAAGCCTGCTCAGCCCCGTACCGCTCAGCAGCCTACTGCTCAGAAACCTGCTGCTCAGAAGCGAGTGCAGCAGCCTCGGGGCGCTCAGCCCCGTAGCGCACAGCACCGTCCGTCGGGTTCGCTACCTGCGGGCCTGCAGCCGCTGCATCCTGAGGACCGTCAGCGTCGTGCCCAGCGGCAGGGTAATCCTCGACAGGGCGCTCAACGTCAGTCAGCGCCGCGACAGGGTACTCAGGCAAAGGGCGCTCCGAAGAACAGCGCTCAGCAGGCACAGCGTCCGGCTCGGAATTCCGCTCAGCGCGGCACCCGCAAGCAGGGCTAAACCCCGCGGAACCCGCTCCGTGAAGCCTGCATATCGGGGGCTGACATTCGGGGAAGTGAGCTACGGTTCGTGCCTCTACCCGTGATGAATATGTGCTGAATATAAGATAAAGCCCTCGCTATTGAGTTGTAGCTCAATGGCGGGGGCGCTCTTTTGAACAGGTGCGATAGCGTAAAATGATGCTGTACCGATGTGTTGGGAGAAAGACCTATGACGAAGAAGGCGCCCTCTATAGTCTTCGCCGGTGGTGGCACCGCCGGTCATATTAATCCGATGCTCGCGATTGCGCGTGCGGTTCGTGATCTTGAACCGAACGCTAAGATTCTGATGCTGGGCACTGCGGATAAGATGGAAGCCGAGCTGGTTCCGGCAGCTGGTTTCGATATTGAGTTCATCCCTCGTGCAGCGTTCCCTCGTAGCATTAACCGTGCCGCTTTGGCTTTCCCCGCTAAGTTCTTTGGTGGCCTGTCGAAGACCCGCCGCATCCTCAAAGAAGCAGATGCAGACGTGGTCGTTGGCGTGGGCGGCTACGTGTGCCCGCCGGCGTATCTGTCGGCGTTGAGCGCTAAGATTCCCGTGGTGATTCATGAGGCGAACGCGAAGCCCGGTTTGGCGAACCGCCTGGGCGGTACGTTCGCTAAGTTCACCGGTGTTGCGTTCCCTAACACTCCTTTCCCGCGTGCAACCCTGGTGGGTATGCCGATGAAGGATGAGATTGCCTACCTGAACCGTGAGGCGCACCGTTCGAAGGCTCGCCGTAACCTGGGCCTGGACCCGCAGAAGCCGACCGTGATTGTGACGGGCGGTTCGCTGGGTGCGTTGAGCCTGAATAATGCGGTGGCGGCGTGCCGTGACCACTTTGCGGAGTGGGACTTCCAGATTTTGCATATTACCGGCAAGGGTAAGGCTGTTCTGGATGAGAACGGCGAGTTGTTGAGCGCCCCGAATTACCGTCAGATTGAGTTCAGCAACGGCATGCAGGATGTGTATGCTGCCGCTGATCTTCTGCTGGTGCGTTCGGGTGCGGCGACCGTCAGTGAGGTTGCTGCGGTGGGTGTTCCCGCGATTTTTGTGCCGCTTCCTATTGGTAATGGTGAGCAGGCTCTGAATGCTCGTTCTCTGGTGGAGGCGTCTGCGGCTCTGCTGGTGAAGGATGCAGAGGTCACCGGTGAGTGGTTCGCCCGTGAGATTCCGGCTCTTATGGCGAACCCGGAGGAGCTGGAGCGCATGGGCGTTGCGGCGTATGAACTTGGTATCCGTGACGCGGCGCGCGTTATGGCTGAAGCAGTATTGAAGGCAGCTGAGAAGTAATGACTGAATTGATGAATCTTGAGATGGTGTTGCCGGCACCGCTGAACCCGCCGTTCCCTGAGCGTGCGAAGATGAGCGAGTTGGGCCGTGTGCACTTCATCGGTATTGGTGGCGCGGGTATGAGCGCTATTGCCGCTCTGATGCTGCAGGCTGGTGTGACGGTGAGTGGTTCTGATCGTGCGGAGTCGGCTACTGTTGAGTCTTTGCGTGCTGCGGGTGCTCGTGTGGGTGTTCCTCAGCAGGCTGAGAACATTGTGGATGTTGATACCGTGGTGATTTCTACTGCGATTCGTGAGGATAACCCGGAGCTTGTTGCCGCTCGTGCGCAGGGTCTGCGTGTGCTGCATCGTTCTGAGGCGCTTGCCGCCGTGATGGGTGAGTCTCAGGTGGTTGCTGTTGCCGGTACGCACGGTAAGAGCACGACCAGCTCCATGATTTCTGTGATGTTTGATCAGCTGGGTGCTGACCCGTCGTTTGCGGTGGGTACTGTGATTGCTGGTCGCGGCACGAACGCGCACCTGGGCGCTCAGGACCCGGAGTCGATTTTTGTGGCTGAGGCTGATGAGTCGGACGGCTCGTTTGTGCGTTACCGCCCGGCTATTGCTGTGGTGACGAATGTTGAGCCGGACCACCTGGATTTCTATGAGACGGATGAGCGTGTCTTTGAGGCGTTCAACCGTTTTGTGGGTTCGCTGGCACCTAACGGTGTTGTGGTGACCTGTGCTGATGATGCGGGCGCGGCTGATTTGGCGGCTCGTTCTCGTGCGGCGGGTGTGCCCGTAGTGACCTACGGTGAGTCTGAGGATGCTGACCTGCGCATTAGCGAGATTACCAGCGCGGGTTCTTCCTCGTCCTCGCACCTGTCGTGGTCTTTTGAGTGCCGCGGTGCGCGTTATGAGGGTGAGCAGGATCTTGCGCTGAAGGTGCCCGGTATTCATAACCAGTTGAACGCTTCGGCTGCTTTTGCGTCGGCGCTGATCTCTGGTTACGAGGCTGCCGATATTGCTCGTGCACTGGCTGAGTTTGTGGGCGCTGACCGCCGCTTCACCTTGCGTGGTGAGGTTGCGGGCGTGAAGGTCTTTGATGATTATGCGCACCACCCGACCGAGGTGTTCCGCGCTCTGGAGACGGGCCGTACCGTGGCTGATGGCCACAACCTGTACGTGATTTTCCAGCCGCACCTGTTCTCTCGTACTCGCGAGTTCGCGAAGGAGTTCGCTGAGGCCCTGTCGATGGCTGACCGTGCTCATGTGCTGGATATTTACCCGGCTCGTGAGCTGCCGATTGAGGGTGTGACCAGTGAGCTGATTACCGGTGCTGGTTTCTCTGAGGTTCGTTACGCTACCGCTGAGGACGCTATTGAGGATATTGTGACCTGTGCTCAGGCTGGCGATATTGTGATGACCGTTGGCGCTGGCGATGTGACCGCTTTGGGTGCGCGTCTGCTGGAGTCCCTGGAAATCCGTCACGGTGGCGAGTCGAAGAAGTCGGAGGCTTAGGCTGTGCCGATGAGTTCTGGTCTCTCTTCGGAGGGGCATTCCTCCTCGCGCGCGCCGAAGGCTCCGCGTTCGCGTGCTCGTTTGCGCGCCCAGCAGGTAGCTGAGAATGCGCAGGTTGAGGCTAAGAAATCTGAGTCTGTGCAGGCTGAATCTGCGCAGTCTCAGCTGACTCAGCCGCAGGCCACCCAGCCTCAGGTTGTGAAGAGCGCAGAAGCTACTGGGACTGCAAAGCCCTCGGAAGCTATGAAGTCTGTGGACGCCGTGAAGCCTGTCGAGGTTGCATCCTCGGAGGCTTCTGCTCAGCCTTCTGGTGCGCAGTCTGCCGCTACTCAGCCTTCCGCTACTCAGTCTTCGAGCTCCGTGCGACACATGCCGCGTAAGCCGGTGGTGCATAAGTCGCCCAGTCAGAACGATGCTGATTCTTCGGCGTCCAAGAGCGCTGCGGCGGTTCATTCTTCAGCACAGTCTTTGAAGGATTCGGTGCGTTCTGCGCTGATGACCGGTCGTACCGTGTCTGAGGTTGAGCACGCGCCTGAGCTGTTTGATGTTGAGGCGTTTGAGGATTCTTCGTCTAAGAGTGCCTCTGCTCAGGCTGAGAAGAGCGCAGAAAAGGAAGTAGCCGATCAGAAGGCTACGCAGAAGAGTTCTGTTCAGAAGTCTTCTGCCGGTTCTGTTGAATCTTGCGAAGAGTCTGCCGCTCAGAAGGCTGAGGAACGCGCCGATAAGGCGGGGGAGAAGGCTGTTGAAGAGCCTCGCCCCACGAGTCGTTTTGGTCGTTGGCGTGCAGAGCGTGAGCAGCAGCGTGCCGCGGAGATTGAGAAGGAGCGCGAGCGTGCGAGCCGTCAGGCTCAGCGTGAGCGTCTGCGTCAGGATCCGGGCTTGGACGGTCTGCGTGCTGAGGAGCGCCCCCGTAAGGAGCGTGCGCCTCTGACTCGTGCCCGTAAGCTGCTGTACACCGCTTCGGCACTGGCTATTATTGCGGTGCTGTATGTGGTGCTGGTCTTCTTTTCGCCCCTGTTGGCGACTCAGAAGATTACGGTGCGCGGCGCGTCCCTGCTGGAAACCACCCAGGTGGAGCAGAAGCTTGAGCCTCTGCGCGGCGTTCCGCTCACTCGCATCGATGAGAAGAAGGTGCGTGAGCTGATCGGGCAGGATAATGTGATTCGTAGCGTGCAGGTGGAGAGCCGTCCGCCGCATGAGCTGGTGGTGACTCTGAAGGAGCGTACCGCGGTTGCGGTTGTGAAGCAGGGCGATACGTACCATACTGTTGATAGCGATGGTGTGAGCCTTCTGGAGTCGGCGACTCAGCCCGATACCTCGGTACCGCTGGTTCGTTTCAGCGGTGATGACCCGCAGACTTCGGCTGAGTTCCGCACCATTTCTACGGCGCTTTCGGCGATGCCCTCTGAACTTCTAGCTCAGGTTAAGGAAGCCGGCGCTACATCAACCTCAAGTATCACTCTAACCTTGAGGGATAATACTACGGTGCAGTGGGGAACCGCTGAAGAGAGCGAGTTGAAGGCTAAGGTCCTGCTCTCCCTGCGCCAGGCTATTGCTAAGCGTGCTCAGGAGGAGACCTCCTCCGAGGCACAGACGCAGAAGGTGACCGTCTATGACGTGTCTGCCCCGCGCGTACCGGTGACTCGTTAGGGGAACCATTCAGGCGCTTTATCCTCCCTTTTTGTGTGAAATCCGCAAAAAGAGGGGGTAATTGCGCTGTGTGACTAGGAACCTACAAAAACAGTTTGGTATCCTAGCAGATAAAGTCATTCTTTAGAGGAAACCTTCAGGCTTAGATTAAGCTGCGGGTCTTCCGAAGCTGGAACACGGAACAATCGAGGAATACATGGACGCTGGAACTCCCCAGAACTACTTGGCAGTCATCAAGGTCGTTGGTATCGGCGGCGGTGGCGTCAACGCAGTCAACCGCATGATTGAGGTTGGTCTGCGCGGCGTTGAGTTCATTGCTATCAACACTGACGCTCAGGCTCTGCTGATGTCCGATGCAGACGTTAAGCTGGACGTTGGTCGTGAGCTGACCCGCGGTCTTGGCGCGGGCGCAAACCCCGAGGTTGGCCGTCAGGCAGCCGAGGATCACGCGCAGGAAATTGAGGAAGTCCTCAAGGGCGCAGACATGGTCTTTGTGACCGCAGGTGAGGGCGGTGGCACCGGTACCGGTGGCGCACCCGTCGTGGCACGTATTGCCCGCTCCCTCGGCGCTCTGACCATTGGTGTGGTGACCCGCCCCTTCACCTTCGAAGGCCGTCGCCGCTCCAACCAGGCTGAGACCGGTATCGCTGCTCTGCGCGATGAGGTTGATACCCTGATCGTTATTCCGAACGACCGACTGCTGTCGATTTCGGATCGTAACGTCTCCATGCTGGACGCATTCAAGTCCGCTGACCAGGTTCTGCTCTCCGGTGTGCAGGGCATTACCGACCTGATCACCACCCCCGGCCTGATCAACCTTGACTTCGCTGACGTTAAGTCCGTCATGCAGGGTGCAGGTTCGGCTCTGATGGGTATCGGCTCGGCATCCGGTGAGGACCGTGCCGTGAAGGCAGCTGAGCTGGCTATCGCTTCGCCGCTGCTGGAAGCATCCATCGACGGTGCACACGGCGTTCTGCTGTCCATTCAGGGTGGCTCCGACCTGGGTCTGTTCGAGATCAACGAGGCTGCACGCCTGGTTCAGGAAGTTGCTCACCCCGACGCAAACATCATCTTCGGTGCTGTTATTGACGACGCACTGGGCGATGAGGCTCGCGTGACCGTGATTGCTGCTGGCTTCGACGCAGTGAACCCGGAAACCAACTCCAACGCTTCCACTGCTGCGGCTACTCAGGCTCAGCGCACCCAGGCATCCTTCGGCGGTTCCACCGCTCCGGCTGCTAACGGCTACGGCTACAACGCACCCGCTGCTGCTCCGGCTTCCACCGGCGCTGCTGGCTTCGACGTTGACCTTCCCCCGGTTGTGGAGGAAGCTCCGGCTCGCCGCGACACCCTGGACGTCCCTGACTTCCTGAAGTAGTCTGCCCGGCTGTGAACGCCTAAGCGCGTTGTACGGCTGAGAGTCTTATGAAGCTATAGGGGAGCTGAGAAACACGCACATTGTGCTGTTCTCGGCTCCCCTTTGCTATACCCGCCGTTATACCCGCTGATATCTGATGAAGGAATAGAAGATGAGCGATACCCCCAAAACTTCGCTACTTGCCTCTGCCGATACCCGAACCCTGGGTCCCTGGCGTGTGCGGGTGGGTTTCACCTCCCGCGCGGCGGGCAACCTGGGCTTGCACGTGGACGATGAGCTTGGCGGCGGTATGGACGCCTCCCTGGTGCGCACCCTCAACCACCGTGCCGCCCTGGAGGAGGCGCTGGGCACCGAGCCGTTCTTCTACCTGAACCAGGTGCACGGCGTGCAGATTGCCTACCCGGAAGACTATGCGGTGGAATCCTACGCGCCCGGTGCACCCGAGGAGCGTACGGTTGAGCGTGCCCGCGCGGTGCTGGAGAACTCTCCGGTCGCCGATGCGGCGATTAGCAGTGAGGGCGTTCCCCTGGCGATTATGGTGGCGGACTGCATCCCCGTGGTGCTTGTGGGTGAGCGGGTCGCGAACTGGCAACCGATCCTGGCGGTGGCTCACGCTGGCCGCCGCGGCCTGCTCGATGGCGTGCTCCAGCAGACCGTGCAGCGGATGCGTCAGCTCGGCGCGGAGAAAATTACCGCCTGGCTGGGTCCGAGCATTTGCGGTAGCTGCTACGAGGTGCCCGAAGATATGCGCACCGAGTCCACCGAACTAATTCCGCAGGTGCATTCGGTGACCAGCCAGCAGACCCCCGGCCTGGACCTGCCCGCCGGTGCCCGCGCCGTGCTGGAGGAGGCGGGTGTGCAGGTGAGCATGGACTGTGCGCAGTGCACGTTTGAGGAGCCCGAGGTGTATTCGCATCGCGGGTTCACGAACCGCGGTGAGAAGCCGGGCCGCATCGCAGGTCTGGTGTGGATTGAGAAGGCGGCAGAGCCCGCCGCCTAGAGCTGCTAAAGATAGAACCGCTAAAGATAGAGCCGCTGAAGGAGAGAAGATGTCTGAAATGAACGTAGAAGAGAACCTGCAGTACACTCCCGAACGTGCCGAGCAGCTGCTACAGAACTACCGCCGCGTGCTTGAGCGTATCCGCGCCGCGGAGCAGGACCACAGCGCCGTGCGTACCGAGGAGAGCGCCCCGGTGCAGCTGGTGACGGTCACGAAGTTCTTCCCCGCCTCCGACGCGGCGGCACTGCTGGATGGGGGAGTGACCCTCTTCGGTGAGAACCGCGACCAGGAGGCGAGCGCGAAGGCTCGTGAGCTTGCCGCCTACTGTGCTCAGCGTGAGGTGCAGCCCCCGCATTGGGCGTTTATTGGCCAGTTGCAGACGAACAAGGCGAAGTCTGTGGTCAAGTACGCCTCCAGCGTGCATTCGGTGGACCGCCCCTCCCTGGCGGACGCGCTGGCGAAGGCGTACGCGAACCAGCTGGCACGCTTTGAGGTGGGGGAGGCGCCCGCACCTGCGGCGGCGGAGCATGGTGCGCTGACCTGCCTGGTGCAGGTGTCCCTGGCGGAGGTTGCGACGGCTGGCCACGCCGCTGAGGGCGCGCGCGGCGGTACCAGCGCCTCCGAGCTGCTGGAGCTGGTGGAGCGCATCGAGAACCACGAGCATCTGCGCTGCGGTGGTGTGATGGCGGTGGCACCGCTGGGCATGAACCCGGATGCGGCGTTTGAGAAGCTCTACGGTTTGGCGTCGCTGGTGCGTGAGCAGGTGCCGCACGCGACCGAGATTTCCGCCGGCATGAGCGGGGATTTGGAGGCGGCGGTGCGTTGGGGTTCGACCTGCGTGCGCGTGGGTAGCGACATCATGGGTAAGCGTCCGGCGCTCTAGCCTCGCCTAAGCTACGCGCCGTGCGTTGCCCTTCGAGCGTTGGGCTACTTTCGAGTGCTGGGCTGCTTTCGGTGCAGACCGGCGGCATAATCATCGGTGCCCTTGACCGCCTGCGCGGGGTGGGCGCTGGTAATATATACATGCCGGTGCATGGCGTACCGTTACGCACACACCTTCTGATGACGCACTACGGCAGAACCTGTACACCACCAACGTGAAAGAACAGCGAGAGAATCATGGCGAAACAAAGCCGTCTGGCGGGTTTCCTCGGCCTGGAACGATACCAGAACGCTGAGACGACGCCGGAAGAATCCCCGCAGGCTGTGCAGGCTGACACCCGCAGGGAGGCAAACGCTTCCGCAGGGCAGGCTGCTACAGCACAGAAGACCGACAGCGCCAACAGGCTCTCAGCACTGCCCGGCTCGGCACAGTACAGCGATGCCGAGTCGCAGAGCGAAACCTACCACCCGCAGGACGAACCCGCCTATACTGAACAGGAAGAGTACCTGCAGGCTGATAGCTACGATGACGGTACAGAAACCGAGTATCTGGACGCAGAAGAATCTGCCGACGGACGAGCAACCGTAGATGCAGCGGCACACGCCACCGCTCATACACCTGAAACCACAGCTGATCTGGCAGAAACCGAGCAGACTTGGGACGATGCCAGCGCAGACAATTGGGAGGACACCCCGGTGCCGAATACCGAATACACCGAGCAGTACGCCGATACGTACTCCAACGACGGCTACTACGAACAGGGCTACGAGCCCGAAGAAACCAACGGATACACCTACGGTTACGAGGAAGAAGAGGACGAATTGCGTCGTATCACCACTATCCACCCCCGCTCCTACAATGACGCAAAGATCATTGGTGAGGCATTCCGCGAGAACATCCCCGTGATTATGAACGTGGAAGAAATGCCTGACGCAGACGCAAAGCGCCTGGTGGACTTCGCATCCGGTCTGGCATTCGCACTGGAGGGCCGCATTGAGCGCGTCACCGCTAAGGTGTTCCTGCTGACCCCCTCCAACCTGGAGGTCCTGGGCGTGGCTAACTCCGAGGTTCCCGCCGGCTTTGAGACCGACGGCGAATTCCCCTTCGACCAGGGCTAAGGACTGATAGATGGGTTATATTTTCGCCCTCATTACGATTATTCTGTACGTTCTCTACGTCTCCATGCTGCTGCGCATGCTCTTTGATTGGGTACGCATGTTTGCTCCGGGATGGCGCCCGAAGGGCATCGTTCTGCTCTTCGCTAGCGGCGTGTACGCGGTGACGGACTGGCCGATGAACCTGTTGCGTCGTCTGATTCCGCCGGTGCGTGTGGGTAACGTTGCGTTGGATACCGGTTTTCTGATTCTGATTGTTCTGCTGTCTTTCCTGCTGAACATCATGACGACGATTACCGCGAAGCTGTCCTAACGTAGCCCCTCCATCGGAGAGATACGAGAACTAGGCATGAGAGCCCCGCTTGCGCTTGGCATCCTGGCATGGGATGAAGCGCTGGCGGGGTTTTCTGTACCCAATTTCTGGGCCGAGAAGAACCTCCCGCGAGGAGGGGGGAGAGACGAATACAGCCGGCGTCGAATCATGCGAAATGCACCCGCGAGCAGATATCGAGCTTGATTACGGCGAGGATAGGGATAAACGCAGCGCGTGGTGAATCCCACCCTTGCGCTGAGCGAATATTTTACGATTCAACCGACGTATAACCGGGCACAGAAACCAAAGAATAGTAGAATTGGTGCCAACGACTGCATCGCGGCATAACCATGCCCTGAATCATCGGGACCCTAAAATATTGGGGCCACGCCCTATCTGGCTGGTGAATCCGCGGCACTCAACATCACCACCAAACCCCGTAGGGATACCCAGAGGAGAAGCCCATGGCAATCACCCCCGAAGACCTGATCACTAAGAGCTTCAAGATCGTCACCGAAGAGTCCGGTTACGACCGCAACGAGGTCGACGACTTCCTGGACGAGCTCGTTGTCGAACTGCGCGCACTGTACTCCGAGCGTGACGCTCTGGAGCGTCAGGTCGAGCAGCTCTCCGCAAACGCTCCCGAATCCCCCGCAGCGGCTGTGGCACCCGCACAGTCCTCGGCAGCACCGGCAGCAGCACCTCAGGACGCGGCGGCACTGCTCGCTATGGCTCAGAAGGTCCACGACGACTACGTGGCACAGGGCGAGAAGGCTAAGGCTGAACTACTCGAAGAGGCAGAGAAGAAGGCAGACGCTATGGTGAGCGAAGCTCAGCAGCAGCGCGAAGAGGTTCTCTCTCGCCTCACCGACGAGAAGGAAGAGCTGGAGATCGCTGTTGAGGCTCTGCGCGGCTTCGAGAGCCGTTACCGCTCCAAGCTGCTGCAGCACCTGGATGCACAGGTTCAGGAGCTGAAGAACCTCAAGTCCATCGAGGCTTCCGCATAAATCAGTTCGCTTGAATGAGCTAACGACGCTTTGAAGCGTATGCCGCCCGGATTCTTTCTCTTCCACCGCTATTCACCGGGGAAGATGGAGAGAACCGGGCGGTATTCTCATGCCTGCTCCGCCCGGCTTGAGAACACAGGATGAGAAGCGGGGGAGAGCACACGCCGAATACTCGATGCACTACCCCGATTTGCTAAGCTAGAGGGGCACTATCGAACGGTACCGCACCAGGTTTGCGTTCGGGCGCGTAGCAACCGGCACAGACTAGAGGAGAGCTATGACCAACACCCCCAAGACTGCTGAAGCCTCAGTCTCACACACCGCTACAAAGGCTGACGGACGCCGCGTGCGCATCCTCTCGGCTCGCTCTGCGGGCATCCTCGCGCTCGTGCTTGCCGCCGTCGTGTTCGCTATCGACCAGGGCACCAAATACCTGGTCGTCACCCAGATGCAGTTGGGGGAGCGCATCACCGTTATTGACGGGCTGCTGTGGTGGTACTCGATCCGTAACTCCGGTGCCGCGTTCAGCATGGGCGAGAACGTCACCTGGGTCTTCACCCTCGTCATGGTCGCCGCCGCAGCCGTGGTGCTCTACCTGCTGCGCCGCACCCGCGCCCTGTCCTGGACCCTCGCGCTAGGCGGACTGCTTGGCGGTATCTGCGGCAACCTTTTTGACCGTCTCTTCCGCGAGCCCGGCTTCGGCTCCGGTCACGTGGTCGACTTTATTTCCGTACCGAACTTCGCGATTTTCAATATTGCAGACTCCGCAATCTGCGTGTGCATGGCGTTCATCGTTCTGCTGAACTTCAAGGGCCTGAACCTCAACGGAACCCGTGTGCAGGCTGACGACAAGAATGCGGCAGGGAAGAGCACCAAGTAGCTCCCCGTTCCGGCATACGCGCCGACGGTTACGTTGCCGACACACGTGCCTACTAAGACGTTCTCACACAGACAACCCCTCACACAGACAACCAAAGTAAACACCACCCGAAGGAGAGCCGCATGAGCGAAACCACCAACGCCGCCGAAGATACGGCCCGCATCCGCGCCGAATTCACCGTTGAAGGCGCGCTCGCCGGTATGCGCCTGGACGCCGCGCTCGCCGGTGCCCTCGATGCGCCGCGCACCCGCACCTCCGGGTGGATTCGTGACGGCCACGTGACCGTGACCAACAACGGCAAGACCGTGAAGATTGGCAAGTCCTACAAGCTTTCCGCAGGCGATGAGGTCGTCGTCGATGCACCCGCACCGCGCGATCTGGCGGACATCCGCCCCGAGAAGGTGGACGGCTTCCGCATCGTGCATCTGGACGACGATATCGTTGTGGTGGACAAGCCCGCGGGCGTGGCGGCGCACCCCTCGCCGGGCTGGCACGGTCCCACCGTCATCTCCGCGCTCATGGGTGAGGGCATTTCGGTTGCTACCTCCGGCGCGGCAGAGCGCCAGGGCATTGTGCATCGCCTGGACGTGGGCACCAGCGGCCTGATGGTCGTAGCCCGCAGCGAACGCGCCTACACCGAACTCAAGCGAGCCTTCAAGGAACGCACCGTGGACAAGGTCTACCACACCCTCGTGCAGGGCCTGCCCGACCCGCTGCGCGGCACCATTGACGCACCCATCGGCCGCCACCCCGGCAACGAATGGAAGTTCGCCGTGGTCGAAGACGGCCGCAACTCCATCACCCACTACGATGTGCTCGAAGCCTTCGGCCCCGCATCCCTGGTAGAGGTGCACCTAGAAACCGGACGCACCCACCAGATTCGTGTGCACTTCTCCGCGCTGCGCCACCCCTGCTGCGGCGACCTGACCTACGGCGCCGACCCGCGCTTTAGTGCCGAACTGGGTCTGACCCGCCAGTGGCTGCACGCGCACCGCCTAGGCTTCGACCACCCCGGTACCGGAGAGCGCGTGACCTTCACCAGCGAGTACCCGCTCGACCTGTCCTACGCGCTGACCGCTCTGCGCGAGGGCAAAGTTCAGCTCGGCTAGACAACCCGGCTAGATATAGCCGTCCGCGGACCGCCGCACACAGCTTCACATTCACCGCCCATCCTCCAGCCCACACCTCCAGGAGATTCCCGTGGCAACCAAAGATTTTGCGCACCTGCACGTGCACACCGAGTACTCCATGCTCGACGGTGCCGCGCGCCTGGGCGACCTGTTCACCCACGCTAAAGAACTCGGCATGAAGTCCATGGCGACCAGTGACCACGGCTTCCTCTTTGGTGCCTTCGACTTCTGGCGCCAGGCTAAAGCGCACGACATCAAGCCCATCATTGGCGTGGAGGCGTACCTGACCCCCGGCACGCACCGCACCGACCGTTCACGTGTGCGCTGGGGCGACGGCTCCCGCGACGACGTGTCCGGTGGTGGCGCGTACACCCACATGACCATGTGGGCTGAAACCACTGAGGGCATGCACAACCTGTTCCGTGCATCCTCGATTGCGTCGCTGGAAGGTCAGCTGTACAAGCCGCGCATGGATCGTGAGGTGCTGCAGACCTACTCGAAGGGCCTGATCGCTACCACCGGTTGCCCCTCCGGCGAGATCCAGACGCGCCTGCGCCTGGGCCAGTTCGACGAGGCAATTCAGGCGGCGAGCGACTTCCGCGATATCTTCGGCAAGGACAACTTCTACTGCGAGGTCATGGACCACGGCCTCGACATTGAACGCAACGTGCAGGAGGATTTGCACCGCCTCGCCAAGCAGCTGAACCTGCCCTACGTGGCGACCAACGACCTGCACTACACCCGCCAGGAAGACCACACCGCCCACGCGGCGCTGCTGTGCGTGCAGTCCGGCTCGACCCTGACCGACCCCAAGCGCTTCAAGTTCGACGCGGATAACTTCTACCTGCGCTCGCCCGAGGAAATGTACTCCATTTTTGGTGACATTCCCGGTGCCTGCGAGAACACCCTCGAAATCGCTGAACGCTGCAACGTGGAGTTCAACACCAAGGCGAACTACATGCCGAACTTCCCCGTGCCCGAGGGTGAAAACGAGGAATCCTGGTTCGTGAAGGAAGTTGAAAAGGGCCTGCACTATCGCTTCCCGCAGGGTATCCCTGATGTTGTGCGCAAGCAGGCGGAGTACGAGGTGGGGGTTATTACCTCCATGGGCTTCCCCGGCTACTTCCTCGTGGTCGCCGACTTCATCAACTGGGCAAAGCGCAACGGCATCCGCGTGGGTCCGGGCCGTGGCTCCGGTGCAGGCTCGATGGTGGCGTACGCGATGCGCATTACCGAGCTGAACCCGCTCGACCACGACCTGATTTTCGAGCGATTCCTTAACCCCGACCGTGTCTCCATGCCCGACTTCGATGTGGATTTCGACGATCGTCGCCGCGGCGAGGTCATCGACTACGTGACCGATAAGTACGGTGAGGACAAGGTCGCGCAGATTGTCACCTTCGGCACCATTAAGGCGAAGCAGGCGCTCAAGGACGCCTCCCGCGTGATGGACCAGCCGTACTCGGTGGGCGAGCGCCTCACCAAGGCGATGCCGCCGGACGTCATGGGCAAGAACATTGCTCTGGCGAACGTGTACAACGAAGAGGATAAGCGCTACGCCGAGGCGGCAGATTTGCGCGCCCTCATTGAGGACCCGGTCGATAAGATTTACGGCCAGGTGTTCGAGACTGCGAAGGGCCTGGAGGGCCTGAAGCGTCAGTGGGGCGTGCACGCCGCGGGCGTGATTATGTCCAGCAAGAATCTGGTGGATGTGATTCCCGTGATGCGCCGCGAGGCTGACGGCCAGGTCATTACCCAGTTCGATTACCCCACCTGTGAGGGCCTGGGCCTGATCAAAATGGACTTCCTGGGTCTGCGTAACCTCACCATCATCTCCGATGCGGTGGAGAACATTAAGGTCAACCGAGGCATCGACCTGGACCTGGAATCCCTGTCTTTGGACGATCCGGAATCGTACCGTCTGCTGGCGCGCGGTGACACCCTCGGCGTGTTCCAGCTTGATGGCGGCCCGATGCGCTCGCTGCTCAAGCTCATGGAGCCTGAGGAGTTCGAGCACATTTCGGCAGTGTTGGCGCTGTACCGTCCGGGCCCGATGGGTGCGAACTCGCACACCAACTACGCTCTGCGTAAGAACGGTAAGCAGGAGATTGAGCCGATTCACCCTGAGCTGGAAGAGCCGCTGAAGGATATTCTGGACACCACCTACGGCCTGATCGTGTATCAGGAGCAGGTTATGGCGATTGCTCAGAAGGTCGCGAACTACACTCTGGGTGAGGCAGACTTGTTGCGCCGTGCGATGGGTAAGAAGAAGAAGGCGGAGCTGGATAAGCAGTACGCTACCTTCCACGACGGCATGATTTCTAACGGCTACTCTGAGGGCGCTGTTAAGGCGCTCTGGGATATTCTGCTGCCGTTCTCGGACTACGCGTTCAACAAGGCGCACACGGCTGCGTACGGTCTGGTATCGTACTGGACTGCGTACCTGAAGGCGCACTTCCCGCAGGAGTACATGGCTGCTCTGCTGACCAGTGTGGGCGATAACAAGGACAAGCTCGCACTGTACCTGAACGAGTGCCGCGCCATGGGCATTACCGTGCTCGCCCCGGACGTGAACGAGTCCACCCTGACGTTTGCCCCTGTCGGCGATGATATTCGCTTCGGTATGGGTGCGATTCGTAACGTGGGCGCGAACGTGGTTGAGGGCATGATTGCCGCCCGCGAGGAGAAGGGCCGTTACGAGTCCTTCAACGACTTCCTGAAGAAGGTGCCGCTGCAGGTGTGCAATAAGCGCACCATCGAGTCGCTCATTAAGGCGGGCGCTTTCGACGACCTGGGTCATACGCGCCGTTCCCTGTCCCTCATCCACGAGGCGGCAGTGGATGCCGCCGTGGCGGTCAAGCGTAAGGAGGCGGCGGGCCAGTTCGACCTCTTCGGCTCCCTCGGCATGGACGACGCCCTCGGCGACGAACTGACCGTGACCATCCCGGACGTGCCCGATTGGGATCGCCGCGAGAAGCTGAACTTTGAGCGTGACATGCTGGGCCTGTACGTTTCGGACCACCCGCTACGTGGCCTGGAGCGTGCGCTCTCGGATGCCGCAAGCCATTCGGTGCACGACATCATTGGTGAAGACTCGCACGTGCGCGACGGCGAAACCGTCACCGTTGCGGGCATGCTCACCGGCGTTTCGCGTCGTATCGCCAAGTCCAGCGGTAACCAGTACGCCTCCGTGGAGCTGGAAGACCCCTCGGGCGCAACCATTACGGTCATGTTCTTCTCCCGCGCCTACGAGACGATGGGCGCCGCCCTGGCGGACGACCTCATCTGCTCGATTCGTGGCCGCGTGCAGCGCCGCGACGACGGTAGCGTGAACATGAGCGCGCAGGAACTGCAGATCCTGGAAATCAGCGATGACGGCCGCGCCGCACCCATCACCATCGTGGTACCCGAGTACCTGGTGACCGAGGCGAACCTGAAGGAGCTGAAGGAGACCCTGCGCGACCACAAGGGCACCGCGGATGTGCGCATGCTCGTGCGCACCCGCGATAAGGAGCAGCTGGTGCTGCTGGATGCGAGCGTGCGCGTGGAACCGAACCCGAGCCTCTTCGGTGAAATCAAGACGATTTTCGGTCCGAGCTGCATTCGACGCTAACAACACGCCTCTATGAGGGGAATGACAGGGTGGATTCTGCATAGCAGAGTCCACCCTGAGCGTATATTCACTCACAACATACGGTGTATCCGCTCTATATCACGGTAGAATAGGTATAAATATTCTTGAGCGCTGTATACGCGGGCGCTAGCGCCCAGCCAAGGAGAAACGAATGTACTGCCCCTATTGCAAGCACACCGACTCGCGCGTGGTGGATTCCCGCACCACCGATGACGGCGCCGCAATTCGCCGCCGCCGCCAGTGCACCTCCTGCGCTCGCCGCTTCACGACCGTTGAAACCACCACCATTTCGGTGATTAAGCGTTCCGGCGTGACCGAGCCTTTTGACCGTTCGAAGATTGCCGCTGGCGTGCGTAAGGCATGCCAGGGCCGCCCCGTGGGTGAGGACGATTTGGCGAAGCTCGCCCAGGAGGTTGAGGAGCTGATTCGTGCTCGCGGTCTGGCGGAGATTAACGCGCACGAGGTGGGTCTGACCATCCTGGAGCCGCTGTCGAAGCTGGACGCGGTCGCCTACCTGCGTTTTGCGAGCGTGTACCAGGCGTTTGAGAACCTTGAAGACTTTGAGGAGGCGATTGCGCGTCTGCGTGAGGACCGCATCGCCCAGTAACTAGCTAGCACAGTAACTGACTAGCACAGCCACTAGCTAACCCAGTAGCTAATGAGCTCAGCCGCCGCTACATGCGCAGCGGCATACAGAAGGGACCGCCTTCCGAATGATTCGGAAGGCGGTCCCTTCATACGTATGTGAAGCGCTATCCGAGGCGGATAGCAGGAAGCAAGCCCTTATGCTTCGCCGCGGCGCTTGCGTTCCTGCAGCATGCCGCCAGCCCACAGCGCCGCACCCACAATACCCGCGTTGTTACGCAGGGCAGCCATGACCATGGGGGTACGAATCTGATCCTCAAAGTACGGCATGAACTTCTCCGGGTTCTTGGAGATGCCGCCGCCGATGATGAACAGGTCGGGGGAGAAGAGCATCTGAACGTGCTCGAAGTAGCGGTACAGGCGCTTGCCGTACTTCTTCCAGGACAGCTCGTGCACCTCGCGGGCACGAGCAGAAGCCTGAGACTCGGCGTTGTGGCCGTCAAGCTCCAGGTGACCCAGCTCGGTATTCGGGATCAGCTTACCGTCGTTGATGAGGGCGGAGCCGATGCCGGTGCCCAGGGTGATGACAGCGATCAGGCCGTCACGGTTACGGCCCTGACCGTAGGTTGCCTCAGCCAGACCGGCTGCGTCAGCGTCGTTGAGGCCGTAGACGGTGCGGCCGCCCAGAGCCTCGCTCATGACCTGCTCCAGGTCGGTGTTAATCCAGGAGTCGTCCACGTTCGCTGCGGAGAAGACCATGCCGTTCTTCACCACTGCGGGGAAGTCGATGCCGACAGCGGACTCGGGGTCCGGTGCCAGGTCGCGGCCCTGCAGCTCGTCCACTACACGGCGTACAACCTCAGCCACAGCCTCGGGGGTTGCGGGCTTGGGGGTGTCGATGCGGAAGCGGTCGGACACGAGGTTACCGGTGCGCAGGTCGACGATGCCGCCCTTAATGCCGGTGCCTCCAATGTCCACACCAATCTGCAGGTCCTTGGGGGTGGGGGCGGGCAGCTCGTTGATGACGCCGGGTTCTGCGTAATCGCTCATGGTTTTCTCTCTCTTTCACCCCGCCTACTGCCGTGTAACCTAAGGGAGTGGGCGGGCTTGTCAGTGGGTGAATTGATATAAAAGTGAGGGGCTGGGCTCGTACCTGCACAAGTAGGAAACCCAGAGGGCTGCGCTTAGGGCAGGGTCAGGATGTCCGCGCCGTCAGCGGTCACCACGAGGGTGTGCTCGAACTGCGCGGTGCGCTTGCGGTCGCGGGTGACCACGGTCCAGTCGTCATCCCACAGGTCCCATTCGATGGTGCCGAGGGTCAGCATGGGCTCGATTGTGAAAATCATACCCTCGCGAATCTCGGTGTCGTAGGCGGGTGCCGCATCGTAGTGGGGGATGATGAGGCCCGAGTGGAACTCGCGGCCCACACCGTGACCGGTGTAGTCGCGAACCACACCGTAACCGAAACGTGCCGCATACTTCTCAATGACGCGACCAATCACGTTGATCTGGCGGCCAGGCTTCACAGCCTTAATCGCACGGTTCAGGGACTCTTCGGTGCGCTCAACCAGCAGGCGGGACTCTTCGTCCACGTTGCCGACGAGCAGGGTCTTGTTGGTGTCGCCGTGCATGCCGTCCAGGTATGCGGTGACGTCCAGGTTGAGGATGTCGCCGTCCTCCAGCACGGTGGAGTCCGGGATGCCGTGGCAGATGACCTCGTTCAGGGAGGTGCACACGGACTTGGGGTAGCCGCGGTAATCCACGGTGGAGGGGTACGCGCCGTGGTCGCAAATGTATTCGTGGACCAGCACGTCAATCTCGTCGGTGGTGGTGCCGGGCACGCAAATCTTGGATGCTTCAACGATGGCGCCTGCCGCAATCTTGCCGGCTGCGCGAACCCGCTCAACTTCCTCGGGGGTGTACATGTTCGAGTCGTTACCCTCGTTGGCGGTGGGCTTACCCACGTACTCGGGGCGAACAATGTGCGAGGGGACCGGGCGCATGGGGGTGATGCGTCCGGGGGTCAGACAACCCACGGGTGCTCGACCGGGCTCTGCAGGAAGATTGTGCGAAGTATTCGTTTTGGTTGAAGACATAGTTTCATCTTACCGGGCGTGGGCGGGTTGTGTCCCTTGCTCAGGCGCTAAAAAGCGGCGGATACACAAGCCGTACCTTTTTCCCAGATTGTGAATAAAATTTCATGCACGCTAGAGGCAAAAACTGCGCGGGCGGAAAGCCGGAGTGGAAGGCAGAGACGGAAGACCGGGGCGGAAGACCGTGGAGGGGAAACGCCGTGAGAAGCTCCGCCCGCCTCATTGCCACGAACCTACGCGCGTGAGAAGCTAGAAACACCAACCCCTCACCGTCGAAGGAGAACCCATGAGTGAGAAGAAAAACCACCTGAGCGAAGCCATCGAATCGGCGGTCGAAAAGACCCTGAACTCCGCGACCGAAGCCACCAGCCCGCACCCCGAAGAGTACTGGTACAACCTCAAAACCGGTCAGGTTGAACGCGGTCAGCAGAGCGCCGTCACCTCCCTGTGGGGGCCCTTCAAAACCTACGAGGAGGCGGCACACGCCATGGACCGCGCCCGTGAACGCAACGACGCCTGGGAAAAGGACGGCGGCTGGCTCTAAAGAACGAGCACCCTCAGCCTTGCCCAACGTCCTCAGCAACGCTCAAGGCGCACGCCGCTCAACAGGCATACAGTCTGAGACGAATAGACCCCCGCACCCGGAGCACCGGATACGGGGGTCTTTCTTCTCAAGCTTTTCTTCATCAAGCTTTTCTTCTCAGCCTAAAGCCTACTCAAAAGTGTGCTCAGCCGCCGGGAACTCACCCGAACGAACCTGCTCACGATAAGCACGCGCAGCGTCCTCCATGACCTGGCCGACCTGCGCAAACTGCTTCACAAAACGCGGCACGCGACCGGAACGAACACCCATCATGTCCTGCCACACCAGCACCTGACCGGTGGTCACATTCGAGGCACCAATACCAATGGTCGGCACAGTGCCCACAGCCTCATCCACCAGCTGCGCAGTCTGGGTAGTCACCATCTCCATGAGCACGCAGAACGCGCCAGCCTCAGCCAGAGCCACCGCATCCTCACGAACACGCTCAGACGCATCGCCGCGGCCCTGCACACGGAAACCGCCCAGAGCATGCTCCGACTGCGGGGTGAAACCAACATGCGCCACCACCGGAATACCGGTACGCACCAGGGCACGAACCCACTCAGACATCGAAGCATCAGCCTCAATTTTGACCGCGTGCGCGCCGCCCTCCTTCATCAGGCGAACAGCGCTCGCCACCGCCTGCTGCGGGGACTGTTCATAGGAACCAAACGGCAGATCAGCGACCACCATGGCGCGGGATGCACCGCGGGAAACCGCCGCAACCAGCGGAATCATCTCATCCAGGGTAATGGTCAGGGTGGACTCGTAGCCGAGCACCACATTCGCCGCTGAATCACCCACCAGCAGCATGTCGATGCCGGCGCGATCAAAAATCTGCGCCGTCAGAGCGTCATAACAGGTCAGCATGGAGAACTTCTGACCGGTCGCCTTAGCCTGAGCCAGGTGAACGGTACGAACCTTCTTGACGGTGTCCAGGTCAAAAGGCTTCGATTCAGAAGCAGTCGCGGGAGCCGCCGCAGAGGTAGCGGCAGGCTGTGCCGCGTAGGGCGAAGAGATCTCGGAAGAACGCTCAGTAGTCATGCTGACTATTCTAACCCTGCACGGCTCCAACCTGGCGTACCGCTCACCACGAGGGAACAACTATGCCTAGTTCCAGATGAGGTTAATGTAGTAGGTCGGGAACGACGCAGCGGCGTTCTTATTCATCAGCTCCGGAACAGCGGAAGAAGCATCACTAAACTCACGCGGCAAATCGCGCTGAATGAGCGCCTGCTGCACCAGAGCATCCCAGTACAGCTGCATGATCGAATAGGTGCAGACTTCCTTCACGACGTCCTCCGCGTAGGACTCCCACGCCGGGAGCGCCGCATCGTTATCGAAGAAACCCTCATAGCCCTGAGACAGGCCCGTATCGCAGGCGTTCACCGCGTTCTTCGCGTACTGCAGCCAATAGCTGCGGCTCAGCTCATCGGTGGTGTTGAAAGTAAACGCCTCATAGTCTGCCTTCAGCAGGGCGTAAGACGCCTGAATAGAACCGGCAAGCGGGGCGTGCGAAGAGAAGACAATAACGTCCAGAAGAGCAGCGATGTACTCCATCTGCACCTTCTCGTACGCAATGCCGGAAGGCTGGACCGGACCAGAATGCATCTGCACCAGCGCCTCCACCGCGTTGATGAAACGCTCAACGTCGGCGGTCGCCTTCACCATCAGATTCAGCAGACGCTGAACACACTGATAATCCTCAGAGATCTGCGAGAACACGCCAAAGGACAGGACGCCACGCTCAGAAGCAGCCGCCGCCAGAATCTGGCTCGTCAACCGCTGGCTCTCCGCCTCCGCCTTCGCCACGCTCAGCAGTAGGGCACCGCAATACGCCAGGGCGCGGCCATCCACCAGCTGAGGCTGCTGCCGATGCAACGGCAGAAGACGCTCATGAATCTGACGGAAAATAGCGCTCTGCGTCAGAGCCTTCTTGCCCAGCTCCTCAGTCTTCAACAGCACAGTATCCGCCGAGAAATCACGCGGCACGAAACGACGAGCATCCGGCGCAGTAAACGGCGAATAGGGGCGGCCCATCACCGGCTGCAACAGCGACATCGTGGTAAACAGTGAAAAACGAGCCGCCACCGGGTACAGCGAATCCGGGTAGTTCGGCGCATCCGGCGCGTTGACACGCTCCGTACACAGAGTCAACCAGGTCTGCTCCACCGCACGATCAGACGTAATGCCAACACCCATACCCAGGATGCTCTCGCCGAACGCTTCCGACGGAAGCTTGCCGGGGTTCATGGCACGCGCCTGCATGAGCGCCACAGCCAGCTCAACCGTATAGTTCGTGCGGCGCTTCTTGCCCGCCTCGTCAAGGTGCTGGAACGGACGCACGCCCGCAATCTTCTGACCGCGCGCCAGCGTATGCAGCTCCTTATTCATGGCGAACTGCTGCGGGTTACGCTGCATCATCTTCGACACCTCGTAAGCGCTCTTACGGTTCAGCTTCTCACGGCGCTGAGCACCCTCAGCCGACAGCGCATCATACTTGCCACGGCTTGCGTGAACGTACCAGGCACGAAATATCTGAAGCGGCAAGAAGAAGAAAGTGTACTTCCACGACCAGCTAAAAATAATGACCGGAATAGCCGCGCTCGACCCCAAACGACCCGTATAACCGGTCCAAATGAACTCCACAAACGCACCAACCAGCGCCCACAACGCCACGGTGCGGGTCCTAAACGCCACACGGGAGGGGCGGTCCAGCAGATAGGTCGCACCACCGGTCTTGTTATTCTTCATGACTGTCGGGCCAAAGACCGCAACCGCAAAAAGACAGACCAGATACAACACCAAGAAAACAATGGGGGCGGCAATAAGTAGCAGCCACTCAAGCCCGGTGGGGTCAGCAGCAACCAGTGTGCTCGCCGCTAGAGGAATCTGTGCGGGCGCCACCTGTGCGGGCAGCGCCTGCGAAGCTGATGAGAGAAGAACGGAATGTAGCATACCCCCATTATCGCAAGGCGACCCCGACCACGCCCCGCGAACCGTCATCTGCCAGGTATCTGAACACAACCATATGCTAGGTATCTGAACACAACCCGCACCGCAGAAAGCGGGGGGAGCGGCCCCCGGCACCGCCCAGAATCTGAGCTACCGCGGCACACGAAAAGAGAATTTACACAAACGAAACCTCCCACCCACCCGCCACAGGGCAGAACCCGATAGGCTAGATAACAACAGGACACACGCCGGGGCAAGGAGGCGCCAGCACCGCTGGTACACAACCCGCCGCAACCCCTTGGAACCCCAAGGGACATGCAGGACCTTCCGCAACAGGGTCTTCCTCACCTCGGCAACAAATTTAGCGCGCCTCCGCCACCCACAGACGGGTACCACGCGGATGCGCGCCCGCACCGAGAGGGCAACTCATGGACCGCCAACAGGAATTCGTACTGCGCACCATCGAAGAGCGCGACATCCGCTTCATCCGCCTCTGGTTCACCGACGTGGTCGGCACCCTCAAATCCGTTGCGCTCGCACCGGCTGAAGTAGAAAGCGCCTTCGATGAGGGCCTGGGCTTTGACGGCTCCTCGATTGAGGGTTTCTCCCGCATCTACGAATCCGACATGTTGCTGCAGCCGGACCCCTCCACCTTCCAGATCCTGCCCTGGCGCGGCGAGGAAGACTACACCTCCCGCATGTTCTGTGACGTGCTCACCCCCGACGGTGAGATCAGCGCCTCCGACACCCGCGGCGTGCTCAAGCGCGTGCTCAACAAGGCTGCGGAGATGGGCTTCACCTGCTACACCTCGCCCGAAATTGAGTTCTACCTGCTCGAATCCTCCAAGCTCGGCGCCGACGGATTCCCCGTGCCCGTGGATTACGAATCCTACTTCGACCACACCCCCGGCGGCATCGTGCAGGACTTCCGCCGCAAGGCAGTGACCATGCTCGAAGAAGTCGGTATCTCCGTCGAATTCAGCCACCACGAAACCGGCCCCGGCCAGAACGAAATCGACCTGCGCCACGCCGACGCCCTGCAGACCGCCGACAACGTCATGACCTTCCGCACCGTCATCAAGGAAGTCGCCTACTCGCTCGGCATGTACGCAACCTTCATGCCCAAGCCCTTCACCAAGTACGCCGGCAGCGGCATGCACACCCACTTCTCCCTCTTCGAAGGCGACACCAACGCATTCTTCGAAGCCGGTGCCGAATACCAGCTGTCCAAGACCGCACGCCACTTCATCGCCGGTGTGCTCAAGCACGCCCCCGAATTCACCGCGGTCACCAACCAGTTCATCAACTCCTACAAGCGCCTCTGGGGCGGCGGCGAGGCACCCTCCTACGTCTCCTGGGGCCACAACAACCGCTCCGCCCTCGTGCGTGTGCCCCTGTACAAACCGAACAAGATGCAGTCTGCCCGTATCGAGTACCGTGGCCTGGACTCGGCATCGAACCCGTACCTCGCCTACGCGGTGATTCTCGCAGCAGGTCTGAAGGGCATCGAAAACGAGTACCCGCTCATGCCCGCCGTGACCGAAGACCTCGCCGCCATGACCAACGCTGAACGCCGCGCCATGGGCTACAACCCGCTGCCCGCGTCCTTGCGTGAAGCCATCAATATCACCGAAGAATCCGAGTTCATGGCGGAGGTCCTGGGCGAGCAGGTCTTCGAGCAGTTCCTGCGCAATAAGCGCGCCGATTGGGATCAGTACCAGGCTCAGGTGACCCCGTACGAGCTCAAGCACAACCTCGGTATTCTCTAAATGAGTAACCGCTGACAGCCTCAGGGCGGTACCCGCTACCGGTAACACACCGGCGGGTGCCGCCCACAGGTCTATCAAATGCACCTATCGGCTGCGCGGTTCACCGCCGATTTTTGCCGCCGAAATTTATACTCTCCACCCCGGATCTACTCTCCACCCACAGTTCTCTAACCCCAGTTCTCTACCCACGGTTCTCACGCTATGACTGACAGCTCCCACTACCCGGCCACCGGGCTCATCCGCATTATCGACCCCGCCAAAGAACCCAAACCGCTCACCGACATCGCCCCCGACGCACTCGACGACGAGCAACGCGCCGAAGCCGAACGCAAAGCCCAGCTACGCCTGCGCACCCGCATGATCGCCACCGGCTTCCACGACCCGTCCAAGGCAGAACGCTGGCTCAACGCCCCCGAACTGAAGCACGTCTCGCAGGATGCGCTCTTTGCCGGGCTGCGCCTCGCCCCCTCACCGGATATTGCCCTGCCCGCCCTCGTGCGCCTCATCGAGAAGCACCCGGCGGTCGCCGAACGCGCCAACCGCGGCGACAAAGAATTCGGCATGTATCGCCTGCTCGGCGCGTCCCAGGCGATTGGCGATTTTCTCTACCGCCGCCCCGAACACATTGACCCGCTCTTCGACACGCAGGTGTACCCGGCTGAGAGCGCGCTGATTCGCTCCCAGCACCCGGCGTCGATTCTGCCGGAAACCGACGGGGAATTTCTGACCCCCATCGCACCGTTGGACACCCCCTACCGCCGCGACATCCTCACCGCCCTCGGCGCCGACCCCCACGCGGAGCGCCCGCGCGCTGCCGCCGAACAGACCGGCAAAGACGGCTACGTGACCCTGCGCGTCGCCTACCGCGCCGCCCTGGCGCGCATCGCCCTGCTCGACGTGTGCTGCGAAGACCCGGTCGAAATGATGCCCACCATCGGTCGTCACCTCGCCGATTTGGCTGCCGCCGCGCTGGAGGGTGCGCTCGCCATTGCACGCACCGAAGTGGCGGAGGGGCTGGGCCCCGGCCTGGCGGCTCCTCGCCGAGGCGAAGCCGTAGATGCCCTGGACTTGGCGATTATCGGCATGGGTAAGTGCGGTGCCCGCGAGCTGAACTATATCTCTGACGTTGATGTAGTGTACGTGGTTGCGCCCGTAGAACCCGCCGCCGCTGGCGCCGTGCCCAATGCCGGGGCAGAGGGGGAGAGCGCCCCGCTCAAGCTCACCGAGAACGAATGTTCCACCATCGGCACGGAACTCGTGCACGCCCTCACCCGCGCCATCATGGGCCCCGCACCCGAACCCGCCCTCTGGGAGGTCGACGCGAACCTACGCCCCGAAGGTAAGGACGGCCCGCTCGTTCGCACCGTCGAATCCTACGTTCAGTACTACAAGCGCTGGGCGGAAAACTGGGAGTTCCAGGCGCTGCTCAAGGCGCGCCCCATCGCCGGTTCGGCGCAGCTGGGCACCCGCTACGCCCGCGCCATTGACCCCTTCGTGTGGGAGTCCGCTGGCCGTGAATCCTTCGTGGAATCCGTGCAGGCGATGCGCGCCCGCGTGACCGACAATATTCCCTCGAACCAGGTGGACCGCCAGATTAAGCTGGGCCCGGGCGGCCTGCGCGATATCGAGTTCACCGTGCAGCTGCTGCAGCTCGTGCACGGTCGAACCGACCCCGCCGTACGCACCAAATCCACCGTGGATTCCCTCGCGGCGCTGACCGCCGTCAGCTACATTAGCCGCACCGACGCCGAAGCGTTCAGCCGCGACTACAAGAAGCTGCGCGTGCTCGAGCACCGCATCCAACTGCAGCAGCTGCGCCGCACCCACCTGATGCCCGAGAAGGACGCCGAACAGCGCGCCCTCGCCCGCTCGATTCTCTCCCCGGAACGCAACGGCACGCTCTCCGCCGAGCAGATGCTCAAGGCGTGGCAGAAAATTAAACGGAACGTCCGTTCACTGCACGAGCGGATCTTCTTCCGCCCGTTGCTCGCCGCCGTCTCCACGCTCAGCCGCGACGAAGTAGTGCTCAGCGAGCAGGCGGCACAGGACCGCCTCGCAGCCCTCGGCTACCGCGACCCGCGCGGCGCCATGCGCCACATCAAGGCACTCACCACGGGACTTTCCCGCAGTGCAGACATTCAGCGGCACCTCATGCCCGTGCTACTGGGCTGGTTCGCCCGCGGCGTGGACGCGGATGCCGGTCTGCTCGGATTCCGTATCGTCTCCGAATCGCTCGGCAGCACCAGCTGGTACCTGCGCATGCTCCGCGACTCACCCGCAGCCGCAGAACGCCTCAGCCAGCTACTCTCCAGCTCGCGCCCCATGACCGACCTGTTGGAGGACGCTTCCGCCTCCATCGCCTGGCTGGACAAGGTCGCCGACCTCAAACCGCTGGGGGAGGAAGCGCTCGCCTCCGAGATTTCCTCCCTGCTGGCACGCCATGCGGACGCCGCCGAGGCGATGCGCGCCGTGCGCTACCTGCGCCGCCGCGAAACCCTGCGCACCGCCATGGGCTGGACCCTGGGCATCGTCGACGTTGAGGACACCTGCGCCGGTCTTGCCGCCATCGACGAGTGCACAATCGGTGCGGCGCTGCAGATTGCCCTGCGTGAACTCCAAACGGCACCGGAAGGCGCTGAGGGTGCGGAGGCTGAGGATGCAACGGGGGAGAAGCTACTCACCCGCATCGCCGTCATCGGCATGGGCCGCCTCGGTGGCGCCGAGAACGGCTTCGGCTCCGACGCGGACGTCATGTTCGTCCATGAACCCCTCGACGGGGCCGACGAAGACGCCGCACAGGAACAGGCGGCACGCATCGTCAACCGCACCCTGACGCTCCTCAAACAGCCCGTCAAACCCGCCATTCGCGCCGAACGGCCCCTCGAAGTGGACGCCGACCTGCGCCCCGAAGGCAAGCAGGGTGCTATCGTGCGCTCGCTGGACTCCTACCGCTCCTACTACGAACGCTGGGCGGAAACCTGGGAGTTCCAAGCGCTCACCCGCGCCCGCCCCATCGCGGGCGACGAGGCGCTCGGCGAGGCTTTCGTGGAGCTCATCGACCCGTACCGCTACCCGGTAGCCTTCGCGCCCGAACAGGTGCAGCAGATTCGCCGTATGAAGGCGCGCGTTGAGAACGAACGCATGCCGCACGGCGCCGACCGCACCCGCCAGCTCAAGCTCGGCCGCGGCGGACTCTCCGACGTGGAGTGGCTGGTCCAGCTCGTACAGCTACGCCACGCGCACGCCGTGCCGGGGTTGCGCACAACCTCCACCCTGAAGGCGCTAAACGCCGCGGTCGAGGCGGGACTGGTCGAAGCCGCGGACGCTGAAATCCTCAGCGGCGCCTGGCTACTCGCCACGAAGATTCGCGGCGGCAACGTGCTGCGCGGCGTACGCCAATCCGACACCCTGCCCTCGGGACGCGCCGACCTGGAAGCAATCGCCCGCTGGTGCGGATACCCCGCCGGTAGCGCACGCGCCCTCGAAGAGGACTACCTGCGCCAAACCCGTAACGCCCGCAAGGTCTACGAACGACTCTTCTTCGAAGAACTCTAGAGGCTCCAGAAAACATGAGCCTGGCGTTTTCGCCGGTGCGGATTTCTGATGCGGATTTCATAGGGGGAGGGGCGGGGAACCTGGTTCCCCGCCCCTCCTTTTCGTGTCCTTGCGAAAAATTTTGCGGACGTTCTGCAGACATCGTGGCGGGCATCGTGTGCTCGCCGCCGCCCTCACGGGAACAGTAACCACCCCAAAACCCCGAAAATGTGACCGGCACCATGAAAATAAATTTTGCTCACACACCTCAAAAACGAGCCCAAATACCCCGTTCTGCCCCGGAAACACGCGGAACACAAGGTGATCTGCAAAGGATTTGGCAAACACTCAAAAACCCCGTATAGTATTTACCTGTCAGCACGACGGAGCGAAAAACTCCAACGGAATGATTCAAATTGAATACGCTGATATGCGGTTGTAGCTCAGTTGGTAGAGCACCACCTTGCCAAGGTGGATGTCGCGAGTTCAAGTCTCGTCAACCGCTCGTAAGGACTCCAAGAGTTCGAACGCGTTCCCTTGTGGAGCGTATGCGGTGAGGTGGTCGAGTGGTTAGGCAGCGGCCTGCAAAGCCGTGTACGCGGGTTCGAATCCCGTCCTCACCTCGCAACAAAACAACTGTTTTGTGAGCGCGATTGGCGCAGCGGTAGCGCGCTTCCCTGACACGGAAGAGGTCACTGGTTCGATCCCAGTATCGCGCACAGATGAAGCCCTGATTCTTCGGAATCAGGGCTTTTGTGTTTAACTTTTTGGTTTTAAGGAGGGAAGGTGCTCCTCCTTGTTCCTACAGGGAACCCGCCCTCGCTTCGCTTCG
>NZ_KV818688.1:350197-402023 GCF_001814995.1 Rothia sp. HMSC066H02 | reverse complement strand
CGCCCTCGCTTCGCTTCGGGCACCCTGATGTCACGACGGAGGACACCATCCCTCTGTTCCCTATATAAGTCACTCAGCCTTAGATTCGTAAGGACAGGGCTTGTGTGCGCGATACCGGCATAACGAACTGGAGGGGGAGGGGGCTGTCGCCTTCTCAATCTTTTGCTGGCTCCGCCGGACAGGTGAGCTAAAATTGTGCCCCAGCGCCGCACTTTCTGAAAGCGACATCAGGGTGCCCGCCCGGGCGCTCTCCGCAGCGAAGCAAGGAAGAGCGGAGCGTCCGGGTGTGGCGGGTTCCCCTGCAGGAGCGAAGGAAGGGAGCGGCGCGAGATGCCCAAGAGCTCCCATACCGTGCTCGAGCTAGGGATTTATGTTAAAGCTGAGGTTCAAGGTATGCTTTTCCTCGGCGCTGATTTTCTTTCCACAGCAAGCAAATCGAGGCTCGCCTGGTTTCAAATAAAGTCGCACCGCAAACACATCACCCCACCTGAATAAAGGGCATACCATGTCTACATCCCTGCCCCGCCGCAAGCTCGTCGCCGGTGCAGCCTGGGCGGCACCGGTCGTCGCCGCCTCCGCAACCATCCCCTCCTACGCAGCGTCCGTCGCCGCTACGAACGACTGCATCCTGGCAGCTAGCCCGGCGTACAGCATCTCCGGCACCGAGGAAGGCGCCAAGACCGTTCAGAGCTTCGCCGTGCCCAACAACGTCCACAAGCTCCGCTTCGAACTGGTCGGCGGCGCGGGCGGCACCAACAACCGCATGACCCCCGCCGGCTCCGGCGCGAAGGTCACCGGCATCATCCCCGTCACCCCCGGTTCCACCGTGCAGATTATCGCCGCGGCAGGCGGTATCGGTGACGGCTCCCTCACCCCCACAGCCGGTGGTGAAGGCTACGGCAACGGCGGCGCCGTACCCGCCTACACCATCCCCGCCACCATCACCGCGCAGGTCGACGCCAAGTACGCGGACCCGGCAAACTCCAAGACTCAGGCGTACGCTGCATCCGGCGGCGGCTCCTCCGCACTGCTCATCGACGGCACCGTAATCGCTGTGGCTGGCGGCGGTGGCGGCGCGGGCATGACCACCTCCGGCGTGTCCTACGCAGACCCCTGGTACTCCAACCTCAACGGCCAGATCGACGCAGGCGTGGCGCCCCTCGGCTCGGATGCATCTCCGCAGTTCGACGCGGCGGGTAGCGCCTCCGCGGCGGCAGGCTCCAACGGCACCCCCGGCTACGAAATCTACAAGGCTGAACGCTCCAAGGTCCTGACCTACAACTCCGGTTTCGGCGGCGCAGCGGGCGTGGGCGGTGCCGGTGGCGCGGCAGGCACCCTGCCGGTCAGCGGCCCCATCATCGGCTTTGAAACCACCAACAACCAGGTGCTGTTCAGCCAGTTTGTTGCCGGTAACGCGGGCACGAGCGGCTTCGCGGGCAACGGCGGCGACGGTGCGGGCGCATACTCCTACCAGCTGGATGAGAACCCCGCCAGCGTGCACGAGAAGGGCACCTACGAGGACCGCAGCTGGGACCTGGACATCTACAACGACGAGGGTGCGTACGCGCAGAACTTCAACGGCTACCAGTCCGTGGTGTCCGGCGGTGGCGGTGCAGGCTACGGTGGTGGCGGTTCCGGTGCGGCACAGTCTGTCTCCTCGATTGTGCTGACTCAGAAGTGGCTGAATAGCCCGACCGGCGTGCGCCAGGGCCTGGGCTACACGATGCAGGGCGGCGCCGGTGGCGCGGGCGGCTCGTACCTCGCCCCGTCGGTGAGCGACGGCGCCATCGCCTCGGCCGAGAACGCGCCGCAGTGGATGCGCGAGCGCGGCAACGGTTCGGTGACGGTGACCTTCTGCGAGGCGGCGGCCTAACCGTTTCTCACGCTGAGAGGCGGTGTTCGTCCTCGCTCCTACAGGGGCACCCGCCCTCGCAGAGCTCGGGCACCCTGATGTCGCTACGGACGACACCGCCTTTCCGCGCTAGGTTCCCGGCTTAGCTTGCGCTGTGAACGGCAAAGAGCCCCCACACGATTACCTCGTGTGGGGGCTCTTTGCTTGTGCTGCAGGTGCAGCCGTGTTTTCCGGAAGCGCCCTCAGGGTGTCGTCCCGGACGCTCTCCGCAGCGAAGCAAGGAGAGGACGGAGCGTCCGGGTGACGGGTGCCCCTGCGTAGGCGCGGAGGAAACATGCGGCGCACCTACACCTGAGTAAGAGCGAGGACGAACACCGCCGTCCGCAAGCTCAAAATCTAACGCTTGATAGCGTCCAGCGCCTCACGCTGAGCCTTCGCAATGCGCTTCTCAGACACCGTGTAGGCGGTGCCGAGCTCCTGGGCGAAGAAGCTGACGCGCAGCTCCTCAATCATCCAGTTCACGCGGCGGAGTGCATCCGGCACGATGGTGCCTGCCGGTAGCGACTTGACCGCGTTATCGTAGGAGTCTTCCAGGTCCTGCACGGTGAGCATGAGCTGGTTGTCGCGGTGCAGGTTCGGTCCGAGCTTCGTCAGGCGCACCTGGGCGGCCTTGAGGTAGCGTGGGATGTGAACCAGCTGGTCGTAGCCGGTCTTCGCGACGAATCCGGGGTAGACGAGGTTCTCCATCTGTGCCTTCACGTCGGAGACGGCGTGCATGGTTGTCAGCGAGGTTGCCTTTTTGATTGCCTTCTTCAGCACGGTGGCTTCGGAGAGGATTTCGGCGACGAGCTTGGTGACGTCGAAGACCGTCTCGATGAGTTCGGCACGCACATGCTCGTAGAGTTCGCTGTATTCGGCGTGCGTGAAGATGGGGGTGTGCGGCACGAGGTGGTCGAGTGCCGCGACGGTGCAGTCGCGGATGAGTTCATCGATGGAGCCGTGCGGGTTCTGCGTGAAGACGATTTTCTCCTTGTGGGAGAGGTGTTCGCTCACGTAGCGTACGGGCGAGGGCACCTGCAGCTGGAGCAGGCGGATGATGCCGCGGCGCTGTGCGTGGAGCTGTTCGGCTTCGGTGGGGAAGATGCGCAGGCCTACGCTGGTTTCTTCGTCGACGAGGGCGGGGTAGCCGTTGACTACCTGGGTGGCGATGATGCGCTGTACCTTGCGGGGGATTTCTCCGTTGGGGAAGAGATCGGCGGGGAATTCGGTGAGGCCGCTGATTTCGCGTACCTGCGAACCGTGCGCATCGGCTACCTGGGTGGTGCCGCTCTGAGCGTTCTTCGCGCCCTTCTTGGCAGAAGCCGCGGAGCTGCCCGAGTTACCCGAGCCATCCGAGCTACCCTGCGCGAGTGCCACCATTTTTGCCATGGTGTCGTCGGATGCGCCGAGGGAGTCGGCGAGGGCGCCGCGAATCTCCTTGTGGAGCTGCTGTTGCAGGGCGCGCAGGTCCTTGCCTTCGCCCAGGATTTTGTTGCGTGCGTTGCGCACCTGGAATCCCATTTTCAGGTGTTCGGGCACGGCGTCCCAGTTGAAGGCCTCGGGCTCGACAACGACGCCGCGCAGGCGGCGTAGTACGAGTGCCAGGGAGGGGATGAGCTCGTCGGTTGCGGGGGAGTAGTCCTCTTCGAGGGCGGCGCAGGCGGCGCGTGCCACGTCGGGTGCGGGCACGAAGTTGCGTCGAATCGCCTTGGGCAGCGACTTGATGAGCGCGGTCACGAGTTCGTGGCGCAGGCCGGGGATCTGCCAGCGGAACGGTTCGGGGTTCAGCTGGTTGAGAAAGAGAATCGGTACCTGGACTGCTACGCCGTCGCGCTTGGCGGCGTCGGTGCGGGCGCCTCCGATGCCGGCGGTGGGGGCGTATTCGTAGCGCAGGTCGAGGGTCAGTTCGCCGCTGTCGGTGCGCTGCACCCACTGGCGGGGGAACTGGGAGTCGTCGTAGTCGGCGGCTTCCTCGTTGATGAGCTTTTCGGGGTTGAAGTCCAGGTAGTTGTCGTCTTCGAGACGTGCCTGCTTCCACCACTTGTCGAAGGCGCGCACGTCGGTGACGTGGGCGGGGATGCGTGCGTCGTAGAAGGCGAAGAGTACGGAGTCGTCTACGCGCAGGTCGCGGCGGCGCAGGCGTGCTTCGAGTTCTTCGACTTCGGCGAGGGCGCGCTGGTTGCGCAGGTAGAACTTGTGCTGGGTGTGCCATTGGCCTTCGACGAGGGCGGACTGGATGAACAGTTCGCGGGCTGCGGCGGCGTCTACGCGGGCGTACTGCACGGGGCGGTCGGCGTAGATGGTCAGGCCGAAGAGGGTGCCCTTGGCGTAGGCGACTGCCGCGCCGGAGCTGAGGGACCAGTGCGGTTCGGAGTATTGCACGCTGATGAGGTGCTTGCCGATTTCTTCGATCCACTGCGGGTCGATGGAGGCGTTGGTGCGCGCCCACAGGCGGGAGGTTTCGACGAGTTCGGCGGAGAGCACCCAGTCGGGGCTCTTTTTGAACAGGCCGGAGCCGGGGAAGATTGCGAACTTGGTGCCGCGTGCGCCGAGGTATTCGCGGGGGCCGCGGTTGCGTCCCTTGGAGTCCTTTTCGCGTTCTTCCTTGACGCCTACGTGCGAGAGCAGGCCGGAGAGCAGGCTCTTGTGGATGTCGATTTCGTGGGCGGAGGCGTTGATGTCCCTGCCGCCGCTGGCGTGAATATTGGCGGTGCGTCCCATCTCGCGCAGCTGGGCGAAGAGGTCCTGCCATTCGCGGATGCGCAGGTAGTTGATGTATTCGCGGTGGCACATTTTGCGCAGCTGCGAGGAGGACAGCGCCGCCTGCTGCTCGTTGATGTAGTCCCAGAGCAGCAGGAAGGAGGAGAAGTCGGAGGTGTCGTCGACGAAGCGGGCGTGCATTGCGTCGGCTTCGGCGCGCACGTCGGCGGGGCGTTCGCGCGGGTCCTGGATGGTCAGGGCGGCGGCGAGCACCATCATTTCCTTGGCGCAGTTGCGGCGGCCGCCTTCAATGATCATGCGGGCCAGGCGCGGGTCCACGGGGAATGCCGCCATGGCTCGGCCGATGGCGGTGAGGGTTGCGCTATTGCCGCGGCCCTTGCGGGGGCTGCGGGGGCGTTCGGTGAGCGCGCCTAGTTCGCGCAGCAGGTTCACGCCGTCGTTGATGGCGCGGGATGCGGGCGGCTGCACGAACGGGAAGCGGGAGATGTCGCCGGGTTCGCGGACCACGCCGATTGCGATCATCTGCAGGATGACGGCTGCGAGGTTGGTGCGCAGAATTTCGGGGTCGGTGAACTCGGGGCGCGAGTTGAAGTCTTCCTCGGAGTAGAGGCGGATTGCGATGCCGTCACTGACGCGGCCGCATCGACCGGAGCGCTGGTTGGCGCTTGCCTGCGAGATGCGTTCGATGGGCAGACGCTGCACCTTGGTGCGTGCCGAGTAGCGGGAGATGCGTGCGGTGCCGGTGTCGATGACGTACTTGATGCCGGGCACGGTCAGCGAGGTTTCGGCAACGTTCGTGGCGAGCACGATGCGCGGGCGAGATCCGGGGGAGAACACGCGGTGCTGCTCTGCGAGCGAGAGGCGCGCGTACAGGGGCAGCACTTCGTAGTTCAGGCGCGGCGACTTGAGAACCATCGCCTCGATGGCGTCCTTGGCGTCGCGGATTTCGCGTTCGCCGGAGAAGAAGATGAGGATGTCGCCGGGCGCTTCTTTGGAGAGTTCCTTGATGGCGTCGAGGATGCCGTCGGTGGGGTCGTGGTCGTCTTCGATTTCGTCGTCGCTGAGGTAGTCTTCCTCGTCGAGCGGGCGGTAGCGGATTTCCACGGGGTAGGTTCGGCCGGACACCTCAATGATGGGCGGCGCGTCGTCGGGCAGGATTGCTTCGGCGATTTCGCGTTCTTCGGCGCTGAGGTTTTCGTCGACGATGCCCTTGCCCGGCACGTAGCTGGGGGAGAAGTGGCGTGCGAAACGCTCCGGGTCGATGGTCGCGGAGGTGATGATGACCTTCAGATCCGGGCGCTGCGGCAGGATGCGCTTGAGGTAGCCGAGGATGAAGTCAATGTTCAGGCTGCGTTCGTGCGCCTCGTCAATGATGAGGGTGGAGTAGCGGCGCAGCAGCTTGTCGTTCTGGATTTCGGCGAGCAGAATGCCGTCGGTCATGAGCTTGATGGCGCTGTGTTCGCCGACTTCGGAGGTGAATCGCACCTGGTAGCCGACGGTTTCGCCGATTTTCTGTCCGAGTTCTTCGGCGATGCGTTCGGCGACGGAGCGTGCGGCGAGTCGGCGCGGCTGGGTGTGGCCGATGAGGCCCTTCTCTCCCAGGCCCAGGTCGAGGCACATTTTGGGGATCTGGGTGGTTTTACCGGAGCCGGTTTCACCCGCGATGATGACGACCTGGTTGTCGCGGATCGCGTTCATGATGTCTTCGCGGCGTTCGCTGACGGGCAGCTCTTCGGGGTAGGTGATGACCTCGGGAATGAAGGGTTCGTAGCGGCGCGGTGCCGGGCGGTTCTGCTGGTTGCTCTTGTTGTCGCCCTGCTGGTTGCCCTGCTTGCGGGCGCGGTTGTTGGCGCCTGCGCGTCGGTTGGAGCGGGAGGCGTTGGAGTTGCGTTCGGAGGCGCCGCGGGAGGAGTTCTTGCGGTCTGCGTTATTCTTCGGGGCGCTGTTCTTCTGCGCACCCTTCTTCGGGGCGCCGTTTTTTACCGCGTTGTTCTCAGTAGTTTTATCTGCGGTTTTTTCGCCGGTTTTTTCGGAGGATCGTACCTTTGCCGCGTGGATTGCGGCGGCCATGCTCGCCATGGTGGGGGCGGTGCGGGGGGCCTTAGAAGTATCTGCGTGTTTCTTCGTGGATTTCTGCTCAGACATATCCTATCCAGTGTACTCGCCTTGCCCGCGGTGGGCTTGGGGTGTGCTTTGTTTGTCATATTTGGGTTTGTTCGCGGGAACCCCGGGGTGGGTGGTGGTGGAATACTGACTCCAGGCATGCAGTTAATGTACAATAAATGACATCAAATGCTATCTAAAGAGTTAATAATTATTCATTTGAATTTTATGCACCGTAGATGCGAATTAACTGCGCTTCTTAACTTTCTTTCGATAGTTTCGTTCAACTGCTACAGTGGTGAATAACACAGTAGCGAAGGAGTGACTATGCCATCACCAAAGACGTACCCGGCAACACGTGTTGCAGTGTTGGATTGCTGCGAAGACGGACAGCACGAAGAAATTCACCACCGCTGCGAAGAGCTCTTCCAAGCCCTCGTTCACGCGAGTCTGCGCACCCACTTCGACCGCCTCAGCGCCGAAGAAACCCTCTACCTGGTCACCGGCGACGGCGAGCGCGTACAGATTTCTCCCGAAATGTACGGGCCCCTCACCTCCGTAGCGCGCGCATTCGCCGACCGTAAGGATGTCTGCGTGGTACGCCAGGACCGCCTCATGACCACGCAGGAGGCGGCAGACTACCTGGGCGTATCCCGCCCGACCGTTGTTCGCCTGCTGGAGCGCGGAGATATTCCGTTCGAGCGCATTAACACGCACCGTCGCGTTGCTTTTGATGACCTCGAACGCTACCGCCTTGAGCACGAATACGTGAACCGCCGCGTTCGCTAACCTCGCTAACCTGTCGAACCGCTCAAGCTACACAGCGCGGTTGAGCTACACGCTGCGGTTGAACTGAACAGCGCGGTTGAGAAATAGCAGCATCTGCTGAACAATGTCGGGGCTAAAACAGCGCGAATCCCCGTGTTCGGCATCCGGAACCAGCACCAAATCGGTAGGCACCTGCCGCGTGCGCAGCGCCTGATACACCCGCACCGATTGCTGGTACGGCACACACGAATCACTAATACCGTGCACAAGCATCAGGGCAGTGGCGCCGCCGCTCGCACCCGGTGCAGAGGCACTTTCGACCTTATTCACTCGTTTCTGGGGGCGTACCGCATCAATAGGATGCGCACGCTCCCAGTTCTTTTGGGCGCGCTCGATGCAGACACCCGGAACCGCCCGCTCGCCCTTGGAAGCGTCGATAGTAGACACGTCTGCGGGTACGGGGTGGGTGCTTCCCAGTAGTCGCCATTCGGCGCCGTCATCCTCGGGGTGGTCGAGAGCGTAGCCAGCCAGGGGCCGATCGGTGAAGATGGTCCTCAAATCGCTGACCCCGTAAAACGAAGCCGCCGCTGCCACCTGCGAACTATGGGACGGGTAGGCGCTCGCCGCCCTGCCCTCATAGTATTCGTCGTGCTCGGGTGCGCTCGCAGAATCCCCACCGCTACCGTCACCACCGGCGGCGGAATCTCCCGTATGCGCAACCAGCATGCTCAGGTGCCCGCCGGCGCTTCCGCCCGCTACCGCAATGCGCTGCGGATCAATACCGAATTCGTGCGCGTTGGCGCGGAAGAAACGCACCGCCTCCTTCACATCGTGCAGGGCACCCGGGAAGAGCGCCTGATGCGAATACCGGTAGTTGATGGACGCGACCGCCCAGCCTGCCTGCTGAAAAGCGGCGCGCATGAGCGCCTGGGTATTGGGCTGCTCCCCGCCCGGGGTGTGTAGGACGGTATCGCGTAGGGCCTGGTTGGTGCCGAAGCGCCAGGCGCCACCGTGAACCCACACCAGTAGCGGGGCGGGGGAAGAGATATCCCCTGTCGCGGGGAAGAAATCGTAGGCGAACGCCTCGCGAGTTACCGGCGACTGCGCGCCGTAATCGGGTAGCGAGTGGGCATCGTGAAAGCCCGCCTCGCGGTAAAAACCGGAGCGGTACTCGGTACTCTCAACGGTCGGCGTGCCCTCTACATTCGGCACGCCCTCAGTGTTCGGCGAGTCCTCAGCGTTCAATGCGCCCTCAACCTTCGGCGCATTCTCAGAAGTCTGCATGAATCAGCACCTCGTTAGGGAACCAGTACGATCTTGCCGCGGGTGCGACCCGTCGCAACCAGGGCATGAGCCTGCGCAGCCTGCGAAAAATCAAGCACCTGATCCACGTGTACCTTCAACAGGCCCAGGGACATGAGGCGGGCAATCTCCTGCATCTGCATGCGGTCCGGGTGAACCGTCAGCCACTGCGCCTCGAAGCCGCGCTCACGCGCAACATCCAGCGGATCGGGGCTGGTCAGGGTGATAATACGGCCGCCGGGAACCAGCACCTCCAGCGAATCGAGGAAGGTCTGCTGACCGGTGGAATTGAGCACCACGTCCATGGTCTGGCCCAGTACGGCACGGAAATCCTCGGTGCGGTAATCAATAGGCTGGGCACCCAGTGAGCGCACAAACTCGTGGTTAGCCGCGGAGGCGGTCGCAAAAACCTGAGCGCCAGCCTGCGCCGCCAACTGAACGGCGAGGTGGCCGACGCCTCCGGCACCGGCGTGAATGAGCACGCGCTCACCTTCCTTCAGTCGTGCCACTTCGAAAAGCGCCTGGTATGCGGTCAGCGCCGCCAGGGGAGCGCCACCCAATTGCGCGCAGGGAACATCGGCGGGCACCTTCACCAGCTGATGCGCCGGGGCGAGAACATACTCGGCGTACGCACCGGCGGGGGAGGGAAAAGAAACAAGACCAAATACGCCGTCGCCCACCTTAAAACCCGTGTAGTCGCCGGCGGTAGCAACCACGGTGCCGGCAACATCCCAGCCGGGAACGAAGGGCTTGTACGACGGATCTGCCAGCTGAGCGGCGGGACCCAGACCCTTGCGAGTGGTCACATCAATTGGGTTGACACCGGCGGCAACCGTCTTGATGAGCACGTGACCGCGCACCGGCGAGGGGATAGGCACGTTTGCTTCGTGCAGAACGCTTTCGTCGCCCCATTCGGTGAGCTGAATCTGGCGCATGGTGGTCATCGGGTTACCTCCGCTGTTGTGGCTTGAAGCCGTGCTGATGTGACGGGTGTGCGCGTTTTCCCATTCTCTCAAGGCTGTTAGCGTTGCCACAATAGGCAGGCGGGTAGTGTCCACCCTCTGAGGTTGAAGAGGGTGCTGCCCGGCATAAGATGTTCAACAACCAGGCTTAGCCGTTAAATAAAAAGGAGCCGATACCCGAACAATACGCCTCGGATATCGGCTCCCGTGTTCCCTCTCGAATAAGAACATCGTGCCCCTGAAAGGATTCGAACCTTCGACCCCCAGTACCGGAAACTGGTGCTCTAATCCGCTGAGCTACAGAGGCAACCCACCTATGGTATCAGATAAGCACTAGATAAAGGGTCAGGCACCTGCCAAGGCTTGCTAGAATAGTTTGTTATGACTCCTGAAGAACTCTCCGAAGCCATTGCGCTTGCCCTTGAAGAAACCATTTCCTCCGGCCAGCTGACCCTCGTGGAGGGCGCTGAACTGCCCGCCGTCCGAGTGGAGCGCCCCAAGTCCCGTGAACACGGCGACTGGGCAACCAACGTCGCTCTGCAGCTCGCCAAGAAGGTGGGCAAGAACCCGCGTGAGGCAGCAGCTCTTCTGGCAGAGAAGATTGGCGCCATCGCCGGTGTTGCATCCGTAGATATTGCTGGCCCCGGCTTCCTGAACATCACCCTGGACGCCGCAGCTGCTGGTGAGCTTGCCGCCACCATCGTTGAGGCTGGCGAAGCATACGGTCGCAGCGACAAGTTCGCCGGTAAGACCATCAACCTTGAGTTCGTGTCCGCGAACCCCACCGGCCCCATCCACCTGGGCGGTACCCGCTGGGCGGCCGTCGGTGATGCGCTCGCCCGCGTCCTTGAGGCTGAGGGTGCTAACGTCGTGCGTGAATACTACTTCAACGACCACGGCACCCAGATTGACCGTTTCGTGCGCTCCCTGATTGCCGCTGCCCGCGGTGAGGAGACCCCCGAGGACGGCTACGCTGGCGCGTACATTGTTGACATTAAGGACCAGATTCTGGCTCAGCGCCCTGACGCGCTTGAGACTGAGAACCCCGAAGAGATTTTCCGCGAAATCGGTACTCACCTGATGTTTGATCAGATCAAGGAGTCCCTGGCGGCATTCGGTACTCACTTTGACGTGTTCTTCCACGAGAACTCCGTGTTCGAAGGCGGCAAAGTGGACGCCCTGCTCGACACTATGCGTGAGAACGGTCAGCTCTTCGAGGCTGACGGCGCATGGTGGATGCGCACCACCGACTACGGCGACGATAAGGACCGTGTGGTCATCAAGTCTGATGGCAACCACGCCTACGTGGCGGGCGATATCGCCTACTACCAGGACAAGATGACTCGTGCCGAGAACCCCGCCGACGTGGCGATTTACATGCTTGGTGCTGACCACAACGGCTACGTGGGCCGTCTGAAGGCTATCGCCCAGATTCTTGGCTACCGCGCCGACCAGATTGAGGTCATGATCGGTCAGCTGGTGAACCTGGTCAAGGACGGCAAGCCCGTCCGCATGTCCAAGCGTGCCGGCACCGTGGTCACCCTCGAGGACCTGGTCGAGGCTGTGGGCGTTGACGCGGCTCGCTACGAGCTGACCCGCTACTCGGTGGACACCCCCATCGACATTGACCTGGGCCTGCTGACTTCCAAGAGCAACGAGAACCCGGTCTACTACGTGCAGTACGCTCACGCACGTACCGCCGCTGTGGCACGTAACGCCGCGGAGGCTGGCGTGAAGGTTGAGGACGGCGTGGACACCTCCCTGCTCGACTCGGCTGCTGACGGCGAGCTGCTGGCTGTACTCGGCCAGTTCCCCGCTGCTGTGCGTGATGCCGCGAAGTTCTACGAGCCGCACCGCGTGAACCGCTACCTGGAGCAGCTCGCTTCGGCGTACCACAGCTGGTACGGTGTCTCCCGCGTCGCCCCCAAGGCGGACGAAGAGGTCACCGACCTGCACCGTACCCGCCTGCTGCTGAACAATGCAGCACAGCAGGTGCTGGCTAACGGCCTGAACCTGCTGGGTGTGAGCGCACCCGAGCGCATGTAATACTCTCGTTTCAACCCCCGACCCGGTACTGCCGGGGAGGGGGTTGAGCGTATGCCGGCAAAGATAGCTAAGAAAGAGACACGATGAGCGAAGCCCGCGCCCTCTACGCCCCCGAATGGCTCACCTACCCCGAGCACCCCGAGACCCTGTCCCGCACCATCTGGACTGACTCCTTCACCCGCGATGAGCAGGGCGAGCTCTGCATTGACGGCGTGACCGTCAGCGACCTGGTGGCGGAGCATGAAACCCCGCAGTACGTCTTCTCCGAGACGACCTTCCGTACCCGCGCCCGCGCCTACCGCACCGCTTTTGAGCAGGCTTTCGCCACGCACGGTGCGAAGGTGAGCGTCTACTACGCCGGTAAGTCGTTCCTGTCCACCGCTGTGGCGCGCTGGGCGACCGAGGAGGGGCTGTGCCTGGATACCGCCTCCGGTGGTGAGCTGGCGTTGGCTCTGCGTGCACAGGTGCCCGGTGCGAACATCGCCCTGCACGGTAACAACAAGTCGGAGGCTGAGATTGCCCGCGCGATCCGCAACGGCCTGGGCCGCGTGGTGGCTGACTCGGTGGACGAGCTCAAGCTCATTGAGCGCGTGTACGCCGAGCTTGCCGCCGAGCGTGTGGCTGAGGGCGAGGAACCCTACGCCCCGGTTCCGGTGCTGATTCGCATCACCCCCGGCGTGCATGCCTCGACCCACGAATCCATTGCGACCGCGCACGAGGATCAGAAGTTCGGCATGTCCCTGCAGCCCGGCACCGCCGCGCTCGCCGGTTTGGATGAGGAGGAGCTGGAGCACTGGGGCGTTGAGGCTACCGATTCTTACGCGGCTCTGGCTGCCGCGATTCTGAACGCGACCGATTCCCTGGATTTCCGCGGTATTCACTGCCATATTGGTTCGCAGATTTTTGAGGCGGAGGGCTTCGAGCAGGCAGCTACTACCGCCCTGGAGTTCATGAACCGCCTCAACCGTGACCTGGGCATGACCCTGCCGGAGCTGGATTTGGGCGGTGGCTACGGCATCGGCTACACCGAGGCGGATCACCCCCGCTCCATTACCGAGGTGACCGAGTCGATTGCCGCTTCCGTCGCGGCAACCTGCGAGCGCCTAGGCATGGCGATTCCGCACATGTCGTTTGAGCCGGGCCGTTCCATTTCCGGTCCTTCGGGTGCGACCCTGTACACGGTCGGCACCATCAAGAACGTGAGCATTGAGGATGAGAACGGCGAGATTCGCGTGCGCCGCTACGTTTCGGTGGATGGCGGTATGAGCGATAACGCCCGCCCGGTGCTGTACGAATCGGATTATTCGGTGACCCTGGCGAATCGTGCCCCGGCGGGGGAGCAGGTGCTCTCTCGCGTGGTGGGTAAGCACTGCGAGTCTGGCGATGTGGTGGTTCGTTACTGCTACCTGCCCGCTGACCTGCAGGCTGGCGATATTCTGGCGGTTCCGGCGACCGGCGCGTACTGCTATGTGCTGGGTTCGAACTATAACTTCTTGACTCGCCCGCCGGTGATTGCCACTGCTGAGGGTAAGCCTTCTCGCGTGATGATTCGTCGTCAGCGCGAGGAGGATATGTTGGCGCTGGATATGGGTTCGGATATCTAAGAACGGATATCTAAGAACCCATTCTGACATCATGAAAAACCGTGAAGCTCCCGTCTCTGCACTGCACACTGCGAGGTGGCGGTTGCAGGCGGGGCTTCACGGTATTGCGCGTTCAAGACTCCGCCGACGATAAGGATCACCTCATGATTGTGAGGGATGCCTCATCTCAGAGAATAAAAGTCGCAGCTTGAGGCCGATGGCTTCATCCCGCCTCTTGATAAAGTGGTTGTTGAGTGCGTGCTCCGCGTAGCGCGCCGCACCGTAGCCCGAAGAGACCCCGGGGAACGCCCCGGAACGACCGTAGAAAGAGACTATCGTGGCTGACAAAATCAAAGTTGCCCTGCTGGGTGCCGGTAACGTCGGTTCCCAGGCGGCACGCATCCTGATAGAGGATAACGCCGTCCTTGAAAAGCGCATTGGTGCGCCCGTCGAGCTGATCGGCATTGCCGTGCGTGATACTCGGGCAACTCGCCACTGGAATGCCGACCCCTCGCTGTACACCACCGACGCCGAAGCTTTGATTGACGCCGCCGACGTGGTGATCGAGCTGACCGGCGGCATCGAGCCGGCCCGCACCCGCATCCTGCGCGCGCTGAACGCCGGCAAGTCCGTCGTTTCGGGCAACAAAGCCCTGCTGGCCAAGCACGGTGTGGAGCTGCAGGCCGCCGCTGATGAGTCCGGTGCTCAGCTCTCTTACGAGGCCGCCGTGGCCGGTGCGATTCCGATTCTGCGCCCCCTGCGCGACTCCCTGGCCGGTGACCGCGTGACCCGCGTTCTGGGCATCATGAACGGCACCACCAACTACATTCTTGACCAGATGGACACCACCGGCGCATCCTTCGCGGACGCACTGGCCGACGCCCAGAAGCTGGGCTACGCCGAGGCCGACCCCACCGCTGACGTTGAGGGCCACGACGCCGCGTCGAAGGCTGCGATTGTTGCTTCGCTGGCGTTCCACTCTGACTTCACCATCGATGATGTGCACACTGAAGGCATTACCTCCATCACCGCTGATGATGTTGCGGCTGCGGATGCTGATGGTTACGTCATCAAGCTGCTGGCTATTTGCGAGCGTGAGGGTGAGAACGGCGCTAACATTCGTGTGAACCCGACCCTGATTCCGCGTCAGCACCCGCTGGCGGGCGTGCACGGTGCGTTCAACGCTGTGTTCGTTGAGGCGGAGAACGCTGGCGAGCTGATGTTCTACGGTCCCGGCGCGGGTGGCGCTCCGACTGCTTCGGCTGTTCTGGGTGACTTCGTGTCCCTGGCTCGTCGTCTGGTGCTGGGTGGCCCCGGTGTTCCGGAGACTTCCCACGCGCAGCTGCACGCAACCGGTCTGGATAACGTGGTGTCTCGCTACTCGGTGGGTGTTTTGGTGGAGGATCGCCTGGGCGTTCTGGCGAACATTACCCGCATCCTGACTGAGCACGGTATTTCTGTTGATTCTCTGCGCCAGTCCGCCCCGAAGGAGGGTGTGGCTCAGATTCGTATGGTCACCCACTCTGCGAAGGACGCTGATTTACGCCGTGCGATTGCTGTGATTGACGCGCTGGACACTGTGCGTGAGGTGAACTCGGTCATCCGCGTGGAGTCCGAGAAGCACTAGGCTCCGAGAAGCACTAGGCGCTTAGCGCTAACTGATGTGCGGCACGCGCCGCTCACTAAACGTGCGATGTTCGCTTGCGGGTGCATCGCTCACTAACTAACCCGCGTACCCGCTACCGCGCCGGACCTATGGGAGGTCCGGCGGGCGGGGCGCCAAGATTGAAGGAGAAGCCAATGGCACACGTGTGGCAGGGCGTTATCAATGAGTACCGTGACCGTCTGCCTTTCGCAGACGATGTGAAGGCTGTGACCCTGGGCGAGGGCGGCACCCCGCTGATTCACGCGCCGGCACTGTCTGCTGAGACCGGCAACACCGTTTACCTGAAGTTTGAGGGTATGAACCCGACCGGTTCGTTCAAGGACCGCGGTATGACCAGCGCGATGACCGCCGCTAAGCGTGACGGCGCGAAGGCTGTTGTGTGTGCTTCGACCGGTAACACTTCCGCTTCGGCTGCTGCGTACGCTCTGCAGGCTGGTATGCGCTGTGCAGTGCTGGTTCCGGACGGCAAGATTTCTATGGGTAAGCTGTCTCAGGCTATCGCTCACGGTGCTGACATCATTCAGATTGACGGCAACTTCGATAACTGCCTGGAGATTGCTCGCAAGCTCAGCGAGAATTACCCGGTGTTCCTGGTGAACTCGGTCAACCCTTACCGTATTGAGGGCCAGAAGACCGGTTCGTTCGAGGTTGTTGACACCCTGGGTGACGCTCCCGATTACCACCTGCTGCCGGTTGGCAACGCGGGTAACATCACCGCGTACTGGAAGGGCTACAAGGAGTACTCGGAGCCTTACACCAACCGTGACGGTGAGGTTCTGGAGCCGGTTGCGACCAAGCGCCCGATCATGTGGGGCTTCCAGGCTGCTGGTGCTGCACCGATCGTTGCTGGTCACCCGATTGAGGCTCCTGAGACCATTGCGACCGCGATCCGTATCGGTAACCCCGCGTCGTGGGAGAAGGCTGAAGCTGCTCGTGATGAGTCTGGCGGCGTGATTGAGGCTGTGACTGATGAGGAGATTCTGGAGGCGCACCGCTGGCTGTCTGCCCGCGAGGGTGTCTTCGTGGAGCCGGCTTCAGCTGCCGGTGTTGCGGGTCTGCTGAAGAAGCACCGTGCCGGTGAAGCTCCCGAGGGTAAGACCATCGTCATCACCGTGACCGGTCACGGTCTGAAGGACCCGCAGTGGGCTCTGCAGGCTGTGAACGGCGTGAAGGTTGAGCCGACCAAGGCTCCCTTCGACGTGGTTGCTGTGGCAGATATTCTCGATTTGCACTAGCCTATTCATACTACGTTGTGCACTCCGTCCCGATTTTTCGGGGCGGGGTGCACCTGCATGACAGCCCTTTTTGTATCTTTCACCTATTCACTCATTACGTCACCGATCGCGAGGTTCTTCTCATGTCTTCCCTGCATATTTCTGATATTCCGGTGGGCGCGTCCGTTAAGGTTCGCGTTCCCGCTACGAGCGCTAACCTGGGCCCCGGCTATGACAGCATGGGTTTGGGTCTTGGCTTCTATGATGAGCTGGTTGTTGAGCGTATTGAATCCGGCCTGGAGTTTGAGCTCAGCGGTGAGGGTAGCGCGGATGTTCCTCGCGACGAGAGCCACCTGGTTTTGCAGGCGATGAAGGCTGGTTTTGCGGCGGCTGGTTTGGATGAACTGCCGCCGGTGAAGCTGATTGCTGATAATAAGATTCCGCATTCTCGCGGTATGGGTTCTTCGGCGTCGGCTATTGTGGCGGGTGTCGCTGCGGCGAGCGGTCTGCTGCCGGAGGAGCACCGTCTGAGCCGTGAGCAGATGCTGCAGGTCGCCTCCGATATGGAGGGCCACCCGGATAACGTGGCTCCGGCGATTTATGGCAACCTGTCGGTGTCCTGGGGTGAGATGGGCAACTGGAAGACCTTGATTATTCCGGTGCATCCTGATGTTCACCCTGTGGTGGCTGTGCCCGATTATGAGGTGTCGACGAAGCTTGCTCGTTCGCTGATTCCTGAGGAGATGCCCCACGTTGAGGCGGTGGCGAACTCCGCTCGTGCGGCGTTGCTGGTGCGCACTCTCTCTGATGCTCCCGAGTACCTGATGGATGCGACCGTGGATTACCTGCATCAGGGGTACCGCGTGACCGCGATGGAGCCGTCCGCTGTGCTGGTTGCGTACCTGCGCAGTCAGGGTTTTGCTGCGGTGATTTCTGGCGCTGGCCCTACTGTTTTGACCTTTGCGCACGGCGATGAGCAGGTGCAGCAGGTTCAGGAGGCGATTGCCGAGTTTGAGGCGACTCACCCCTGTAGCGCTATTGTGGATCGTCGCCTGAACTGGCGGGTTCTTCCTCTTGAAATTGATACTGAAGGTGTTATAGTTACTCAGTAGGACGTTATTAGTTCGTCCTATGTTGAGGTTCGCCCGTCGTTCAATGTAGACCGTCGATACTATCCTTCGTAACGTACTTCCGTTTCCCTTGATGCCTCAGATGCTTTTGTATCTGAGCGGGAGCCGGTAAGGTTCGGGGGAGTGCCTTTGGGATTCATGTCTTTCTTTATTTCTGACGCATAGGGGAAGACTTTTCTGAGGGTTCGGTTTCGCGACGGGTGCCCTTTCAAAAGTGACCAATCCGTCCTCTTCATCTCGTGTAGATGGTTCTATAGATGATGGTTTGGGCTTGCCCACATTTGTGATAGAGCGCCTTATCTTCCGTGTGTGCTCGCTGTGTCTGAATCAGCGGGTACGGTAAGAGACGCGAACCGCCTCCAGTGCGGTTCGAGGGAGTCGAAGGTGCAGACTGCTGTTTTCTTTCGGCAGTGTCTAAGCCTTTGACCGCGCTATAGCGCCCGCCCGATCTTTATTCTGAAGATTTTCAGGGCTTATAACCAAAGGAATTGTAGTTGGCAAAGAATATTGTTGTCACCGATGAGTACGGTACGGCGGCTGCCGCACCGGAACTTGCGAACTTGAAGGTCGCGCAGCTGCGTGTCCTCGCCCAGCAGCTTGGTATCCGCGGCTATCTGAAGTTGAAGAAGGCCGAGCTGGTTCAGGCTCTTGAGGAGCATCAGCGTGGTGGCGCCGTAGCCGCTCCTGCTGCGCCCAAGTCTGAGGCACCTAAGTCTGAAGCGTTCGCTGAGGCTGCTGAGGCTGCCCAGACTCCCGCTGCTGAGACGACTGAAGAGTCTAAGCCTCGCCGTACCCGCCGTACTCGCGCCCAGAAGGACGCCGAGGCGAAGGCTGAGAAGACCGAAAACGCTGAGGCTGCTGAAGCCCCCGCTGAGGGCGTTGAGAAGGCTGAAAAGGCTGAGAAGCGTACCCGCTCTTCCCGTTACGAGACTCCCGCTCAGAAGCGTGCGCGCGCTCGCCGTGCCGCTGAGGGTGAGGACGCATCGGCTGAGAAGTCCGAGAAGACTGAGAATAACGAGAAGCCGGAGAAGCGTACCCGCCGCACCCGCACCCGTAAGGACGAGAAGCCCGCTGAGCTTCCTCCGCTGGATGTGCGCGCTGAGCTGGCTGCTGAGCGTATTGGCGAGCGTGCGGAGCAGGTTGACCTGCCCGGTAACTCTGCTGAGCTGAAGGCTACTACTGCTGACGGCACCGCGAGCCTGGACAGCCTGAACGCTGCCCTGGACATGACTTTTGGCACCCCTGACGGTGAGAAGAGCTCGAAGCGTACTCGTACCCGTGAGCGTCGCCGCGATCAGGATGGTGAGCGTACCGAGCGTCGCACTAAGCGTGATCGTCAGGCTGAGCGTGCAGAGCGCAACACTGAGCGTAGTGAACGTGCCGAGCGTAAGGCTGCTGAGCGTGCAGAACGCGCAGAACGCGCAGAGCGTGCCGAGCGCACCGAGCGTACTGAGCGCCGTTCCAAGCGTGACCGTCAGGCTGAGCGTGCTGAGAAGCAGGCTCGCCGCCGCGAGGAGAACGAGCCTCGCCTGAGCGAAGACGATGTGTTGGCACCGATTTCGGGTGTTCTGGACATTCTCGACAACTACGCTTTTGTGCGTACCACCGGCTACCTGCCCGGCACCAACGACGTGTACGTCTCCCTGGCTCAGGTAAAGAAGTACAACCTGCGTAAGGGTGACCACGTGCTCGGCGCGATTCGCGTGCCGCGTGATGGTGAGTCGAACAGCCGCCAGCGTTTCAACGCGCTGGTTCAGGTTGAGGCGATTAACGGTCAGACCGTTGAGGAAGCAGCTAACCGCCGCGTCTTCTCGAAGCTGACTCCGCTGTACCCCAAGGAGCGTCTGCGCCTGGAGACCACCCCGAAGAAGCTGGGCACCCGCGTGGTGGACCTGGTGTCTCCGATTGGTAAGGGTCAGCGTGGTCTGATTGTGTCCCCGCCGAAGGCGGGTAAGACCCTCATGCTGCAGTCCATTGCGAACGCGATTACCGTGAACAACCCGGACGTGTACCTGATGATGGTCCTGGTGGATGAGCGTCCTGAAGAAGTGACCGATATGCAGCGCACCGTCAAGGGTGAGGTTATTGCCTCGACCTTCGACCGCCCGGCTGAGGATCACACCACTGTGGCTGAGCTGGCTATTGAGCGTGCGAAGCGTATGGTGGAGCTCGGCTACGATGTGGTCGTGCTGCTGGACTCCATGACCCGCCTGGGCCGCGCATACAACCTGGCTGCTCCCGCATCTGGTCGTATCCTGTCCGGTGGTGTGGATTCCGCCGCACTGTACCCGCCGAAGAAGTTCTTCGGTGCTGCCCGCAACATTGAAGAGGGTGGCTCGCTGACCATCCTGGCTACCGCCCTGGTTGAGACCGGCTCGAAGATGGACGAAGTGATCTTCGAAGAGTTCAAGGGCACCGGTAACATGGAGCTGCGCCTGTCCCGTCAGCTGGCGGATAAGCGTATCTTCCCCGCGGTTGATATTAACGCTTCTGGTACTCGCCGCGAGGAGAACCTGCTCTCCCCGGATGAGATCAAGATTATGTGGGGTCTGCGCCGTGCCCTGGCGGGTATGGAGCCTGAGCAGGCTCTGGGCGTTCTGACCAACCAGCTGCGTAAGACTGAAAGCAACGTGGAGTTCCTTCTGACGGTTCAGAAGAACGGTCTGCGTCTGGTCGACTAAGGCTCGTATCTCACGCGCCCCACCTCCTCATGTGGGTGGGGCGCGTGAGCCGTTCGTTTTGTGCATCCCTGCCAGGGGTGTGAGATGTCTAGTGCCTGCCCGTGCGGCGTAAAGTGCGGGAGATGGAAGAGAGAACAGAATGTTTGAATCTATTCAGGTTCTGCTGGATGAGCACGCTGACCTGCAGAATCAGCTGGCTGACCCCGCCGTGCAGGCGAATCAGGGTAAGGCACGCCGTGTGGGCCGCCGCTACGCGGAGCTGACCGGTATTGTGACTGCGTACAACAAGTACACTTCGCTGAAGGATGACCTTGAGGCTGCTCGCGAGATGGCTGATGAGGATCCGGATTTCGCGGCGGAGATTCCCGGTCTGGAGGAGGAGCTGGAGGTTGCTCAGGAGAAGCTGCGCCGCCTGCTGATTCCGCGTGACCCGGATGATGGCCGTAACGTCATTCTTGAGGTGAAGGCTGGTGCCGGTGGTGACGAGGCGGCTCTGTTCGCTGGTGACCTGCTGCGCATGTACATGCGTTACGCCGAGCACAAGGGCTGGAAGACTGAGATTATTTCTTCGACCAGCACCGATGTTGGCGGTTACAAGGACGCTCAGATTGCTATTAAGGGCTCCTCGAATGAGCCGGCTGAGGGCGTGTGGGCGCACCTGAAGTATGAGGGTGGCGTGCACCGTGTGCAGCGTGTTCCGGCGACTGAGTCTCAGGGCCGTATTCACACTTCCGCCGCCGGTGTGTTGGTGTTCCCCGAGGTGGATGAGCCCGAGGAAATCGAGATTAACCAGAACGACCTGAAGATTGACGTGTACCGTTCTTCGGGCCCTGGTGGTCAGTCGGTGAACACCACTGACTCGGCGGTGCGTATTACCCACCTGCCGACCGGTATTGTCGTGGCGATGCAGAACGAGAAGTCTCAGCTGCAGAACCGTGAAGCCGCGATGCGCGTGTTGCGTGCGCGACTGCTGGCTCACCAGCAGGAGCAGATTGACGCTGAGAACGCGGCACACCGTGCTTCGCAGGTGCGTACCATGGACCGTTCGGAGCGTATCCGTACGTACAACTTCCCGGAGAACCGCATTGCGGATCACCGTACCGGCTACAAGGCGTACAACCTGGATGCTGTGCTGAATGGTGATTTGGAGCCTGTGGTTCAGTCCGCTATTGAGATGGACGAGGCGCACCGCCTCGCTCAGGTGGGCCAGGAACAGAAGTAGTTCTGTATTTGCTCGTGCCGATTCTTTGAAACGGTATGAGATGTTGGTGAGGGGGCTCGCCGCTACGGCGGTGGAGCCCCTCACCTGTATGCCGCGATAGGCTTTGAGTCGTTGAGAGATGAGGAGGAGAGCTCATGAAGGTGAATGTGCACGACCCGCGTGGGGAAGAACTCGCGCAGGTGCTTACGCGCGCCACCGCGGCACTGGCGCAGGTGCCCAGCCCCCGCGTGGACGCCGAGCTCCTCGCCGCGCACCTGCTCTACGACGGCTCACGCTCACGCCTACAGCACGCCGCGCTGATGGGGGAGCGGCTCACCCCCGAACAGGTTGCAGAGTACGAGGCGCTGGTCGCCCGCCGCGCCTGCCGCGAACCGCTGCAGCACATCACCGGCTCCGCTCCCTTCTACCGCCTAGAACTGGCAGTCGGGCCGGGCGTGTTCGTACCCCGCCCTGAGACCGAGCTACTCGTCGAAGAAGCCCTCAAGGTGCTAGCACCCCGCACCGATTCGGCAACCGGTCAGCTGCGCATCGTCGACCTGTGCACCGGCTCCGGGGCTATCGCCGCGGCGATCAAGAGCGAACTGCCGAACGCCCAGGTGTTCGCGGTAGAGCTCTCCGAAGACGCCATCCCCTACACCCGCAAGAACCTGGAGCCGCTCGGCGTGCACCTGGTTCAGGGGGACGCCCTCACCGCCCTGCCCGAACTTGCCGGAACCTTCGACGCGGTGCTCTCTAACCCTCCGTACATTCCGCCGGCGAACGTACCCGCCGACCCGGAAGCCGCTCTGCACGACCCGGACATGGCACTGTACGGAGGGGGAGAGGACGGCATGCAGATGCCCTCCGCAATCGCCGCCCGCGCCTTCGAGCTTCTTGCCCCCGGCGGCCTGTTCATCATGGAGCACGACGACACCCAGGAAGACGCCGTCGCCGAGCTGTTGGCGCGTGTTGGCTTCGAGGGCTGCTACCCGGTGCGTGACCTGAATAATCGTCCGCGTCATAGCGTCGGTTATAAACCGCGCCCACTAGAGCCTTTAGACTAGTAGATGCACCACCTAGCCCGTGCAGGGCTGCGTGAAGGCAACGCGTCCGCCTCCTCAGCTAGCTTAGAGCCGGTGAGATATGGTGAACCCCCGGAAGAGTGCTTCCACATGGCGCGTTGTGGGTGCCGGTGTCTCGCCGCATCCAGAAAAACATGAGAGAATAAGACCCGTGACTGCAAAGCTGTACCCCGTAACGACTGAAACTGAGACCCGCGAGGCTATCGAGGCTGCCCGCGAGGCGCTGAAGGCGCACGACACGATTGTGATGCCCACCGATACCGTCTACGGTATTGCCGCCGATGCTTTCTCGCATCAGGGCGTTGCCAAGCTGCTGGCAGATAAGGGCCGCGACCGCACCATGCCGCCGCCCGTGCTGATCTTTGATCTTGCTGCGCTCGCTGGCGTGGTCGACGACGTTCCGGACGATATTTACGACCTGGGTGGTCGCTTCTGGCCCGGCGCGCTGACTATTATTCTTCACGCGTACCCGTCGCTGAGCTGGGATTTGGGTGAGACCCGCGGTACTGTTGCCGTGCGTGTTCCCGATGATGAGTTCGCCCTGAAGCTGCTGACTGAGCACGGTCCGCTGGCGGTTTCGAGCGCGAACAAGACCGGTCAGGAAGCCGCACTGGACGCACAGACCGCCATGGATTCCCTGGGTGAGGACGTTGCCGTGGTGATTGACGGTGGCGCTCGTCCTAAGCCGCTTGAGTCTGAGCCGAATGAGGACGGCGTGGTTGTGGTGACTGAGCGTGACCCGGCACCGTCGACGATTCTGGATTGCACCTCCTTCCCCTACGTGGTGGTTCGTGAGGGCGCGATTTCGGTGGAGGAGCTACGCGAGGTCGTTCCGACCATTCTGACTCGTGCGGAGGCTGACGAGCAGGCGGCTCGTAAGGTTGAGGAGGCCGAGGCTGCTTCTTCCGCGTCGTCTGAGTCGGCTCCTTCTGAGCGTGCTCTGGATGAGCAGGCTGACCTGGATGAGGCGTACGAGCAGTGGGACAGCACCCACACTGTGAGCGGTGAGCCTGCTCGTCGCGCTTCGGCACCGGTTGCCGGTTCTGTCGCTGCGTCCCTGCTGGGCGCTACTTCGGCTCTGTCTTCTGCTTTCAGCACTGGCGTGGATCAGGAGCGTTCGCGCGGCTACCGTGACAACACTCCGAAGCCGGTTCGTGCGGATGAGCCGCAGACTCACCCGGTTCCTGCTGATACTGCTCGCGCGCTGGTCTTTGGCGAGTTGAAGATTGAGACTGCCGCTAAGAGTGCACCCGCTCAGAGCGAGGCTAAGTCGGCAGAATCTAAGGCTGAAGACGCTAAGGCTGAGGCTACCAAGACTGAATCTGACGCTAAGACCGAGCAGAAGGACGCCCCGGAGGATCACCTCTAAAGCTTTTGTGAGCATTAAACGTATAAGGGAACGCCCGATATATCGTTCAGATATATCGGGGGTTCCCTTTCGTGATGAGCCCTCTAGAGGCGCGCAACTAGGCTGTGTGCCTCAGGTCGTGCACCTTTAGGAGAGCACGCGCGCTACCTAGTTCTTCTCGAAGCGGCGGTCCTTCTTCTTGCCCAGCGCGGTGTGGGCGTTGCGCAGTACTTCACGCACGCGCGGGGTGGGCAGAAGGTTGTTGTCGCGTGCCCAGGAGTCGTCGATGCCCTGGCCGAACCACATGACCTCGACCTTGCGCACGGAGCCTGCGAACTTGTCATTCATCAGCTCGGAGACGGTGTAGCCCGCCTTGACGGCCGCGCGGCAGAGCCACTCGGGCAGGCGGTGCGGGTGGCGGCGACCAGCATCCACGGATGCGGAGGCGACGGTTGCGCCTTCCCAGGGCTGCAGCACGATGGTGGGTAGCTCGCCGGGGAAGGTGCCGAGCATGACCACGAATTCTGCGAGGGCGTGCACGCTGGAAACCGGGGACTTGCCGGTGCCAGCACCGGCAACGGATGCGAAGGGGGAGGATGCCATCTTGGCGAAGAGTTCGGTGGTGCGTCGGCCGCGGCCCTGCACGCTGGTTGCGCGAAGGATGCACAGTTCGGGTGCGCAGTCGGGGTGCTCTTCGAGGAAGTAGTCCTGCAGGTCGAGCAACGCTTCTTCGCCGAGTGCTTTGGAGAAGGAGTAGGCGCTGAACGGGTTGGTCTCTTCGGACGCGTCCAGCACGAGGCGCGGGCCCTGTACCGCTGCGGAGGAGAGATGGATGACGCGGCGTACGCCGGTTCGCTGTGCGGCGATGGCAATTACGGCGGGAAGCAGGGCGTTTGCGCCGACGAGCGGGGGCAGATCCTGCATGTTGGGTGCTGCGAGACCCGCTGCGTTGACGACGACCTGCGCGCCTGCGAAGGCTTCTGCGAGGGAGTCGATGATGCCTTCAAGCTGGTCTGCTTCGTCGATGATGCTGTCTACGTCGAGGGCTCGGGTTGCGAGTCGAGGTGCCTCGATGGGATCAACGCTGATACCTTCTGCGTTCAGACGCGCGACGATGGAGGAACCAACGAAGCCGCTGGCGCCAATGACTTTCCACTTGGATTCGGACATCTCTTTTACCTCTCACGAGCCCGCGTACGTTGCGGGGAAAAATGGGGTCATTTCAACTTTCCCATATTTGAACAGTTTATGGGGAATTTGTGGGGTTTTATTCGGTCTCTGGTCGTTTTTTCGCACGGGGTGCACAGCGCAAACACAGGCTGTGAAGCTGGTAGCTTGATAGACACCCAAAACTGGGTGTGCGGGTGCGTCCGCTATACGGATAAATCAACTGAATTCGGTTGTTTATCTGTCATAAAGTGCGTCTTTTGGGGTGATGGTTCACTCTCTAGTGGAGACCGCAGGTAGAATATTTTCTTTGAGCGATATATCCACACGGTTGAATGCCGCGGGCGCGAGAAACACCAGAAGCGCCCAGTACGATATGGGTATATCGCGTACCGGCTGATTCAGGCGCATCGCGCCGCGGAGGGAGAATTTATGGCAGAAAAGTACAGCGACGTGACCGCTTTTGCCCAGCCTTCTTCCGATCAGTCTTCTTCTCACGATTCTTTGAACGAGTATCCCCGCACGGTTGCCGTGGTGGTGACTTATAACCGTGAGGACCTGCTGCCGAAGACCCTCGCCGGTATCGCTTCTGGTGAGCGTGTGCCTGCGGCGGTGGTGATTGTTGATAACGCCTCCACGGACGGTACTGCCGAGTATTTGCGTGCCCTGGACTATGAGCTGCCGGTGGATTGTATCCGTCTGGAGAGCAATATGGGCGGTGCTGGCGGTTTCGCGGTGGGTATTGATCGCGCCCTGGAACGCCATAACCCGGATTTGGTGTGGGTTATGGATGATGACACCGAGCCGACCGGGAACACCCTGTCGGAGGCGGTTGCCGCCTGGATGAACTATTCGCCGGTGCCTTCGCAGCGCCCCGCGGTGGTGGCCTCTCGTGTGGTGTGGACGAACGGCGAGGACCACCCGATGAACACTCCGCGCACGATGTTTGCGGCGGGGGAGCAGCGTCATGCTCGTGCGCAGGCGGTGGGTGCCCGTCCGATTCGTAGTGCCTCGTTCGTGTCGATTCTGATGGATGCGCAGGCTATTCGCCGTAACGGTGGTTTGCCGATTGCTGAGTTCTTCATTTGGAATGATGACTTCGAGTTTTCGACTCGTCTGATTCATCACCGTGACGGTATTGCGGTGCCTTCTTCGGTGGCTAAGCACCACACGAAGACTTTTGGCACGACGAACGCTGACCCGGGTCCGCGTTTCTATAACGATGTGCGCAATAAGCTGTGGGTCTTTACCCGTTCGCGTACCCTGAACCCGCTGGAGAAGTTGCTCTATGGTGGCTCGTCGGCGCGTCTGTGGATTTCTACTGTTCTGCGTACTGATGACCGCCGCACCTATCTGGGATATTTCCTCAATGGTGTGCGTGATGGCTTGCGCGCGCCTCGCCCGAATGCTCAGGTGCTTGAGGGTATTTACCCGCTGACTTTCCCGGGCCGCTACGGCGTGCCTGCATCCGATGAAAGCCCCGCTGACTCTGAGAAGGCGCGCGGTTGCGTGAGCTCTGTACCCGATTTCTCGGTGCTGATGAGCGTGTACGCTAAGGAGAACCCCGCCTATCTGGATCAGGCGTTGGAGTCGAATCTACTGAACCAGACGGTGCGTCCTTCCGAGCTGGTTTTGGTGAAGGACGGTCCGCTGACCCCCGAGCTAGATGCCGTGGTGGATCGTTGGGTTCAGCGTGCCGAGAACCTGGATTGCCCGCCGATTCAGGTGGTGGAGCTGGCTCAGAATGTTGGTTTGGCGGAGGCGCTGAACGCCGGTCTGCAGGCGTGCACCTATGAGCTGGTGGCTCGTGCTGATTCTGATGATCTGTCTGAGCCGAATCGTTTTGCGCGTCTGATTCCTGCCCTGGTGCAGGGCGGCTACACGGTGCTGGGCTCTGCCATGCTTGAGGTGAACGAAAGCAATACTGCGGTGGAGTCGACCCGCGAGGCGATTGTTGATTCTGAGCGTCTGCTCAGTGCGATGGATTCGCGCAACCCGATTTATCACCCGTCGGTGGCGTTCGTGAAGAGCGCCGTGCAGCAGCTGGGCGGTTACGAGTTCGTGCCCGGCGCGGAGGATTGGTGGCTGTGGATGCGTCTGCGCGATGCCGGCTACCGTCTGGGTAATATCCCCGAGGCTCTGGTGCGTTACCGCGTGGGCGCGGGCGCGTACACGAAGCGCGGGGGAGTGGACGCCTGGTTGCAGGATGTGGCGATTCAGCGTCGACTGTACACCGGTCACGGTATTTCTAAGCTTCAGTGGGCTCAGAATATGGCGGTGCGTAGTGTGTACCGTTTTGTTCCTGAGCAGGCGCGCCGTTCGGCGTTTCGTGCGTTGTCGTCTTTGACGGCTCGTGCTTCTTCTCGTTCTTCTGGTACCGCATCTGAAGGAGGCATGTAGTGGCTCAGTTGAAACCTCACGCTCATGTGGTGATGCGGAAGGCGGCCCAGCGCGGCACGATGGTGACGGAGGGTGACTCTGGCACGATGCTGGTGAACCGCCTGTATGAGCGTAAGCCATGGTGGCTGATTGCGCAGGCGCTGATTGATTCGAGCGCCTGGGTTCTGTCGGTTTTGTTCGCGTACATGCTCCGCTATAGTGTGCTGCTCAGTAACGGCTCGGTGTTCGATATTATTCACCCGGCGTCGTTGACGATGACCGCTACGTTGGCTGTGGTTCTGCACCTGGTCATTGGTCTGGCGGGCGTGAAGATTTATAACGGCGTGTATTCGTACGGTTCGTTTGACGAGTCGTGGCGTGCCGGCGCGGCTGCTTTGAGCGCGGGTGCGGCGTTGACTGCTTTCTCCTTTGTGGATGAGCTGTTGGGTCTGCCGCATATTCCGCATAGTGTGCCTGCGATTGCGGCGGCGTTTAGCCTGATTATGATGGCGGGCGCTCGCATGGCGAAGCGTGTGTACACTGAGCGCGGTGCTGTGCGTGAGCTGACCGGTGAGCCGGTGATTGTGTACGGTGCTGGCTTTATCGGCGGCATGGTCATGGATTCGATGCTGCACGATGAGGATGCGAAGCTTCGCCCGGTTGCGGTCTTCGATGATGACCAGCTGAAGGCTGGTACGAAGTTCCACGGTATTTCGGTGATTACTACTTACCGTGAGCTGGAGCAGGTGATTCGTGAGTCGGGTACTCGTAAGATTCTGGTGACGATTTCGGATATGTCGGAGGATTACTTCGAGTCCTTTTGTAACCGCATGCGTAAGCTTAAGGTTGAGGTTCAGCGTATTAGTAGTGCGAATGCTCGACTGATGGGTGAGCGTCTGATTACCGCGAGCGATAACGACCTGATGCGCGTGATTCGTGGTGAGATTAACTACGATATTGACCGCGATATTCTGCGTTCGTACCTGCACGGTAAGCGCGTGCTGGTTACGGGTGCGGGCGGTTCGATTGGTTCTGAGCTGTGCCGTCAGATTAGCGAGTTTGAGCCGGAGACCCTCATGATGCTTGATCATGATGAGACTCTGCTGATGGAGACGAAGGTTTCGATTACTCACGAGTCGAGCCTGGATGATGACCGCATTATTCTGGCTGATATTCGTGAGGGCGATAATCTGCTGGAGATTTTCCGTGACCGTCGCCCCGAGGTGGTGTTCCATGCTGCGGCTTTGAAGCATGTGTCGGCGCTGGAAGCGTACCCGCAGGAGGCGTGGAAGACGAACTCCTTGGGCACTCTGAACGTGTTGCGTGCCGCGGAGGCGGTGGGCGTGAAGACCTTCGTGAACGTTTCGACTGATAAGGCGGCGGATCCGAAGACTGCGCTGGGCCAGTCCAAGCGCGTGGCGGAGCGTCTGACCGCGTACTTTGGCGAGAAGACCGGTAACACCTACGTGTCGGTTCGTTTCGGTAACGTGTTTGGTTCGCGCGGTTCGATTAAGCCGCTCTTTACGAAGCAGATTCTTTCGGGTGGTCCGATTACCCTGACGGATAAGCGCGCGACCCGTTACTTCATGCTGATTACCGATGCCTGCCTGCTGGTGATGCTTGCCGGTGCGATTGGTCGCCCGGGCGAGGTTATGGTGCTGGATATGGGCCAGCCGGTCAAGATTCTGGACGTTGCGAAGGCGATGCGCCAGGCGTATGAGCGGTATGACGTAGAGATCAAGGAGATTGGTCTTCGCAAGGGTGAGAAGCTGGATGAGACTCTCTTCGGCGGTACCGAGAAGCTGGTGCCGAGCGAGGAGAACCGGTATATTTCCCGGTCGAGTGCCCCGGCACTTGACCCTGATGAGCTCGATTATAAGCTGTGGATTCAGAACTATCGGGAGCACAGCGGCTATGAGCGTCATGGCCTGGAGCGTGCCCCTGATCCGCGTACTTTGGCGGATGCGCAGACGTTCTAATCTTTACGGAATAACACCGGATGCTGCACTTGCGTGGCGGGTGCGGTATCCGGTGTTTTCTCTTTCTCGGGTGTAGAACATTTCAGGACGCAGAATATGCAGAACGTATGGAGAGATCCTGTAACGTTTAGTCCCGGGCTACTGAAGAGTTCTATAGAATACGAAGTAAACACACACTACGCACACATCGTCCTTTAGCTGCGATTCTGGAGCTTGCGTCCAGGGGAGCGGCGCCAATGCCTTGGAGCTGGTATGACCTCCTTTTCTGAGCTGTTGAGCATTTTTGCTCTTGCTTTTGTTTTGGGTGCCCTTTTGCCGTTTGCGGTGCGCCCGATTTTGCATCGCTACAACATGGTGGATGTTCCTAATGAGCGTTCTTCGCATACTGCTCCGACTTACCGCGGTATGGGCTTGGCGACTGCGGCCGCGACCTTTGTAGCGTTTGTGGCGGCTACCCTGTTCGGCTGGACGTACCGTTCTGCTGAGTCTTTGCAGCTGGCGGTGACGATTGCCGCGGCGATTCTGTGTGCTCTCGCTTTGGGTTGGCTGGAGGATATTCGCGGCGTGAGCATTGTGCGTCGTGCGGGACTGCAGCTGGTGATTGGCGTACTGGTGAGCGTGAGCTTCGCGACGGTGCAGGGCACGAACGTTCTGGTACTGATTCTTGGCGCAATTTTTATTGCCGGCTACATTAACGTGGCGAATTTTATGGACGGTATTAACGGCATTTCTGGTGCTCACGGTCTGGTGGCTGGTTTGGCGTATGCGCTGACCGGTTGGATGGTGAACCTGCCGTGGCTGGCTTTGGCTGGTGTGGCGGTTGCCGGTGCTTTTGCGGCGTTCCTGCCGTGGAATGTGCGCCCGGGTAAGAACGTGTTTTTGGGCGATGCGGGTTCTTATGTTTTGGGCGCGGCGCTGGGCACGTTGGCTGTGGGTGCGTGGTTTGCGGATGTTCCGTTCCTGCTGGCTTTTGCTCCGCTGATGACTTATCTGGCGGACGCGGGTACGACTCTGTTCCGTCGTTTTATGGCGGGGGAGCAGTGGTACAAGCCGCACCGTACTCACACGTATCAGCGTCTGACGGATGTTGGTTTCAGCCACCTTGGTTCGACCGCCGTGGTGACGGGTACGACCATTCTGGTGTGGGTGCTGTTGGCGTTTGCATCTGATCTGTATGCTGCGGGATCTGTGGTGGCGACCGTGGGCGTCGTTCTTGTGGCGCTTGCCGTGCTGGTGGTGTATCTGCGTATGCCGCAGCTCTTTGGCGGTGAGGCTCCTACCTCTACGATTGACCTGTCGAAGCGTTTTGCAGCGGATTCGAAGGGTTCGGTGTCGAAGGCGAAGTCGGCAACTTCGGAGCCTGCTACCGGCTCTTTGACCTCGGCAACTGGTATTCCTGCGACTCCTGAGAATGTGGAGCCGACCTCGCTGCATCCGGAGCCGATCATGCCGGATTCGGTGAAGGATCGTGCGGGTCAGCCTTCTTCTGCTTCCTCTTCTTCGACGCAGTCTAATCAGAATCGTGGGGAGAAACACTAATGGTTTCTGAACACTCTAAACCTTCGGCTGAGGCTCCTGCAGAGCCTCTCTGGAGGCGCGTGGTGGACGTTCTGTGGTATCCGCCGGCAGAGCGCAAGAAGCAGCAGAAACGCCGCCGAGAGCGTGCTCAAGCAGGTTTGAAGGCCTCTTCTTTCGAGAGTCAAGAGCTTTCCTGGAAATTTTTGTTCTACAGAGTATCGGCTTACTCTCTGCTGGCTTGGTTGGGCGGTATGATGAGTGCGTACCTGTTTGCGGGCCCCGTGGGCGCGCTAGGAATAACATTGGGCTTTCTGATAATCTATATATGCTTCACTCTGGGCGTATTAGTTATGTTGGTTGCTCCCATTTTCGACTGGGGTGTACCCAAATCGCTGGTGGTGAGCTACCTCGTGAAGATCGCTCTGCTCGGTCTGGTATTGATGTTTGTGCCATTCCCCGAGAATCTGAGGCACGGTTGGACTCTCGCAGGCGCATGTACCGGCGTGATTCTGTGGATTGTTATTGAAACAGTCAGCATCGCACGACTAAGAATTTTGTACTTCGACACCGACTCGGAAGACCATGGTCGGTAACACGATTGGTGTTTGAAAGGAAAAACGTTTGGCCGAAGAGAAGAAGTGGTGGGACGGAGATAAAAAGCTCCGCACCACCGGAGAATTGGTATCTGACGGAGGTCTCTCCGGCGCCGTCATGTCGATTCTCTATCTGATCATCGGTGTAGCGGTGTGGGGAGGCATCGGTTACCTCGGTGACCTGGTCTTCTCCACCACCTGGCTGGTGTGGGTTGGCGTCTTGATTGGCGCTGTCGGAGGTTTGACCCTCGTCTTTACCCACATGACCAGGCAGAATAAAGACCGTTAGGTCATTGAACGCGGACCGCTAGGTCACACATTCATCCATGTAGTTAGCATGTCAGTCGTTTATAGGCAGACATGGGCTCTTGATAGCCACTAGTAGCAAGAAAGGACTTGCTTTGATCGAGAACGGGTTGATCCTCGCGGAAGCCTATGTGCCGCCGACCCCTGAAGACATGCATCTGCCCCCCTTCTTCACCATTGGTGATTTCGCTTTCGGTAAGCAGAACGTACTGATTCTGCTGTCCGTGGTGATTATTGCGGTCTTCTTCCTCACCGCAGCACGTAAGCGTGCCATGGTTCCCGGCAAGACTCAGTTCATTGCTGAATCCGGCTACATGTTTGCTCGTAACTCCCTCGGCAAGGAAACCCTGGGCGTTCAGCACTACAAGCCTTTCGTGCCGATTCTGTTCGCCTCCTTCTTCTTTGTTCTGGTGAACAACCTCTTCGGGTCGATTCCGTTTGTTCAGCTGCCCTCCTTCTCCCACCCCGGTAGCGCCTACGCACTGGCTGGCGTGGCATACCTGACCTGGGTTGGCGTTGGCATCAAGCGCAAGGGCCTGGGCGGCTTCTTCAAGGACATCACCATGCCTTCGGGTCTGCCGGTGTGGATTTACCCCATCCTGATCCCGATCGAGTTCTTCTCGAACCTGCTGATTCGTCCCGCAACTCACGCACTGCGTCTCTTCGCGACCATGTTCGGTGGTCACCTGGCGCTGATGGTTGCGTCCAGCATGGTGACCTACATGGTTGAGACTCTGGGCGGCATCGGCTACCTGGCTGCTATTGCTCCCGGTGCTCTGGGCATGTTCCTGTACTTCCTGGAATTCATGATTCAGTGCATCCAGGCTTATGTGTTCGCTCTGCTGCTGGCTGTGTACCTGCAGGGCTCGGTTTCCGAGGGACACTAAACTCTCTAGTTTTTTAGGTTTTCGCGTTCGTCATTGGGCGTGAATAAAGCAACCCACACGTTCACTGTGCGGGCTATTAACTCAAATCAAACTCTGTTCGGTCCGGGTATGTTCCCGGTCGAACACTGTTGAAAGGAAAAATAATGGTTGGTTCCATCACTGCGGTTGGCTACGGTCTGGCAGCTATCGGCGGCGGCATCGGCGTGGGTCTGATCTTCGCGGCATACATGACCAGCGTTGCTCGTCAGCCCGAGTCCCAGAAGACCCTGCAGCCCATGCTGTTCCTGGGCTTCGCACTGGTCGAGGCACTGGCAATTCTGGGCCTGGTTCTCGTCTTCATCAAGTAACCGGCTCTGCCACATCCTAAACGACCCATCCCATAGAACAGGATTCCCTCCATGATTTATCTGGCAAGCGACGGGGGAGCGGAGGCAACTTCGAACCCCCTGATTCCCGACGTCGGGGAAATTGTCATTACCCTCATCGGATTCCTGATCCTCTACTACATCGTTGCTAAGTACGTTGTCCCGGCGTTCGAGAAGATCTACCAGGACCGTAAGGAAGCAATCGAAGGTGGCCTTGCCAAGGCCGAGAAGGCACAGGCAGAGGCTGCAGCGGCTCGCGATGAGTACACCCAGCAGCTCGAAAGCGCTCGACTGGAGGCTCAGAAGATTCGTGAAGAGGCACGCGCAGAGGGCGAGGCAATCATTGCCGATGCTCGCGAGCGTGCAACCGCTGAGGCTCAGCGCATTAGCGATAATGCAGCAAAGGCTATCGAGGCAGAGCGTGCGGCAGCAGCAGTGTCCCTCCGTTCCGAGGTTGGCACTCTTGCTACGACCCTTGCCGGCAAGATTGTGGGCGAAGCCCTCAACGATGATGAGCGATCGGCCCGTGTGGTAGATCGTTTTCTTGCTGACCTTGAAACCGAGAAGCAGAACGCAGGTGCGGCTCGGTAATGGCAGGAGTATCTACTGAATCACTGAGCAAGGTGGAAGAGGTGCTGGAAGCTCACGCTTCCCTGCAGCCTCTGAACCTGGCGAGCGAGCTTTTCGCTGTGGTTGATGTTCTCGACCACAACGGCACCCTGCGCCGTGCTGTCACCGATTCTTCGCGTGATGCAGCAGCACGTCAGGGTATCGCTAACACCGTCTTCGGCGGCAAAATCTCTTCACAGGCTATGGCTGTGTTCACCAATGCGGTGGCTCAGCGCTGGTCTGATGATGCAGATCTGGCGAACGCCCTGGAGCGTGCAGCAGTGCTCGCCGTGACCGCATCGGCTCAGTCTCGCGGTGGCGTGGATGCCCTGGACGAGGTGCTCAACGAACTACTCACCTTTGTGCGTACCGTTGATTCCAACGCTCAGGCGCAGGAAGCGCTGTCCGACCATCAGGCAAGCAAAGAAGCAAAGAAGAAGCTCGCCGTGGCGCTCGGTGGCCCCGCCACCACCGCCGAAGGTGTGCTTCTGCTCGAACGAGTTGGCTCCAACCCCCGCGGCCGTCACGCTGCACGGGTAGCCGATGAGTTCGCAGAAATCATCGTCACGCGACAGAACCGTTACATTGCGCGAGTAACTAGCGCGATTGCGCTGTCGCAGGCACAGCTTGAACGTCTCGGTCGCGCGCTCAACGCCGTGTACGGCCGTGAGCTGAAGCTCGACGTTTCGGTGGACCCCGCCGTTCTGGGCGGTCTGCGTGTTCAGGTGGGCGACGAGGTGATCGACGGTACCGTCGAGACCCGCATGTCCGACCTGACTCGTTCCATCGGCTAGCGGCTCAAGCTAGCGACGCTGAACCGTTCGTCGCAACGGTGATTTAGAAGATACCTCGGGTAGCGGGTGCGTGGCTGATGCCTCCTTCGCAGAAGCGGCGGCATTGCCCGCCCGTTCAACCCGAATTGCAAGTTTCGGTTGGTTCCGTTGACGGAACGCAACCACAATGAGAGAGCAGGGACACAAGATGGCCGAACTGACCATCAATGCCGAAGATGTCCGTAATGCGCTGAACGAGTTTGCAGCGTCTTACGAACCCGGCAATGCAGAACGTGTTGAGGTGGGTCGAGTTGTATCGGCCTCCGACGGTATCGCTCGTGTCGAGGGTCTTCCCTCGGTTATGGCGAATGAGCTGCTTCGTTTCGAAGACGGCACCCTCGGCCTCGCACAGAACCTGGATACCCGCAATATTGGTGTGATTGTCCTGGGTGACTTCACCGGTATTGAAGAGGGCCAGGTCGTACACCGCACCGGTGAGGTCCTCTCGGTGCCCGTTGGCGACGCGTACCTCGGTCGCGTTGTTGACCCCCTCGGTAACCCGATCGATGACCTGGGCCCCATTGAGTCCGAAGGTCGCCGTGCACTGGAGCTGCAGGCTCCCGGCGTGACCCAGCGTAAGTCGGTTCACGAGCCGCTGCAGACCGGTCTGAAGGCAATCGACTCGATGATTCCGATCGGTCGCGGTCAGCGTCAGCTGATCATTGGTGACCGCCAGACCGGTAAGACCGCTATCGCGATCGACACCATTCTGAACCAGAAGGACAACTGGGCTTCCGGTGACCCCGAGAAGCAGGTTCGATGCATCTACGTGGCTGTTGGCCAGAAGGCATCCACCATTGCAGCTGTCCGCCACACCCTTGAGACTCGCGGCGCGCTGGAGTACACCACCATCGTGGCATCTCCCGCATCTGACGCAGCAGGCTTCAAGTACCTGGCACCCTACACCGGTTCGGCTATCGGCCAGCACTGGATGTACGGTGGCAAGCACGTCCTCATCATCTTCGACGACCTGTCGAAGCAGGCAGAAGCATACCGCGCTGTGTCCCTGCTGCTGCGCCGCCCGCCGGGACGTGAAGCATACCCCGGTGACGTCTTCTACCTGCACTCCCGCCTGCTGGAGCGTTGCGCTAAGCTCTCTGACGACCTGGGCGCAGGCTCGATGACCGGCTTCCCGATCATTGAGACCAAGGCAAACGACGTTTCCGCCTTCATTCCGACCAACGTCATCTCCATTACTGACGGCCAGATCTTCCTGCAGTCCGACCTGTTCAACGCTAACCAGCGTCCGGCAGTCGACGTCGGTATCTCCGTCTCCCGTGTTGGTGGTGCCGCACAGACCAAGGCTATGAAGAAGGTCTCCGGTACCCTGAAGCTGGAGCTGGCACAGTACCGTGCAATGGAAGCGTTCGCAATGTTCGCATCCGACCTGGACGACGCTACCAAGGCACAGCTGACCCGCGGTTCTCGCCTGACCGAGCTGCTGCGTCAGCCGCAGTACACCCCGTACGCAGTTGAAGAGCAGGTTGTCTCCATTTGGGCTGGTACCTCCGGTCACCTCGACGACATCGAGATTTCCGACGTGCTGCGCTTCGAGGCAGGATTCATCGAGTACCTGCGTCACAAGACCTCGGTACTGACCGATATCGCTTCCTCCGGCAAGCTTGAGGATGACACCGTTGCAGCTCTGAAGTCCGCAGTTGCTGACTTCAAGCAGGGTTTCAAGTCTGAGGGCAGCAGCCACCTCGTCGACGCAGGTCACGAGGAGCACAAGGCAGCTCGCGATAGCGACATCACTCAGGAAACCATCGGTTAGCGATTAGTCCTCGCCTTCTCCCCGCCTCAGCTATGAGGCTGGGGCGGGGCAGAAAGCAAGGAGAAAGGAAGCTCTATGGGAGCCCAGATTAGGGTTTACCGACAGAAGATTGCTTCGACGTCGTCTATGAAGAAGATCTTCAAGGCGATGGAGATGATCGCGACCTCCCGCATTAACAAGGCTCGTAACGCTGCTCAGGCAGCCGGACCTTACGCGAACGCTCTGACCCGCGTGGTGACTGCGGTTGCGACTCAGCACGGTATTAAGCACCCGCTGATTCACAAGCCGAACGAGTCCGAAGCCTACGAACACCGCCGCTCCGCAATCCTGGTTGTTACCAGTGACCGCGGTCTGGCAGGTTCGTACTCCTCCGCTATCCTGCGTCGTACCGAATCTCTGATTGAGAGGCTGCGCTCTAACGGCCAGGAGGTACAGCTGTACCTGGTTGGTCGTAAGGCAAAGGCTTACTTCGAGTTCCGTGAGCGCCCCTACGCCCGTGCGTGGGAGGGCCACACCGATGCACCTCGCGTCGAAACCGCCGTCGAGATTCGTGACGCGCTGCTCGAAGCCTACGACCTGCCCTTCGAAGAGGGCGGCGTGGACGAACTGCACATCGTATACACCGAGTTCAAGTCGATGGTTGTTCAGGAACCCAAGATTCTGCGCCTGCTGCCCATCCACGTGGGTGACGCAAAGGCTATGGGCGAGGAAATCGTTCCCGACCAGGAACTGACCAAGGCTGAGTACGAGCAGGCGGCATCCTTCGAGTTCGAGCCCTCCGCTGAGGAAGTGCTCAACGCGCTGTTGCCGCGCTACATTGCATCGCGTATCTTCTCCTGCCTCCTGCAGGCAGCAGCAAGTGAGCTGGCATCCCGCCAGCGCGCAATGAAGACCGCAGGTGACAACGCTGAGACGCTGATTACCAAGTACACCCGTTTGATGAACAACGCACGTCAGGCGGAAATTACTCAGGAGCTCTCCGAAATCGTGGGCGGCGCAGACGCCCTCGGCTCCTAGTATTGGTACGCCAACGAAGCCATCAACTGTCCAAACTTTCTAAGTAAGTGAGAAATATGACTGCCACCTACAACGAATCGGTCTCCGCACCGACTCAGGGCGCAACGGGTCGTATTGCCCGCGTCATCGGCCCCGTGGTCGATGTCGAGTTCCCCGCCGGTCAGGTCCCCGAGATTTACAACGCTCTGACCACCGAGCTGACCCTCGACGGTCGCACCCGCACCATCACCTTCGAGACCGCACAGCACCTGGGCGACTCGATCGTTCGCGCTATCTCCCTGCAGCAGACTGACGGCCTGGTCCGCGGTCAGGCTGTAGTCGACACCGGCGCACCGATCTCCGTCCCCGTTGGTGACGGCGTGAAGGGCCACATTTTCAACGTTCTTGGTGACGCACTCGACGTGCCGAACTCCGAGATTAAGGCTGACACCTACTGGCCGATTCACCGTGCCGCTCCCGGCTTCGCAGAGCTGGAAGGCTCCACCGAAATGCTGGAGACCGGTATTAAGTCCATCGACCTTCTGACCCCCTACATCAAGGGCGGTAAGATCGGTCTGTTCGGTGGTGCAGGCGTGGGTAAGACCGTGCTGATCCAGGAAATGATTACCCGTGTGGCTCGTAACTTCGGTGGTACCTCCGTGTTCACCGGTGTTGGCGAGCGTACCCGTGAGGGTAACGACCTGTGGGTCGAAATGGAAGAAGCAGGCGTTCTGAAGGACACCGCTCTTGTGTTCGGCCAGATGGATGAGCCCCCGGGAACCCGTCTGCGCGTGGCACTGACCGGTCTGACCATGGCGGAGTACTTCCGCGATGTTCAGAACCAGGACGTGCTGCTGTTCATCGACAACATCTTCCGTTTCACTCAGGCAGGTTCTGAGGTTTCCACCCTGCTGGGCCGCATGCCCTCCGCAGTGGGTTACCAGCCGAACCTGGCGGACGAAATGGGTCTGCTGCAGGAGCGTATTACCTCCACCCGCGGTCACTCCATCACCTCCATGCAGGCAATTTACGTGCCTGCGGATGACTACACCGACCCGGCGCCGGCAACCACCTTCGCGCACCTGGATGCGACCACCGAGCTCTCTCGTGAAATCGCATCGCGCGGTCTGTACCCGGCAATTGACCCGCTGTCCTCCACCTCCCGAATCCTGGACGCACAGTACATCGGCCAGGAGCACTACGACACCGCAATTCGCGTGAAGGCTATTCTGCAGGAAAACAAGGAACTGCAGGACATCATCGCGATTCTGGGTGTGGACGAGCTCTCCGAGGAGCAGAAGATCGTCGTGGCACGTGCACGTCGTATCGAGCAGTTCCTCTCCCAGAACACCTACACTGCAAAGCAGTTCACCGGTGTCGAGGGTTCGACCGTTCCGCTGAAGGACACCATCGAGTCCTTCCAGATGATCTGCAACGGCGATGTCGACCACATCCCCGAGCAGGCGTTCTACAACATTGGTGGTATGGACGACGTTATGCGCCGCTACGAGGAAATCAAGGCACAGACTGGAGCTAAGTAATCATGGCTCTGAAAGTTGAAGTTGTTTCCCGCGAACGCGTCGTGTGGACTGGCGAAGCGAAGTACGTTCGTGCACGCTCCGTCAGCGGTGACCTCGGCATCCTGCCGGGCATGATCCCCACCTGCACGCTGCTGGCACAGGACGGCGAGCTGCTCATTGAACCTGTTGAGGGTGAACCCATTAAGACCATCCTCAACGCAGGTTTCTTGACCGTCTCGAACGATCACGTGACCATCGCCGCAAAGCACGCACAGATCTAAAGCCGGTTTCCCACAAGGGGAATTGACCGCTGTGTACACCTCGCCGGTGTTCCACCCTGAAAGGGGAGGGGCGCCGGCGATTGGTGTATCTGGGGTAGCTCGTGTGCCCAGAAAGAGAGTGCGCGCAGAGCAATAGCGTGCACGGAAAGATTGTGCGCATAGAAAAGGGGCGTCTCCCGTGTATCGGGAGGCGCCCCTCAAGCTATGTGTAGCCGCTTAGCTAGAGCCATTTAGAACAGGCGGTCAGCTAGAACAGACGGTCAGCTGAGTCGTCCACGCCGCGCATCGCGTCGTAATCCAGGCTCACGCAGCGGATGCCGCGGTCCTCAGCCAGGGTACGAGCCTGCGGCTTAATCGTCTGCGCCGCAAACACGCCGCGCACCGGTGCCAACAGCGGGTCACGGTTGAGCAACTCCAGGTAACGGGTCAGCTGTTCCACGCCGTCGATATCGCCCACACGCTTGAGCTCGACCGCCACGGATACGCCGTGTGCATCCTTCGCCATGATGTCGACCGGACCGATAGCGGTCGGGTACTCGCGGCGTACCAGCGAATAGCCCTCACCGAGAGTGTGGATCTGCTCGGCGAGCAGACGCTGCAGGTCAGCCTCTACACCGTCCTTGATGAGGCCGGGGTCGACACCCAGGTCGGTGGCGTGCTCGTGCTCAATCTTGTAGATGCGAATCATGAGGCGGTCATCGCTCTTAGCTGCCTGAACGGTCCACAGCTGCTGAACATCGGATTCCAGGTCCTCACGGATGCTTTGCGGAACGTCCTCACGCTCAGCCACCAGCAGGGAGCAGGGAGGGCTCATCCAGTTCAGAGGCTTGTAGGAACCGCCGTCGGAGTGAATGAGGACGGAGCCGTCATTCTTGACCATCAGTAGGCGGGTAGCGCGGGGCAGGTGGGCGCGGAGGCGGCCCTCATAATCTACGGAGCATTCAGCAATGACAATACGCATCCGTCCACTCTAGCAGGTACGAGTGTTTGGCTCTAGCAGGTGAGGGTATGAGCTAGGGAACCTGAGCTTGGTACAGGTCGCGGTACGGGGGCACAGTAGGGAAGTACGGCACAGTAGGGAGGCGCGGCACAGAGCGGGGGAGTACCGCCTCAGCATGAGTACCATGCCAGTATGAGGAAGAGCGCAGAGCGAACAGGTGTGAGACGGGTAGGTAGAGATAGCTGAGCGGCGCGGTAGAATAGGGCTCATGGCACGTAAGAATCATCCCGGCAGGCGAGCATCCGGCACCACCAGCGATAAGTGGCACCGTCAAGCACCCGCAGGGCGTGATATCAGCAGGATCCTCGACCCTGCGCCCCGACTGGAACGTGACCGATACGGCGACTGGCTGGTGCAATACATTCCCGCCGTCAACGCCCAAAAAACCTACACCTGCCCCGAATGCTACCGCCCGATTCCGCCCAGAACAGCGCATCTGGTGGTGTGGCAAGAAAGCCACACGATGGGCCGTAGCCGCGCCATTGACGAGCGCAGGCACTGGCATCAGCATTGCTGGCGCACCCGCCGCAAATAGGCTGAAACGCTGCACATAAGGTGCAGCCTAAGACTAAATTTCGACCAGACTACATTCTTGACCAAAACCACATTCTCGAATCCAATTCTTGAAGGAACGCAATGAGCAACACCGCCGATATCACCCGCGAGCAGGAATTCGATCCCGCCCGCTACGTCTTCAGCACCGCCGCTGAACCCACCCCCATTAAGGCACGCACCGTTCTGCCGGCACGCCGCGAGAACTTCACCGTCACCACCGCGGACGGCAAGCGCCTCGTCGGTGAACTTGCCCTGCCCGAAGGCGAAGTTAAGGCAACCCTGGTGACCTTCCACCCGCTGCCCACCCACGGCGGCTACATGGACTCGCACGTGTACAAGAAGGCGTCCTTCCGCCTGCCTGCGCTGTCGAACATTGCGGTGCTGCGTTTCAACACTCGCGGCACCTCCTCGATTCGCGGCACCAGCGAAGGCGTCTTTGACGGCGGCTTTGCCGAGAAGAAGGACTTCGACGCAATCCTGAAGTTTGTACGCGAGCGCGCCCTGCCGAACCCCTGGCTGGTCGGCTGGTCCTTCGGCACCGAGCTGGTGCTCAAGTACGCGCCCGAATACGCGAACGAGTTCACCGGCGCTATTCTGCTCTCCCCGCCGCTGCACCGCGTGCACCCGGCTGAGCTGGACGAGTGGAACAAAATCTCGAACCCGCTGTACGCGCTGGTGCCCGAGCACGACGACTACCTGCAGCCTCCGGCAGCGCGTGAGCGTTTTGCGGCTGTACCGCGCACTCGGGTGATCCCCTTTGAGGGGTGCAAGCACCTGTGGGTGGGCGAGAAGTCCGTGCAGCAGGTCCTCAACACCGTGGTCAGCATCGTAACCGGTGCACCCACCGAACTGCCCACCGAGTACAACGGCCCGGTGGCAGAAGAAATCACTGAGCTCTAAAGGCTCGGTATAAAACGTAAAGGCGGCGGCTTTGGATAGAACATCCAAAGCCGCCGCCTTCGTATCTAAGCTCGATGCCTGCCCTAGGGGAGAGCAGCGAGCGTGTAGAGAATCTAGAGCTGACTACAGCTGATCCTGGCGAGGAATGAACACCTCACGCACCAGAATCAGCATCGAAGCCGCCACCGGAATAGCAATCAGCGCACCCAGCACGCCCCAGAGAGCGCCACCGGCAGCCACCGAAATAATCGCAACACCGGCAGGAACCGACACCGCACGAGCCATAATACGCGGAGAAATCAGGTACGCCTCCACCTGCAGATACAGGAAGTACGCCACCGCAAACCACAGCGCCAGACTCCAGCCCTGAGTCAGCAGAATCAGCGAGGTCAAAATCAGCGCAATCACGCCACCAACCAGCGGAATGAACGCCAGAATCATGACCACCAAAGCCATCAACTGCGGGAAGCTAAAGCCCAGAAACAGCATAATAAAGAACGCCACAAAAGCATTCAGAACAGCAACCAGAGCCTGACCCATCACGTAGTTACCCACCGACTCAGTAATCTTGTCGGTAATGTACTTGACGCGCACACGCTTAGAAGCCGGCGCCAGACGAACACCCCACGCCTTGATGGTGTCCATCGAAGTGAGGAAGTACAGGGACAGGAACAACACAATAATCACGCCGGTCACGCTCTGCGCCAGGGTAGAGCCAGCAGAAACCAGGCTCGACATGAAGCTATTGACCTGCGAAGAGGAGAAAGTCGACTCCAGGAACTTCGGGACGTTCTCGTTCACCCAGGTGCTGATATCAAAGCGCTGATCAAGCTCGTGGTACCAATCAGAATCGATCGTGTTCTGATAAATACCCGGCGCGTACTGAACAAACTTAGAAGCCTGCTCGCTAATAATCGGGCCAATGGTCATGACCAGACCGGTTACAGCGCCAGCAAAACCAGCAAGCACAGCGATCACACCGATACCGCGCTTAATGCCCCAGGACTCCAGGCGGCGCACAATCGGGTCCAGACCCAGAGCAATGAAAATAGCGCCGGTCACCCAACCCACCAGGGCACCCACATTATTGAAAATGTAGTAGGCGAAGAGTGCCAAACCGACGCCAACGGTCATGAGGAAACCGAACGCAACCGGGTTGTGCATCATGGAGGTCTTGCCGTTGCCGACCACCTTCGGTGCGGGAGGCGCATCCTCAGAAGCGGCGGGGACCACCGGAATAGTATCCGTAGGAGGCATGGAAGCGCGGCGGCGGTTGGAACGCACCTGGCTAATGCTTTCGGTTATCTCGCTGAAGGTCTCCGTTATCTGGTCGGTGAGGGATTCCTTCTTGCGTGGCTCGTCGGACGATGTTGTCTCTTCGTGAGCTGCTGAGGCTTTCTTCTCGCTCATGCTCTTCCTTTCCGGATCATTCCGGGTATTTTTTCTCTACTGTGTCATTCTACCGGCTGGTTTACTTTGTTACGGCGTCCACGGTGAATCCCAAGGGCAGGGGAGCGCATGTGGGAGAGATATTTGCGGGGCGGTTTCAGGCAATAGCCCAAACGCTATCCCCGGCATGAGCTCAGAGCGTAGGCGATAGAGAACGGGCGCTGGCAACGGTGCGTTGTGGGGATAATAGAGGAAGGAACGCGTGAAGGATCTAGCCCGCACGCAACAATAGATACAGAACGTAAAGGAGCCCAGGATGAGCATTATTTTTGATCCGGCAGACCGCGGCGCATCCCAGAACGCGGCACAGGGTAATGTCGCACAGGGTGGTGCAGCACAGAACGGGGCTGTGCAGAACGGGGTAGCGCAGGAGATTCCCGCCTCCGTACGCAACGCCATGGAACTGAACCCCAACGCCGGGGCACAGAACGCAGCGGCACAGTCTGCTGGCGAACAGGGTGGCGAGCAGACCCCCTCCGCTCCCACCTGGCGCTACGAGGTCAACACCCCCGAAGAGTTCCAGAAGTTCGTTCAGCTCTCCAGCCAGGGTGCCGTGATTTTTGCGCTCTACGCGCCGCACTCGCCCTCCTCCCTGCAGATGCTCGAAGGCGTGCAGAAGCTCGTTGACTCCGCCGCAGGCACCATGATTTGCGCCGCCGTGGACGTCACCAAGCTCCCCGAAGCTGCCCAGGCATTCGGCGTGAGCGGCGTGCCCGCGGGCGTTGCCGTTCTGGCGGGCCGCCCGGCACCGATTTACACCGGCCCGGTCAGCGCAGAAGACCTCGGCGATGTGCTCTCCCAGGTTCTGCAGCTCGCGGCACAGTACCAGCTGCCCGGCGGCTTCGACCCGGTCGTTCCCGAAGATGAAAAGCCCCTGCCGCCCCTGCACGCAGAAGCTGTCGCCGCCCTCGACCGCGGCGACCTGGAGGGTGCCCGCGCCGCATACCGCAAGGCAATTAGCGAGAACCCCGGCGATAAGGAAGCGAAGCTCGGCCTGGAACAGGTTGAACTGCTCGCCCGCGTGAAGGACCTGGACATGGCAACCGAACGTGCGGCGGCCGCGGCAGACCCCATGAACATTGACGCCGCGTTCAACGTAGCCGACCTGGACCTGGTGGGCGGTCACGTGGAGGACGCGTACAACCGTCTGCTGCGCCTGTTCAGCGCGGTAGGTCCCGACGATAAGGCGCGTGTGCGCGAGCGCCTCGTGCAGCTCTTTGACGTGGTGGGTGCATCTGACCCGCGCACCGTCAAGGCGCGTGCGGCACTGACCATGGCGCTGTTCTAAAAACAGCTGTCACCCGGGAAACGTCATGAGCCGATCTAACCGACTGAAACGTTGAATCTGGAACTTTGAATACGGACGGGCTATCGTCACCCCTACACTCGGCTGTGGGGTAGACGGTAGCCCGTTCTGCGTTCGCGGGTTTGAAGTGGTTTTGAGGCGGGGGAGAGCAGACGACTCAACCTGTCTGATAGCGCGGTTGGATGGCATCTATAGCACCCAGGAATGTCCATATTATGCGTTGTGAGTACGTAATATTGCAGGTTTTATCGCCAAACCTGTTAGACCTCAATGGGGAGTGATAGGGTGAAAATATGAACACTAGTCACTTTCCCCAGGACCCGAACCCGCAAGAACCAGGTTCACCGCAGAACCCGGCACTAGAGACCGCAGTAGAGGCAGCACCCCAGGCTGTAGCCTCCGAATCTGTAGCCCCAGAAGCTCCTGAAGCTGTAGTTCCCGCGTCGGTAGCACCTCAGCTACCCGTCACCCCGCAGACCGCACCGGCGGCAGGCGCTCGACCCGCCATCGAAATTCGCGGCCTCACCAAGGCATTCGGTCAGAAGGTCGCCGTCGACCGCATCAACCTGGATATCCCCTCCGGATCCTTCTACGGACTGGTCGGCCGCAACGGTGCCGGTAAAACCACCACCATCTCCATGGTCACCGGCATGCTCAAGCCCAATGAAGGCACCGCATACGTGCGCGGCATCGACATGTGGGCCGACCCGCTCAAAGCCAAAGCGCACCTGGGTGTGCTGCCCGACGGCGTGCACCTCTTCGACAAGCTCACCGGTGAACAGCTCATCACCTACTCCGGCTACCTGCACGGAATCGATAAGGAAACCGTCGCCTCCCGCGTCAAGGACCTGCTCGCGGCCATGGACCTGACCGACGCTGCGGGCCGTGCCGTCGCCGACTACTCCGCCGGTATGACCAAGAAGATTGCGCTCGCCGCCGCGCTCGTCCACGCACCCTCCGTGCTGATTCTGGACGAGCCCTTCGAAGCGGTCGACCCGGTTTCCGCCGCTAATATTCAGGACATTCTGCGCGGCTTCGTTGCCTCCGGCGGAACTGTCATTATCTCCTCGCACGTGATGGACCTTGTCCAGCGCCTGTGCGACCACGTAGCCGTCATGGACTCCGGCCGTATTCTCGCCGCCGGAACGGTCGATGAAGTACGCGCCGGCATGAGCCTTGAAGAACGATTCGTGCAGCTGGTCGGCGGCCGCACCTCCTCGGAAGGATTGTCATGGTTGGGCACCTCGTCTCACTAAAGTGGCAGTATGTGCTCGCTTCCTTCCGCCGAAGCATCTGGGCGCTCATCGGCCTGATTTTTGCGGCGCTCTACGCGGGCGGTATGCTCTTCGGCCTCGGCTCCGCATACTTTATCGCTAACTCGGAGGTACCCGAATACGGTCAGCTCGGAACCCTCCTGGTAGGCGCGGTTATTGCGCTCGCCTGGGCTATTGTCCCCATTTTCTTTAGCGGACTGGACGGCACCCTGGACGAGAGCCGATTCGTGCTCTTCCCCATCAAGCCCTCCACCCTGCAGAAGGGCCAGTTCCTCGGCGGGTTCGTGGGTATCCCCGGCATTGCCAGCATCATTGCCGTGCTACTGGGTGCGATCGCGTTTATATCGCAACCGCTCGCGCTGGTCGTGTACCTCATCTGCTGCGTGCTCGGCCTTGCGAACCTCATGGTGTGGGCGCGCCTCGCCAACCGCCTGGGCATGGCGCTGAACGATAACCCGCGCATCGCCAACACCCTGATGATCGTTGCCATGCTACTGATGATGAGCGCCGGCTTTATCTTCGGTGGAACGATAACCTACCTGACCAAGCACTGGGAAGAGGTGCTGCCCTACCTGCCGTGGCTGGGCGTGACGCCCTTCGGTTCCGCGTTTGCTGTGCCCTACTTTATGGCGACCGGCAATATGGGTGTTGCCCTTGGCTGCCTGGCTCTGACCCTCGTCTACCTGGCTGGCGGTTGGTTGCTGTGGGGTAAGAACCTGGTACGCTCCATGGCGAATGTGGGCGGTAGCGCCCACCACGCCAGCGCTGCCGAAGTCGCCGCGGGTGATTTGGGCCTGTTTGCACGGTTCCCCGCAACCCCGCGTGGCGCCGTAGCGGCACGAACCCTGCACTCATTCCTGAAAGACAACCGTCTGCAGCTGCTGACCGCAAGCACCGCCATGCTTTACCTGATACTAACGGTGGGTATGCCGCTGTTCCTGAGCTCTGTAGGGTCCGTTAAAACTCATGTTGATTTTAATGGCATCAACGCGGCTGAAGCCAACCAGATTATCAATAGCGGCGTCATGCAACTCTTCGGATTCTGGATGTACTTCTGCACCGTTTTCACCGGCTACTACATGTGCTACCTCGTCTCCTACGACAACACCGCATTCAGCCTGCATGTGCTCTCCCCGCTACGCGGTATTGACGACCGCATCGGCAGGCTTTGGGGTTACAGCATCCTGATGGTTCCGATCGTAGTGGTGATGGTGTTCGTCGCCTCAGCGGCAAATGGACACCTGGAGCTTTTCCCCATCGTGCTGATGCACCAGCTGGGCGTGTTCGCTGCGGCTGCAGGTATTGGATGCGTACTGGATACCTTCATCAGTCCGCCCGTGGCGCCTCCCGGGGCTAACCCGTTCAAGAACCCGAAGAACACTGACGGCTTTGCTAAGCAACTGCTGCTGATGCTCTCTATAGTTTTGGTGATGCTCAGCGCGCTGCCCGGCGGTATCTCCGTTGTCGTGTACATTTTCCGCACGCAGGATGTGCTGACCCTCGTATACGGCGGCTTGATTCAGCTGCTGATTGGTGCCGCACTACTAGTGGGCGGCGTGGCGTGGGGCGGCCACCGCTACGACAAGGTCAGCTCCAAGATGCTGGAACGCGTGGCACGCTTCCAAGCGAACTAACGAGAGTCGAAGCGCCAGCGTATAAGGAATAAACGAGAAGGGTTCCGTGTTAGGTACTAAGCCTGACGCGGAACCCCTTTTCTGTGCCGCACGAATTTCTAGCCCCGAACTTCTAGCGGAAAGAAGCTCACCGCAATACCTAAGAGTCTATGGTGGAGCTGTGGCCTGCCTCCATATTGACCGCCCGGGGGCTCAGCACCTCCCAACTGCTACTAAAATAGAGAAGGCGCCAATCACCCAACCGTGCAGCGGCACCCCTCACCCTATGTATCCCACCTCATCATCAAGGAGAAACATGAGCTCGATCGAAGGCATCGAAGACCCCTTTGGCCCCGGAACCGCAGGCGGCACCGCCCTGCTCGAACGCGAAGAAACCCAGCTTTCTGAGCCCGGCGACCACGAGCGCTTCTCCCACTACGTACGCAAGGAAAAGATTCTCGAATCGGCGCTGACCGGTGAACCCGTACGCGCCCTCTGCGGCAAAATGTGGGTACCCGGCCGCGACCCGCAGAAGTTCCCCGTCTGCCCCCAGTGCAAGGAAATCTACGAAGGCCTTGCACCCGGCAACGACGGCGACAACGGCTCCGGCGAATAATACGCGCCAGGCGACACGCCTCAGACAACACAACCTGGGCGATACGCCTGAATAAATACGAATAAATAACACGCCGCAACAGCAAGACTCAACGGTCCAACACCGCTCATGAGACTTTGCTGACGAGCACCAAATTCTTGCACCACAGCCCGGCCCAACCCGCGGATGTGGTGCTAGAATTTAACCTCGCTGTGCCCGGACCGCCAGAGCACTAGGAACACCAGCGCACCTGAAGCAGCAGAGTGCCCACCACCTCCATACGGGGGAGGAGCGCCCCTGCGCTGAGTCGGCGGGAGGAATCAGTAGAGGTAGACGAGGAAGAAGGAGAGAATGAGCGCACCCGCAGAGGAACCCACCCTATTCGACAGTATGGTGAAGCCGAAGCTCTCCCCGGCATACCCCGACCGCGCCCCCTGGGGTACTTCCGTCAGCCTGCGCGCCTGGCAGGCAGAAGCCATGCAGAAGTACTTCGAAACCAACCCTCGTGACTTCATGGCTGTGGCAACCCCCGGCGCGGGTAAAACCACGTTTGCGCTGACCCTCGCCAAGGAACTATTCAACCGTGGCACGGTCCGCCAGCTCATTGTTGTGGCGCCGACCGACCACCTGAAAAAGCAGTGGGCAGACGCCGCTGCGAAGGTCGGTATTCCCATTGACCCGAACTTCAAGAACGCGGATGTGACCATCAGCCGCCACTACAAGGGTGTGGCGCTGACCTACGCGCAGGTGGCGAATAAGCCGCAGCTGCACGCCCGCAACACCGAGGAAACGAAAACCCTCGTGATTTTTGACGAGATTCACCACGCTGGTGATTCGCTTTCCTGGGGTGACGGCCTGCGTGAAGCGTTCGACGACGCGACCCGCCGCGTGGCGCTCACGGGTACCCCGTTCCGTTCGGACACCTCCCCGATTCCGTTCGTCACCTACGAGGTCGACAATGACGGTATTCGCCGCTCCAAGGCTGACTACTCGTACGGCTACGGTCCCGCGCTGAAGGACCACGTGGTGCGCCCGGTCATCTTCATGGCGTACTCGGGTCAGATGCGTTGGCGTACCTCCGCCGGTGAGGAAATGGCGGCAAACCTGGGTGAGGGATTCACCAAGGACATCACCTCCCAGGCATGGCGCACCGCGCTGGACCCCAACGGCGAATGGATTCCGACCGTGCTCGCCGCCGCCGACAAGCGTCTGACCGAGGTGCGCCGCACCGTGCCCGACGCCGGTGCGCTCGTCATTGCCACCGACCACGCGGACGCCAAAGCCTACGCCGAGCAGCTGCAGAAGATTACCGGCGAATACCCCGCCGTGATCCTCTCAGACGACCGCGAAGCCTCCGCGAAAATTGATGAGTTCCGTGAGGGCATGCAGCGCTGGATGGTCGCCGTGCGCATGGTGTCCGAAGGTGTGGACGTGCCCCGCCTCGCCGTGGGCGTGTACGCCACCAGCACCAGCACCCCGCTGTTCTTCGCCCAGGCTATCGGACGTTTCGTGCGTGCCCGCAAGCGCGGCGAAACCGCATCCGTGTTCCTGCCGTCGGTGCCGCAGCTGATGATGCTCGCCAATGACATGGAGGTCGAGCGCGACCACGCCCTCGACCGCGGCGCACCCCAGGAAATCGACCCCATGGTTGAGGGCCTGGACGACCACCTGCTCGAAGAAGCAAACCGCGAGGAGCGCGCCTCCGAGCAGCTGGCACGCGGCAAGTTCGAGGCGCTCGGCTCCGAGGCGTCCTTCCACGGTGTGCTGTTCGACGGCGCCGAGTTCGCCTCCGGCAACCTTGCCGTGGGCAGTGAGGAGGAGCAGGACTTCCTGGGTATTCCGGGCCTGCTGGATGCCGAACAGGTCGGTACGCTGTTGCGAGCGCATCAGCGTGAGCATGCGGCGCGCCGCCCGGCGACTGCGGCGCCTTCGGTGGTGGATCACCGCCAGTTGAAGGAGCTACGCAATAAGTTGGCGAAGAATGTGGCGGCGTGGTCGATTCGTTCGGGTCAGCCGCACGGCGTGATTCACAATGAGCTGCGTAAGATTTGTGGTGGCCCGGCGGTCGCGCAGGCTTCTGCTGAGCAGATTCAGGCGCGTATCGATAAGCTGTCGGATTGGTTTGTGGGTCGACGCTAGAGCATGGATAGAACGTAGAGAAAAGCCCCGCGAGTGTGTATGCGCTCGCGGGGCTTCTTGTGTTTGTGGGGCAGTTGTGGCTCTTTGAGTGATTTTTACCTGAAGGTTTTTTGAGGTGCTTAAAAGCACATACGCGGAGAAAATAAGTCGGTTAGATAGTGGGAATAGGTGGTTCTTGAGAAACTTAATGTTGGTTTTTGCCCCCTAATTTGAGAAAAACATCGTCTGAAGGTTGTTTAAAGGAGATGTGTCAGAGGGATTTAGGGGAGAAATGTGTGTGAATAAAAGTTCAAGTACTGGTTGAATACTGCATGTCAAAGTGGGTTTATGGAAGATTGTGTGCGTTTTTCGCTTGAAATTTTAATACGGGGGGGGGGATGCTTTCTCCAAGTGTTGGGTTTCCCTGTGCTTTTGAAGCTGACCTTTGTGTTTTTGATCTTCTGGGTGTGCAGGGGCTGACGCTTGTATAGAAACATCATGCATTCACTCTCTTCTGCACGCTATCTTCACTTTTGTGTGTGCGTCTGCCCTGCGTGGATTTATCGGCCGCGTTCTTGGTGGGAGTGAGTGCCCAAGATATCACTCTCGAAGGACATACATGTCTACTAACATTTCTCGCCGCAAGGTTGTTGCCGGCGCAGCGTGGGCTGCTCCGGTTGTCGCAGCATCCGCTGCGGTTCCCGCTTTCGCATCTTCTACTGAGTGTGCGTACGCATCCGCTCCCAAGTTCAACATCTCCGGCCAGCCTTCCGGTGCTAAGAACACTCAGAAGTTCACCGTTCCCGCTAAGGTTGACAAGATTCGCTTCGAGGTTGCCGGTGGTGCAGGTGGCGGTTCCTCGTCTATTGCTGGTGGTTCCGGCGCTCTCGTTGTGGGTGAAATCCCCGTCAAGGAAGGCCAGGTTATCGAGCTGGTTGCAGCTGCCGGTGGTGTAGCTTACCTGGAGCGCGTGGATGGTGCGGAGAACGCTCCTGATACTCCGGAAGAGAAGCGTTACAAGATTTGGGGCACCCGTCCGGCAACCGGTGGCCAGGGCTATGGTAATGGTGGTGACGTGAATGTTTACACCGTCCCCTCGGACGCACAGTCTCGCGTTGATGCTAAGTGGCCCGGCGGCTCCGATATGAAGCGTTACGTCCACGGTGGTTCCGGTGGTGGCTCCTCCGCTCTGGTCATCGATGGCACCGTGGTTGCCCTCGCTGGCGGCGGTGGCGGTGCGGGTATTCGTACTCAGCCGGCTACCAACAATGTTCTGAATGAAACCCGTGAGAAGAAGGATTCTGCAGGTAACGTTATCGGTACTGAGCCTAACCCCTACTTCAACTCCAAGGCGAAGGACACCAGTACTACCAGTCTGAGCGACACCTCGAACACCACCGTTCTGCCTGCAGGTGCAAGCGCATCCGCTGCTGTCGGTGACACTGCAGAGACCTCCGTCTCCTGGTACACCCACCTGAAGGACGCATCCGGTAAGCGTACCCCCACCTCCGCAATGGAAGTTGCTGGCGGTAAGGGTGGTGGCAACGGCACCGGTGGCACTGGTGGTGAGAAGCCTCGCCTGTACGCTCTGGCTAACGTCTTCGGTGTGATGGGCTTCGTGTCCACCAATAACCAGGAAATCTTCAGCTCCTCCACCGCTGGTGACACCGGTGGTAACGGCTTCGATGGTAAGGGTGCTGACGGCGTCTCCGCATATTCCTACCAGCTGGATAACCACCCCGATCTGCCGAAGGAGTCTATCCCCGTTACTAACCAGAAGGCTATCGATGCAGGCGTGGTTAAGGGCGATGAGAAGGGCGGCCTTGAGGTTGATTCTGCAAAGAAGAGCTTTAACGGTTACCAGGGCGTTGTCTCCGCAGGTGGTGGCGCAGGTTACGGTGGCGGTGGCTCCGGTGCTGCTCGTGCACTCTCCTCGATTCTGACCGGTGAAAAGTGGAACGGTAACACTGCTGCTAAGGGCGGTGTTCGCCAGAATGTTGGTGCACTGCTCCAGGCTGGTGCAGGTGGTGCAGGTGGCTCCTACGTTGCTCCCTCTGTTGCTGGAGGCTCTATCTCCTCCGCTAACAACGCTGCGAAGGAATCCGGCGTTC
>NZ_KV818688.1:333970-350097 GCF_001814995.1 Rothia sp. HMSC066H02 | reverse complement strand
CGAAGGAATCCGGCGTTCGTAACCCCGGTTACGTAAAGGTCACCCTCTGCGAGCGCTCCTAATAGTGTGCGTATCCGAGTCTCCCTCTTGGGTTGCTCGGTGGGTTAGACACTAACCCTTCCGGTTCTCCCGCTCCTGAAATCTCATCAGGAGTGGGAGAACCGGCCCCTAAGTTTTAGTCCCTCCAGGAGTGCATCCGTGCGTATCTGGCGTGAGGACTGTGTACTTCTCTGGCGAGTGGTCTCTTGGTGTATTTTGGCCACTCATGGAGAACGCCATTGAGTGATGTCTCGTTGAGTCTCAACGATGAAACCAATGGCTTTGAGGAAAAGGTTGGTAGTAATGCGCCAACCTGAAGGCCCGCAGGCACTTTGATGCCTGCGGGCCTTCGCTACACCCAAAACATGTTCACCACAGCCTTGGGTTGTCAGAACAGATAACCCCGGAAGGTATACACCTACGAAAAGGCGGGGAGCCTGGGACAGTACATCCCAGGCTCCCCGCCTCTGTATCTTTCTTCAATGTCTCTGTATATTCAGCGCCCGCCTGAAAAGGCGAGTCACTGGCAGAGCTGGTCGAGGTTAGAGAACCTCAACCACCTCAACGCCCTCATCTTCAAGCTCGGCAACCACGTCGTCGAGCTTGTCCTCGTGCACGGGTGCGGTCAGGTCAACCAGAACGCGAGTCTCGTAGCCTGCATCAACTGCGTCACGTGCGGTTGCCGACACGCAATAATCGGTGGCGATACCGACAACATCGACGAACTCGATACCGCGCTCATCCAGCCACTCCGACAGGGGAGTCTGCGGGCCGTCCTCAGATGCATCCGCACCGGGCTCGTGCTCGCCGGTTGCGACCTCATCCTCGGGGGCGAGAAGACCCTCAAAACCCGAGTAGGCTGCCTCGAAGCGGCCCTTGCGGAAGTACGCCTCAATGTAGTCGGTGTCCAGGTTCTCGTGAATCTGTGCGCCTTCGCTCTTGGCGACGCAGTGCACCGGCCAGGAGTCAACGTAGTCGGGGGTGTCAGAGAAGTGTGAGCCCGGATCGATATGCCAGTCCTGGGTGGCGACAATCGCGTCGTAGCGGTGGTGGTTGTTCTCCACGTATTCGCTAATCAGCGCGGCAACGTCCGCACCGCGCTCGGTGGCGAGGGCGCCGCCGGCGCAGAAATCGTTCTGCACGTCAACAATAATCAGTGCCTTAGACATGTCTGTCCTTTACAAGTAGGAATGAGTTTTCACTCTGATTTGCCAGGTGAAAAACAGTATCTCAGAAGGGTGGTTTAGATGAATTCGGTCGGAATGATCGGCTCACCCTCCGAGAGGCGGTGGGCAGCTTCAGGAAGCTCAGCCAGGGATGCTGCGTGGCGGGCGGTTGCGCGGCGCACGCCTTCCTCGCCGGTGAAGCCGGGGAGCAGCTCGCCGTTGCGGACGAAGTCCACCATGAGCGGGCGGGTGCCCTCGAGCAGGTTCGGGTCCTCGTGGGTGCCCAGAACCTCGGCGGTCGCAATGCCCATGCTGTTGAGGCGGCGGGCCGCACGCTTGGCGCCACCGATGGACGCCTTGCCAGCCGACGCCTTAGCGACCGGCTGCATTTCACCGGCGGAGTTCTCACGCTCAACGACCTTGTACACCATGGAGGAGGTCGGCGCGCCGGAACCGGTGACCAGCTTGGTGCCCACGCCGTAGGAGTCCACGGGTGCTGCCGCCAGGGATGCGATGGCGTACTCGTCCAGGTCGCTGGTGACGGTGATCTTGGTGTGGGTGTTGCCGAGCGAGTCGAGCAGTTCACGCACACGTGCCGCGGTGGCGACCAGATCGCCGGAGTCCAGGCGCACACCGCCGAGCTCTTCGCCAGCGAGTTCCACGCCGAGGCGGACCGCCTCGTCCACGTTGTAGGTGTCGACGAGCAGGGTGGTGCGGGCACCGAGGGAACGCAGCTGCGCCTCGAACGCTTCACGTTCGCTGTCGTGCAGCAGGGTGAACGCGTGGGCGCTGGTGCCGATAGTGTGCAGGCCGTAGCGCAGGCCAGCCTCCAGGTTGGAGGTGCCCGCGAAGCCGGCAATCACGGCGGCGCGTGCGGCGGAGACGGCGGCGCGTTCGTGGGCGCGGCGCGAACCCATTTCGAGGCAGGGGCGGTTGCCAGCGGCTGCGCTCATGCGGGAGGCGGCGCTCGCCACGGCGGAGTCAAAGTTCAGGATGGACAGCAGGTAGGTTTCGAGGACGCACGCTTCGGCGAAGGTGCCTTCGACCTGCAGGACGGGGGAGTGGGGGAAGAATGCTTCGCCTTCTGCGTAGCCGCGGATGTTGCCGCTGAAGGTGAAGGATTCGAGGTAGGAGAGGGTTTCTTTGTTGACGATGTTGCGGGAGGAGAGGAAGGAGAGTTCTTCGTCGTTGAAGCGGAAGTTTGCGAGGCCTTCGAGGAATCGGCCGGTGCCTGCGAGGACGCCGTAGCGGCGGCCTGCGGGCAGGCGGCGGGTGAAGACTTCGAAGGTGCACTTACGGTTGGCTGCGCCGGAGGCGAGTGCCGCCTGGAGCATGGTCAGTTCGTAGTGGTCGGTGAGAAGGGAAGTAGTAGCCATGTGTTTATTGTAGTGGGGGATTAGGGTATTTTTCCTCTTGAGTCGGCGTGTCAATCACTACATAAAGTATTCTTGACTCTAAGTGCTGTAGTATGACAAATTACCAGCACTCTGTGCGGGAGCAACGCAGGGTGAGTATCGGGGTAACGCAGGGCGAACACCGCAGTAGCGCAGGATGAACACAGAGGCAACACAGGGGCAACACATACCCGCCCGTATAATCAAAGGGAACCGGCCGCAAAGGAAACCAATGAACACTACCGCCGTGACCCTCTCCACCGGAACCCTCGAGGACACCGACCTCGACACCGCCCTGGAGAACATCCTCGCCACAGACACCCCCTGGAAAGTCATCGTCTGGAACGACCCCGTCAACCTCATGACCTACGTGTCCTACGTCTTCCGTAGCCACTTTGGCTACTCCCGCGCCCGCGCAGAAGAGCTCATGCTGCAGGTGCACAACAACGGCAAGGCAATCGTCTTCACCGGCTCGCGCGAAGACGCCGAAAAACACACCCAGGCAATGCACGCCTGGGGTCTGCTGGCAACCTTCGAGAAAGTAGAAAACTAATGGCGCGACCCTTCCGCCGCACCCCCGGAGGCTACACCGCCTCCTTCGAACCCGCCGAACGCGACCTGATCCGCGAACTCGCCGAAGACGTGCGCGCGCTGTTGCGCCCGGCAGATACCACCGCCGACGGCGGCACCGTCGACCCGCTGGAGGCGCTGGTCGGCATCACCGAAAACCCCACCATCCCCGCCGACAGCGCCGTAGCACGCCTGCTCCCCGCCGCAAGCAGTGACGACGAGGCCGCCACCGAATACCGCCGCTATACCGAACGCGACCTGCGCGAAACCAAACGCGCGAACCTCGCCATGCTCGCCTTCGACATTGAATCCAGCGACCTGCGCCTGAACGAAGAACACGCCCGCGCCTGGGCTGCCGCGCTCGGCGATATTCGCCTGGTGCTCGCCGACCGCCTCTACATCGTGGACGAAGACACCGCAGAAGATATTGCGGCGTTCACCGACCCTTCCGAGATTGAGACCCAGGAAGAGTACATGGCTGTGGTGTACAACTTCGTCTCCTGGGTTCAGGACTCGCTCATGCTCGCCATGCTCGACGGGCTGGACGACGAAGAAGAGGAAAAGTCCGGCGGAGTATTTGGCGGGGCAAATGGCGGGGCAAACGAGCAAGAATAGAACGAATTTTTCAAATTCCCCTTCAAACTATCGTCATATACAACCACATAATGGTGGTTCTCGACTCATCTAACCGCTCAACGGACTAAAAGGGTAACCTTAGCGAGTTAGCATAGAACGTGGTACCCGACCGATAACGAAGTGTAGGTGACACATGAGTGACAGCATCGACGCAACAAATCCCTACCGTGCCCGCACCCCCTGGGGAAGCCCCGCGCCCGTAGGCCCCACCGCCGCGGCACCCATCGGCGTCTTCGACTCCGGCGTTGGCGGACTCACCGTGGCACGCGCCATCATGGACCAGCTGCCTCACGAACGCATCATCTACGTCGGCGACACCGCCCACGGCCCCTACGGCCCCCTCAAAATCGCAGAAGTACGCGCCAACGCGCTGCGCATCATGGATGAACTCGTCGACTCCGGCGTGAAAATGCTCGTCATCGCCTGCAACACCGCCTCCGCAGCGGTGCTCCGCGACGCCCGCGAACGCTACACCCGCCAGTACGGCATCCCCGTCATCGAGGTGATCCAGCCCGCCGCCCGCCGTGCGCTCGCCGCAACCCGCAACCGCAAGATCGGCGTGATCGCGACGGAGGCGACCGTCACCTCTCGCGCCTACGAGGACACTTTCGCGATTACCCCGAACCTTGAGGTGCACTCGGTGGCGTGCCCGCGCTTCGTGGAGTTTGTGGAGAAGGGTATTACCTCCGGCCCCGAGCTGCTGGAGACCGCCCGCGAGTACCTGCAGCCGCTCAAGGATGCCGGCGTGGACACCCTCGTGCTCGGCTGTACCCACTACCCGCTGCTGGCCGGCGTGATTTCCTACATTATGGGTGAGGATGTCACCCTGGTTTCCTCCGCGGATGAGACCGCGAAGGATGTGTACCGCGAACTGCTCAACCTCGCCATTGAAAGCCCGGTTCCCGAGGAACACCCGCACCACGAGTTCCTCGCCACCGGCGAATCTGAGACGTTCTCGCAGCTGGCGCGCCGCTTCCTCGGCCCCGAGGTCACCAACGTGCGCCACACCAGCTCCGTGGCGGAACGCTACCCGACCGGCTCGCTGGCGGCACTCACCCCCGAAATGCTTGCGGCACACCGCAACATCACCATCGACGAATCGGCAGATCCTGCAGAGGCAGCACACACTGTCGCGGGCACCGAATTTTCCGGCACCACCCCTAAGGACGACACCTCATGCGTCTAACCGTTATCGGTTGCACGGGCTCTTTTCCCGGCCCCGTCTCACCGGCTAGTTGCTACATGCTCACCGCCACGGACTTCGCGGGTCGAACCTGGCGCATCATCATGGACATGGGCAACGGCTCACTCGGCATGCTCCAGCGCCATATCGACCTGAGTGATATCGACGCGATTCTGATTTCGCACCTGCACCCGGACCACTGCATCGACCTGTCCGGTCTGCACGTGGCGGTCAAGTGGGATCCGCGCGGCTGGCCCAAGGGTCGCATTCCACTGTACGGCCCCGCCGCGATTAACGAGTACCTTTCGGCGACTCACGGCCTGGACCCGGAGCCGGGCATGAGCACCGAGTTTGAGTACCACACCTGGACTGAGGGCGAGCCCGTGCAGATTGGCCCGTTCCGCGTGGAGCCGTTCCGCGTGGTGCACCCCTCGAAGGACCCGTACGCGCTGCGCATCACCTGCAACGACCGCGAGGGCCACACGATTTTCGCCTACTCGGGTGATACCGACCTGTGCGAGGGCCTGGTTAAGGCTGCGCGCGGCGCTGACCTGTTCCTCTGCGAGGCCGCCTACCAGGAGGGTCGCGACGATGCCCTGCGCGGTATTCATCTGACCGGTAAGCGCGCCGGTGAGGCAGCGCAGGAGGCGGGCGTGCGTAACCTGCTGCTGACCCACCTGCCCGTGTGGAATGACCCGGATATTGCCCGTGCCGAGGCACGTAGTGCGTTCTCCGGCCCCGTGGGTGTTGCCGAAATGGCGGCAAGCTACCGCATCTACCCGCGCCCGACGGAGGCTCACCCGGTCACGTCCACCCTGAACGTGGTGGAGGTGCTCGACCCGCCGCTGAACACCGCGATTGCGCTCCCTAAACCAGAGCTAGACTAGGCGAAGCCCAAGCTGGACTAGACCAAACCCGAGCTAGGCTAAAACAAACTGGACTAGTGCAAACTGCGCTCAGTCCCGCCCACTTTTCGACATAGATTCAACAGACAGACACAGATCCCGCAGACAGATTCAAGGAGAACCCATGACTGCAACCCGCGAAGACGGCCGCGCCCTCAACGAGCTGCGCCCCATCACCATTACCCGCGGCTGGTCCCGCAACGCTGAGGGTTCCGCCCTCATCGAGTTCGGCAACACCCGCGTGCTGTGCACCGCATCCTTTACCGAGGGCGTGCCGCGCTGGCTCAAGGGCGAAGGTAAGGGCTGGGTGACCGCCGAGTACGCGATGCTGCCGCGCGCCACCAACACCCGTTCTTCTCGCGAGTCGCTGAAGGGCCGCGTGGGTGGTCGCACCCACGAGATTTCTCGCCTGATTGGTCGCTCCCTGCGTGCGGTCATCAACATGGATGAGCTGGGCGAGAACACCATCGTGCTCGACTGTGACGTTCTGCAGGCTGACGGCGGCACCCGCACCGCTTCTATTACCGGTGCGTACGTGGCGCTGGCTGATGCTATTTCTTGGGCGAAGGAGCAGAAGATTCTGCCCGCTAAGGCGAACCCGCTGATCGATTCGGTGTCCGCAATTTCGGTGGGCATTATTGACGGCACCCCCATGCTGGACCTGCCCTACACCGAGGACGTGCGCGCCGAGACCGATATGAACGTGGTCGTCACCGGCAGCGGCAAGTTCGTTGAGGTTCAGGGCACCGCCGAGGGCGCGCCTTTCGACCGCGACGAGCTCAACAGCCTGCTCGACCTGGCGCTGGAAGGCACCGCTGAACTGGCTCAGATTCAGCGTGAAGCACTGGCACACTAACCCGTCTGAGTAACTAGTTCCGTCGACAAGGAGAAACTATGGCAGACGCAAAGATTGTTCTGGCAAGCCACAATAAGGGCAAGCTCAAGGAACTGCGTGAAATTCTGCGCGGACGCATTGACGGCCTGGACGTTGACACCCAGGTGGTTGACGCCTCCAGCGTGAACGCACCCGATGTTCCCGAGACCGGCGTGACCTTCGCTGAGAACTCCCTGCTGAAGGCGCGCGCTGTTGCCGAGGCAACCGGCCTGGTCGCTATTGCTGACGATTCCGGCCTGTCGGTGGAAGTGCTCAACGGCGCCCCCGGTATTTTCTCGGCGCGCTGGGCAGGTAGCCACGGCGATGACTCCGCGAACCTGAACCTGCTGCTGGCTCAGCTGAGCGATATTCCTGCCGAGCACCGCGGCGCGAAGTTCTGCTGCGCGGCCTCGGTTGCCTCCCCGAACGGTTTTGAGGCGGTCGAGTACGGCGAGCTGCCCGGTGAGCTGCTGACCGCACCGGCGGGGGAGGGCGGCTTCGGTTACGACCCGATTCTGCGCCCCGTGGAACTGAACGGTGAGAACGCCCTGTACGAGGGACAGTACGCTGGCAAGTCTTGCGCTGAGATTCCCGCCGAGATTAAGAACTCGATTAGCCACCGTGCGCGTGCTTTTGAGGCGCTGATTCCTCAGATTGCTGCTGCGCTGACCTCCTAAAATCGCTGTCTAAAACCGTCGCTGAGGTGCCAGAGCATACTCGCTGTGCCGCTCTGTTGGGTGAAAAGGCGGGGCTGGGTACGATTTTTTCGTGCATCCCCCTAAAATCCCCCACAGGGATACCAATTAAAGGCACAATAGGTAGAGAAGCTTTACCTCAAGGTTAGTGACACCAAAGAAACTCGTCTGCTGAAGGTACCTTCGGCAGGCGAGTTTTGCTATTGAAGAGCCTTTCAGCGGGGCATCTGTCCGACGCTTGCTGTCACCGACCGCGGTAGAAAAACCTGCAGCGAAAGAGACACACCGATGCTCATCCTTCTTCTGCTGATGGCACTCGCCCTTGCCGCCGGATGCTGGGCGTACTCCTACGTGTGGCGCGGACTGAACCGCCGCGTCATTGCCGCCGTGAAGGTGGTCGATCCGATGATTACGCTCGGCCCGTACGTCATGGCGGCGTGGGTGGCGTTCATGGCTCTAATCGCCACGAATATCTGGGCGACCGGAACCCTGCACACTGTGCTGACGATTATCTTCTGCGTGGTTGCCGTAGGGTGCCTCGGCTGGGCTGGATTCTGGCTGCTCATGCACTGCCTGGGCGGGCAGACCCCGGGCAAACGCCCGATGTGGTGGCGCGAGGCGGTTGCCGCGAAGTTCGCCTGGCGTAACCTGTCCCGTATGCCCGCCTACCTGGGCGCTCGCACCAGCATCTTGCCGGTGGAGAACCCGCACCTGACCAAGCCGTACTCGGGCTCGTGGACTCGCCCGCTCGGTGCGACCATGCCCGGGTACAGCTCCAACGGTGAGTTTATTGAGGGCTTTGACGAGTTCGGTCGCAAGATGCCGCGCCTCTACCCGGTGGGCCCCGAGCCGACTATTTTTGAGATGGCGCGCTGGGGTAAATCGGTCAGCTCCGATCAACTGCTGACGACCTTCCTGCCGACTGCGCCGTTTGAGCGTCTGCGTCTGCCCGGCACCATTACCGGCCCCTTCACCTTTGCGGGGGAGGTGCCGCACGGTGCGGTGACGAAGTGGCCTCGCCGTAGCGGTGCGAACCGCGCCTTCGGCTCCTACGCTCGTCTGGGCGAAATCACCGAACGTAAGGTTGAGCTGCTGGTCGACCACCGCATCATTGCGGCACTGCAGACCACCCGTGAAAGCTACGAACGCCGACACAGCTGGATGCTCGCCTTCACCGATATCGCAGACGGCGACTTCACGATGGACGCCGATGAGAACGGCAACCTGCGCATCACCTTCGGCATGGTCACCGAGGGCTACGAGACTCCGTGGGTCTTCACCAGCACCCTGAAAGACAGCCCGCGCCTGCGCCGCAAGGTACGCCACGCCATGAGGGAACGCCGCGTCCTCAAGCAGAGCAGCGGCGAGCTGATGGACTGGTACTTCGTGCCGAAGCTCAGCGAATTCCCGCACGGCCCGGTCACGAATGAGCTTCCCGAAGAGTTCTACTTCAAGTCCAATATCATGGTCACGAACCGTCACGAGAGCTCCTCGCGCGCCTCGGGTGAGGCTCACTAGGGCAGTGCCACTGCTATGAGGCGCCCAGAGTGGACATCTCAGAAATGCATCCTAAAAATTCAGACATCCACAGATACTCACACGCCGGCTGCTACTCCATAGGGGAGTGGCAGCCGGTGCTTTTCTGCTGTTTCATTCTCTCGACAGAGCCTCATAACGATACAGACAGAAGCGGGCAACAAGCCACGATAGAATAGAAACTTAGAGCACTATGAGCGCAGGCCCGGGGCATTTTTTCTCCCTTCCGCAAGCTTGCCGTGCTGAATACACAGTCATCACTTGCACACAGTCATCACTTGCCGAAAGGATTCCCGTGGCGTCTTCGAACTACACCGCCCGTCACCTCTCCGTGCTGGAAGGTCTGGAAGCTGTACGCAAACGCCCGGGCATGTACATTGGCTCCACCGACTCCCGCGGTCTGATGCACTGCCTCTGGGAGATTATCGACAACTCGGTGGATGAGGCGCTCGCCGGTTTCGGCCAGTCCATTCAGGTCATTTTGTACCGTGACGGTTCGGTTGAGGTGCGCGATGATGGCCGCGGTATCCCCACCGACATTGAGCCGCGCACCGGCCTGTCCGGTGTGGAGGTCGTGTTCACTAAGCTGCACGCCGGCGGTAAGTTTGGCGGCGGCTCCTATAACGCGTCCGGTGGTTTGCACGGTGTGGGCGCTTCCGTGGTGAACGCGCTGTCTTCCCGCCTGGACGTGCAGGTGGATCGTGGCTCGAAGACCTACCAGATGTCCTTCCGCCACGGTATTCCCGGCTTCTTCGAGTCCGGCCGCACCCCCAAGCCCGAAGATCCGTTCACTCCCGCAACCGAGGGCACCGACGCCCTGCAGATTGTGGGTCGCGCTAAGCGCGGCGTGACCGGCACCCGTGTGCGCTATTGGGCTGACCCGCAGATTTTCACCCCCGACGCTAAGTTCAGCTACGAGGACTTGGCTGCTCGTGCGCGCCAGACCGCGTTCCTCATTCCGGGTCTGCGTATTTGCATCCGCGATGAGCGCCGACTGCCCGGCACCCCCGGCGAGTTGGAGCCCCACGAGGAGGTTTTCCAGTATGACGGCGGCATTAGCGAGTTCGTCGAGTTTCTGGCGCATGATGAGCGTATTACCGACACCTGGCGTTTTAGCGGCAGCGGCTCTTTCACCGAGACCGTGCCGGTGCTGGGGGAGGACGGCCGCTCGCAGCTGACCGATGTGGAACGCGATTGTGAAGTGGACGTTGCGCTGCGCTGGGGTATTGGCTACGAGACGACGGTCCGTAGCTTCGTGAACATTATTGCCACCCCCAAGGGCGGTACTCACACTACCGGTTTTGAGCAGGGTCTGCTGCGCGTGATGCGCAAGCACCTTGCCGATAATGCCCGCAAGTACAAGGTGGGTAACGACAAGATTGAGAAGGACGATGTGCTCGCCGGCCTGACCGCCGTGCTGACCGTGCGTCTTGCCGAGCCGCAGTTTGAGGGTCAGACAAAGGAGATTCTGGGTACCCCGGCGGTTCGCCAGATTGTGTCGAAGGTTGTGGGTGATGCGCTGAAGGCTCGCCTGGAGTCGACCGCCCGTGCGGAGAAGGCTCAGGCGACCGCTCTGTGCGAGAAGGTTGTCTCTGAGATGAAGACCCGCGTCTCGGCGCGCATCCATAAGGAAACTCAGCGCCGTAAGACCGCTCTGGAGTCTTCGTCCATGCCCACTAAGCTGGTGGACTGCCGTTCGACCAATGTTGAGCATTCTGAGCTGTTCATTGTGGAGGGTGACTCGGCGCTGGGTACTGCGCGTCTGGCGCGTTCTTCTTCGTATCAGGCTCTGCTGCCGATTCGCGGTAAGATCCTGAACACTCAGCGTGCTTCGGTGACTGATGTGCTTGCGAATGCTGAGTGTGCGGCGCTGATTCAGGTGATTGGTGCCGGTTCGGGCCGCACCTTTGACCTGGACTCTGCCCGCTACGGCAAGGTCATTATGATGACCGATGCGGACGTGGACGGCGCCCACATTCGTACCCTGCTGCTGACTCTGTTCTACCGTTACATGCGTCCGCTGATTGAGGCGGGTCGCGTGTACGCTGCGGTTCCGCCTCTGCATCGCGTGGAGGTGGTGCGCCGCGGCAAGCCGAACGAGATGGTGTACACCTACTCGGAGAAGCAGCTGCATGAGCTTCTGGATTCTTTGCAGGAGCAGGGTGTGTCCTATAAGGAACCCATTCAGCGCTATAAGGGTCTGGGTGAGATGGACGCTGACCAGCTGGCTGAGACCACGATGGATCCGCGTCATCGTATGTTGCGCCGTATTCGCATTGAGGATGCGGAGGCTGCCGAGCGTGCGTTCTCCCTGTTGATGGGTTCTGAGGTGGCTCCGCGTAAGGAGTTCATCATTGCGGGTGCTCATCAGCTGGATACTGAGAGCATCGATATGTAGCTTGCGGCACTTTGCGGGGGAGCGGTGCCTGGCGTGTCACATTCCATGATTTTTCTGTGATAATAGTCACACTATTTCTTGGAAATCTCAGTAAAATCGGTATAATTTAGGCAAATTTAAGCTTTGAGCGCTACTTGAACCACCTGTCATATTCCGGGAATCTGTCACCAAAATTTTGCAGAAATAATATAAAAATGCAAAGTTTCACCGCGGTTCCGAAACTACTTCGCAACCCCGCACAGCACCACAGCGTTTCGCCCCTCAATCCACCCGCACGCCGGGGGATAACGTTCAACGTACCTTTAGCGAAACGTCAAACAATAAACGTCCATACTATGCACAGCGTACTCACAGCTTCTCAAGAAAACCCTGTACCTTAGAAGCATGAGAGACAGTGTGTCAGTAACTCTCGTATGCCCTCCATCGATGGCGGACTACCCGAAATCTGGCACAAACACACATTAAGTACACACATAGTAAGGACCTATCAATGGATCCCCTTGATTTTGGTAGGTGGCAGTTCGGTATTACCACCGTCTACCACTTCTTCATGGTTCCGCTGACTCTGGGTCTGGGCCTTGTTGTGACCTACCTGTACATTCGCTACGTTCGTACCAAGAAGGACGAATACAAGCGCATGACGAAGTTCTGGGGCAAGCTGTACCTCATTAACTTCGCAATGGGTGTGGCCACCGGTCTGGTTCAGGAATTCCAGTTCGGCATGGCGTGGAGTGAATACTCCCGCTTCGTCGGCGACGTCTTCGGCGCTCCGCTGGCAATGGAAGGCCTCTTCGCCTTCTTCGTTGAGTCGACCTTCCTGGGTCTGTGGATCTTCGGTTGGGACCGCCTCAAGCCTGCTGTACACGCATTCTCGCTGTTCATGGCAGTCCTTGGCTCCTGGATTTCTGCATTCTTCATTCTGGTTGCAAACTCCTGGATGCAGCACCCCGTTGGTGCAGAAATGATTGACGGTCGTCCCCGTATGACCGACATCGGCGCTGTGCTGCTGAACCCCCTCGCATGGGTGACCTTCACTCACGTCATCACCTCCGCTATCCAGGTTGCTGGTGGCTTCCTGGTTGGTATCGCATGGTACAAGCTGTGGCGCCGCCGCAAGGACGGCATCGACAAGGTCGTTGACGGCAAGGTTGTTGTTGGTGAGTCCGACAAGGGCGCACGCGACAAGGCTGACTTCCAGGTCTGGTTCAAGTCCCTGCGCCTGGGCGCTGTTGTGGGCCTGCTCGCCTTCGCAGGTATCGGCGCGTCCGGTCACATTCAGGCACAGATGATGATCCACGAGCAGCCCATGAAGATGGCTGCTGCAGAAGCTGCGTGCCACGACGGCACCTCCTTCTCCGTTCTGACCGTCGGTGAGCTCGGCGCTCAGAGCTGTGACAAGATCACCCCCGTCATCGAGGTTCCCGGCGTGCTGTCCTTCCTGGCACACGACAACTTCGACACCCCGGTGAAGGGCATCCAGACCCTGCTGCCCGAGTACGAAGCTAAGTTCGGCACCAACCTGCCCAACAACCCGCTCTACGGTGAGCGCGCAGGTCAGAAGATTGACTACCTGCCCTCCCTCGAGGTCTCCTACTGGGGCTTCCGCGGCATGATGGGTCTCGGCGGCATCGTACTGCCCTTCTACCTCTACGCACTGTGGGTAACCCGTAAGAAGGGCGTGGGCACCGTTCCCGAGTCCAAGCTGCTCAAGAACGTTGCTGTCTGGTCTATCCTGGCTCCCTTCTTTGGCATCGCACTGGGCTGGATTTTCACCGAAATGGGCCGCCAGCCCTTCGTTGTGGCTCCGAACCTTCAGGGTGATCCCTCGATCCACCTGTTCACCGCAGCAGCTATCTCCCCGGGTGTTTCCGGTGAAGAAATCCTCTTCTCCCTGCTCACCCTGGGCCTGCTCTACGGTGTGCTGATGGTGGTTGAGGTTTACCTGCTCATCAAGTACGTCAAGGCCGGTGTTGTGGCAGCAATGCCCGAGCTGGTTCAGTCGCACCACGAGGACGAGTCCAACGACAAGTCCAAGCGCGATGTGCTGGAGTTCGCCTACTAGGCGGGTAAGGATTGATTCACCATGAACTTTGACTTCAATATCTTTGCCGGTCAGCCTGGCCTGCCCACCCTCTGGTTTGTCGCCATTGGCGTCTTCCTCATCATGTACCTGATTCTCGACGGTTTCGACCTGGGCGTCGGTATGCTGATGGGTTCCAAGTTCACCAAGAACGAGAAGGAACGTCGTCTGCTGCTGAACATCATCGGCCCCGTCTGGGACGGTAACGAGGTGTGGATTGTGTCCGGCGGTGCTGCTATCTTCGCAGCATTCCCCATCTGGTACGCAGCCCTCTTCTCGGCTCTGTACATTCCTCTGACCCTCGCGCTGGTCTTCCTGATTCTGCGCGTGGTCGCAATTGAATACCGCGGTAAGAAGAACGACGAGAAGTGGATCCGTAACTGGAACATCGCTCTGTCTGTTTCTTCCTTCTTCATCGCGTTGCTCGTCGGTGCTCTGCTGGGCCTGACCTCCATGGGTCTGCCCATCAACGACAATGGTGACCGCGTCGGCGGCGCCTTCGCATGGGTCTCCCTGCCGGTTCTGCTCGGCGGTCTGGGCTTCGTTGGCTTCTCCCTGGTTCAGGGTCTTGCCTTCGTCGCTCTGAAGACCGACGGTGACATCCGCGACCGTGCCCGCAACACCCTGGTACGCTGGTCTCCCGTCCTGCTGCTGCCGATCGTTGCATGGGTTCTGGCACTGGACTTCACCACCGGTAACGGCGTCTCCTGGCTGTGCACCATCCTGGCTGTGGTTGCTGTTCTGATTGCTTGGATCTCCGCAAAGGGTGGCCGTGAGGGTCGCGCTTTCGCTGGTCTGTCCGTGTTCCTCGCATTCGGCGCGCTGGCAATCTTCACCGCAATGTACCCGAACGTTCTGCCCTCCACCCTGGACCCGGCATACTCGCTCACCATTGCGAACGCATCCAGCTCCGAGTACACCCTGGGTGTTATGACCTTCGTGACCTGCCTTGGTCTGCCGGTCGTGTTCGTCTACCAGGCTTGGACCTACTGGGTCTTCCGTAAGCGTCTGCACGTGGATCACATCCCCGAGGCTCACGACGCTACCGAACTGGCTGAACTGCCGACCAAGTAGCATGTAGCTGATTGAAAATCCCCCGGATTTCTCTTCTGAGAAGTTCGGGGGATTTTTCTATGCCACCAGAGGACTATTCCCGCAGAGGATATTCTCGCAGAGGATGCAGCTCGCGGCAGGCGAGTGGGCGCGCAAAAATTTTTGCTGCACGCCTCCCGAAATTCGGGCGCGACAGGGAGTAAAAGGTGTAGTGTGGTGTACAACTCACTCTCACGATAAGGAGTTTGACGATGAAGTCCCCCAACCGCCGCACCGGAACCGCCCCTCGTACCGGTACGCGCCGCCGCCTGCTCACCACGGGTGCCCTGCTCTGCATCGGCGTGCTCCCTCTGAGCGCATGCTCGCTCTTCAACCCGCCGCTGGAACGTGACGAAAGCGTCCACGCCATCTTCGACGCGGAACAGGACATCGTGAAGATGCCTCTGGACGATTACCTCTACTACGAGCGCACCAACTACGAGTACACGGCCTTTCAGATTGCCATGAAGCAGTGCTTCGCCGAACACGGGCAGAACTACACCATCCAGGCTCCCTATTCTGAAAGCGCACCCCGCGGTGATTTGGGACGAAAGTACGGCCCCTGGAACGTCGAGTACGCCCAGAAGTACGGTTTTCAGAAGCGAGACCCCAACAACGCAGCCGCCCCCATCTCCTATAACTCGGGGGAGAGCATGAGCCCCGAGGACAAGCTTCGCACCGAATGCTACCCCAAGGCCCGCGAGACCCTGGAGGCCGCGGTGCCCGAAGGCAAGAGGCCCGAGAATGAAGGGCAGTCCACATCCAGTCGTATCTCCACCGAGGCGGGTAACGCCGTTTACGGTAGCAAACTGCACCGCGAGCTCGAAGAGAAGTGGAAGCAGTGCGTCTCGGATCGCGGCCTCACCCCTCGCTCGGCAGGCTCCGTCGCCGAGGAAACCCCGCTGGCTGAGCAGCTGAGCAAGAACGACGGATTCAACAAGCCCGCCTCCGAAGAAGAGATTCGCATCGCCACCATCCAGGCCGAATGTAACCAGCAGGTCGGCATGAGCAAGCAGCTCTACGACCTGGAAGCTCAGTATCAGATGCCGCTCATCCGCAAGTACCAGTCGCAGCTTGAACAGGAGCGCCAAGCCGACCGCGACCGCGACGAGAAGTTCAAGCAGTACGTTCAGGAGCACCAGTAACCCGAGCGTCCACGACCGGTTTTGACGTCGGATTTTAAAACCGAATCTTGATACCGGGGAAAGACCGGTAATGGTGCGGGCCACCCGAGACACAGGCTCGGCGGGTAGCCCGCACCCGCGAGGATATTCCCGCAGCGGATGCAGCTCTCGGCAGACGAGTGGGCGCGCAAAAATTTTTGGTGCACACCCCCCCCGAAATTCGGGCGCGACAGGGAGTAGAACGTGTAATGTGGTGTACAACTCACTCCTATGAAAGGTGTTCAACGATGAAGTCCCTCACCCGCCGCACCACCGCCCCTCGCACCGGAACTAGCCCTCGTACCGGCACGCGCCGCCGCCTGCTCGCCACGGGCGCCCTGCTCTGCATCGGCGTGCTCCCGCTGAGCGCATGCTCGCTCTTCAACCCGCCGCTGG
>NZ_KV818688.1:300970-333870 GCF_001814995.1 Rothia sp. HMSC066H02 | reverse complement strand
TCCACGCCATCTTCGACGCGGAACAGGACATCGTAAAGATGCCCCTGGACGATTACCTCTACTACGAGCTGGGCACTCATTACGAATACACGGCCTATCAGATTGCCAAGAAGCAGTGCTATGCCGAACACGGGCAGAGCTACACCGACCCCGACCAAGCTCCCCAATCTGAAAGCGCGCCGCGTGGCGATTTGGGCCGAAAGTACGGTCCCTGGAACGTCGAGTACGCCAAGAAGTACGGTTTTCAGAAGCGAGACCCCAACGCCAAAGCTCCCATCTCCGTCACCCCAGGGGCAAGCCTCAGCCCCGAGGAGAGGCTCATCATCGAATGTGATGACAAGGTCCGCGAGACCCTGGACGCCGCGGTGCCCGAAGGTAAGAGGCCCGAGAATGATGTGCAGTCCACATCCAGTCGTATCTCCACCGAGGCGAGCAATGCCGTTTACGGTAGCAAACTGCACCGCGAGCTTGAAGAGAAGTGGAAGCAGTGCGTCTCAAACCGGGGGCTCACCCCCAATAAGGCAGGATCGGTCGCCGAGGAATCCCCGCTGAATGAGCAGCGGAGCAAGAACGGCGGTTACAACGAGCCCGCCTCCGAAGAGGAAATTCGCATCGCCACCATCCAGGCCGAATGTAACCAGCAGGTCGGCATGAGCAAGCAGCTCTACGACCTGGAAGCTCAGTATCAGATGCCGCTCATCCGCAAGTACCAGTCGCAGCTTGAGCAGGACCGCAAGGCAGAACGTGAGCGTGACGAGAAGTTCAAGCAGTACGTTCTGGAGCACCAGTAATCCGAGGTGCTGAAAGACAGCGCAAAAACAGTTTAGAAAGACACCGCCATGACCACTCACACGAAAAACCAAAACAGCGGGCACCGCTTCAGCGAACGCATCGCCCGACCCCGCGTGCTCCTGCTGCTCGCAATCCTCGCCATCGGCTCGCTCATGCTGTCCTTCTACCTGGGCACCCGCTACGCAGCCACCGGACCCGACCCGACCGTGCAGGCGAAAACCGTGATCCCGGTCTGGGCGAAGGTTGAAGAACGCACCGTCAGCGAGGGCCTCGCCATCGCCGGAACCACCAAGGCGGGAGAGACCGCCCCGATTAGCGCGCGCACCAACGGTGAACCGGTGCTCGTCTACCAGAACCAGAAGCCCGGTAACGTGCTCAAGGCCGGTGACTTCATCGGCATTATCGGCGCCGATCCCGTCTTCGTGCTGGAAGGGCCGTTGCCGCTGTACCGCGACCTCAACCTGGGCGATAACGGCGACGACGTGCTCGCCTTCCAGAAGGCACTGAACTCCGCCGGGTACGCCACCGCTCAGAGCGGCACCGTCACCGAAGACACCCTCGACGCCGTCACGCGCCTGCACCGCGCGCACCTGACCGGCGTGCCCAGCGAGGGGGTCACCAACATTGCCCGCAGCAACTACGCGATTCTGCCCGGCGGTAGCCACACCGTCACCGCAGTTGCCGCGGTCGGCCAGCTCATCAGCGACGGCAACCCCATCGCGAGCGTAGAAACCAGCGAACCCTACGTGGAATCCAGCGTTGAACTCGCCGTCGCCAATAAGCTCAAGGTCGGCGACCGCGTTAGCCTGCGCACCTCCACCGGTAGCGTGGAGGGCACCATCACCAGCATCGGTGAGCTGCAGAACGACCCCTCCAAGGGTGCGGCAAAGAGCGTGCGATTCAGCGCCGACGACCCGAGCAAGCTCACTCCGGGGCAGAGCGCATCCATCACCAGTAAGGGCAACACCTCAACCACCCTCGCCGTGCCGACTACCGCGGTGCGCCAGGACTCCCAGGGCACCTATGTGCTCGTTGAAAAGGGCGGAAGCTCCACCTCGACCAGCAAGGATGCGCCCGCCACCGAACGAGTCAATGTTGAGGTTCTGCGCACCGCCGGCGGATACGCCGCAATCAACGCAAACCTCAGCGCGGGACAGAAGGTGCTTGTCTCATGAGTCGCCGTAAGATAACCCCAGACACAAGCCCAGGACGTGCGCCTACAGTTGCGCCCAACGTAGCGTCCGCCGCTACACCTGCCGCCGGGCTCGGTACCGCGCCCGCTATCGAAATGCACGGCATTACCCGCATCTTCGAGGGGAGCGAACGAGCAGTCCTCGACCATCTCGACCTGGTGGTCGAACGCGGCGAATTCCTCGCCATTATTGGTCCGTCGGGCTCCGGTAAATCCACCCTGCTCAACGCCATTGGCCTGCTCGACACTCCCACCAGCGGAACCTACAGCCTCTTCGGCAAAAACACGGAAGGACTCAGCGACAGAGAACGCGACGAAATGCGCCGAGACCACCTCGGCTTCATCTTCCAATCCTCAAACATGCTGCTGGACGAAACCAGCACGACCAACGCCTCCATGGGTCTGCGTGTGCAGGGCGTACCCTACAGCGAGCGCCTGCAACGCACCGAAGAAACCCTAGAATTTCTGGGGTTGAGCGACCGCGCCAGCATCCGCACCCGCTACCTCTCCGGCGGTGAGAAGCAGCGCTGCGCCATTGCTCGTGCCCTCGCCACGCGCCCGCCGCTGATTCTTGCCGACGAGCCCACCGGCAACCTGGATAGCCACAATAGTGCCAAGGTCATTGAGATTCTTCAGCGCATTAACGCGACCGGCTGTACTGTGCTGGTGATTACCCACGACCCGGAGGTTGCCGCCGCCGCCCGCCGCGTGATCCGCATTGAGGATGGGCAGCTGCACGAGCAGAGCCGCGCCGACTTGGCTACGGTGCCGGTCGCTGAGGTGCCGGTTGCCGAGGCTGTGCCGGTTGCAACGGACACCCCGGCAGAAGCCACGGTAGGTGTCCCGGTAGACGCCTCCGCCAGCCTCGCACCGGGGGAGAAGCCCGCTACGCACCGCCGCGGAAGCTTCCTCACCGACGACAGTATCGAGGCGATTTCCGCGCTCACCTCACGACCGCTACGCACCCTGCTGCTGGGCCTGTCTTTCGCGCTGGGCGTGGGTGGACTCATCAGCGCCTCCGGCATGAGCGAATCCGCCAGCTACCAGGTGAACCAGCGCCTGCTCGGATCCGAACAGTCCACGCTCTACATCAGCGACAGGGATAATGATGAGAACGTGCTCGGAACCTACCGGCAGGGTGAATCCGCGCAGAATGTTGCCGACCGCATTAGCGCGCTGGACTACGTGAAGAACACCGGATTCGTCAGCAGCGTGGCGCCCGCCGACGTGCGAATCACCCGGTTCAGCCCCTACGAGGACGAACCCAAAACGGCGATTGGCCTCAGCTCCACCTCGAAGACCAGGCTCGAGCAAATCGGTGCCCGCATGAACCCCGAAACCCTGCGTGCGCTCGAACAGATGAACTCGACCCTCACCCTGCAGAACGTTGCCGACCGTGAACGCGCCGAGCAGCTCTCGGGCGCCATCGTCTCGGTCTCCGCTGCCCGAGCCCTCGGCATTATTCCCGAAGATAAGGCGGCAGATAACGCCACGGCGGAGCCCCGACCCGGTGAGATGCCCGTCGTCGACTACGGCATTAAACTCGGCGGGCTGCCGCAGGTGGCACCCGGCGTGAGTATCTGGGTGGACGGTCAGCTGATGCCGGTCATCGGCCTCTTCGACCCCGGCAACAGCGGCTACGAATTCAGGAACACGGTCATTGTCTCGCCGGGCACACTTCAGCGCACTGGACGCGGCCAGGTGACCTACATTGCCGAAACCGAACGAGGCTACGGCAAGGCAGTAGCCAAGGCCATTCCGCTGACGCTCAAGCCCGCTGAGCCCAGCCAGATTAACGTGGAAACCCCCTCCGACCTGCAGAGCCTGCGCGCGTCTATCGCCTCGGATCTGGGTCTGTACGTGGGTGTGCTCTCCGGGATTCTGCTGGTGCTCGCCTCGCTCTCGGCGGCAACCGCCATGTACCTGTCCGTGCAATCGCGCACCGCAGAAATTGCGTTGCGCCGCGCCATCGGATCGAGTAAATGGCTGATTGCCCGCATCTTCCTCATGGAGGGTGTCATGCTCGGCGTGCTCGGCGGCTCCATCGGCGCCTGCTCCGGCATGATTGCGACCATCATTCTTTCGCTCGTGCAGGGCTGGCAGGCGGTTCTCTCACCCGGATTCGTGGTGCTCGGCGTGGGCGTTGGCGCCCTTACCGGTCTGGTGTCTTCGGCATACCCGGCGTGGGTGGCATCCCGCAAGAGCCCCGCCGACGCGATGCGCGGCTAAAGCGCCCGTACGGGGAAGCAGACTCACCAAATCCCCGAACTATGACCGGTCAAATAGGTATTAGATAGCCCAAACCTTAAAATAAGGGGAGGTAAAAACACCAGAGACTAGGTCAAAGGACAAAATCGTGAGCCGAACGCACACACCGCGCCACGCTGACAAACATCAGAACACAGAGGCACCAGAGGTGGCCGAAGGAAAGCGCAACGACCGCGCTGCCCGTCGCCCGCCTCTGGGCCCTGACGCCCGTAAAACCCTCAGCACGTTCGGCATTATTACCGCCGTGCACACCCTCGCGACGGTGCTTTTCAGTGCCGCCCTGGCTGTGATTATTGCCCGCGCGGCACACGCCGGATTCGCCGCTGTCGCAGCCGAACACGCGCGTCTCAAAGAGACGAGCGCGCCGGACGTGTACCGCGCCTACGTTGAGTTCGCCGGCTCCGCGCAGGCGCAGCTGGAGGCGCACGGCGGCTGGCTACTAGGCCTCGGCGGTATCTTCGGTGACGGTGACGCCATTACCCCCGGCCTGCTTGCGGTCGCCGTGGCTGCGCTGCTCGTCCGCTCGGGCACCGACTATCTGCTGGCTGTGAGCGCGCAGCGTGCAGCCTCCGGAGCGAAGTCTCAGATTCGTTCCGCGCTACTCAAGCGCGTGCTCGCCACCGGTGGCGCAGACACCCCCGAGGGTACCGGCGCGACCGCTGTGCTGCTGTCCCGCGGCCTGAATGCCCTGGACGACTACTACACCAAGACCCTGACCGCGTTTGTTTCCACCGCGGTCGTGCCGGTCCTGCTGTGGGTCGTTGTGGCGGCCCTAGACTGGATGAGCGCCATGGTCCTGGCATGCACCTTGCCGCTTATTCCGGTGTTCATGATCCTGATTGGTAAGAACACCCGCGACGAAACCGCAGAAGCTCAGGCTGAACTGCACCGCCTCTCCGACCATATTCTGGAGCTGGTGCGCGGCCTGCCCGTCATTATCGGTCTGGGCCGTGAACGCGCACAGACCCGCTCCATGAACGCCCTCGGTCAGCGTTACCGTGAACGCACCATGCAGACCCTGCGTAGCGCTTTCATGTCTTCGCTCGCTCTGGAGCTCATCACCACCATTTCGGTGGCGCTGATTGCTGTGCTGATTGGTGTGCGCCTGGTCAACGGCACCCTGGGCCTGGACACCGCAATTCTCGTGCTGCTGCTGGCTCCCGAGTGCTACCAGCCGCTGCGTGATGTGGGTGCCGCCTACCACCAGTCGGAGGACGGCGTTGCCGCCCTGCGTAGCGCCCAGAAGATTATTGATGCGCCCCTGCCCGCCCCCGCTGCGGACTCGACTGCGCAGGATTCGGCAGCGCAGAAGGCCCAGCCTTCCACTATCTCTGTTGAGGACCTGTCGGTGAGCTACCCGGCGCGTCCTGCCGTGCTGACTAACCTGTCGCTGAATCTGAACCGTCGCGTTGCCACTGCCAACGGTGAGCGCGGCGCGGTCATCGGCGTGATGGGCGAGTCCGGTTGCGGTAAGTCCACTCTGCTGAACGTGTTCTCCGGTGCCGTGCGTGAGGGCCTGGTGCCCACCGGCTCGAAGGAGCCCGTGCACCTGACCGGTAGCGTGACCGGCCTGGGCACCACCCTGGTGATTCCGCAGTCGCCGGTCTTCACCGCGCCGACCGTGCAGACCGAAATGGCGCTCTACGCACTGAGCGCTACCGAGGCTGAGCGTGAGCGTGCAGCCGCTCTGCTCGGTGAGGCGATGGACTCCAAGAAGCTGTCCGTCACCGATGCCGAGTCTGCTCTGCTGGTTGGTCCGCTGGCTCAGCTGGGCATGGAGAAGCTCACCGCCCTTGAGCCCGGTGCCCTCAGTGCCGGTCAGGCGCGCCGCCTCGCCGTGGCACGCACCTTGGCTCGCGCCGAGGCTATCTACCGTGCTGGCGGTGAGCAGACCGTGCTGACCGTCCTGGTGGATGAGCCGACCGCGCACCTGGACGCCTACTCGGCATACTTGGTGACCCGCGCCCTGCACCGCCTGGCGGAACTTGGCGCAACCGTGCTGATTGTGACCCACGAGCAGGAGCTCGCCGCTGGCTGCGACACCCTCGTTCGTGCTGTGCAGACCGCCCAGGGCTACACCTGGACCGCCGAGGCGAACACTGCCCGCGTTGCGGTTCCTGCGCAAGCCCCCGCACACCTGCTCAAGGACAGGGAAGAGTACGAGGCTGAAAGCACCGCCCCGGCGGGCGCCTCCGCAGCTGCCGAGGCCGAGGAAGCCGAGCCTGCCGGCCTGTTCGCAAGCCTGCGCACCCTGAAGGAACTGACCGGTATTGGTGTTCGCGCCGCAACCGGCCCGGTGATCATGGCTGCGATTACTTCCCTGATGGCTGCGGCACTGACCGCGCTGTCCGGCTGGCTGATTGTTCGCGCCGCCGAGGGCCCGGCAATGATGTACCTGATGGTCGCCATTGTGGGTGTGCGTTTCTTCGGCCTGGGTCGTGCCTGCGCCCGCTACGCTGAGCGTCTGATGACCCACTCGAAGGTTCTTGCCGCCGCAAATATTCTGCGTCTGCGCGCCTGGGTTGGCGCATGGCAGAGCGTGAGCAGCGTGCGTGCCCTGCTGCGTGGTGACGCGCTGCTCGAACGCCTCGTGGGCGGTATTGATGAGCTGCGTGACGGCGTGCCGCGCGTTATTATTCCGCCGGCTGCGCACCTGCTGGTTATGACCGCGGCGCTGATTACGACCGCGTGCATCCTGCCGCAGGCTCTGATCCCGGTCCTGATTGCCGTTCTGGTCAGTACTTTTGTGGCTCCGTGGATTGTGCTCCGCGCCGATGCCCGTGCGGAGGCGCTGGCTCGCCGCTCCACCGCGCAGATGCTGCGCCTGGGTACCGGCATGCTCTCGGCTGCTGAGGATCTGCGCGCTAACGGCGTGGCAACCACCGCTGAGAAGGCTAACGGTGCCCTGGATGCCGAGAACCTGTCCGCCCTGCAGAAGGGCTCGACCGCTCAGGGTGTGGGCCGTACCCTCGTGACTCTGAGCTGGTTCGGTGCGGCTCTGGCGAGCGCAGTCATTGCGTACCCGCTGGCTGTTGACGGCACCGTGCGTGCCCCCGAAGCGGCGATTGTGGTGCTGCTGTGCACCGGCATGCTGGAAAGCTCCCTGGGCCATGTTGAGGCGGTCCGCTCCTGGCCCGCGTTCAGCCGCCTGCTCGCTACGATTGCCCCGAGTGTGCGTGACGTATCCCTGGAGGGTATTGTTGCCGTCTCGACCCTGAAGCGTTCCGTGCCGACCGAGGCTGAGGTGGACACCCACGTTCTGCCGCGTCGTGTTGAGCGTCTGCGTGCCCGCGCGGAGGCCGAGATGGAGGAGCTGCTGGAGGCTGACCGTCAGCGTGCTCACCGCTTTGATCGCCCCGAATCTGCAACTGATTCTAAGGCTGGCGCTAAGGCGGAGTCTAAGGCTGTGCGCCCGCCGAAGCCCGGCGAACCCACCCTGGTCAGCTGCGGTACCCCGCAGGAACTCGGCGTGAAGGTCACCGACCCCGCTCTGAGCCTGCAGGATGCTGCCGCCCGCTGGCCCGGCATGGATCACCCGGTCTTCACCGACCTGAACATGAACGCCCGTGCAGGCTCCTGGACTGCGGTGACCGGCCCCTCCGGTTCCGGTAAGTCTACGGTGCTTGCAACCGTTCTGGGCTTCTTGCCGCTGGAGTCCGGCCGAGTGCTGGCATCCGGCGAGGTCCTGGAGGGCGAGCAGCTGCGCGGCTACGCGGCGTGGTGCCCGCAGGCGGCTCACATTTTCGAGTCGACCCTTGAGGGTAACCTGATGCTGGCTCGTGACCGTTCGGATCGCCCGAGCGAGGAAGAGCTGATTGAGGTTCTGCGCCGTGTGGGTCTGGGCGAGTGGTTTGACGCTCTGCCTCAGGGCCTGCGCACCCCGGTGGGTGCTGGCGGTTCCTTCCTGTCGGGTGGTCAGCGTCAGCGTCTGGCGGTGGCTCGTGCCCTGCTGGTGAACTCGCCGGTGCTGCTGCTGGATGAGCCGACCGCGCACCTGGACGCTGAGTCTGCCCGCGCGCTGATGGCTGACTTGGATGCGGCAACCCGTTCCAGCTCCATGGCTACGGTTCTGGTGTCGCACCGTCCTGAGGATATTGCCCGCTGCGATGAGGTGGTTCGCCTCTAAACGCAGCTGAGCGTAGCCACCACGGGCGAGATTGAACGCAAGAAATTGCGAGGAATGCCCCGGTACTTCGTGAAAGTACCGGGGCATTTCTGTGTGCAAAATTTTCTGGGCACGTTGCTCTGTGCGTTATATCTGCGCGGATTCTCCCAGGCTTTGTAAACAACCTAAGGTCAAAAGGCCGTGAACGGCGCGCCTAGAAAAGCTTTTCACCCTCCGGGCTAACCGCCAGCGCAGCAGAAACAGCCGCATAGTTCGGGCCCACAATGCCGATGCTCTGAGTGAGCATCACACCGGAACCGTCACGGGCACCGTGCTCGGTCGGCAGGGAACGAGCCACACCGCCGGAGGACGCCGCCTTCGCCGGGCCCACGCCCACCCACGCCAGAGCCAGCTGGCTCTCACCGGTGAGGAAGCGGTGCGCGCGCACACCGCCGGTCGCGCGGCCCTTCTGCGGGTACTCGCTCAGGGCGGTGACCTTGGCGCTTGCCAGGCCGTCCTTGCCATTGGTGACGGTTACGACCTCCGCCGCGTCGCCGGGCGCGGTCACACCCAGGGCGATGAGGCGGTCGCCGTCGGCAAGCTTGATGCCTGCGATACCGCCGCCGGTGCGTCCCTGCGGGCGGACCTTCGCCGCGTCGAAGGTCAGTAGCTTCGCGTCGCGGGTGACGAAGGTGAGCACCGCATCGTCGGTGGGGCAGGGGGCGACGGCTACGATTTCGTCGCCGTCCTTGAGCTTCATGATGTCCCACTCGGTCTGGTTCAGCGGGTAATCCGGGTTGAGGCGCTTGATCACGCCGCCCGCGGTTGCCAGCGCCAGCACCGTGTTTAGCGGTATGAGGGCAACCAGCTTCTCGCCCTTGGCGAGCTGAACCAGCTCGGATACCTTCACCGCCGACGCCATGGAGGGGGTGCCGCCGTTCTCGTCCAGCACCGCAATGTCCATGACGGACAGGCGCACCATGCGTCCTGCGGAGGTCATGGCACCGATCTCGCCGCGCGCGGTGGTCGGCACAATCGAGGTAAACACGTCGTGCTTGAAACGCTTGCCGGGATCCACGAGTGCCTCGCGGATGGGCTTGCCGGGGGTACGTCCCATCATGCTGGAGGCCGAAAGCAGCACCCAGCAGGGATCGTCCGCGATTTCGAGGGCGAGACCCAGGCTCTTCTTCGCCTTGGATTGCGCGGTAACTGCCTCAATGGCGACCTGCATCTCGTCCTTGGTTTTGAGCTGGGTGCGGCGGTCGGTGCCGTAGCGTTCGGCGACCTCTGCGAGCTCCTCGGAGACCAGTTCGCGCAGCGCCGCATCGGAACCGAGGATACGCTGCAGCTCCGCGATTTCCTGCTGCAGGGTGTCGCGCTCTGCTTCGAGTTCCAGGCGGGAGTACTTGGTGAGCTGGCGCAGGCGCAGCTCCAGAATGTGGTTCGCCTGGGTGTCGGTCAGGTCGAAGACGACCTTCAGCTTTTCGCGTGCCTGAGCGGTCTCATCAGATTCACGAATGATCTGGATGACCTCGTCAATGTCGAGAATCGCCACGAGCAGGCCCTCCACCAGGTGCAGGCGGTCGGTGCGCTTGCCCAGGCGGAATTCGGTGCGGCGGCGGACCACGTTCAGGCGGTGGTCAATGTACACGCGCATCAGGTCGAGCAGGCCGAGGGTCTGCGGCTGACCGTCCACGAGCGCCACGTTGTTGATACCGAAGGAATCCTCAAGCGGAGTGTGCTTGTAGAGGGCGGCGAGCACCGCCTCCGGGTTGAAGCCGTTCTTGATTTCGATGACGAGGCGCAGACCGTTGGTGCGGTCGGTCAGGTCGACCACGTCGGAGATGCCGGTGAGCTTCTTGGAGTTGACGCCGTCCTTGATCTTTTCGATGACCTTTTCGGGGCCTACCATGTACGGCAGTTCGGTGACGACAATGCCCTGCTTGCGGGGGCTGACCTGCTCGATGGAGACCTTCGCGCGGGTCTTGAAGGTGCCGCGGCCGGTTTCGTAAGCGTCACGGATACCTCCCAGACCCACGATGGTGCCGCCGGTAGGCAGGTCGGGGCCGGGGATGAACTTCATGATGTCTTTGAGGGTCGCCTCGGGGTGGGCGATGAGGTGGCGGGTACCGGCGATGACCTCGCGCAGGTTGTGCGGCGCCATGTTGGTCGCCATGCCGACCGCGATGCCGGTGGTGCCGTTGACGAGCAGGTTCGGGAACGCTGCGGGCAGCACGGAGGGCTGCATGAACTGGTTGTCGTAGTTCGGTACGAAGTCAACCACGTCTTCTTCGAGGTCCGCGGTGAGTGCCTGCGCGGCGGGCGCCATGCGTGCTTCGGTGTATCGGGCGGCTGCCGGGCCGTCGTCGAGGGAGCCGAAGTTACCGTGACCGTCAACGAGGGGAAGGCGCAGCGCGAAGGGCTGGGCGAGGCGCACCATCGCGTCGTAGATGGCGGCGTCGCCGTGCGGGTGGAGCTTACCCATGACCTCGCCGGTCACGCGGGCGCTCTTGACGTGGCCCTTGTCGGGGCGCAGACCCATCTGCTGCATCATGTAGAGGATGCGGCGCTGCACGGGCTTGAGGCCGTCGCGGGCGTCGGGGAGGGCGCGCGAATAAATCACCGAGTAGGAGTATTCCAGGAAGCTGGTTTCCATCTCGGCGGATACGTCGATGTCGACGATATTCTCTACCACATCCACCGGGTAGTCGCTGACGGCGGATTTGGATCGGCGAGCCATATGTCTCCTCGTGTCGGTGTGTTTTCGCTCCTCCTATTTTAGCGGGTGGTAGCGGATGAGACGGGCTGGTTGGTCGGCGTCATCTGTGGGGTGCGCCAAGGCGGTTGCGGGGCAGTAACCGAAGCGTACCGGGGGATTGCAAGCAGTCATATGAGCCTGTATTAGCGTGGTCAAGTAGCACAGCCCGGCTGGAACCCTCTAAGGTAGAGGGTAGTAATACCTAACCGCCTTCATTGTGTGCGCCGACCGACGTCGCCTCATGAGGGCACCGCACGAAAGAGGTACGATGTACGCCACCACCCCCGAACGCGAGCAACTGGTCGCAGACATTAAGCATGCCGGTTTCTACCCCGACCTCGTGCTGGAAGTGGTGGATGACGCGCTGGCGGGCATGAACCCGGACGCGCACTTCGTACAGCATGAAACCCACTTCTCACGCGATGATTTTCACCGCCACATCACCGTGATGGTGCTCTGCGGTGAGCACGTCATCTTTGCGCACCTGGACGACCAGCACCTTGAAGGTGACGCGCAGGGTACCGTGGCGCACGTGAGCGTGGAGGCGGTGCACCTGAGCGCCCTGAACGCGGTCACCATCAGCTACGGTTTCAGCCAGCCGCAGGCGTACAACGCCGGTAGCACCGCCCCGACTGAGATTTCCTTCCAGATTGCCTGGACCGGTTCGTTGCACATGGAGCTGGCTCCTGCCGGCTGCCAGGATCCGCAGTGCAACGCCGACCACGGCTTCACCGGCGATGCGCGCCGCGAGGATATTGCGGTGCGTGTTTCTACGACCGCTGACGGCCCGGAGTCGGTTCAGCGTGCGCAGCATTTTGCGCGTGCGCTGCACCGTGCCCGCATGTACGCAACCCGCCGATAATCACCACCGATAAGCACCGGCGAGAAGCACCGGCGGTAGCGCTCGCCGCACAATAACAGCCCGCGCGGTGCCCCGTACTTTCACACACCCGCCACACCCCTGAGAGGACCTTATGACGGTACAGACCACCCTGCACGATGTTCTGGGCGCGCCGTTGCCTCCCGCGCCCGCCTACGGCAGCAATAGCATCGCCGATGTGCTGGAGTCCGCCTCCTCTCTGGTGGCTCAGCGAAGCCCGGTGCGCCCGGTCCACGCCCTGGACGCCGACCCGGCCTTCCACTCCTCCGCCGACCCTCTGAACCTGGCTGCCCGCCTGACCGAGCAGGATGTTGACCCGGACTCCTTCCGCCACGCCTGCGTGATCATGGTGGACGGCCTGGGCGAGCAGCTGCTCAACAGCTACGGTGGCTACGCGCCCGCCCTGCGTAAGACCCTGAACCTGGGCCCGCTGGACGCTGCGTTCCCCACCACGACCGCCGCCTCCCTGACCTCGTTGGGTACCGGTACGGCACCCGGCGCGCACGGCATTGCCGGCTACGAGGTGCGTAACCCAGCGGGTAACGGGGGAGCGGGCTCGGTCATGAACCACCTATCCGGCTGGGATCAGTCGGTGGACCCGCACGCCTGGCAGCCGCTGCCGACCGTGCTGGAACGCCACCATACGAACCGCCGCGTGCTCACCATTTCGCTGGGTAAGTACCGCGGTACCGGTCTGACGGAGGCGGCGCTGCGTGGCGGCGACTTCGTGGATGCCGTCGGCTATAACGCCCGCGTCACCTACGCCCTGGAGGCGCTCTCCAGCCGCACCCCGACCACCGTGTACCTGTACTGGGGTGAGATTGACGCGGCGGGCCACCGCTACGGCGTGGGTAGCGATGAATGGCTGCAGCAGCTGGAGGAACTGAATTCGGCGCTGAAGCGTCTGGCGGAGCGCGCCCCGGCGTGGGCGGCACTCTTCGTGACCGCCGATCACGGTATGGTGAACGTGCCCGAGCACCAGCGCATCGACTACTCTGGCGTGGAGGAGCTGACCCGCAACATCGCCATGACCGCCGGTGAACCGCGCGCCGTGCACCTGTACCTCGAAGACACCTCGGAGGCGGCACGCACCGCCACCGCTCAGCGTTGGGCGCAGTACTGGGGCGAGCGCGCCTGGGTGATTGATTCTCGCGAGCTGATGCGTGCCGGCTATTTCGGCCCGGTCATCACGGATGCGGCGCGCGGCCGCATTGGCGACCTGATGGTGTGCGCTCGCGACGATTGGGCGCTGTACGATATGCGGCATTATCAGGAGCGTGCCCTGCACATGGTTGGTCAGCACGGTTCGCTGACGGACGCTGAGCGTCTGGTGCCGTTGCGCATGCTCAAGACTTTCTAAAGCGCTGGAGGATATACGAAAACCGCTGGTTATTCGGGTGAATAACCAGCGGTTTTCGTATGTCTAGAGGCCCTTGACTAAAGCCCTCGACTAAAGACCTCGTCTAGATGCCTTTGATCGGGCGGCGCGAGGGCGGTCGCTTACTTGCGGCTACCGAAGATGATGTCGTCCCAGGCGGGAACGCTCACGCGCTGCTTCTTCGAGGAGGAAGGCTTGGGCTTCTCCTCGGATGCAGAATCGGCGGAGGCGGGCTCAGCCTGTGCTTCAGCTGCGGGTGCCTCAGCAGCGGGTGCGTCCTCAATGGGCGCCGGCAGGGCGAAGGACTCGACTGGAACGGATTCAACGGGGGCTTCCGAATCCACAGCCAGCGGGTCGGCGGTTTCTACGGTGGTTTCTGCGGTGGGCTCGGGGGCTGCCGGTGCAGCAGGTGCCGCAGGCGCTACCTGGGCAGCGGGTGCAGCGGGCTCAACCGGTGCTACAGGCTCAGCGGGCTCAGTGGGCTCGCGGTGCACGAACACCTCGGGCTCCTCAACCTGCGCCGGGCGCACCGAGCGGGCGCGCTCCAGAAGCTCCTTGAGCTTACGCTCATCAGCGCTCTCAGAAGAAGTAAGGGGTGCCGGTGCGGGCTCGGGTGCCTTCGGCAGGCGGGCGGGAGGAACCTCCACGGGAGCCTTCTTCGCGGCGGCGGCAACAGCGTCCTCACTATTGCCCATCAGGAAGTACGCCGCCTCATTCGAAGCGTACAGGCCCTGGTTCGCCGGGTTGTACACCCAACGTGCGGGGAAGACGACCTGCGCGGGCAGGTTCTGACGCACCGAGTCCTTCAGCGCAATATCAACCTCAACGCGCCACTGGCCGTTCTCCTGCTGGCGGGTGGTCCAGTCCTGGGTTGCCTCCTCAAAACCGTAACGCTCGGAGACTTCCTCAATGCGGGCGCTCAGGGTCACTGGAATCTGTGCGGTACCCGAAGCGGAGCTGCGGCGACCAATCTTCACGCTCTGAGCGGCACGAATAATGTGAGCACGCTCAGCAACAATCGGCCATTCGTAGCGGCGCACACGCTCCGGCTCCCAACCGGACTCTTCAGCGATTTCCTCAACGGAGGCACCCTGACGGAAACGGGTCTGAATATCGCGCGGACCGTAGGTGCCCTTAGCGCCCAGACCGCGGGCGGGCTGAATACGGCGAGCCTTGGTGATGCTCGTGCGCAGGTTCGCGTCAATCGGCAGCAAAAAGCGGGTGCCGTCAGCAGACTCAAGCACCAGATTTTCGCCGTCATCGTGAACGCCAATCAGACGCAGTTCAAGCATGAGAACCTCCATAGGTGAACCGGACGCGTTCGTGAATGTGTTGCACGGAACGCAAACTACCTTCCAGGGTACCGTGAAAGCGCGGTAAATCAGTAGCGGAGGCGGGATTTTCACCAAAAAAAGATGTACTTTTCGCACCGAAAAAGCTAGAATGTGACGCCAAAACAGTCCAAAGCCTACCCAGGATTAGACAAATAGGGTGCCAATGGTGAACAATACCTGGCATGCCGTCGGGGTTAAATACACACCAGCGGCACCTAGAGCACTCATTAAACCAGCGTGGCCTAGTCCAACACACAGCCACAGAACCAACGGAGCGTGAAAGTTTGGCAACTGATTACGATGCACCTCGCAAGCAGGACGAAGAGCAGAACGAAGAGTCCTACGAGGAGCTGAACGCCCGCCGTTCCGAGATGCAGTCCGGTGCGGTGGACGAAGACGAAAACAGCGCAGCAGAAAGCTTCGAGCTGCCCGGTGCTGACCTCTCCAACGAGGAGCTGAACGTTGTTGTTCTGCCCGCTCAGGACGACGAATTCACCTGCGCATCCTGCTTCCTGGTGCGCCACCGCTCGCAGATTGCACGCGAAGAGGGCGGCCTGTCCTACTGCATCGAGTGCGAGGGCTAAAACTTTAGGGAAGGGCTAACACCCACCCGACATACACCTCATGACGGGGCGAGTGCCGAGTGCACCCGCCCCGTTGAGTATGTGAAAGCCGCGCACGCAAGAACGGCGCCGCGTCGCACCCACCACGGCACACCGCCGCACGCGCTGAACGCGAACACGGAACGAAAACACCCCGCAGTAGAGTCTCAACACAGCGCGAGGTGATGGCACAGACACCCGCGAAAGGTTAGAGTATTGACCATGATGACCCCCGTAAACGTCCACATTAAGCTGCTCGACCCCGAGCTGCCCGCACCCGCCTACGCAAAGCCCGGCGACGCCGGCGCTGACCTGCGCTCCCGCATCGACTTCGAACTGGAACCGGGCGAACGCGCCCTCGTCCCCACCGGCGTGGCGATCGCCCTGCCCGAAGGTTACGTTGGTCTGGTGCACCCGCGCTCCGGCCTGGCAACCAAGAACGGTATCACCATTGTGAACGCACCCGGCACCGTTGATTCCGGCTACCGAGGCGAGCTGATGGTCACCCTGCTCAACACTGACAAGACCAAGTCCTTCCACGTGCAGCGCGGCGACCGCATTGCCCAGCTGGTCATTCAAAAGTACGAGCACGCAACCTTTACCGTGGTGGATGAACTGGAACAGACCGAACGCGGCTCCAGCGGCTTCGGCTCCAGCGGAATCCACTAGTCTGCTCTCACCGCGATTGTCGCACGAGAGAAGAGAAGAAACCCCCGCACCCTGCGTGCGGTGAAAGTAGGAATACCATGTTCGGATTTGGTAAGAAGAAGCACGCCGAGGAGGCTGAAAAGGCCGCCATCGACAAGGCTGTCGCCGAAGAGATTGAGGAGACCAACGTCGAGGTTGAGGAGCTGAAGGAAGAGGAGAACTCTCCCGAGGTTATCAAGTACGACCGCGTCAACGGCCCGCACGACATTGAAGAAGTCACCGCCGAAGACCTCGAAGACTACGTCGACCTGGGTGCGCTGCGCATCAAGCTGCTCGACGGCATGAACCTGCGCCTCGAAACTGACGACGCAACCGGCGCGGTTATCGCCGCAACCATCACCCGCGACGGCGCAACCCTGCAGGTGCAGGCATTCGCCGCACCGCGCACCACCGGCATCTGGGACGACATCCGTCACGACCTGACCGAGTCCGTCGCATCCCAGGGCGGCATCGTCGAAATCTACGCCGGCGTATTCGGCGCCGAGATGCTGACCCGCCTGCCCGCCGTTACCCCGGACGGTCAGCCCGGTGAGCGTATCGCCCGTTTCGTGGGTGTGGACGGCCCCCGCTGGTTCCTGCGCGGCGTCATCTCCGGCGCGGCTGTGCTCGGTGACGATAAGGCTGCCGCCTCCGTGGAGGAAGTCTTCCGCACTGTCGTGGTGGACCGTGGCGACGACCCGCGCCCGCCGCGCGAGCTGCTGCCCATGACTCTGCCTGCCGACCTGGTTGTGGCTGAGGAAGAGCCCGCCGTGGAGGAAGAAACCGAGAACGAGCACAGCAAGCTGCGCCCGATGCCTCGCCGCGGCCCTGAGATTACCGAGATTGGCTAATGCCTGAGTTTTCGAACTACCCGAGTGCGCTCGCGGTTCCTGAGGAGCAGATTCTTGCTCCCGGGTACCCCGAGCGCTTTCGCGTACGCCTTGCCGGACGCGTGGAGCAGGTATGGCTACCTGCGCTGCAGGATAAGCCGATGTACCGTGCCGAGCTGGTGGTGGCTAAGTCTAAGCCCCTGCAGTGGTCGAGCCCGCTGGCGCTGATTGGTATGCCGATCGTGGAGCCGCCCGGTGAGGATTTCGAGGAGGAATCCGAGGACCCCGAGAAGCAGCACCATTTGAACACGGCGTCTTTGGCGACCGTGGCGGTGCAGGAGCCTCACGAGGTGTCTTTCCCGCCGTATGCGCCGTTCAACCCGGGGGATAGGGTGCTACTGAAGTGGCAGGGGCAGCGGATGGTGCCCGGTGTGCTTGCCGGTGCGTTGTTGCGCTGTTCCGGTGTGGTGTCGGTGAGGGCTCATCAGCCGGTGATTTATAACCCGCGCTATGAAATCGTGCCGCAATTCTTTGCTGAGAAGGGAAAACATGAGCGCTGAGCAGTCTTCGACCCAGCCCGATCCGAACACTAACCCCGCAACTAGCCCGGTTGCTGACCCGGCGCAGGAGGAGAATCAGCTGGCGCAGAGCCTGAGCGCCTCCATGGGTGCGAATATGCGCCGCACTGCCAACGGTGATGTGGATATTCTGCACGCTATCGGCGGCTGGCGCGGCCTGGTGGAATCCTCCCTGCCCGCTGTGGCGTTCCTGGTGTTGTTCACCGTGACGAAGGAACTGAACCTGTCCCTGATTGCGGCGTTGGCTGCGGCGGGCGTGTTCACGCTGATTCGTCTGGTGCAGGGCTCTAAGCTGGTGAGTGCGCTGACCGGTCTGGTGGGCGTGGCGATTTGTGCGTTTGCCGCGTACCGTACCGGTAATGCGAGCGACTACTTTGTGGTGGGCTTCTGGACGAACGGCGTGTACATCCTGGCGTATCTGCTGTCGATGCTGGTGCGTTGGCCGCTGATGGGTCTGATTTTTGCGGTCATTCGCGGTGAGGCGCTGAGCTGGCGCCAGAACCCGGTGCGCCTGCGCCAGTACATGCTGGCGACCTGGATTATTACCGTGCTGATGATGCTGCGCCTTGCCGTGCAGGTGCCCCTGTATTTTGCGGATAATGTGGAAGCGCTGGGCGCGACCCGCCTGATCATGGGTCTGCCGCTGTACGCTTTGGGTGTGTGGCTGGCGTGGCGTGTGTCGGCTCCCGAGGAGGCGCCGGTGAGCGAGGACCCCGAGGCTGACGAAACTGCCGAAGCTGCCGAAACTGCCGAAGCTGACGGTTCAGAAAGCCGCTAACCCCACAACTTCATAGAAGTACGCGAAAGCCCCGGTACCCGTGACCGGGGCTTTCGCCTCCTCAAAACTTACGTATAAACGCTATGCGAACAGTGCTATGCGAATAGCGCGCGGATCTGGTCCTCACCGGCAATGGTCGTGATGAAGAACAGCTCGTCGCCGCCCTCAATCGCCACGTCGGAACTGGGCGGGATTGGCGCGCCGTCACGCAGGATCGCGGTGAGCACCGTATCGACGGGCCACTGCACGTGGTCCACGCGGTAACCGATGACGGGGTGGTCATCCGGCACGGTGTACTCGGCGAGGGTCGCGCCGCCAGCCTGCAGGGTCAGCAGGCGCACCACGTCGCCGACTTCCACGGCTTCCTCGACGAGGGCGGTCATCAGACGCGGGGTGGACACGGCAACGTCCACGCCCCAGGAGTCGTCAAAGAGCCACTCATTACGCGGGTTGTTCACACGCGCCACGGTGCGCGGCACACCAAACTCACTGCGCACCAGCAGGGAGACCATCAGGTTTGCCTTATCGTCACCGGTTGCGGCAACGACCACGTCCGCCTTGTTCGGGTGCACCTGGCGCAGTACGGACAGCTCGCAGGCGTCACCAATATGCCAGCGCACGCCGGGCAAATCGGCGCGCTTCTTGACTTCGGGCTTGGAGTCGATGATGGTCACGTCGTGGCCGTTCATCATGAGCTCTTTAGCGATGGAGGCGCCCACGGAACCGGCACCAACAATGAGGACCTTCACTTACTTCTCACCTTTCGAGGAATCACGATGGCGGCCGATGAGTTCGAGGGGGTCGGGCAGCTCCGGGGGAGTGTCACCGAGGTGGAACTCATGCTCGACAACGGGGCCGTCGTTGTGCTTCTGCTCGGCGGGTTTCTTCGGGGCGTGGGGGTGCTTGCGGTGGCCCGAGGCGGGGGCGTAGTTCGCCTCCACTTCTTCGTCTTCAACGCGCGGCGGGCGGGAGAGAATACGGGTTACGTCCGCAACGTCGTCGGTGCGCATCATGACGTGCACACTATCGCCCTGCTGATAGGCGGAATCGGGGCGGGGGAGCATGCCCTCACCAAAGCGGGTGATGTAGGCGATGCGCACCCCGGCGGCACGTTCGATACTGGTCAGGGCGTGACCCGCCCAGCCGTCGTCGAGCGGAATTTCGGTGAGCATGAGGCGGCCCGAGGGTTCACGGAAGTCGCCCTTGAGCGCCTGCTCGGGCAGCAGGCGGCGCAGCACCTGGTCGGTGGACCAGCGCACCGAAGCGACCGTGGGAATCCCCATGCGCTGGAAGAATTCGGCGCGGTTCGGGTCGTACACACGCGCCACAACGTTCTTCACCTTGAACATTTCGCGTGCCACACGGGCGGCAATAATATTCGAGTTATCGCCCGAAGAGACGGCGGCAAAAGCGTACGCCTCGGTAATGCCGGCACGCTTGAGGGTGTCCTCATCAAAACCGACACCGGTCACCAGGCGCCCCTCAAAGCCCTTACGCAGCGGCTGGAAAGCACGTTCGTCCTGGTCAATGACGGCGACCGTATGCCCCGAAGCTTCCAGAGTGCGCGCCAGCATGACGCCCACGCGTCCGGCACCCATAATGACGAAGTGAGGCATACATCCCTCCGAGTGTTGATGTTTTACGGTGATAAGGCGTTACCGCCTACCTCTACCAGTGTAATGGGCGGGTGAGCCTCCACGCCGATGCTCCGTGATATTCCGCTCGCAATGCCCACTATTCGGCTGAATAAAATTGAGCTTTGAAGCCGTGACCTATAGCCTTAACAGCGTGAGGAATCGTTGGGATAGAATGCGCATCGCCCTGACCGGTCAGCCGGTCAGCACGCGAAATCTTTCGGCAGTCGCGCTGCCGAAGCGCTACGCCCTGCCTCTTTTCGGTGCCGACGGCATCTCTTCGGTCGCCTACGCAGCCGACCAGATGATCCTGACCCTTGCCGCTGCGGGTGCCTCTGCGCTCGCTTTTTCACCCTGGATCGGTTTGGGTGTGGCGATGGTGGGTCTGCTGGTGATTGGCACGTACCGGTACAACATCAACCAGATTGCTTCCGAGGGCGATATTCAGCTGGTGCACCGCAAACTGGGTGCGCTGCCCTCGATCGTGATGGGGGCATCCTCGCTGATGGACTATATGCTCACGGTGGCGGTTTCGATGTCTTCGGCGTCCTCATTTTTGGTGGCGCTGTACCCCCAGATTCAGGATTGGCGCACCCTCATTGCGGTGCTGCTCATTGTTGCTCTGACGCTGTTTGCGTTGCGTGGCGTGCAGCTGCTGGGAAAGATTGCGTACTGGCCGCTGTACGTTTTCTTGGCGCTGTTGGGGGTCACCCTCATTGTGGGTTGGGTTCGTGCCGCCACGGGTACGCTGCCGCTGGCTGAATCGGCGACCTATGTGATTGCCCCTGAATACCACGATCATGCGCTGGAAGGCCTGGCGCTGGTGCTACTTCTGGCGCGTTCGTTCTCTGCTGGCTTGGTGGCGTTCTCGGGTGTTTCTACGATCTCTAATTCGGTGAAGTATTTCCGCCGCCCGAAGAAATATAATGCGGCGGTCACCATGATGCTGATGGGCCTGATCACCTCGGTCCTGCTGGTGAGCCTGCTCGGTTTTGCGGCGGCAACCCGCGTGCACATGGTGCATGATACGACCCGTTTCTTGTTCATTGACGGGCACACGCCGGGGGAGTACTTCCACCAGAAGCCGGCGCTGTACCAGGTGGCTTTGGCGATTTATCAGGGTGTGCCGTTCTTCGCGCAGCTACTGGTTTTTGCCACGGTGGGCGTGCTGATTATTGCCTCGCTGACGGCGTTTACGGGCTTCCCGGTGATTGCCTCGTCGCTGGCTGATTACCAGTACCTGCCGGTATTCTTCCGCAGCGTGGATTCACGCGGCCTGTACGCGAACGGTGTGCTGGCGCTGTCGGCATTCTCAATTTTCCTCACCTGCATTTTCGGTTCGGACGTGTACTCGCTGATTCAGCTGTACATTGTGGGCATGTGCCTGTCCATGATGCTGGTGCAGCTGGCGGTGGTGCGCTACCGCATGCGCCTGCTGCGTATCACCCTGGCGCAGATGCCGCGCCGCGCCCTGCTACGCGATATTGCGGTCTCTACGGTGGGTATGGTCGTGACCACCGCGGTGCTGGTCACCATCGTGGTGACGAAGTTCGCCGCCGGCGCGTGGCTCTCCCTTGGAATGATTGCCCTGATGGTTGGAGGTATGGTTGTGACTCGCCGCCACTACGATGCGGTGGATGCCGCCCTGGACATCCCCCTGAATGCCGAATCCGTCGCGGATGTGGCGGCCCTGCCTTCGCGTGTGCACGCCATCGTGTACGTGGAGCGTGTGCGCCGCCCGGCGGTTCGTGCCCTCTCCTATGCGCGTGCCGGCCGCCCCTCCACGATTGAGGCGCTAACGGTCAACAATGACCGCGCCGCCCTGGAGATTGTGAAGAAACGCTGGTACGCCCTGGGCATTCCGGTGCCGCTGTCGGTGATTGATTCGCCGTACCGTGACACGGTGGAGGCTGTCGTTTCGTATGTTCGCCGCCGCCGCAAGAAGTCACCGCGCGATATTTTGGTGGTGTACCTGCCGGAGTTTGTGGTGAAGCACTGGTGGCAGCGTATTCTGCACCGCCGCACGGTGCGCCGCCTCAAGCAGGCGCTTCTGCACGAGCCGGGCGTCATGACGGCGACCGTGCCCTGGGCGATGCACGAGGATGAGGTGTATGATGAGATTTTTGATCAGCGTTTACAGGGTAAGGACTCGGCTACCAATGATCCGACCGCAGAGGCTGATATCGATGGCTCTGCGGCTGCAGTCGCCCCGAAGATTACTCGTTCAGCCGGTGGTGGCCGCGAGCTGATTCAGAGCAACCGCCACGCGGTGTACCGCGGTCGCCTGCACGAGGCGGACGCTGTGGCGCGCGAGAAGAAGCGCCAGCCGTAATAATCGCCCAGCGCTCAGCATGATTGCCCAGCGCCCAGAAATATTTGCCTGGTGCCCAGTATGATTGCCCAGCGCCGAGCCCGGTCAATTGCCCCCGCAACTTTGCTTGAGCACCCCGCATAGCGCCTGGACTTTGCCCTTTGCCGCCTATTTGGTGCCCCCTGCGGGGCGTCGGAATCGGAGTAAAGGTACAAATCGGTGTAAAATAGTTCACATTAAGTGATTCTTTAGGAGACAATGCTGTGACCCACACTGCTACCACGCCTGCCGCCTCCAACAACGTAGACGGATACAGCGTCGGGCAGACCCTCACCGTCACCTGTGAGGCACCCGCACACGGCGGCGCCTTCGTAGCGCGCACCGAACAGGGCGTCATCTTCGTGCGTCACGGCATCGTCGGCGAACAGGCAGAAGTGCGCATCACCGCCATCGGCCCCAAGCGCCGCTTCTACTTCGCAGACGTCATCTCCGTACCCGTACCTTCCCTGGCACGCCGCCCCCACCCCTGGATCCAGGCGGATGCGCTCGCAACCGACGAGGAACGCGCTGCAGCAACCGGCGTACCCGAACTGCTCGGCGGCATGGAATACGGCCACATCAGCCTGGCTGAGCAGCGACGCTACAAGACCGATATTGTCCGCACCCAGATCAACCGCTTGGGCGGCCTGCCCCTCGAATCGCCTCTGCTGACCAACCTCATCGTTGAAGAGCTGCCCCTGCGCGATAACAACGAGGGCCTGTCCTGGCGTACCCGCGTGCGCTACAACGTGACCAAGGTCCGCGCGCAAGATAGCGAAGAGAAGAACGGCGAGCAGAACAGCGGCGGCAAAAAGAGCCCCGCCGTCACCTGGCGCGTCGGCATGCACCCGTACCGCGCCTCCCAGCCCGTACCGGTCGTAGACTTTCCCCTCGCCGCACCCGAACTGCGCAACCTAGAGCTTGAGAAACTGAACCTGCGCGGCGTACGCGAAGTCGAGGCGATCGTCTCCTCCCGCGGCAGGGTCCTGTTACAGTTCATCGTTGACCCGCGCTTCCCCATCGAAGAGGTCGCCAAGGACATCGAACAGCAGGCGGCCGACGCCTGGGGATTGCTCGCCAAGCGCAAAATCTCCCTCTTCTTCACCCCGCAGTCCACCTCCAACGGCAAGCCCAAGCGCCGCCGCCCCGGCTCCTCCCACACCCCCTACCGTCGCGTACCCGAAGGCGACCAGCTGCTCGGCGCGGGCCTGCGCTCCGTCACCGAAGAAGTTACCTTCGGCTCCCGCCGATTCAGCTACCAGGTGTCCGCCGGCGGCTTCTGGCAGATTCACCGCGCCGCCCCCTCCACCATGGTTGGAACCATGCTCACCATGCTCCGCCCGCAGGAAGGCGAATGCGCCCTCGACCTGTACGCCGGCGCGGGCCTGTTTACCGCCGCGCTCGCGGACGCCGTGGGCGCATCGGGTACCGTCGTCAGCATTGAAGGTTCCCCGGTGACCCATAAGGACGCGCGCTCGAACTTCGCGCCGGATGGTTGCTCCCGCACCGAGAACTCTGCGGACACCCGCATTGAGGTGATTCGTGGCGACGTGGCACGCCACCTGGTGGATTTGAAGACCGCCCTTGAGTTTGGTGAAATCCCCGCCATTGATGCGGTGGTCCTTGACCCGTCCCGTGAGGGCGCGAACCGAACCACCCTGGAACGCCTGGATGCGCTGGACCCCAAGCGTATTCTGTATGTGGCGTGCGACCCGGCATCCCTGGGTCGTGACACCGGTATTTTGCGTGAGCTGGGCTGGGATATGGTGCAGCTTCGGGCGTTTGATATGTACCCGAATACGCATCACGTGGAGTCGGTGGCGCTTTTTGAGCGTGCCCCGGCGAAGCCTCGTCCGCGCCGCCGCCGCACCAAGTAGCGCGTAGCTAGTAGCCGTAACAAAGAAGCAAATAATCGCAGCGTTGGGCGGGTTGGGCTGTTCACCAGCCTGCCCACTAGGGGTTATTTCAGGCCGTTTTTGCTCAACCCGGTGCGTCTTGCTCTGCGGGCACATAAATCTGCTTTTTGGCACCGTAAACGGTAGAATCATTGAAGAACCAACGCACGGAATGAGCCGTGCCCCGACCTTGAGGAGTGTGGGTGTATGTCCGCTGAAAACGCATTGCCGCAGGAGGAGACCCCGAATAGCGCCGCCGGTGGCGCACCCACCGCCGACTACAGCATTGGTAATGGTGCCACTGCCAAGTTGCTCCCGGGTATTCAGTCCCCGGCGGACCTGCAGAACCTCAGCTACGAGCAGCTGGAGGAGCTCTCTAAGGAAATTCGCCAGTTCATCGTGACGAATGTGTCGGCGACCGGCGGTCACCTGGGTCCGAACCTGGGCGTTGTGGAGCTGACCCTCGGCATTCACCGTGTCTTCGAATCTCCCAAGGACAACATTCTTTTCGACACCGGCCACCAGTCCTATGTGCATAAGCTGGTGACTGGTCGTCACGCGTTTAAGACGCTGCGTCAGAAGGGCGGCCTGTCCGGCTACCCGGATCGTGGCGAGTCTGAGCACGACATTATTGCTTCTTCGCACGCATCCAGCTCGATTTCGTGGGCTGACGGTATTTCTCGCGCGCACAAGCTCAACGGTGAAGATGACCGCTACACCGTGGTCCTCATTGGTGACGGCGCGCTGACCGGCGGCATGGCGTGGGAGGCTGTGAACAATATTGCTGCCGACCGCACCCGCAAGGTCGTGATTGTGGTCAACGATAACGGCCGCTCCTACGCGCCGACCATTGGCGGTTTCGCGAACCAGCTGTCTGAACTCAAGCACGGTGTGCAGCAGCAGGTGGATCGCGTGCGCCTCGATCACCGCTACGACAACGCCCTGGATGCAGTGCGCATCGGCCTGCAGCGTGGCGGCCCCGTCGGTCAGATGGTGTACCGCGGCCTGCACGGCATGAAGGCGGGCATTAAGGACGTCGTCGTGCCCAAGGGTATTTTCGAAGACCTGGGCATGAAGTACGTGGGCCCCATTGACGGCCACGACCAGCAGGCTGTGGAGAACGCGCTGACCGCGGCAAAGAACTACGCCGGCCCGGTCATCGTGCACGCCATTACCGAGAAGGGCCACGGCTACGCACCCGCCCGCGCGAACGAGGACGACCAGTTCCACGCGGTGGGCCAGATTGACCCGCTGACCGGTGAGGATGTTTCGACCAGCACCTCCGAGTCGTGGACCGGTGTCTTTGGTAGCGAAATCGCAGATATTGCGGATGAGCAGGAGAACGTCGTCGGTATTACCGGCGCGATGCTCATTCCCGTGGGTCTGCGCGAATTCCAGAAGCGCCACCCCGAGCGCGTTATTGACGTAGGTATCGCTGAGCAGCACGCCGTGGCGATGAGTGCAGGCCTGGCGTACGGCGGCATGCACCCGGTGGTTGCTCTCTACGCAACCTTCCTGAACCGCGGCTTTGACCAGCTGCTCATGGACGTTGCCCTGCACAAGGCGGGCGTGACCGTGGTGCTGGACCGCTCCGGCATTACCGGCCCGGACGGTGCAAGCCACCACGGCATGTGGGATTTGGCGATGCTGCAGTTCATTCCGGGCCTGCACCTGGCGGCTCCGCGTGATGGCGCGACCCTGCGCGAAGAGCTGCGTGAGGCTGTAGCTATTAACGACGCACCGACCGTGATTCGCTACCCGAAGGGCTCCGTGGGCGAGGACATTCCCGCCCTGGAGCGCCGCAGCGACGGCGTGGACGTGCTGGCACGCACCGGTGAACCCCACCCGGAAACCGGTCAGCGTGACGTGCTGTTCGTTGCCGTGGGCGCTATGGCTCGCGTGGCTCTGGAAGCCTCCAAGGTGCTTGCCGCCGAGGGCATCCAGTCCACCGTGGTTGACCCGCGCTGGGTGATGCCGGTGCCGTCTTCGGTCGTTGAACTGGCTCGTGATCACCGCATTGTGGTGACCATTGAGGACGGCGTGCGTTCCGGTGGTGTGGGTTCGCGCATCCGCCAGGAAATGCGTGCGGCTGGCGTGGACACTGCGCTGAGCGAGCTGGGTCTTCCGGCGGAGTTCATTCCGCACGCTTCTCGCGAGCAGATTCTGGAGGAGGTCGGCCTGACCGCGGAAACCATCATCGCGGATCTGCGTGCGCAGCTGGCTGGCGATAAGGTTCCGTTCGCCCGTGAAGAGGGTCAGAAGCCGCGCCACACCCGCTAAGCGGTCGTACCTGAAATGTGCCGCCTAAGCTTCTCTTAGTAGCGCGCCGCAATAGTAGGCATCAGTAGCGGGTACCATAAGACAGCACAAAGCCCCGCCCATCGATTGTGATGGGTGGGGCTTTGCTGTGCGCAGGTCTTGCCGTATGGAGGTTTTGCTGTGCGTAGGTTCTGAGCCGCCGGTTTAGGAATCCTTGGAGGTGTGGGTGACGAAAATTTTGCCGCCCTTCTCCTGCACCGGGTAGCTGGCAAGGGGCGACTCCGCGGGGCCGTGCACGACCGAGCCGTCAGCTACAGCGAACTCGGAACCGTGGCAGGGGCACACGATGCGGTTGGAATCCTGCACCTGCACCTGGCAGCCCTGGTGGGTGCACACGGTGCTGAACGCCTTGTACTCGCCCGCGGACGGCTGGGAGACGATAACGGTCGTGGAGCCGTGAGTCAGGCGTGCCGCCTTGCCCACGCCCACTGCGGAGGCGGAACCTACCTCAACGGTGCCTTCGGGCGCGGTAACGTTGGAGTCACCTTCAGCGCAGGAGGCGAGCAACGCACCGGATGTGACGGCGCCGGTGATGAGGGTTGCGCGGCGGGAGAAGACGCGCGCAGAAGAATCAGTTTCTGTGGTATCGACTGCGGTGTCGACGGTTGTAGATTCAGTAGCAGGGGAGGCGCATGCCTTCTGAGAGCGGCAGCATCCGTTGGGTGCGGGCATGGTGGTTCCTTTCGTGTACTCTCTCCACCCTATGCCGGTTTGGGACAAAAATCGAATGAGAGCAGGCTAAGCTTGGTTCACGTTTGCACCGGAGACAAACTGCTGAGGCAAAATACCGGGACAAACTACCGTGTCAAACTCCCGAGGCACACAAAATGCCGGTCGGGCGGTCGCATCAGCAACACACCCAACCGGCACGCACATCTATTCAACGTTAGAGAAATCTACCCCAGGTGGCGGGCAAAAATCGGCGCAATCACGGGGGCAACCAGACCCGTCTGCCACGAACGCGCACCGTACTCGGCGAGCGCATCCCGCAAGGTCTGCTCGTCAAAACGAGCCGGCGGCTCCCAGCAGAGGCGGCGAACATAATCGGTCGTGATCAGGTTCTGCGCCGGAATGGTCAGCTTCTCCGACAGCTCATCAATCGCCTGACGAACCTCGGTGAACAGCGCCAAGTTCTCGGGGCGCTTAGACTCCCACGCCTTCAACGGCGGCGGGGCAGTCGACGGCAAAGTGAACGGTACAGCGTTCTCACCGCGTGCCGCCGCAGCAATAGCACGCACCCAACGCGGTCCCTCACGACGCAAACCACGCGTCTGAAAACCAGGGATCGCCATAATAGCGGGCACGTTACGCGGCATGGTGCGTGCCGCCTCCACAATCGCAGAATCGGGCAGCAGGCGCTTCGCGTCTACGTCCTTCTTACGCGCCAGCGAGTCACGCTCAAGCCACAGGTTACGCAACGCCGTCAGCTGCTTGACCGAACGCAACATCGTGCGGCCCTTCGTCTTACGCCAACGCTCCGGCTGATCCGTCGGATCCTTCACCGGGCTCTTACACAGGTACTCGAACTCCTCCAGGGCGTACTGCAGCTTACCCTGCTGGCGGAGCAAATCCTCCATTGCGTCACGCAAATCAATGAGCACGTCAACGTCCAGCAGCGCATAGTTCAGCCAGGACTCTGGCAGGGGCCGGCGCGACCAGTCTTCCTTCGAGTGCTTCTTCGCCAGCTTATAGCCGAGTAGCTCCTCAACGGTCGCACCCAGGTTCACGCGCTCCAGACCGGCAAGACGTGCACCAAGCTCCGTATCAAACAGACGGTTCGGGCGCATACCGAGCATATCCAGGCTTGGGAAGTCCTGAATTGCGGCGTGAATAACCCACTCAGCATCCGCCAGAGCATCGTTAATAATGCGCAAATCCTTAAACGCCTCAGGATCAATCAGGTATAGCTGATCTTCACGCTTGAGCTGCACCAAAAAAGCACGCGAACCGTAGCGGATGCCCTGGGCACGCTCAGTATCAACAGCCACCGGGCCGGACGCCGCCGCCAACTGCTCAGCGGCACGACGCAGACCACTCTCCGTATTGATAAGGGTCGGAATCGGTGCGGAAGGGGCCTCCAGAGGAACAACGTCCGGAACTTCGATACCGTTAAGGGTCAGCTGAGGGGTGCCTGCGGCATTCTGTTCAGCTGCGGTACTCATGCACTCAATCCTTTTCCTCTGTCTGGTTCGACGCGCCCATACGATGGGCCAAATGCCCGGGTAGGCGCACGCCCGAGCAAACACGAGCCCGGGCGGGGTGGCGTGCCCGCGAAGGCACTACGCCATTCTACCCGCCCGAGCCTAAAGCCTCGAATTTAGAGAGACTCACAATAAGGGGTTCACCGGCGTGCCCGCGAGGGGGCTTGCCGGGGTTTATTCGGCGGATTCCGCCTCGTCAGCTGGGGTATCACCGGGCTGTGCTTCACCCGGCTGTGCTTTATTAGCCGCGGCTTCACCAGCGGGGGCCAGCGTCAAGCACACCGAATTAATGCAATACCGCAAATCCGTGGGAGTCGGGTAGCCCTCACCCTCAAACACGTGACCCAGGTGCGAATCGCAGGCGGCGCAACGCACCTCCACGCGGCGCATACCGAAGGTCGTGTCCTCCAAGTAACGCACACGGTCCTCAGCCAGCGGCGCGAAAAACGACGGCCAACCACAATGCGAATCGAACTTCTGATCGGAACGGAACAGCTCCGTACCGCAGGCACGGCAAGAATACACACCCTCCGTGTGAGTGTTCCAGTACTCGCCCGTGAACGCGCGCTCGGTGCCGCCCTCACGCAGAACAGCGTACTCTTCAGGCTTGAGCACCTCACGCCAGTTCTTGGCGATAGCACCCACGCCGGGTAGCGAATTGCCCATCATGACTCCTTCAGTTTGCTCTCATGCCCAGGCTCTTACGGCATATGTAACGCCGCGGCCGGGCGGATTATTCCCGCTACGCGCGGACTAAGCGCGGATGTCAGCGTATTTGCCGTTGGTGAGCTTCAGCAGGTCGTCCGGGGCGAGCTCAACGTCCAGGCCGCGCTTACCGCCAGAAACCATGATCGTGTCAAAAAGCTGCGCAGACTCATCCAGCAGGGTGGGGGAGGGGGTCTTCTGGCCCAGCGGAGAAATACCGCCCACTACGTAGCCGGTGCGGCGCTCAGCGACCTTCGGGTCGCACATGGAGGCGCTCTTCCAACCCAGGGCCGCCGCGGCAGCCTTAATGTTCAGCTTGCCAGAGACCGGCACGATCGCGACCGCGAAATCCTTCTCGTGCACAATCAGCAGGGTCTTGAACACCTGCTCCTCGGAGGCGCCGAGGCTCTTCGCGGCCTCTTCACCGAAGGATGTGACGCCCTCAACATGCTCGTATTCGCGCATCTGGAAGGGGGTGTTCGTCTCGGTCAGCAGTGCTACGGCGGCGGTTGCTGCGCCGCTCTTCTTACCTTTAGTTTTCTTAGCCATACAACCATTTTACGGAAGTCGCCATACGCCGATACCTATGCGCTGATACCTATGCGCCGAGAAGCCACATGTGTTTCGAAAAGCCACTTCTTTGGTGGCTTTTCGAAACACATGTGGCTTCTCAATGGTTATGGGGTTATTTCAGTAGCCCTTTTTCCTTCAGCTGTTCTTGAGAAAGCGAGCCAATGACAGTCCAAAATCCATCTGAATATTTGAGAATGTAAGCGCCGTTATCGTCCCCCTCGGCAGTATTTTTGTCTTCGGTGTATGACCCGTCGGGTTCAACATATATCACGAATTCCCAAATGTGCTTCAGCATGAGAGTGTATTCTTTAGTTTTTCATCATAGATAAAACGCCAAAAATGACGTTTGTCTACGTTCTGAGGTAGCCTTTAGGCTCCATTTTTTCTTAGTAAATACCGATGAGTAATTGCATGCCAAGACTAGTCAGGATGATAGCAATCCAGCAAAGGGCTCCAAGAAGAATGGATTTTCCACTGGATTTGATCATAGCAATGAGGTTGGTTTTGAGACCAATAGCACTCATAGCCATGATGATGAAGAATATGGAGAGTTGTTTGAGAGGTGAAAAGAAGCTAGTGCTGACACCGAAAGATGTGAGAAGAGTAGTTAGCAGAGAAGCTAGGATAAAGTAGAGAATGAAAACGGGGAAGATTTTTTTAAGCTTCACTCCTTGGTTGTCGCCTTGTTGACGGCTTTGCCAATAGGAGAGGAAGAGAACGATAGGGATAATAGCTAGAGTACGTGTCAGTTTGACAATAGTTGCAGGCTCAAGAGTGTTTGCATTGTAAAGACTATCCCAGGCACTAGCAGTAGCTGTCACAGAGGAAGTATCGTTGACCGCAGTACCCGCAAAGAGAGCAAAACCTTCGTTGGAAAGATGGAGCCAAGAACCTAGAGTCGGAAAGATAAGAGCTGCCAAGACATTGAAGAAAAAGATAACAGAAATGGCTTGGGCTACTTCTTTTTCCTTGGCGTGAATAACAGGAGCAGTCGCTGCAATGGCAGAACCGCCACAGATAGAAGATCCAACTCCAATCAAGGTAGCTAGCTTTGTATCAAGGTTAAAAAAGCGTTGGAAAAAGAAAGCAATAATTAAAGCGATAGAAATGGTCGAAATGATGACAGGAAGGGAAGATGTTCCAACTGCGAAAACTTGTGAGATACTGAGTCCAAACCCAAGCAAAATAACAGCATACTGAAGCAATTTTTTGGAGCTGTAAGTCAAACCGGCATCCAGTTGTGTATAGGAAGTGAGAAAGGGATGGAGAGTCATTCCGATAAAAATGGCGAAAACAGGTGCTCCCACAACAGGCAGAAATCCTCCTAAAACCCAAGAGATGATAGAAATGATCAGGCAGACTGACAGTCCTGCCCAATTTTTTGATAGAAATGACATAAAAACCTCCGAAAATAGATACTCCTTATTATAGTCTTATTTGGTAAAACTAGAAAGTAGGAATACAGACCCAGTCCGGGGAGCGCACCACCTCACCCTCCGCGCTGATAAAGGCGTTCGATATCCTTGAGGAACTTAATATCCTTCTCGTAGGTATCCAGCATATAGGGCCATACATACTGCATGTCACCGGTCTGAATGGCGTAGTTATGGGAGACAAGCCAATCCTTCATCATGCGGTAGAGGCCTTGTTCAGTCTCAGGGTACTGTGCGGGTTCCTTGCGGGGTTCCTGGACGTTCTGCGCAGGACCGTACTCGTCGGCTTTGCGGTACTCTCCGTCAGGAGCTTTAGAATTACCTGAATACCCGCGAGTTACTCTTGGGGTAGTGCTTGCCGAAGGCGACTCAGACGCCGCCGAAGAAGCCGAAGCGGTCTCGCTCGGAGCAGTGGTCGATGATGCCGAGGCGCTCGCCTCGTTAGCAGCCTGTTGGCCGCACGCCGCAAGCAGGGCACCAATGCCCATGAGCGCGCCGCTGCCCAGCAGAGCGCGGCGGGTCAAAAGAGTGGAAGTCATGGAAGTGTATTCCTTATATCGGCGAATCAAAGCTGGATGGATTTATAGCTCGTGCTCGTATTTGCTATTGATAATTTTCCAGTAGCCATCAGAGTATGTGTAGAGAAAATAGAAAGTATCGTCACTTGTATCGGTATTTGCCCTTCTTGTTATATCGCCATTCGATTCAATGTATATTTCAGTTGACCAAATTCTGCGGACTTTCATACGATAGATTTTCTTAGAGTCGTCATAAAATAGGGCGCTTTCGCTCTGATATGAATCTAGGGAATCTACAGCCCATCCGCCATTTTTGTAAAGTATTTCAATATATTTGTAGAACCCATATTCTTCAGTATTTTCTGTTATATATTTGAATGCATAGGAGCAGTCACCAGTCTGAATTGCGTAGTTATGGGCATTGACCCAATCCTCCATCATATGATTGAGGCCTTCTTCAGTTTCGGGATACTGTGCAGGCTCATTGCGAGGCTTGGGGACATTCTGCGCAGGGCCTTTGCCGTCAGCCTTGCGGTATTCCCCATCCGGCGCCTTCGAGCCGCCCGAGTAGCCGCGGGTAATGACCGGGCTCGGAGTAGCCGATGCAGAAGCGGTATCGGATGCCGCCGCCGACGCCGAAGCGGTCTCGCTCGGCGCGGCAGAGGCGGTGGCTGCCCCCTCGTTATTTGCCTGCTGGCCACACGCCGCAAGCAGGGCCCCCAGGCCCACAAACACGCCGCTGCTCAGCATTGAGCGGCGGGTCAAAAGAGTGGAAGTCATAGAGGAAACTCCTCATATCGGTGTGAAGTGTGAATAGGTGGCTGGCTAGAAACCGGAAGACTATCCAGCCGAAGGGAAGAACCCCGATAGATGAGAAGCCACATGTGTTTCGAAAAGCCACCATTATCGTGGCTTCTCGGCGAACATGTGGCTTCTCAGCGTAAGACCCACGGGGGGCTTTACATGTCGGGCCAGTCGCGGTGCAGTGAATACTCTGTGTCCCCGTCACCATTGTCGTTCAGATGCCAGCGCTGGCCGGTGCGGATATCGGCTTTGCGTAGGCGCGGGTTCGGGTTATCCTTCTTACCCA
>NZ_KV818688.1:291836-300870 GCF_001814995.1 Rothia sp. HMSC066H02 | reverse complement strand
GTAGGCGCGGGTTCGGGTTATCCTTCTTACCCATGGTGGGGTCGTTCTTGCAGCCCCAACGAGTATCGTCTTCATCGCAGGTGCCGCCGACACGGCCCACATCAACCCACCACACACGAATCAGCAACGGATCGACAGTTTCCTTCGTCAACACGACATCCAGAGCATGCCAGTCACCGCCGTTCACACGGAAACGACCAGAGTAAGACACCGTCGCGTAAGCGTGGAAGTTGCCCGAACGCTTATAGACATAACTGGTCGCGGTCTTGCGTGACTCTTCACCACGTGCCCTGCTAACCGGCTTACCCATCGTGTAGAAGCTACCCTCATCACCGTTGCCATACTGGATAGTCATCTGGGTGGGGTAGGATTCCATCTCCACGTGGCCAATCATCAGGTCCCCTTCCCAACGTGCGGTGGGTGCGTCAACGTAGAAGTTGACCGCCTGGTTCTTGTAGACGTTGGGGTTGTCATTACCCTGACCAGAGCCAAGGTTATAGGACTGCTTCAACACAGGAGCCTGGATATCGGTTTTAGCGAATTGGTCCTCAATCTCTTGGAGCATTTCTTCAGGAGAAGGTCCCTTGGGTTGTTCGGGGTTATTCGAGGTCAGCGTTTTGGTGTCGTTGGGTACGCAGTAGTGGCCGCCAACATGGTTGGGGATTTTGTAGGCGTTATCTCCCTGAGGTAGAGATCCCATGACGTAGTGGCCAGGACGCTTATCTTGCGTATAACATTCAATACCTCCATTGGCCTGTGCGCCGCTTTTTGGGAAGTACATTTTTTGACCGCTGCCATCTCGCATCTCAACGGTTCTCTCTCTAAATTCTTCTTCTGCATTTTTCGTGTCAGCTACAAGAGTCGCATTGTCAGTCTGTGAATTGCTTGTGCTGGTATCTCTCTCGCCTTCGCCTGAAGGTCTGGGAGGAGGAGCCGGTGTTGAAGTTTCGCCAGGAAACCGTACACAATGCCCGTCAGGGTTCTGACACTCTGCCGCGTTAGCTATAGTAAAAGAGCTTAGACAAAACAACGCGGTACACAATAAGAGATTAGCAGGTTTGATAAGCTTGAAAATCATTTCTTCAGAATCCCTTTATTGACCAGATCGCTCTGAGAAAGAGTGTTTACAATTTTCCAGTATCCATCGTTAAAATTAAGAATAAATGCACAAATATCATCATCATCCGCTGTATTTTTATTAGTGGTTGTTTGCCCATTAGTCTCAACATATGTGATGTAAGTCCATAGGTGGCGTGTTATCAGCATGTACTCTTTAGTATCTGAGTTGAAAGTAAAGGCCCCTTCCTGCTGGTAGCCGTCGGTTCCTTCGATAACCCATCCACCGCGCTGGTATAGCCCCTCAAGATAGTCATAGAATTTATACTCTTGTGTATTTTTTCCCATATACATTCGTGCATAACTACAATCACCGGTCTGGATTCCGTAGTTATGAGACTTCAGCCAATCCTCCATCATGCTCTGCATTCCTTCTTCGGTCTCAGGATACTGAGCAGGCTCATTACGGGGCTTGGGGACGTTCTGTGCAGGGCCGTAGCCGTCGGCCTTACGGTACTCGCCGTCGGGTGCTTTGGATTGCCCTGAGTATCCGCGAGTAACCTTTGGTTTAGGGGTGGCGCTCGCCGAAGGCGACTCAGATACCGCCGCAGACGCCGAAGCCGACTCGCTCGGCGCTGCGGAGGCGGTGGCTGCCGCCTCATTATTTGCCTGCTGGCCGCAGGCTGCGAGCAGGGCACCAATGCCCACAAGTGTGCCACTGCCCAACAGGGTACGGCGGTTGAAAATGGTCGAATCCATAGAAGATACGCTCCTATCATCGGTGACGGTGTGATATATGTGCATGTCAGGCCATTATTGGCAGGTCAAACTGACCACCGGAAGGAAAACAGCCCCGTAGCGCACCCAACAAACGCATCAATGCGTCATGGAACACTACAGTTACCACCCTACCGCATCTTTGTGTCTATTTGCGTTGCTTTGGGTGCAATAGTATCTGAACGTCATTATTCGGACACATCAATGCTTTATGCATCAAATATCTCTGCGTCCACGAAGGCGCCACCCCTGCAGAATTTGTGCCATGGTTTAGTGTCTTCTGCCATGGCTTTTAACTACGACCAAAGACACTAACCTATGGCACGAATCCGTAACCCATTACCGAATTTGGGTCTGCGTCGGATATGTGGGCGGGGGTCGGTAATGACTTAGTTTTTTCGGTAATGGGTTAGTGACTTTGGGCTGGGGGTTTTAACCATTACCAAAGACACTAAGTCATGACTGAAATTGCTAAGTCATGACCGAACCTCCACCCGGTACTGAGCAGCCCAAAAAACAGAGTAGCCTCCGCACCCGAACGCCCAGGCCTTCGCAATCCCGCCCTCCGCGTTCCAGCTCAGAAGCCCCTCCCACATATCCCACCCCACCCCCTCCTCGTGCCCGTAATGTGGCGGGCAACTCATGCGGCTCACGCGGGGTGTTAGACAGTACTACACTTAAAGCGGAAGTCACATCGCCGTCACTGAAGAAAAGAGTTTTTGTGCCCACCACGACCGTACATTTGACCGACCGCATCCCTCGCGTTTCTGCTGATGAGTTGCTGGCGGGTTTCCGCCCCTCTGAGCGTTTTGGTGAAGTGTCTTTTGATAGCTATATTCCTGATCCGAATCAGCCGTCGCAGGCTGAGGCTGTGCAGAAGCTGAAGGATTTTGGCGACAAGATTAATGGTGGCGGTGCTGGTGCCGGTTTCTTTGGTCGCCTGTTTGGTGGCAAGAAGAAGGATTCTACGAAGGCTGGCCTGTACCTTGACGGCGGTTTTGGTGTGGGTAAGACTCACTTGTTGGCGTCGCTGTGGCATTATGTGGATGGCCCGAAGGCGTTCGGTACTTTTGTGGAGTACACGAACCTGGTGGGTGCGTTGACGTTCCGTAAGACGGTTGAGGCGTTGAGCAGCTACAAGCTGGTGTGCATTGACGAGTTTGAGCTGGATGATCCGGGTGATACTGTGCTCATGTCTCGTCTGATGCGTGAGCTGGCGGATGCTGGCGTGAAGCTTGTGGCGACCTCGAACACGCTGCCTGGTGCGCTGGGTGAGGGCCGTTTCGCGGCTGAGGATTTTAAGCGTGAGATTCAGGTGCTTGCTTCGCAGTTTGAGGTGCGCCGTGTGGATGGTGAGGATTTCCGTCACCGTGGCCTGCCTGCTGCGCCGGAGCCTGTTGCTGATGATGCGTTTGATGCGAAGGTTGAGGAAGTGTTCGGCGGCCAGACTGTTGGTGTTGATAACTTCGCTGACCTGGTGGAGCATCTGGCGAAGGTGCACCCGTCGCGTTACCGTCAGCTGATTGATGGCCTGGATGGTATTGCGTGGCGTGATGTTCACCCGATTACTGAGCAGTCTGTGGCGTTGCGTTTTGTGGTGTTGGCTGACCGCCTGTATGACAAGGACCTGCCGATTGTTTCTTCGGGTGTGCCTTTTGACAAGGTGTTTACTGAGGAGATGCTGGCTGGTGGTTATCAGAAGAAGTATTTCCGTGCGGTGTCTCGTTTGACTGCGTTGGCTCGTGAGGGCATGCTCGGCGAATCTGAGTAGCCGCCGCCTGGCGCCGCGAAACTGGGCAGCGTGAATTGCGCAGCGTTAACTGCGCCGAAAAGTTTATATAGTGAAGACCCCCGCCGGATGCTCCACGAGAGAATCCGGAGGGGGTCTTTGTTTGCCTTGGCTAGTTAAATCTGCGGGCTCATAAATGCCTGCAGTAGATAAGGAAGTTAAAAACATACCGCCCGCTCCTATTGGAAAACGGACGGTGAGAAGTCAGCATCGGAAGGACGCCTTATTAAGAATCTTTCGTTACTGATTCTAGCACAGGGGTTTGCTGCTTCTGCAAGTGCTTCACATAAAATTTTTTTGCGCTTTTTTGGGGTGTGAATGACGGTTTCGAATGCGTATATGGCGTAGTCAGGTTATTGTTAGTCTCAGATGGGCGCAATAATGCTTATCAAGAGTGCAATGCCTGCACTTGATTGCAATCACTCACGAAGGAGTATGCCATGTCTACGGATCCGAAGAACTATCGTATCGGTGTCGATGTTGGTGACCGCTCTGTTGGTCTTGCTGCTATCGAATTTGATGATGCTGGTTTCCCTATCCAGAAGTTGGCTTTGGTGACTTTCCGCCATGACGGTGGTCTTGACCCGACGAAGAATAAGACCCCTGTGAGCCGTAAAAAAACTCGCGGTGATGCTCGTCGTACGATGCGCATGAACCGTCGCCGTAAGCAGCGTCTGCGCGACCTTGATATGATGCTGACGAATCTGGGCTACACTGTGCCGGAAGGCCCTGAGCCTGAGACCTATGAGGCATGGACTTCGCGTGCGCTGTTGGCTTCTATTAAGCTGGCTAACGTTGATGAGCTGAATGAGCATTTGGTGCGCGCTGTGCGCCATATGGCTCGTCACCGTGGTTGGGCTAATCCGTGGTGGTCTATTGATCGGCTGGAAAACGCATCGCGAGAACCCTCAGAGACTTTTGAGATTATTCTGGCTCGTGCGCGTGAGCTGTTTGGTGAGAAGGTTCCGGCTGATCCGACTTTGGGTATGTTGGGTGCTCTTGCCGCTAATAATGAGGTTCTTCTGCGTCCCAGGGATGGGAAGAAGAAAAAGACTGGATATGTACGTGGTACTCCTCTGCTGGTGGCTAAGGTCCGTCAGGAGGACCAGCTGGCTGAGCTTCGTCGCATTTGTGAGATTCAGGGTATTGAAGGGCAGTATGACGCTCTTCGCAGTGCAATTTTTACGCATAAGATGGCATATGTACCGACGGAGCGTGTAGGTAAGGATCCTCTGAATCCTTCGAAGAACCGAACGATTCGCGCGTCTCTGGAGTTCCAGGAGTTCCGCATTCTTGATTCGGTGGCGAATCTGCGTGTACGTACTGATTCTCGTTCGAAGCGTGAGTTGACTGAGGCGGAGTACGATGTAGCTGTCGAGTTTTTGATGAGCTACACCGCTAATGAGCAGCCGAGCTGGGCTGATGTTGCTGAGGTGATTGGTGTTCCTGGCAACCGTCTGATTGCTCCGGTTCTTGAGGACGTTCAGCAGAAGACCGCGCCCTTCGACCGTTCGTCTGCTGCCTTCGAGAAGGCGATGGGTAAGAAGACTGAGGCTCGTCAGTGGTGGGAATCTACTGATGACGATCAGTTGCGTAGTCTGTTCATCTCATTTTTGGTTGATGCAACGGATGATACTGAAGAGGCTGCGGCTGAAGCCGGTTTGCCGGAACTGTATATGAGCTGGCCGGCTGAGGAACGCGAAGTGCTCTCTGATATTGATTTTGAGAAGGGTCGTGTTGCTTATAGCCAGGAGACCCTGTCAAAGCTGAGCGAGTACATGCATGAGTACCGCGTTGGTCTTCATGAAGCCCGTAAGGCTGTCTTCGGTGTGGACGATACGTGGCGTCCCCCGTTGGATAAGCTGGATGAGCAGACTGGTCAGCCGACGGTTGACCGTGTGTTGACGATTCTGCGCCGTTTTGTGTTGGATTGTGAGCGTCAGTGGGGTCGTCCGCGTGCGATTACTGTGGAGCATGCTCGTACTGGTTTGGTGGGTCCTGCGCAGCGTCAGGAGATTTTGAATGAACAGAAGAAGAACCGTGAGAATAATGAGCTTATCCGCGGTGACCTGCGTAAGTCGGGTGTAGAAAATCCGAGTCGCGCGGAAGTTCGTCGTCATTTGATTGTGCAGGAGCAGGAGTCCCAGTGTCTTTACTGCGGTGCTGTGATCAGGACGGATACTTCTGAGCTGGATCATATTGTTCCGCGTGCTGGTGGAGGTTCATCTCGTCGTGAGAATATGGCGGCGGTGTGCCATTATTGTAATTCGAAGAAGAAGCGGACGCTGTTCTATGATTGGGCTGGTCCTGTGAAGTTGCAGGAGACCGTTGACCGTGTTCGCCAGTTGGAGGCCTTTAAGGATTCTAAGAAGGCGAAAATGTTCAAGAATCAGATTCGTCGTTTGAAGCAGACGGAGGCTGATGTGCCGATTGATGAGCGTTCTCTGGCTTCGACTTCGTATGCGGCTGTGGCGGTGCGTGAGCGTTTGGAGCAGCACTTTAATGAGGGTCTTGCACCTGATGATAAGAGCCGTGTGGTGCTGGACGTTTATGCAGGTGCCGTAACGCGCGAGTCCCGTCGCGCCGGTGGTATCGATGAGCGTATTCTTCTGCGCGGTGAGCGTGATAAGAACCGTTTTGATGTGCGCCACCATGCAATTGATGCAGCAGTTATGACCCTCCTGAATCGTTCGGTTGCTTTGACTTTGGAGCAGCGTAGCCAGCTGAGGCGTGCGTTTTATGAGCTGGAGCTGGATAAACTGGACCGTGATCAGCTGAAGCCGGGCGAAGATTGGCGTAACTTTACCGGCCTGTACGAGGCATCTCAGAATAAGTTCTCCGAGTGGAAGAAAGCAGCTACAGTTTTGGGCGATTTGCTGGCTGAAGCAATTGAGGATGATGCTATTGCTGTGGCGAGTCCGCTCCGTTTGCGTCCGCAGAATGGCTCCGTGCACGATGACACGATTAATGCGGTGAAGAAGCTGACTTTGGGTTCTGCATGGCCTGCTGATGCTGTGAAGCGTATTGTCGATCCGGAGATTTACCTGGCTATGAAGGACGTGCTGGGTAAATTGAAGGAGCTTCCTGAGGATTCTGCTCGCTCGCTTGAGCTGTCGGATGGCCGCTACATTGAGGCTGATGATGAGGTACTGTTCTTCCCGAAGAAGGCAGCATCGATTTTGACTCCTCGTGGCGCGGCTGAGATTGGTAATTCGATTCATCATGCTCGCCTGTATAGTTGGCTGACGAAGAAGAGCGAACTGAAGTTCGGTATGCTCCGTGTGTATGGTGCGGAGTTCCCGTGGCTGATGCGTGAAAGCGGTAGCCGTGATGTTTTGCATATGCCCATTCATCCGGGTTCTCAGTCTTTCCGCGGCATGCAGGATGGTGTGCGCAAGGCGGTTGAGAGTGGCGAAGCGGTTGAGTTTGGGTGGATTACTCAGGATGATGAGTTGGAGTTTGATCCGGAAGACTACATTGCTCACGGTGGTGATGATGAGCTGAATCGGCTTCTTCGGGTTATGCCGGAGCGCCGTTGGCGTGTGGATGGCTTCTATAATGCGGGTACTTTGCGCATTCGTCCGGCTTTGTTGTCTGCTGAGCAGCTTCCTTCTGAGCTTCAGAAGAAGGTTGCTGATAAGACTTTGAGCGACGTTGAGGTCATTCTTTTGAGGGCTGTTCAGAGGGGCTTGTTTGTTGCTATTAGCGGCTTCCTGCCTTTGGAGAGCCTGAAGGTTATTCGTCGCAATAACTTGGGTTTCCCTCGTTGGCGTGGTAACGGCAATCTGCCGACTTCGTTCGAGGTTCGTTCTTCGGCGTTGCGCGCTCTGGGCGTGGAAGGCTAGGAGAGCGTGATGGATAGTAAGTGGCGTGTTCTTGATTTCACTGCCTATGAGGGCTTCCTGTCGTATGAGAGGGGGCGAATCGTGGCGGGGGAGCGGAGCACGCCACTTGCTGAGGTTGATTTTATTCTCCTCGGTATGGGGTGCTCCTGGGGTTACGGCCTGGTGGCTGGCCTGGAACGTTTTGATGTTGCTGCCGCGATTTGTGATTGGCGTAATCAGCCGATTTCTACGTTGTATCACTGGTCTGAGAATACGAAGGTGTTTACTCGCCATGAGGCTCAGGCTGAGTTGAGTGTGCCGCGCGCGAAGAATGCGTGGATGCAGATTGTGAAGGCTAAGCTTCGTGGTCAGGCGAATTGTCTTGACGCTATGGGGCGGCCGGGCGCTGCGGATATTCGTGCATTGGCTCGTTCGGTGCGTTCTGGTGATCCGTCGAATGCTGAGGCTCAGGGGGCGCGCCTGTATTGGGGTGCGTTCCTTCCGGAGCGGGGGTTCCGTCGTCAGCAGCTTTCTGATGACGTGGTGAATGGAATGCTCAATTATGGGTATACGATTCTTCGCGGCAGGGTTTTGACTCGTGTGATTGCTGCGGGTTTGTGCCCCACGCTGTCGCTGTTCCACCGGCATCGTTCGAATGCTTTTGCGTTGGTTGATGATTTGGTGGAGCCGTTCCGCCCTGCGGTGGATTTTGCGGTGTATCAGTTGATTTCTGCTGGTTCTGTTGAGTTGGGTCGGCAGGAGAAGGCGGCTTTGGTGCAGGTGTTGTCTGATGCGGTGAATGGTGATTCGCCGTTTAAGCTTCGTACTGTGGTGGAGGATTTTTGTTCTGAGTTTGCGCTCTATGTTGAGGGTGGGCGTGATAGGTTGTCGGTTCCGGTGTGGGAGTTGACGGCTGTTGAGGAGTTGCGTGAGGATGGCTGATCCTGTGTGGTTGATGGTGATGTTTGATTTGCCGGTGAAGACGAAGAGTGAGCGGAGGCTGGCGAATCGTTATCGTCATGTTCTGCTGGATTTGGGTTTTGACCGTATGCAGTTGAGTGTTTATGCGAAGTACTATCTGAATGGGAATGCGACGGGGTCTGATTTGTTCCGGTTGCAGGTTGAGGTTCCGCCGGGTGGTGCGATTCGTATTATGCGTTTTACGGATGCTCAGTGGGCTGGTTCGATTCGCCATTTGGGGCCGGAGGTGCAGCAGATGGAGGAGAAGCCGGATGCTTTAGATATTTTCTAGAGGGTTTTTGTAATGAATGAGCCGGTGGGGTAGTGGCTTTATCTGGTCACTACCTCACCGGCTCGTTTTTCCTTTCGGGCCTCGTTTAGAGAGGGTATCTGATGCAAGTGTGGGGCAGTTTTTCTTTCGAAAAACTACCCCATTTATGCCCCTGACTAGGGGAAACGCTTGATTACTTAAGTATATCAAGGCGAATAATGAAAGATTCTCAACCGCACCGCTAAAGATAATAACCTTGAGGTAAGTATATCAAGGCGAATAATGAAAGATTCTCAACCGCGGTCATGCTTATAGTTGCCGCCTAATAAGTATATCAAGGCGAATAATGAAAGATTC
>NZ_KV818688.1:291328-291736 GCF_001814995.1 Rothia sp. HMSC066H02 | reverse complement strand
TATCAAGGCGAATAATGAAAGATTCTCAACTGTTCAGACCATGCGTGTTTTCGCCATGTAAGTATATCAAGGCGAATAATGAAAGATTCTCAACCACCCAATTCGGAGACAAAACGCCTGTATAAGTATATCAAGGCGAATAATGAAAGATTCTCAACCGTTCCTGGCTGGCAAGCAAGAATCGAATAAGTATATCAAGGCGAATAATGAAAGATTCTCAACGCGCCCCGCACGGTGCGCCGGGCGCATATAAGTATATCAAGGCGAATAATGAAAGATTCTCAACCCGCTCTTCGTGGTGAAATGGATCCTATTAAGTATATCAAGGCGAATAATGAAAGATTCTCAACGACAGATAGGCGTTACCTGTGAAAGATTTAAGTATATCAAGGCGAATAATGAAAGATT
>NZ_KV818688.1:290946-291228 GCF_001814995.1 Rothia sp. HMSC066H02 | reverse complement strand
ATATCAAGGCGAATAATGAAAGATTCTCAACTGTGCTCCTGCCGACTTTGAAGGTGGTGTAAGTATATCAAGGCGAATAATGAAAGATTCTCAACGCGGAAAGGCGGGGTACTTCTGAGATTTTAAGTATATCAAGGCGAATAATGAAAGATTCTCAACATGTGCGCCTCTACCAGCGGTGCGGTTTTAAGTATATCAAGGCGAATAATGAAAGATTCTCAACTCAACCGTGACGGCTTGCTCGATGATAATAAGTATATCAAGGCGAATAATGAAAGATTC
>NZ_KV818688.1:290627-290846 GCF_001814995.1 Rothia sp. HMSC066H02 | reverse complement strand
ATATCAAGGCGAATAATGAAAGATTCTCAACGACTTCACCGGCGCAACGAAAAATGATGTAAGTATATCAAGGCGAATAATGAAAGATTCTCAACGAAGTTGACGGTGCGTACGCAGCCGTCTTAAGTATATCAAGGCGAATAATGAAAGATTCTCAACAGTCAGGCGCGATTACCTCGCCCAGCGCTAAGTATATCAAGGCGAATAATGAAAGATTCT
>NZ_KV818688.1:290310-290527 GCF_001814995.1 Rothia sp. HMSC066H02 | reverse complement strand
ATCAAGGCGAATAATGAAAGATTCTCAACAGTCACTGATGCGGGCGTACATGGCGAGTAAGTATATCAAGGCGAATAATGAAAGATTCTCAACCCCGTTTGTGCCGGGTGTGACCAGCGAGTAAGTATATCAAGGCGAATAATGAAAGATTCTCAACTAAGCTCTTCGCGTAGGGTGTCGGTTTCTAAGTATATCAAGGCGAATAATGAAAGATTCT
>NZ_KV818688.1:289928-290210 GCF_001814995.1 Rothia sp. HMSC066H02 | reverse complement strand
TATCAAGGCGAATAATGAAAGATTCTCAACCGGCTCAGGCGCAGGATCCAGGGGATGGTAAGTATATCAAGGCGAATAATGAAAGATTCTCAACCCTCTACGATGCGAGAGTCATAGGGCGTTAAGTATATCAAGGCGAATAATGAAAGATTCTCAACTGGTAGTGTAGCTGGTTTCTCGGTCGGTTAAGTATATCAAGGCGAATAATGAAAGATTCTCAACGCAGCGAATCACGCGATGCGGGCATCAATAAGTATATCAAGGCGAATAATGAAAGATTCT
>NZ_KV818688.1:289481-289828 GCF_001814995.1 Rothia sp. HMSC066H02 | reverse complement strand
TATATCAAGGCGAATAATGAAAGATTCTCAACTTCGAGGATTCGTCGTTGCAGTTTTTCATAAGTATATCAAGGCGAATAATGAAAGATTCTCAACCAACAAAAGGACTGGAGCGCATGGGCAGTAAGTATATCAAGGCGAATAATGAAAGATTCTCAACTTACGCCTCCCGCATCCGCAAGATGATTTAAGTATATCAAGGCGAATAATGAAAGATTCTCAACTTGCTCATCTCGGGGCGGCACTCGATGCTAAGTATATCAAGGCGAATAATGAAAGATTCTCAACGTTCAGCGATGCTGTATGATTCGGTTGCTAAGTATATCAAGGCGAATAATGAAAGATTC
>NZ_KV818688.1:289035-289381 GCF_001814995.1 Rothia sp. HMSC066H02 | reverse complement strand
ATATCAAGGCGAATAATGAAAGATTCTCAACCAAGCTGCCGGCATGTATCTGGGAGGTTTAAGTATATCAAGGCGAATAATGAAAGATTCTCAACCCGGTGCGCATGAGACTATAAACGTGTATAAGTATATCAAGGCGAATAATGAAAGATTCTCAACCGTGTGCGCCGATGGTGAGGGATTCGAGTAAGTATATCAAGGCGAATAATGAAAGATTCTCAACCGGCGTTCGCACTGGCGGTGGCGATCTATAAGTATATCAAGGCGAATAATGAAAGATTCTCAACTGTAATTTTTCGGGTACTTTTGGACGTATAAGTATATCAAGGCGAATAATGAAAGATTC
>NZ_KV818688.1:204707-288935 GCF_001814995.1 Rothia sp. HMSC066H02 | reverse complement strand
TATATCAAGGCGAATAATGAAAGATTCTCAACGGTGTACAGCTCTTCATATGCACAGGAGTAAGTATATCAAGGTGAATAATGAAAGATTCTCAACCACTCCCTCACGCCCCGGGATCGCTCATTAAGTATATCAAGGCGAATTATGAAAGATTCTCAACTCACACCTCATGCACCCAGTAAGTCAGGTGTGGTAAGTATATCAAGGTTGGTTGTAAAACGCTCTCAGGCAGGGGTGGGCGAGAGTAGGGTGTGCATTGGGGTCGAATCAAGGTGATTTAAGGAAAATAATATACCGAAAAATAAATATTTGTATTTTGATATATTTTGGATAATGAAACGGGGTGGGCTACAAGAAATAGTCCACCCCGCAAATATTCCAAGGGTGTGCAGTGAAATATTTAAGTAATAAAAATATGATTGAAAGATTCTCAACATTCTACAACTTATCACATGGCACACCGTAATTATAGCAGGAGTACATGCAGCTTTTCTAGTTTTCATATGGTTCTAGACATTAGTTAGAGACTAATATTTTTATGAGAAAGAAACTTGTGGCAATTATCTGATAAGTGGCCAGTAAAGTTCTTGCGTGATAAATAAATCTGGAAAATATATGAATAAAGAAGTACCGATTCATTAGAGTAATCTAATAAATGCAACTATAAAGAATAGAGGGAGGGGCCCTCCGGTCGTATTGCCGGAGGGCCCCTCCCTCTATCTATTATGAGTGCCTACATATCGCTGGGCGGATATGCGGTAGCTGGTGCGCTAGGGAACCGCCCCTTTACGCCACCGCCACGGTACCCTTGGCTGCGGTGCCGCTTCGGGTCCACAGCAGGAGCGCTGCCACGCTGTTGATGATGTAGAAAATGTATTTGCCGACGTTCGCGAAGTTGCCCTGAGTCAGCGCCTTGATGCACTGCACGGTGTTGTACGCGAACCAGAACTGCCACTGCATCGTCAGCTTCAGTGCGTTCAGAATGTTCGCTGACAGGGACAGGCCAAACACTGCGGTCGTGATCCAAAACAGGAACGAGGTCTTGCCATCGTAACCGACATTGTTCGCAATCAGATAGTAACCGATATAGTTCGCAATCAGGGAGAACGCGAACGAACCGACCACAATGCCGCTAATAATCAGCTGGCCCTTCTTGCCGGTCGGCGGTTCCATCGCCTTGCCGCGTTCGGAGTTCTGCCACCTACGAATCGCGAAGGTGTATACGATGAAGGTCACCGGGTAGGTGATGATTGCAGCCTTGTTACCCAGAATGTAGTCGATTGCTCCGGACAGTGCCGTGTTAATAATGCCGAGCACGTTGCCAACGTTGGAGAGGCGGCCGGTCAGGCGGGTAGACATCATCGAAATACCCACGTTAATCACGGAAATTACGCCGAGGGGAATGAAGTTCGTGATTGGGCCCCAGTCGACGTATTTAGCGAGGCTGGTGCCCAGGTATCCTGAGGCGATTGCGATGGCGATAACCAGTGCCACGCCGAAGATGTCGGCGTACTTGGACTTGGCGAAGAAGAGGAGGGCCTTCTCGATTGAGAATTCCTTGGCCTCCATGGGTAACTCCTTTGTTGAGAATATAGGAACAGTGATAGGGTACCAATAACTATAACTCTTTGAAAAGGGGTTGAATCGGCGTGTCACACATAAAACTTCAGAAACCCACATATTCCACATCTCGGAACACCGCGGCATTGGGTAATTCAAAATCACCCCATCAAGAACCCATACCAACTTCCGGCAAACCTTGCCAGATATCGCCCCTACTTCGTTGAACATCGAAAATGGGCGTAAAATCACCGTCGTTTCGTCTTCGCTTTAAAGGGGACCTTAAGGTACGCTAGATGACTGGGTCAGGGAACCGTGCCGGTCTCACTCACCGCGCATCCGCCCGACAGACACCCGCACCCCGTACGCTGCGTCTCACTCACGCACACAGGGGAGGGAACCCAACGTATCGGCCTCACTCACCGTTTACGCCGCTGTCCGCGCATCCTGCCACCCGTAACTCACTCAACTCAAACAAGAACTGAATAGGACAATCATGCCCTTGCTTACCCATCGACTCTCACGACGATTCTTTGTAAAGGGTGCTTCCGCCGCTGCTGCTGCAGGCGCACTGACCCTGCAGGCACAGGCCGCTCAGGCTGACGAAGCTCCCACAAACATTGCCCCGGCAACCGAGGAAACTAAAGGCCCGCGCCTCGTTATTCAGCGTGCCACCATCACTGAAACCGGTATGACCGTGAACTACACTGCACACGGTCTGCGCGAATTCCTCACCGAAGGCACCACTCTGACCGTACGCCACGGCTACGTTCGTAACGACTCTTTCGAAACTCTGCGCTCCTGGCCGCTCACCCCCGAATTTGACGGTGATGCTGACAGCTTCAGCGGTAGCGACCAGTTCCCCATCGAGCTGATGCAGGGTGAGGGTGTTGATCACGCCCTGCAGCTGGATATTTGCTCCGACCCGTGGGGCCAGGAGGTTACCCACCAGATTGCTGCGCGCATCCCCGTGGCTGAGACTAAGATCCTGAAGACTTCTTTCGAGGATGTTCCGGGTAGCCACCCGTTCGCTGAGGATATCCGCATGGCGAACCAGAAGAAGTGGCTGATGCCGAACCCGCAGTCTGGGGCGTTTGAGCCGGACCGCCCTGTGACTCGTGAGGAGCTTATTGCTCTGCTGAACCACGCTGCTGGTCACGCTGGCGTGAGTGAAAACTCTAATGTTGCACCCTTTGCGGATGCGGCTGGCCGCCCGACCGCGAACGCGCTGCACTGGGCTCGTGACCGCAAGATCACCGAGCCGCTCACTGGTGGCGACAAGATTGACCCGACCGCACCGGTTTCTCACGAGGAGCTGGTGGCTGTGCTGTTCCAGTACAACGCGGAGGTTCAGCTGACTGAAATGAACGAGGCTGCTGGTTCTCGTTTCCGCGACGTGCTGGGTGCCGGTACTCTGCACCGTTACGTTGCGTGGGCTGGCGCGAACGACATCGTGCTGGATTCTTCGGGTGTGTTCAACCCGACCGCGCCGACTACTCGCGCGGAGCTGGCTCGTTTCATTCGCCGCTACAAGCTACAGAACCTGCTGTTCACTGACTTCTCGTATGTCTCCTAATTTTTAGTCACCCCGGCACCGTGTTACCCAGGTACCGTGCGTTGGGGTGTGTGGACCCCCCCCGTCTTCTGGCTTTTGCTGGAGGCGGGGGTTTTGCCATGTCCCGTATTGCCGCTTCTCGGGGAGTTTTAGTGACAGGCTGTGCCTGGCATATGAAATTTTGCGTTATATATGCCTAAAATCTTGCAAAATCCTGTGCGCTAAGTAAGTATTACCTAGAAGGTAAGTTAAAGGTTGCCTTACTTAATACTGTGTGAAGACTAGTTTCCTTCCTCGTGGGCCCACGAAACCCATACCAAAGAGCAGGAAAAACGCGGCGCCTCACCACCCATCGGTGGGGGAGAGACGCACCTTCACACACCACCCACGAAAAAGGACATACATATGAACCTCGCTTCAAGCAAGGCATTCAAGGGCCTCGCCGTTGGATCGCTGGCACTGGCAATTTCCGGCGTTGCCACCATCCCCGCATCGTTCGCGGCAGACTCCACCCCGGCAGCAAGCCAGAGCAGCGAAGCTCGCACCATCACCGATAAGGCGATGGCTAAGATCACTCAGGGCCTGCCCGGCCAGTTCCAGGTCGCATACTCCAAGAAGACCAACAAGATTTGGGTTGCGGGCACTGCAGACCGCGACAAGCACGTTTCCACTATCGCTCGTATTGACGCGAACTCCCTGAAGATTGAAGCAGTCGCCGAGCTGCCCATCGTCAAGAACGACAAAGGCTACCAGTACGACGCAGCTTACGGCATCACCGTTGACGATGTAGACGGTACCGTCTGGGTTACCAACACCACCGACAACTCCGTGTCCGTGTACGATCAGGCAACCCTGCAGCAGACCTGGACCACCGCAGGTATCGCAGAGACCGACCCGAACTGGATTGAGCACCCCCGCTCCGTTCTGGTTGACCACGAGTCCGGCAAGGCGTTCGTGACCGGCCGCTTCTTCGTATCCGCTATCGACCTGAAGACCAAGCAGGTTGAGAAGATCCAGCTCGAAGGCGCACCCGACGGCGGCACCCGCTACATCAGCATGAACATCCTGGTTGACGGCGGTAAGCTGTACGTTCCCGAGCGTACCGGCGGCAAGATTTTCGTCATCGACACCAAGACCTTCAAGGTAGAGAGCAGCTTCGACACCAAGGGCAACGCTGAGGGTGAGGTTCGCCCCTCCGACATCGCGATTGACCACTCCCAGAACGAAATTTACGTCTCCTCCCAGGGCGTGAAGGGCGCGAACTCCGGTGTATCCGTGTACGATGCGACCACCTACGAGTTCAAGAAGTTCATCCCCTTCGGCACCCAGGCGCTCTCGCTCGATAACGATGAGGCGAACGACTTGGTGTACGTGACCGACTTCGGCACCGGCAAGGTGGGCGTGATTGACGGCGGCGCAGCGGACAAGCTGATCGCTGAGGTCGCCATGAACGGCGGCAAGGCAAACGACCTGGTCGTACTGCCCAACGGCTCCGTTGTCGCTGTGGACAAGCAGGCTAGCGCAACCGCAACCGTGCCCTACGTCCTCGACGGCACCACCGGCACCGTCAGCACCTCCAGCCAGGTCACCAGCAAGCCTTCTAAGGACAAGCAGGGCAACGAGGTTCCCGCCAAGACCTCCGAGATTCAGGCGAACTCCATCCTGAAGTTCAAGGTCACCGCAACCGCAGGTGACAACTCCGAGGTCAAGCAGGTCACCCCCGAAACCCGCGAGTTCCAGGGCTACCCGGCAACCGCCACCAAGACCAAGGCAGCCGACACCACCACCCCCTCCACCGAGGCACACCGCACCGTGGACGCAAACGGTAGCGTTGCAAACATCATTCAGGGTCTGCCCGGCCAGTTCCAGGTTGGCTACTCCAAGAAGAACCACAAGCTGTTCGTACCCACCGTGGGTGCACGCGGCGGCCTCGCCTCCTCCCTGGCACGCGTGAATGCAGACACCCTGCAGACCGAGGCTTTCGCCGAGCTGCCCGTGAAGAAGAACGACAAGGGCCAGTACGGTTACACCTCCGCGTACGGCGTGACTGTTGATGACGTGGACGGCACCGTCTGGGTTACCAACACCACCGACAACTCCGTGGCAGTGTACGACCAGCAGACCCTCAAGCTCATCTGGACCAACGAGGGTGTGAAGAAAGACGACCCGAACTGGATCGAGCACCCCCGCTCCGTTCTGGTTGACCACGAGTCCGGTAAGGCGTTCGTGACCGGCCGTTACTTTGTCTCTGCTATTGACCTGAAGACTAAGCAGGTTGAGAAGATTCAGCTTGAGGGTGCCCCCGAAGGCGGTACTCGCTACATCAGCATGAACCTGTTCCTGGACGGCGGCAAGCTGTACGTGCCCGAGCGCACCGGCGGCAAGCTCTTCGTCGTGGACACCAAGACCTTCAAGGTTGAGAAGACCATCCAGACTCAGGGTGAGGATTCCACCGTTGAGGTTCGCCCCTCCGACGTTGCTGTGGACCACTCGCTGAATGAGATTTACGTATCTTCCCAGGGTGTGAAGGGCGTCAACTCCGGTATCTCCGTGTACGACCTGACCACCGGCGAGTTCAAGAAGTTCGTCAAGTTCGGTACCCAGGCGCTCGCTCTGGAGCACGATGAGGACCGCGACCTGGTGTACGTTACCGACTTCGGTACCGGCAAGGTGGCTGTCTTCGACGGCCGCGCTGACGAGGTTATCGGCGAGGTCGAGATGAACGGCGCAGCCGCGAACGACGTGACCCTGCTCAAGGACGGCTCCGTACTGGTCCTTGACAAGAAGGACCGCGACGAGAAGGTCACCCTGCCCTACGTGCTCAACGGCACCACCGGCGAGATCACCACCGCCAGCGAGTACACCACCCTGCCCACCAAGGACCGCCAGGGTAACGATGTTCCCGCATCGGTTCAGCAGCTGAAGGCTAACTCGATTCTGAAGTTCAAGGTTGGCGTGAAGGACACCGACGCGAGCGCAGCTCCGGTGGGTATCACCCCGACTTCGCTGGACTTTGCGGGTTACCCGACGGTGACCGGAGTGAAGGCTGAGGAGTCGAAGCCGGCTGACCCGAAGGCTGAGGACAAGAAGCCTGAGGACAAGAAGGCAGAAGATAAGAAGTCTGAGGACGCTAAGTCCGAGGATAAGAAGTCTGACGCTAAGTCTGAGAACACCGCAGAGGCTAAGGATCAGACCTCCAAGGATCAGGCATCTCAGTCTGACTCCAAGTCTGACGCTAAGACCGGTGCACAGGACTCCAAGCCTGCTCCGGATGCTGTGAAGGCTGATAAGTCCGGTTCGGCTATGAAGAACGGTGGCTCCGATAATTTGGGCGGCGGCTCCTCGGTAGCTAAGAGCGACGCAGGTTCCTCGCAGGCTGGCTCTTCGCGTGGCGCTCTGGCGAATACCGGTGCTAACGCTGTGATGCCGCTGGTTGTTTTCGCTTCTGTGGCTCTGATTGCGGGTGCTGCCCTGGTGGTGCGCCGCCGCAAGGCATAAGCGTAGCGTTTAGTTTTCGGGCGTAAATGCTCGATATAACGCGTGAAAAGGCGGGTATTTTCTCTTTCGGATTCTTCGAATCTGGGGGAGGGGTACCCGCCTTTTGTGTGCTCGCTTGGGCTAATGCTTGGTAGATGGTTTTAGGGCATATTTATATATGTGCACGCGCTTGTAAAAATATAGGTTTTGAATGTCGAGAAAATGTTTAACCCATGGTGAATCTTGTGGGCGCGCCTCACCTAAACCTTTACATTAATGTGTAAATATAAAAGCATCACAGCACCCCTCGTGACCCAGGTTTTTGCCTGCAAGAGCAAGGAAAAACCTGGGAAGCGCATCAACCTTCACGTGATACTGAAGGTGAATTAGGGGACCGCTCACAAAAACACAAAACACACCCACGTCGCTGCTTGTATTTTCCTGGGAAAACACTGAGGATTAGAAGGTAAGTAAATTTATGCGTTACCTACACTTCTGCTTTTCGTGCCGTCGAATATGTCACCGCATATTCACGGGTGTCTCGTTAGCATTCGCATGCGGCATGTGAGCACTTCCGTTACACATTTGAAGGACACACATTGAACCTCACTCCCTCCTCAGGTAAAGCATTGAAGGGGCTCGCCGTCGGCTCCCTCGCGCTCGCAATCTCCGGCGCAGCTATGATTCCCGCCTCCTTCGCAGCACCGAATACCGCACATCAGACCGCTTCCCCCAGCGCCTCGGTTCCTTCCACCGCATCGCTGAGCCGCGTTGTTGACACCTCCGCGTCCGTTGCGCAGATTACCCAGGGTCTGCCCGGCCAGTACCAGGTTGCTTACTCTAAGGCGACCAACAAGATTTGGATGGTCGGCGTGGGTGCCCGCGGCGACCTCGCCTCCACTATTGCTCGTGTCAACGCAGACACTCTTCAGATTGAAGAAGTGGCGGCGCTTCCCTTCGAGCTGGATAAGAACGGCGAATTTGGCTACATTTCCGCGTACGGCATCACTGTTGATGACGTGTCCGGTACCGTGTGGGTTACTAACACCACCGACAACTCCCTTTCTGTGTTCGACCAGAACACCATGGAGCAGATTTGGACTAACCACGGCATTGCCGAGAGTGACCCCAACTGGATTGAGCACCCCCGCTCCGTGCTGGTGGACCACAACTCCGGCAAGGTGTTCGTGACCGGCCGCTACTATGTGTCCGCAATCGACATGAAGACCTTCCAGGTCACCAAGCTGCAGCTGGAAGGCGCCCCCAACGGCGGTACCCGCTACATTGGCATGAACATGACCGTTGACGGCGACAAGCTGTACGTGCCCGAGCGCACCGGCGGCAAGGTCTTCGTCATCAACACTCACACGTTCAAGACTGAGCAGGTTATTCAGACCCGCGGCGAGAACTCCTCCGTTGAGGTTCGCCCCTCTGATGTCACCATTGACCACTCCGAGAACGAAATTTACGTCTCCTCGCAGGGTGTTGACGGCGTGAACTCCGGTATCTCCGTCTACGACCTGACCACCGGCGCGTTCAAGAAGTTCGTCAAGTTCGGTACTCAGGCGCTGTCCATGGAGAACGACGAGGACCGCGACCTGGTGTACGTGACCGATTTCGGTACCGGCAAGATCGCTATCTTTGACGCTAAGACCGACCGTGTGATCGGTGAGGTTGAGATGAACGGCGGTAAGGCTAACGACCTGACCGTCACCGAGGATGGCTCCGTTGTTGCAGTGGACAAGCAGGATATCGCGAACACCACCGCGGCAGTGCCCTACGTGCTGAACTCGAAGACCGGTGACGGCACCATGACCGACACCTACACCTCCAAGGCGACTGTGGATCGTAACGGCAAGGCTGTTCCTTCCTCGCAGCAGAAGCTGGTTCCGAACTCTATCGTGAAGTTCCACGCTGAGGTTTCTGAGGGTGAGTTCACCTCCACTGCGACCATCAACCCCGCTAAGGTTCCCTTCCAGGGCTACCCGAAGCAGGCTACCGCAGTGCTGATTGATCCTACCCTGAACTTCGCTGAGGGCACCGTCGACATTACCCGCCCCTACACCTTCCACGTGTCCGGCTACGACTTTGAGAAGCCCCCGGCAGAAGGTATTCGCCTGTTCCTCGTCAAGGAGGGCGAATGGTCGATGGGTTACGACAAGCTGACCGATAGCGAACTGGCAAATATTCAGAAGGTTTCCACTGTCGTTCCGGCGAGCGCGTTCGTCTACAATGCACGCACGGGCAAGTACTCCTTCGACGCGACCCTGCGTGTTCCCGCGAATACCATGCAGTACAGCCAGGGCTACATGCTCGGCACGGTCACCGCTGGTTCTGACGTGGCAACCAACCGCAATTACGATTCGGCTGTTTCGCTGATTGTCAACGATGCGAAGGATGCCGGCAATGCGGATAACCGCGATGAAGCTGACGAACCGGCATTCCCGACCAATGCTTCGGCATCGCCTTCCGCATCTGCTGCTGTAGCAGAAAAGAAGCCGGCAGCTGAGCAGCCTAAGGGCGAACAGTCGAAGGCTGAGGAAGCTAACGACCAGCTGGGAACCACCGCGAAGACCGCGCCGCTGAAGAACTCTTCTTCGGTGAAGTCTGAGGATCAGTCTAAGGGCTCCGGTTTGGATTCTCAGGTGAGCGCTTCGGCGACTAAGTCTGCGCCTCAGAGCAAGGGCTCGCTGGCTAAGACTGGTGCTCAGAATGTTCTGAGTCTGGCTGCTGTTGGTGCGTTTGCGCTGATTGCTGGTGCCGCTGTGATGGTGCTTCGCCGCCGTAAGGCATAGTTTCTTGCTCTAGTTTGAGCGGATGCGCCCCGTACACTGTGCGGGGCGCATTTTTGCGCTCTGATGCTGTGGCGCCGTGATGCCGTGGTGCCTGAACGGGGCAGGCGCGGGCGCGGAGGCGGGCGCTGCGGAGGTGCCGGATGGCTGTCGGGGGAGCGCTTGGTGTAGCTGGAAAAGAGTCTATGCGGTGGGTCCTGCACTCAGCGTAAAATATGTGACTCAATTCACCACTTTTCGATTTGGTTGTTTCTGGGAACCTCTGTATAGTTATATGTGTTGCCAGGGAGACCTGGTAAAAGAGATGTAAATCTCACGGCCCCATCGTATAGCGGCCTAGTACTCCGCCCTCTCACGGCGGCAACACCGGTTCAAATCCGGTTGGGGTCACACTAGGAAAGAAGCTCTCCAGTCCAAAGACTGGGGAGCTTCTTTGTTTATCCGGTGAAAGATCAAAAGCGAAAAGCCACATGTGTTTCGAAAAGCCACGTTTATGGTGGCTTTTCGAAACACATGTGGCTTCTCAGCGGTATAGGGGACCCGGAATCTACTGTGCAGATGCCTCAGCAGAAGCAGTAGTAGCCTCCGCCGAACCTGCAGCGGTCGCCTCCGCAGACGCAGTACCCTCAGCAGAAGCGCTCGGGCTCAGCGACGGAACCGGCGAAGCAGAAGCAGTACCCGGAGCACGACGCACCATACGCCAAGTGCCGTCCTGGTAGTGCGCCACAATCTGACCAGCCACCGGCTTACCCGGGTACTTGAACACCTCGGTCAGCGGCTGCACACGATCATTAGTCTTGCTGTACACGCCAGCACCCTCAGCACCATCAATTACCATCTCGGTTGCCCAAGTGTAGTAGCCGGTGCGGGTATCCTTGGTCGGGCGGTCAGCAGTCAGTGACAGAACCATCGGACGCTCTGAACCAATCACCCAGCCGCTCTCCGAAGCGTACATGCTCTGGAAGAACTCAGCCACAGTCGAGTAGTCGCCGGTGTGGTCAATGTTCGTGAAGCGTACACCGTCACCGGTCAGCAGCAGGTAGTTCAGGGTAGCCTGCCAGTACGCGATGAACGCGTGCAGACCCTCAACACTGTTCTCACGCAGCTTCGCCGGCTCAACCGGGATTGCAACGTTTACAGCCTTGTGCTCCTTGGTGCCGGGCTCAAAAGTGCCGGTGGAGGAGTAGTCGGCAAGAACGACCTCACCCTTCAGGCTGGGGCCGGGCTCAACGGTGGTGGTTGCTTCCGCGGTGGGGGAGACGGACGCGGTAGCGCTTGCGGTCGAAGACTCGGTAGCGGACGCGCTCGCGGTCGCCGAAGATTCGGAAGACTTCGAGGAACATGCGGCAAGAAGTGCTGCGGTGCCCAGACCCAGTGCGGTCAGGGCGGTGCGGCGGGTATACATGGTAGACATGGGGCTCTTTCTGAGGTGAATAAAGTATGTGCCGGTATTGAACTAATTCCAGAATATCGCAGGGGAGCGGTCAGCCCAATGTTGTGTACGCCTCCAACGCTGTAAAAGCGGCGGTAGATGACGAAAAACACGGGCTCTCGCTAAGGCAGTAATATTGTTGCTTCTACGCCGGAGAAGAACTGCTTGCTGTAGGCTGGGGTGAATTCGTTGCGTTGCTTCCTCCTGCAGGACCGACTGTCCAAGCACCATTTTGGTATACCAACTCAAAAATGATTTTGCTGGGACCGTCTGGGTTATTTGTGTAGGCTAGCGAAATCTCCAAGCCCTGTGCCGTGGTGTGGACTACGGCCCTACTGTGCATGTAGGTCGTAGCTTTCCAATGGTAGCGGTCTTCGTCAATCTTTTGAGGAGAATCCTCTGTCAACTGGTATAGACAAGGTGTTTCGGTGCCGTATAGCCAGCCGCTGCCGTCTGAATACATTTTCACGTACGCCTTCTTCATCTTTTCCCAGTATTGGTCTACGGTTGCGTCTACAGACTTTAAAGGCTCAATATCCCCAGAAATCATGAGATAGTTCTGAGAAGCCATCCAATATCCCAATGCTGCATACATGCCGCCCTTTGTCTTGTTGCTCATGTTTGCAGGGCGTACGGGTTTGCGCGGATTCTCGGCTTTCTTCTCATGGGTTGCCGGAACGTAAGTTCCTTGCGACTCGTAGTTGTTGAACTTCAGTTCGCCCTTATAGATACGCTGAGCGTCGAGCACACTCGGGTCGCTGAGCGGGCGAATATCACTAGCGCAGGCGGTCAAGGAGGCGAGCGCGGTGGTGGCGGCGATGCCAAAGGCGGCGCGTCGGGTCACGAAGGTAGACATAAGGTACCCTTCAATAGATTATCGGTGTATCTATTTCAGGGTACCTTAGTGTATTTGGGTATGTTTATGATTTTTTCGTTGTCAAACCTGGGAAAATGCTACAAAAGATACGTTAGCTAACGAAAAGTACCGTTTACTAGGGGAAAATCCATTATCTTCCTATGCTGCCGTTTCCCGCGTCGGTATCTTCCTATACCGCTGCGTCCTAAACGCTGAGGCCAGAATCGCTTCCGCCCGAGGATCCGGGAGAAGTCGTCGAGGAACTCTTCGTCTCAACGGTGACCCTCCACGCATCGTTTCGGTATTTCAACACAAAAGTGACCTCATCATTACTGGAATCACCGCTCGTCTCAGCCAGACGAATGTCCCTGTCCTCGGGTACGTAATGGAGAACGGCATCCTTATGGCTACGGGCAATACCCTTCCAGCGGTACTGCTCATCGTCAACCTTCTGCGGGGTCTCTTCGGTCAGGTCAGCCACGAGCGGCGTCTCGGTGCCGTACATCCACCCCTCATTCTTTGCGTACAACTCTACGTATGCCTTCATCTTCTGCACGTAGGTGCCGTCCAAGTCCACGTCCTTGAACGGGGTAGCGTCGCCGGTAACCGTCAGGTAGTTCAGGGCTGCGACCCAGTAGCCCAGCGCCGCATACATGCCCGAGGTCGTCTTTGACTTTATGTTCACGGGAGGAACGGGCATAGGCGGGTTCTCCGCCTTCTTCGTGCTGCTTGCGGGGTGGTACGTTCCGGTGGACTTGTAGCTATTGAACTTCAGCTCGCCCTTGTAGGGGCGCATCGGGTCAACTACGCTCGGGTCCTCCAGCGGGCGAATATCGCTGGCACAGGCAGTCAAGGAGGCGAGCGCGGCAGCAGCGGCAACACCCAGGGCGGTGCGTCGAGTAACGAAGGTAGGCATGGGAACCCCTCAATAGTTTGTTCGTGTGCTTTTAAGCGTACCCGAGCAGATTTGTTGACACGATCAAAGCCGGCACCTGCTCATCTGGGGGAATAGTTCAACACGACCGTACGCAGGCCATACAAACAAAAAGGGGAAGCCCCCGCACGCAGCCTCAACTGCATTCGAGAGCTTCCCTCATCACTATAAATGACTAGGAACGCGGGTTAGGCACTAGCGCTACTCGCCTCTGAAGAGGGGGAATCAGCTTCTTCATCACTGAGTAAGAACCAGGCGCCATCCTTATAGTCAAACGGAAAATTGGTTGCCTCGCTCTTGGTCGATCCATCAACCAGAGGAACAGGGTCATGACCCTCAACGTGAGCCTTTGCATTGGGATCATAGATAATGCGTCCGAGCCAATCGTAACGGTTGGGACCGCCCTCAACTTTTTTGGGAGCATCAGTCAGCAGCTGAATGGTAACCGGCGCATCCGTGTCATACACCCAGCCCTTACCGGAAGAGTAGATAAGAACAGCATTGGCGTGATCGTTCGCATAGCGGCCTTCAGGGTCAGCCTTCTTGAGCGGTTCGAAATCGCCGGTCATGAACATGTAGTTGAAGCTTGCCACCCAGTAGCAGAGGAACTGGTACATGCCCTCAACGGTCGCCTCGTTCATCTTCTCCGGAACAACAGGCTTCGGCACGTTCTGCGCTTTCTTCTCAGCTGTGGCAGGAACGTACTCGCCGTTCTTCTCGTACTTGTCGAGCTTTACGGTACCCTTGTACGACTTCTTAGCGGAAGACGACGCAGATGCTGAGGCGGATGCGCTCGCAGACTCAGAAGCGCTAGCGCTCGCCGAAGCCTCACCGGAGGCGGAGCTATCAGCCAGCGGGCGGATATCGCTAGCGCAAGCAGTCAACGCCGCAACTGCGCCGGCACCGGTAGCGGCAGCTAGTGCTGCACGTCGAGAAAGAAAAGTTGCCATGAAAAATCCTTAAGTAATGTGTGGGGTTATGAGACTAAATCCTAGAGCCTATGTGTGAGGTAAATCCCCGCCCCATAAGACGAACTGAACAAAGATGCTCTAGGCGTTCTTGGAGCTAGCCTCATCGGATGATTTAGCATTCGGGGTTGCAGTGCTTTGCCCGCGTACCTTGGTGGGGTAAGTGAACCACTTGCCGTCCTGATACGACAATTTCAGGTTGGAAAGCTCAGGCTCCATGGAAGTGTTCTGGTACATAGGCCTGTTGCCCTTACCCTCAACATGCATCATCGCATTAGGGTCCTTGGACAGCGTGATACGCCAGTAATAGAGAGGTTCGCTGCCTTCCACCTTCTCAGGTTGCGGGGTCATCATCTCAGCCTGAAGCGCATGCTCCGAACCGTAAAACCACCCCTCATTGGACTCATAAAAAGTCACGTAATCATGGAAAGACTTCACATCCCTGCCGGAGGGGTCAGCCTGCTTCAACGGCTCATCGTCACCGGTGAGCACCAGATAGTTGACGCTGGCAAGCCAAAAACTAAAGGCAGAGTAGGCACCATCAATGCTGTTCTCATGCATATTCGCCGGAGGGAGGGGCTTGGGCACGTTCTGCGCCTTGTGCGTCTCATCCGCGGGAACGTACTCGCCCTTCTTCTCGTAGTTGTCGAACTTCACCGGCCCCAGATAAGACTTCGCAGAAGAACCACCCGCAGAGGCAGAAGGGCTAGCAGAGGCGCTGGGGTTTGCGGAAGAGGAAGCCTCCCCAGAAGCAGACGGGGAGCTATCCGCCAGCGGGCGGATATCGCTGGTGCAGGCGCTCAGCATCGTAATAGCGCCCGCACCGGCAGCTAGTAGGGCTACACGTCGAGAAAGGAAAGTCGTCATCAGAAATCCTTAAATAGTGCGTATCAAAAGATGAGGGAAACTAACTATCGTTGTTCAAAAGCATGCGCCACATGCCTTCTTTGTACTCCATGATGAACTTCGTCGTGCGAGGAATCGTCTTTTCCTCCTCAACGATAGTCGCATCAGGCTCACCCTCAATGTGGTACTTAGCGGCAGGATCATACGCGACGGTCACAAGCCACTCATAACGGTCCGGCTTATTAGCAACCGGCTGAAGCTCATTCTCCGCAATCTCAATCTTGTACGGCTGATCCGAACCGTAAATCCAACCCAGACCCGACTCATAGAGCTTAATCATGGTCCTAGAGTTGCTCAAAAAAGCCTTCGCCGGATCCGCCTTCATCAGCGGCTCAACATCGCCGGTCAGAATCAGATAATTCTGGGACGCAAGCCAATAACCCATCAGAGCGTAGGCGCCCTCGGGGCTGTTTTCCTTCATCTTCTCCGGGACCAGAGGCTTCGGCACGTTCTGCGCCGGCGCATCCGCATTCGCGGCAATGTAGGTGCCGTTCCGTTCATAGTTATTGAACTTAATCGGACCAACATACGAGCCGGGAGTGTGACCATCCGTCGGAGAAGGTGACGCCGAGGCGCTCGCAGAAGAGGAAGCCGCGCCAGAAACAGTAGCAGAAGCCGAGGCAGAGGAACCGCCGGAACCCTGAGATATTGAACCCTGTGACAGCGGGCGAATATCGCTAGCGCACGCAGTCAGCGCCGCAAGAACACCGGTCGCACCAACCCCCAGGAGAGTACGTCGAGTGAAGAAGGTAGTCATCGGAAGCCCTTCGTTGGAGCCGATACAGAGCAAAACACGCCACACACCGCGGCAGGCATACGCACCCCGTACAGACCTATCAGTACGTCAATGTATATATTTTTAAGGTTACCTGAGAGCCACCAAATAGCCCCGCGCCTACCTCGAATGTTCAGAAAATTAAGACCCCACACCCAGCGTTTTACCAGATGCGGGGTCTTAGGGTACGAGAAGTCACGAGGAGAGTGAACCCTCTGCAAGGCGGCAACTACGCGGCGCTAGACAGCTCCCACTTGCTGTCCTTGTACTCCAGGCGGAACCTCGCCACCTTCTTCTTCGACTCATCAGCGCTCGCCGGTTTCTCGGGCTGATTCTTATAATGCCGCACCATCTTGGGATCCATGTAGAGATAGCCTTCCCAAATAAAGCGAGTATTATCGCTGCCCGGCACCTCACGAGGGGCATCCGTTAGCAGCTCAACAATATACGGAGTTTCCGTACCGTACACCCAACCAGCACCCAACGCATACACCTTGAATATGCTGGAATATTCCTCCCAGGCGTAGCCTTTATGGTAAACAGTATCTATCGGGCCCATATCGCCCGTCATCAGCAAATAGTTCAAGCTCGCCAGCCAGAAACTCAAGAAAGCATACGCACCATCAACGCTGTGCTCCTTCATATTCGCCGGAGGAACAGGCTTCGGCATATTCTCAGCCGGATTCGTAGCGCTCGCCGGAACATACTCACCGGTCTTCTCGTAGCTATCGAACTTTATCGCACCCTTATAGGACTTACCCGAAGACGGAAGACCCGAAGCTGCAGAAGCACTCGCAGAAGCACTCTCAGACGCCGAAGGAGAAGCGCTCGCAGACGCCGAGGCGGAAGCAGTTTCGGAGGCGGTCGCCGCCTCCGACGGAGAAGCCGAGCCGGTGCCGCCAGCCAGCGGACGAATATCGCTGGCACACGCAGTCAACGCAGAAAGCGCGCCAGCAACAGCAACACCCAGGGCAGTACGTCGAGTGAAGAAAGTAGTCATCGGAAGTCCTTCGCCGGAACCTTCACCCCCAAAGCCATCAGCACGGGGCTCACAACCTGCAGGTAAAGACCACATGTAGTACGTCAATGTATATACGTTAAGCGTACCCGAGGCGCCCTCCGCTGACCCCAGCCATCCATCGGGTTTTCGCCTGAGTATTCCCTGTATTTCCACAGAGTTCCGGCAGAATTTCGGCAAAGTTCCGGTACAAAGAAACCCCCGCCCACGGTGCATTACCGCAGGCGGGGGAGAAGCCTACCTCAAGCTGTTATGCCTGAACTGTTATGGTGGGGTCTAGACAGAAGACCTAGGCAGCAGAAGAGCTAGAAGAAGCGGAAGCCGACGAAGAAGAGCCTTCATCGCCGGTGAGCATAATCCACTTACCGTCCTTGTATTCCACGGCAACCTTCGCCAGCTTGCCATTCGGGCTAGAAGCGGTCTTAAAGGGCTGGTCAGACTTGCCCTCAATGTGAATCTTCGCATCGGCGCTGTAGTTCATGTATGCCGGCCAGTCGTAACGGGTACCCTTACCGGACGCCTTCTTCGGTGAACCACTAGTCAGCTCAAGAGTAACCGGGGTATCCGTACCGTACATCCAGCCCAGATCGTTCTCGTACATGATCGTAAGTTCCTGCAGACTCTTCGCATACACATCTGCAGGGTCAGCCTTCTTCATCGGCTCAGTATCACCGGTCATTAGCGCATAGTTAAAGCTCGCCAGCCAGTAGCCAATGAACGCATACATGCCATCAACGTTATCTTCGTTCATGTTCGCCGGGGCGAGGGGCTTGGGCACATTCTGCGCCTTCTTCTCGGCAGTGGCAGGAACGTATTCGCCGTTCTTCTCGAAGTTATCGAACTTCACGAAGCCCTTATAGGACTTGTCCGAAGAAGCAGATGCGGAAGCAGCGGCCGAGGCGCTTTCAGAAGCGGAGCTAGACGCCGAACCTTCAGCCGTCGGGCGAATATTGCTAGCGCACGCAGTCAATGCAGCCAGTACGCCGGCGCCGGTCGCACCCAGTGCCACGCGGCGGGACATACCAGCAGAGAGGGGGGAAGGGCTCGTCATGATTAGCCTTTCATAGGAAGTCAACAAAGGAAATTGAGTGAGTTGACAACCCCATCATACAGGCAAGTACACAGATGCCCATCAGCGGTCGTCATTTAGCACCGATGACAAAGCAACCTAATACCACTGCAAAGCATCACCAAGTCTCGACATAAAGAAACCCCCGCCCGCGGTGCATTACCGCAGGCGGGGGAGAAGCCTATCTCAAATCAGCAAGGCATAAACCACTGGGACATGAACCACTGGTCAGAGAGCAATACTTAGACAGAAGAAGACCCGCCGCCAGCGCCAGCCACAGACGAGCCATCCTCACTGCTGAGCATAATCCACTTACCGTCCTTGTACTCCACACCAACCTTCGTCAGTTCCCGCGAGCTATCCTCCATAAAGGGTTCATCAGGGCCCTGACCTTCAGCGTGAATCTTCATGTCCGCGCTGTAACTCATGTATCCCAACCAGTCATAGCGAATTCGGCTACCGGAAATTTTCTGCGGTGAATCAGAAAGCAACTCAAGAATAATAGGAGTATCCGCACCGTAGAGCCAGCCCGCATTATTTTCATAGGCAACCGTCAAATTCCGGTAATTCTCCAGCGCATCCGCAGATTCAATCTTCTGCAGCGGCTCAGTATCGCCGGTCATTAGCAGATAGTTGGAACTCGCCAACCAATAACTAACGAACGCGTAAATACCGTCAACGTTCTGCTCGTTCATGTTCGCTGGAACGAGAGGCTTCGGCACATTCTGCGCCTTATGAGTGGCGGTCGCCGGAACGTACTCGCCGTTCTTCTCGAAGTTATCGAACTTCACGAGGCCCTTATAATGCTTGCCGGAAGAAGCAGAAGGCGAAGCGCTAGCCGAGGCACTGGGTGAGGCACTAGCTGAAGCGCTCGCGGATGCACTAGCAGAACCGGAAGTAGAGTTAGACGCCGAGCCATCAGCCAGTGGACGAATATCGCTGGCACAAGCGGTCAACGCGGCAAGTGCACCAGCGGCGGTCGCACCCAGCGCCACGCGGCGAGACATACCAGCAGAGGTGGGGGAAGGGCTCGTCATAATCAGCCTTTCAAGGGAAGTCAACAAAAGAAAATGAGTGAGTTGACAACCCCATCATACCCTAAAGTATGCAAATAGATATCAAATGTTTCCACTTACATCCTTTTGCGAAGAAAGGTTTAAAAAGCTGCAATTAGTGCACTAGGATGCCGAGGGGCTCGCAGAATCCGAGCTCTTACCAGCGTCCTTATCCTTCTGGGTGCTCATAAACCAAGCACCCTCCCTATACTCCACAACAATCCTCATCGCCTGACCCTGAGAATCCTCAGCCCCCACAATGGGCTTATCACGGTTATCACCCTCCGTCAGATGCCTCTTCCCATTCTGATCAACCAGGGAACGAGCACGCCAATAATAAAGAATGCGGTCGCCCTCAACCTGCGTGGGGGTATCCGTCAGCAGGTACACAGACATCGGCTCACTCGTGTCATAAATCCAGCCGCGCCCCGTCTCATAGAGCTTAACCATCGGCTCAAGCTCCTTGGTGTAGTCAGTGCTAAGATCCGTCTTCTTCATCGGCTCAATATCACCCGTCAACGCCAAATAATTAAAGCTAGAAATCCAATAGCCAATCAGCGCATAGATACCGTCAATACTCAGCTCCTGCACCTTCTCCGGCATGATCGGTTTGGGTACGTTCTGCGCCTTCTTCTCGGCAGTGGCAGGAACGTACTCGCCATTCTTCTCAAAGTTATCGAACGTGACCTTACCCTTATACGACTTATTCGCAGACGGCAACGCCGGCGAAGCAGAGGGGCTCGCGCTCGCTGACTCAGAGGCGGCAGTATCAACCGGCGGATGCACCGTACGCGCACACGCAGACAACACAGCGGCAAGACCAACACCGCCCGCACCCAACACGGCGCGGCGGCTCAAGGCGACGGGCTTAGAAGAAGAGCTAGTCATCAGCAGTCTTTCGGTGAGGTCAACGGACAAGGGGGAGTGAGTCGACACCCCCATCATACCGGGCGCACCTTAGAGCCACCGGAAAACACAGGCGAACATCAAGTAGCCGAACACAGCCGAGCACAGGGGAGCACAGACGGGCATAGACGAAGAAACCCCGCGGCCGTTATTCCGAATATTTTTGAAGAAAGAACAACAGCCGCGGGGCAAAACAACAGGAGAGACGTGCAACCTAGCGGAGCAAATGCGCAAAATTACGGCGCGCATGAGCTACCTTCGGGCTCACCACAAACGCACAATAACCCTGCGCCGGGTTCAACGCGTAATAGTTCTGGTGATACTCCTCAGCCTCATAGAACACGCCCAGGGGCTTAATCTCCGTAACGATGGGGGAGGAGTACAGCTGCTGAGCACGCACCACCGCACGCTCAAACGCCTCACGCTGCTGCTCATCAGCGTAGAAAAGCACCGAACGGTACTGCGAACCGGTATCCGCGCCCTGACGATCCCAACTGGTCGGGTCGTGGCTCGTGAAGAAAATATCCAACACCGTATCCAGGTCAATCACCTGCGGGTCAAAGCTGAGCTTCAGCGCCTCCTGATGGCCGGTCGCACCCGAGCACACCGAACGATAATCAGGGTCGGGAGTCTCGCCACCCGTATAGCCGCAGACGCTCGCCTCAACCCCGCGGAACTGGCGGTATACCGCATCCAGGCACCAGAAACAGCCGCCGGCAAGAACAACATCAGTCATGATTCCTCCTTGAACTATAAAACCACACTACCTGAAGAACACCGCCGAGCCGCATAATATTCCTGAGCTACCCCCGCGCCACCTGCCACAATAGAGATATGACTGAAAAACTAGAAACCCCCACCCTCGCAGAAGTTGTCGACGCCTTCCATACGCTCTTCCCGCCGCAGCTTGCCGCCGGATGGGACGCATCCGGCCTCGTCGCCGGACGTGGCGCCGCTAAAGTGAGCACCGTCCTCTTCGCAGTAGACGCCCTCACCGCCACCGCTGAAGAAGCTGTAGCCGAAGGCGCGCAGCTGCTCATCACCCATCACCCGCTGCTGCTACGCGGCGCAAAGTTCATCCCCGACAGCGACTACAAAGGCAACGTTCTGCACATCCTCATCGAAGGCGGATGCGGCCTGCTCGGCGCGCACACCAACGCCGATGCCGCCGTCGAAGGTGTGAACGAAGCACTCTGTGACGCTATCGGTCTGATTGACCGCGAACCGCTCACCGAAGCGCAAACCCAGGTACTTGACGAGCAGGAACACGCGGTAGGCACCGGCCGCCTCGGCACCCTGCCCGAAGAAATCACCCTCAAGGAGCTTGCAGAACGCCTCGCAGCGGCACTGCCCGCAACCGCCGGTGGCCTGCGCATCGCCGGACGTGCCGACCAGCCGATCCGCCGCGTCGCCCTCTGCGGTGGTGCCGGTGACTCTCTCTTCGACGCGGTACGCGCCACCGACGCGCAGGTGTACATTACCGCCGACCTGCGCCACCACCCCGCTAGCGAATTCCGCGAAACCGCACGAGTTGACGGCAGTAACATCGCCCTGATTGATTGCTCCCATGCAGCTAGCGAATCCCTCTGGCTGCAGTCGGCGGCAAACCGCCTGCGCGCCCTGCTCGCTGAGCGCGGCTTCGCTATCGAAACGAAGCTGTCCGCACTGAACACCGACCCGTGGGACTTCACCGTCTCCACCGGCGTGGCAACCGGTCAGGACGCGCACTCGGCAAGCACCGAACCCGCCGCCGCATGGACCAGCCTGTCTGAAAAGTAAGCGCTGAAAAATAGCTGCTGAAAAAGGCGCTACAAAGTAGGCTTCAAGAAGCAGACACAGTAAAGCCCGGCCTGTACGAACCCGACAGGAACCTTTCCCAAGGATCCTGAAGGGAACGTGCAGACCGGGCATTACTTCTGCGGGAGCAATACTCTGCAGGGCTTGGAGGTACCAAGCGCAGGGGGTCTAAACGACCTTACTTAGCGCGAGCCTGGAACGCCTCAATCAGAGTCTCCAGCTCACCATGAGTCACCATGTGCTGAGCATCAAAAGCGCCGCTAGCGTTCAGTACCACCTTGTTCTGCTGAGCCCACAGAATCTCGCGGTAGAACGCCGAACCGGGAGCCACATCGCTGTAGGGGGAGTCGCCCTTAACCGCGGGCGAACCAGCCGCACGGTAGGTGAACGCCGCAACAGTAGCGTTCGAAATGCCGGCGTCAGCGTGGAACTTGCCGTCCGACCAGCCGAAGGTAATACCCTTCTGACGAGCCCACACGTACGCGGGGAAGTTCGGGTCGTCAGTCTTCACATCCGGCCAGGGGGAAGTCTCGGGCAGCTTCACCTCGGGGGTTCCCGCCTGAACGTACAGGGCAGCTGCGAGCTCACCGCGAGTTGCCGGAGTCTTCAGATTCTCATCGGAAGGATCAGGGTTCTGGTTATCGTCCTCATTGGGGTCCTGAGCGCTGGGCAGGTTAGCATCCCTATAACCGTTCGTGCCGTTCAGATCCAGGTCCTGCCATGCGAGCAGGGTACCGCGACCCTTGGTGGACTTGCCCACGACCGGTGCGATCAGCTTACCGTTATCGCCGTAACCGTCATTAGCCCAGACCTCAATCACGTACTTCTTTGAAGCGTTCAGAGTGTTTGCCGGAAGATTCACGGTACCGTTCAGGTTGCCATCACGGTACGCCGAAGACTGGGTGGGGTGGTCAAACTCGATAATGTCGCTGGTTGCCAGAACCGGGGTGTTCGAGCCCTTCTCACGAACCACGAGCTGAACGCCCCTAACGGAGTGAATATCGCCGTTAAACCCCTGGCCACCAACGTTCAGATCCTGTGATTTTGCGGGGTCAGTCACAGCGTTGTAGCTCAGGCGCGGTGCGAACGGCGCCGGCTTCTCGCCCATAGTATTCAGTACCTGGGTGCTCACCACGTTCTTGCTGGTCCACAGCTCCTGAGCGGTCAGCGGCTTCTGATCCTTCTGTTCAGCAACCACGCGAATTTCGTAGAGGACATCGTACTTGGTGCCGCCGGTCGGATCCTGGGCGTAATCATCATCGACGAAGTAGTAGGCGGCAAGGTCGTACGCCTCAACCTTCAGGTCAGCCTCAAAAGTGCCGTCATCGGCAATGGTGAAGTCCTGGCCCTCCACGAAGCGCAACATCTTCGAAGTTGGAATCTCGTAGCCAGAGGGCGCATAGTTCGCGGGGGCAATGTACAGCGCCACGGTGCCGTGCTGAGCGCGCCACTCCTTGGTGTAACCCGCACCCTTCACATGGATGGTACCGCCCTCAGTCGTGACGAGGGAGGGGTTCACGCCGTCGTACTTGTAACCGTCAGGGATGGAAACCTCAAGGGTCGGGGTAGCCGCAGCGTCCTGGTTGGCTACCTGCGGGGTAGCGGCGGCAACGGGCGCGTTTGCGGCGGGGGCTGCGTCCTGGGCTAGCGCCGGGGCCATCGGCAGAACCATGGCACCAGCCAACGCCAGTGCGCCGCAACCCTGAGCAGCGCGGAGGAATGAGGACTTAGAGTTCGGAAGCGAGGACATAAGACATCCTTAAAGTTGTATTTCGCAGGGGTCTGCGGGTTCAACAGCGGGTAGAGAATTCGCCGTTGAATCTGCACACACCCTATGCAAAAAGTGGTTGAAAGCCCCGTCGGTTTCGGGGACATTTTCACCCTATCAAACCCTCAGGTAGATGTCAGAGAACACTCAAGAGAAGCTTGAAGGTTTTGAGGCATTTCACAGGTTGATCAACCGATAAAAGCTGAACCCCGCGCACCCGGTGAGAACAGAACTTCTCGGGGTGCACGGGGTATTGAGGCTAGAGTCTGCCCGGCTTACTTAATCAAGTAGCTCAGGATGAGTAACCTCGGTCAGGAAATAGTACATCATCCATGCCAGCTCAAGGCGATTCACGGTCTGAGATGCCTCAAAAGTACCGGTGTCGGGATTGATAATGCCCTGCTGGGTCGCCCACAGAATCTCGCGGTAGAACGCGGAATCCGGCTTAACATCCGGGAAGGAGGAAACACCCTGCACGGCCGGTGAACCAGCCGCGCGATAGGTCAGCGCAGCGACGGTAGCGCGTGAAATACCGGCATCCGCATGGAACTTACCATCAGACCAGCCGAAGGTAACACCCTTTTCACGAGCCCAAATATAGGCGGCGTAGTTCGGGTCGTCCGTCTTTACATCCGGCCACGGGGATACCTCAGGAAGATCCACCTTGGGGCTGTCGTTCTTCTCATAGAGGAGGGAAACCAGCTCGCCGCGGGTAGCGGGCTGTTTCTCCTCCTCATCTGTAAGCGAATTCGAAAAGTACTCGCGTCGTACATCAGCAGTATCAGCGCGCGTGAACTGCTGGACGCCCTCAAACTTCAAATCCATACTGGCCAAATAGCCACCGCGGTGCTCCGGTGCATAACCCACCAGCGGGGTGATGAGAGTCTTATCCGTCTGGCTGACATAGCCGTAGTCGCTCCGCGCCTCAATAACGTACTGCTTGGAAGGGTCCAGAGTGTTCGCCGGAATCTTGATGGTGACGAAAGCGAAACCTCCCTCCAGAGTGTTCGAGTAGGTTTCCTTATCGTAGCCGTAGTACTTCATATCGCTCATAACCAGGACCGGGGAGCCGGTACTCTTCTCACGAATCAAGTACATCATGCCCTTGCTTCCAGCGAGATCCCCGTTGAAGCCCACGCCCTGAATCAGCAACTCCTGATCCTTCGTGGTGTCCTTCAGGGCATCGTACTTAAACATGGGCGAGAACGTACCAGGGTGATAATCCTTAGCGTTCAGACCCTGGTGGGCAACAACATTCTTGCGGGCCCAGATGTCCTGAATAGTCGACTGCGGCTGACCCTTAGGCTCGGCAAGGATGCCAATCTCATAGCGCACCTTCTCCAGAGTCGTATCCGGGGAATACTCCTTGAGGGGGTAGTAACTCTCCACGGTGTTGGGATCGATCTTCAGGTAAGCGTCAAAGGTGCCGTCATCTTCAATGGTGAAGTCCTTACCCTCTTCAAAACGAAGCATCGACGTGGAAGGCTCCACATTACCAGGACGGTCCTGAGTAGCGGCAATATAGACGACCACGGTGCCGTGCTGCTCGCGCCACTCCTTGGTGAAACCGGTGCCCTTCACCGTCATTTCGTTGTAGTCACCGGTGTACAGGGCGTCGCTTTCTTTCCTGAAGTAGTCACGACCATCCAGGAAGTCGTACTCCCCATAATCAACGGTGAAAGACGGCTCATCCGTAACATTCTGGGTTGCAGGGGTATTAGCGGCCGGCGCGTTAGCCACAGGTGCGTTTGCGGCAGGTGCCGCATCCTGCGCGAGAACCGGGGCCATCGGCAGAACCATCGCGCCCGCCAGTACCAGTGCACTGCAGTTGCGAGCCGCGTGCAGGAATGAAGACTTAGAGTTCGGAAGCGAGGACATAAGACATCCTTAAAATCGTTTCTCCCAGAGGGCTGTAGGGGGCTCGCTGGCGGTTATAAAAATCGCTATCGAACCTGTTCTTCCCCAAGGAGAAAGTGGTTGAGTACCCCCGTCGGTTTCGAGGGTATTCTCACCCTATCAAAGTGTTGAACAGCTGTCAGGAAACACTCAAGGAACGCTTTAAGGTTTTGGAAAATCTCACGCAGTGAGTAGCTGTTAAACGATAAAACCCCGTGTTCCCGAATAGAAAAACCATTCGGGAACACGGGGTATTCAGCTCAGAACTAGTCCGTCTTACATAGCGCGGCTCTACCCGGCACCGTTCTACTTGGCGCGGTTCTGGAAGTTGAACAGCATCTGCTCCAATTGACCACGATTCACCAGGTCCGTCGCATTAAAAGAGCCGAAATCCGGATTAATGACATACTGCTGAGTGGACCACAGAATCTCACGGTAGAAAGCGGAACTCGGATTAACATCCGTGAACGAAGAAACACCAGAAACAGCCGGGGAACCCGCTGCACGGTAGGTGAACGCCGCAACCGTAGCGTTCGAGATGCTTGCCTCCGCGTGGAACTTACCATCAGACCAGCCGAAGGTAATGCCCTTCTGACGAGCCCACACGTAGGCGGCGTAGTTCGGGTCGGTGGTCTTCACGTCCGGCCAGGGGGAGGTCTTAGGGAGGTTCACCTTGGGGCTACCAGCCTGAGCGTACAGCGCAGCCGTCAGCTCGCCGCGAGTAGCACGCTGCTGCTGCTCCTGGTAGGTGAGCTTCGAAATCAGGCTCTTGTACTCTCCCTTAGGTGCGGTAGCATCCGCAAAGTCCTGAACACCCTCAAACTTCAGATCCTGACGGCCCATAAGAACACCGCGGTGCTCCGGCGCCAAACCCACAATCGGGGTGATGAGGGGCCTGTCCTTCTTGGTAAGGTCGTAGTCGTAGTCGCTCCACGCCTCAATGACGTACTGCTTAGACGGATCCAGGGTGTTTGCGGGGAGCTTGATGGTGCGGTAAAGAGTGCCTCCCTCCAGGCGGGTTACGCCATCGGGGCCTTCATAGTAGGACTTCATATCGCTCATCGCCAGGACGGGGGTGCCGGTGCCCTTCTCGCGAATCACGTACATGGCACCCTCACGACCGGGCAGCTCCTCACCAACGAAACCCTCACCCTTGACCAGCAGCTCCTGATCCTTCGTGGTGTCCTTCAGGGCATCATACTTCCACTTAGGTGCCAGGACCTGCGGATGGTAAGCGCGGGTGTACATCGGGTGGTGGGCGATAACGTTCTTGCGAGCCCAAATATCCTCAATGCTCGACTGGGGCTGGCCCTTAGCCTCGGTCAAAATACCCGTCTCGTAACGCACCTCATCCAGGGTGATACCCGGGAAATAATCAATGGGAGTGTAGAAACTCTCCAGAGCCTTAGCCTTGATGGTCAGCTTCGCCTCAAAAGTGCCATCATTGGCAATGGTGAAGTCCTTACCCTCTTCAAAACGGAGCATCGACGTGGAAGGCTCAGCGTTACCGGGGCGGTCCTTCGTAGCAGCAATGTAGAAGACAACGGTGCCGTGCTGCTCACGCCATTCCTTGGTGAAACCGGTACCCTTCAGAGTCACGGTGCCACCCTCGCCGGTGTACAGAATGCCGTCATAATCAGCGGAGTACGTCGGCTGTGCCGCTGCGTCCTGAGCGGCCGGCTTGGGGGTTACAGCATTTGCCGCCGGTGCATTAGCAACAGGTGCCGCATCCTGGGCGAGTGCCGGAGTCATCGGCAGAACCATAGCGCCAGCCAGTGCCAATGCACCGCAACCCTGCGCCGCACGGAGGAAAGAAGACTTAGAATTCGGAAGCGGGGACATGCATTATCCTAACGGGTCGTACCCACTGGGATGATGCAGGTTCATAGGGTTTCTGGGGGTGAGAAATCTCCGTCGAATCTGCGCCAATCCAATGAGAAGTGGTTGAGTATCCCCATCGGTTTCGGGGACACTCTCACCCTAACAAACCTTCAAGTAGAAATTGGTACGTTTCTCAAGAAAAGCTTGAACCTTCTGAAATATTTCATCGAGCACAAACCATTAGGCACGCAAACAGCCCCGCACACGTAAAAGGCCCCGCACTCCCAAAAACAAGAGTACGGGGCCGCTCGATACGATGAACAAAGCGCTAAAACGAGGAAGTGCGAAAACTATGAAGTGCGGAAGTACAGGTACATCATCATCGCAACACGACCACGAGACGTCTGAGCCGTCGGCTCAAAAGCATTACCATCAGACACCGTTGACACGCCATGGCGAGACGCCCACACAATCTGACGGTAGAACGGAGTCGCAGACGAAACATCGCTAAACGGGGAAGTACCCGACATCTGAATCTTCTGCGCACCATCAGCACGGTACAGCAAAGCCGCAGCAGAAGCATTCGACAGGCGCGCCTCCGCATGGAACTTACCATCAACCCAACCGGAAGTAATACGCTCCTGACGCGCCCACAGGTACGCATCATAATTCGGGTCAGACTCATCAACATCCGCATACGGCGAATGCTCCGGGCGGGTCACCGCCGGCGAACCCGCCAGCTTATAGAACATGGTGATCAACTCGCCACGAGTCACCGGACCCTCAGCACCAAAATGGTCCTCAGAAAGCGGCTCCATCGTCTGAGTACGAACAGCCCAACGGATACCCGCATAGTACGCAGAATCTTCAGTGGCATCATCAAAGATAGTGTTCGCATCCGGTGCAGTCACAGACGGACGCATAATCTTAGGGCCCTGAGTCGAAGAACTCGACACCAAGACAGATGCAGAAGTCGCCGAAGCGGTCGTCGGCGCAGCAGTATCCGCCGAAGAAAGACGCGCCTCCGACGAATCATAGAAAGAGAAAAGAGGGGAGAACGGCAGATACAAAACACCCGCCAGCGCTACAGCGCCAACAGCCAGCTCAATGCGGCGGCGCTTACGCTTCTTAGAATCAGCCTGAGAAGAAGCCTCGGGGGTGCCCTCCGGTGCCAGCAGAGGCGCAGAAGAATTATGGGCAGTATCAGTCGACTGCTTAGAATCCTGGGACATGAATCCTCAATGTGGTTGATGTATCGGTGTGTGATGAGCTCCCTCTAGTTCTTCTACGCACCCAGCCGGATAAGGGTGCGCACCAAGGGGGCGCAACAGTCCTAAGCATAAACCACAGCTTGAAAAATATTAATTTACACTCCACAGAACATTCTTAAAAAAGGGAGTGGAGCACCCCAAAAATCCGCCCAATAGCGGGTACCGCATGAGGTGCGCCCCACATGCGGTACAGCCCACACTAGCGTGGCAACCGGCAAAAATACCCCGAAAAACCGCAGGATAGCAGCGGACAACAGCCCCGTTCACACCCCCTATAGATACCCTGCAGACACCTCATAAACACCCCGCAAGAGCACAGAAAAGCCGGACCGGCGGGACGAAACCAACGTTTCATCGCCGCCAGCCCGGCATAATCCCTAGACCCTAGAGGCTAGTCCTAGCGAACCTTATAAAGCCCTATCGGACCTTGTAGTTCATCAAGAAACCAGCCAGCTCACCACGGCTCACCAGCGCAGACGGGTGGTACTCAGAACCCGGGAAAACCTGTAGCTTCTGCTGCTTAGCCCAAGTAATCTCACGGTAGAACGCAGAGCCGACCTTCACATCGGTGTACGGCGCCTCAGTCACAGCAACCGGCTTCTTACCGTCAAAACGGTACAGGAACGCCGCAACAGTAGCATTAGACACAGACGCATTCGCGTGGAACTTACCATCAGACCAGCCGAAAGTAATACCCTTCTGACGAGCCCAAATGTACGCAGCGTAGTTCGGGTCATCAGTCTTCACATCCGCGTACGGGCTAGTAGCCGGCAGGTCAACCTTCGGGGAACCAGCCATGCGGTACAGCGCAACAGTTAGATCACCGCGGGTCGCATCATCATTAACGCCGAACCAATCCTTCTCGCGAGAATCAATCAGCTTCTGATCAGCAGCCCACAGAACAGCCTTGTGGTTCGCGTGAGCAGCCGGAACATCAGCGAAACGCTCACGAGCCTTCTTGTTCGCAGACTCACCGGTCAGAGTCAGGTAATCAGCCGCGATGCGCTCGCTGTCACCGTCAGCGTAGTTCACGGTCACGAAAATAGCGTAGTGGCCATCAGCATCCAGCTTGGTGCCGTCAACGTTAACGGTCGTCTCAAACGCGCCGGTCGCCACACGGTCAGCGCTCAGAGTGATGCTATCCAGAGCCTCACCGGTCGGGTTGCCGTCAGCCTCAGCAGCCGAGAACAGCACATTCACGGTAGCGCCAGCGGGGACCTCGAAATCCTTACCCTTCACACGGATAGTGGTCGAAGAGCTCAGATCCACCTTGTCAGTGCTCAAAGAAACCGAAGGAGACGCCTTCTTAACGTTCTCGCCGTTCACCGGAACAAACGTCTGAGTGCTCAGCGCCTGGCTGTTCGCCTCATCGTTATCTTCCGGAACGTTGAACTCGAAAGTCTGCACAACATAGGAGTTGCCGGACTTCAGGGTGCCCGCCGGGATGTCCAGAACAGTCGAGAAACGGCCGTTGGTGTAACCCATGTACTGACCAAAGAAAGCAGAGTAGGAGGTGAACTTAGCCTCCGACTGTGCCAGCGCGGGGCCGGTCGCCTTACCGGTCGCCGGATCAACCGCACGAACCGCAACAATCAGCGACTCGCTACCGTTGTACGAAATGTTCTGGAAGCCAGCACCGTTCACAGTGACCTTAGTGTTCTCAGAAGCATTCACTGACGAAGCGCTGTACGACAGGGTCGGGGAATCAACGGTGGGAACATCCGCAACCTTCAGTTCAGTACGAACCTCATCCGCAGGAATCCAGCCGTCTTCAGCGTCATCGCGGTAACCGAGCACAACATCGAAGGACGAGCCATTGGCCTCCAGATAGTTAGCGCCGATAGAAGCGGTCAGGTTCACGGTGCCGTCAGCCGCAAAGGCGGAGGCGGGAACATCCTGAACATAGAAGGGGTAATCACGCGGGTGGTGCGGCGGGAAAGCAACGCTTTCACCCTTCGGAACAACGTACAGGCGGAACGACTTGCCCTTAACGAAGTCCTTGGAGAAACCGGAGCCGCTAACGGTCACGTTGCCGCCCTTGAGAATATCAAAAGTGCCGGAGGTAACCTGCAGACGCTGAGCACCCTGAACCTCACCCTGTGCAACAGCCTGGGCTGCTACCGGAGTAGCCGCAGGAGCCGCAAACGCGGGGGAGAGAGGCAAGAGCATGGCGCCCGCCAAAGTGAGGGCGCAGCCGCTCTTAGCCATGTTTTTGGGTAGCGCAAAGCGCATGTGGTTGGGAAGTGAGGACATTGTAATCCAATCAGTTTTTATCGGTGTCACGCATCGAGTGTGGTGCGCATAAACACCGTAGCAAATAGTTAAGACGTGCTGGAACCTGAAGGGTCATCAGTGCGAAAAATGTCTGTGTGTTTTATCGCATGTCTTAAGGTGAAGTATAGCTTTAAAAAGTATGTGCATGACGTGGAAAATATGCCTAAATAGTGTGCTGATAAGCACAAATGCTGGTCACTGTACAAAAAAGAAAGTAAGGAAAACCCACCGCATTCGAAAAATTCGCACCTATGCAACCTCTGCAGGTTGAGAATATTCACAATGCGGTGGGCAAGGCAATATAAAAGTCACCCACAATAAAAATGGCACATAAACAGAGCCATAAAGTCGCCTACTTGACGAAAGCCAACCAGAATGGCTAACACCACGGAGAGACACTATGTGAGACGGCTGCCGCCGTGCTCCATGCGGTATAGCATCAACGCCAAGTCATAGACGGACGTTGTCTCCATGAAAAAGCGTTCGTGTTCCCAATCCCCGGTGTAGCCCCAAATGCGTTGCTGAACAGCCCACCGAGATTCACGCCAGAAAGCGCTACCCTCCTCCAAATCCAGAACCCATGGGTTAGCGCTCACCTCAGATTCATCCGACCCCGGCAGGCTACTGTTACGAGACTGCGGTGCGGCAGTCGGCAAGCCGGGAGACACCATACCGCGCGAACGCTGATACCTATACAGGAACGCCGCCGTCGAATAATTGTGCATGTTCATCTCCGGGTGGAAATTCCCATCCGCCCAACCGAACGTAATGCCCTTCTGACGAGCCCAAATGTACGCCGCGTAGTCCGGATCATCCGGAGCGATATCTCCATAAGGGCTCGTCGCCGGAAGCTCAACCTTCGGGGAACCCGCCAGACGGTACAGCGCCACCGTCACATCGCGGCGCGTCATATCGCGTCCCTCACTCAAAGAAGAAAACTCAGGAAGAACCTGACGGTGCTTAAACCATGCCCAGGCGGCGTTGACCTCCTTATTCTTCGTAAACTGCAGTTGCAGATCCTTCGAAGTAAGCTGCTCAACCGACTCAACCGTACCGTCCTTGCCGGCAGTCACCTTTTCCAAGAAGAGCCTGTACGAGCCGTCATAATTCAGCGGCGCACCGGGGACGTTTAGCTTCTCATCCACCGTGCCGTCATGGATGTTCTCAGCAGCAATCTCCTGCACCAGCGTTTTCTGACCGGCCAGATGTCCCTGCTCATCAACATGCCGCATCGAGAAACGGTAAGAGACCCCAGGCTGCTTCTTCAAGCCGACGGCGCGTACCTGAAGGATATTTTCCTCATCATAAGGGCTCACCGTCGTAGCCTTCAGAAACATCTCAGGGCTAGCCGATTCCTTATTAAGCGAACGTGCCGGAATGAAATCTGCAACATCATTCAGCAACTCACCGGGGTAATTCTCATCCTCCGGACGGTCTTTACCGTAGAAACCAATCTTATAGACCTTACCCGGCTTAAGCGTGCCCCCAGGAATCGTAATAGACGTCTTAAAATGCCAATTCAGGAAATGAAAGCGTTCTCCACTAAGAGAAGCCGGGTACGGAATCCGAGTGGTGAATTCTGGTTCGCCTACAATCTTTCCGGTCTTCGGGTCGACTTCATAAAAAGCCAGAAGCGCGGGGCCATCCTTGCCCTCTCGACTACCGCTCGTAAGGATATGGAACCCCTCAATCGTCAGAGTCGTATCCTTCCACGGGTCATCAATTGCGGGCACACTGAAAATGTACGTCGTCTCAGTCGGCTTAGGGTCCTGCACAACATTAATAGGTGCACGCGCCACAAAACGGAATTCGGACGGCCAAAAATCCTTCCGGTGACCCTTCTTGTGGTACGTCAGAATGACGTCAAAAAGAGTGCCTTCTTTAGCCTCAATAATGTACGGCCCAATATTGAGGAAGAAGGTGTAGCTCCCGTCTGGGTTTTCTACCATCTGCTTCGGGTTGGGGTCACGGTCAAAGAGGTAGCCAAAGTAGGCATATCCGTCAATGCGGGCATGCGCGGCTTTGAAGTACGAAGAACCGCGATCAACCAGAGAAAATTCGTAGAATTCGTAATTCTGACGGAATTCAGCACTGAGCGGAGGCGTCGTCAGCGTGACGGTGCCTCCTCGAGTAATGTTGAGAGTCTCGGGAGAGACTGTAAACCCTTCCATTTCAGGATGGCGAGATTCATCTACCTCCGGAAGCGAATACGTGGGTTCGTCAGCATCTTCTTGAGCTGCGGCGGGGGAGGCGGGGGTCGCCTGTTTCGGGTCTGCCTGAGCGGGTGCAACCTGAGTTGGCTGGTCAGATGCCGTCTGAGTCGGTGTTGCAAGAGCCGCCGGGGTGATACCGGCAAGCGGGCTCAAACCCAGCAGCAGTGACAGGCTGAGTGCGCGGGCGCTCGCCGGGTGGCGCGGGGTATCGGAGTGGCGCGGGGCGCCTCGTGGTGTGAAGAATGAAGACATCGTTATCCCATCTACAAAATTTATACGGTGATTGAAACGAGTGAGTAGATGAAGTGAGCGAAGACGTCGAGTGGATAAAGCGTGAAAAGAAAACCCCGAACAGCGGAGAAGAAGCCCCGTAAAGCCTGGTGCTAGGTAAAAGAACTCACAGAGGCAAGGAAGAAAAACAGAGGTGCACCGGCGGGCTGAAAAGCCGAACTAATCCGAACATTCCAGCCCACCGGTTACTACGACCGGGCGCTACCTGAGGTGGCTACCGCCGTGCTCCAAACGGTACAGCATCAACTTCAAATCACCAGAGGAAACGAAAGACCTATCAAAGTCCTCATAGACGTATTCCCCATCAACGCGGTAACCCCACATGCGGTGATCAACAGCCCACTGAGCCTCACGCCAGAAAGCGCTACCCTGACGAACCTTATGCTGCCAACCGCCAGCACTCCGAGTCGCATCCTGGTTGCCCGGCACAGACGAGCTACGCGGCAACGAAGCAGAGGTCGGCACCTTCGGCGTGACCTGACCCATCGCCTTCTGGTACCTGTACATGAACGCCACCGTCGACGGGGTCGAAAGCTTCGCCTCCGGGTGGAACTTGCCTTCCGCCCAGCCGAACGTAATGCCCTTCTGACGAGCCCAAATGTACGCGGCGTAGTCCGGGTCGTTCGTTGCCACATCCGCGTACGGGCTAAAAGCAGGCAGCTCCACCTTCGGGGAACCCGCCAGGCGGTACAGCGACACCGTCACATCGTGGCGTGTCATACCGCTATGCCAGGACATCGGCGAAGGATTAGGCAAAATATCACGATCAGCAAACCACTGCTCAGCCGCCTGCAACTCATCCTCACGCGTCAGCTTCAGAGGAATATCCTCGACAGCAAGCTGCTCCACCGACTCGCCGGCACCATCCTTACCGGGGGTGACCTTCTCCAAGACCAGACGATACGCACCCGAATAGCTCAGCTGCTGAGCAATCGTCAGATTCAGCTCCACCCTGCCATCCTTGATGAGGTCAGCGGGAATCGCCTGCTGGAGCACCGTCTGACCGGTCAAACGCCCCTGCTCATCAACGTGCCGCACCGAGAGACGGTACGACCCTTCACCCGGCGCAGAGAGCCCGGTAGCGCGCGCCGTAAACAAGTTCGTCCGCGCGTACGGGTTCAGCCCCACCGACCCAAGGTGCAGCGTGGGCCCCGCAGAGTCCTGCTCGGGAGAATGCACCGGAAGGAACTCCGCAACATCATTCAGCATAGAACCCGGAGAATCTTCCATGCCGGGGTAAGGCAACCCGTTCCCATACATACCAATAAAGTAGAGCTTGCCCGGCTTCAACGTACCCGCAGGAATCTTCAGCTCCGCACTGAAATAGTTATTGCGGAACCACCTGGTGTTAACCCCGTAGTACGTGTAGTCATCCCGCTGAGTGAACACAGGATCACCCACCATCTTTCCCGTTGCAGGGTCAGCCTCATAGATAGCGATGACCGGCCAATCATTACCAACCATTTCACTAGCCTGGGAGAGGATATGGCGTCCCTCAACCCGCAGCGTCGTATCCTTCCACGGGTCATCGATAGCGGACTGACTGAAAGTGTAGGTCCCACGGGTCGGCTGCGCATCCTGAACCGTATCAATATGCGCGCGGGCATACAAACGGTTCGACCTACTCGAAGGTTCCGGCTCAAATTCATCCGACGGGTAGTACGTCATCACCACATCGAAGAGCTCACCGTCGGCAGCCTCAACGTACTGCGGGGGAACCTTAAACGTGTAGGTGAGGCTACCGTCCGGGTTCTCCCGCACCTGATGCTTCAAATCCTTGAGCATTCCGCCGTACTCGTCGAGAGGCTCATAACTATTGTGCTCCGCATACACGTACACCGACCCGCGCTCCACCAGAGCCAGCTCGTAGAAAGTGTACTTCTTACGGAACTCGGGGCTCAACGGGGAAGTCGTCACCGACACCGTGCCACCCTGAGAAATATTGAGGGTTCCCGAATCGACCTTCAACTTAACATTCGCCGGGTTCTCCCAATCAACAGCATCAGCGGCAGGAGGGACCATCGGAAGCTGCGCGCTCACCGTGAACTTATGGCTACCGTACGAATACTGAGAATCCGAGAACACCACACGCACTTCAGCCATCGAACCGCGAGAAGAAGGCCTATTGTAGGAATCACCGTGAACCTTATACTCAACCTCCACGGTCAGAGTGCCGTCAGCATTGCGGGTTACCAGCTCGTCACGCTTATAGTATTGACCCGCTACATCATTCCTCGCAAAATATCCCTGCTCACCAGAGGTAGCGTTATAAATCGACACAGAGTCAAGGTAGTACCCCAGGTCAACCTCGGGGGAAATATTAGAAATAGTTACTTTATAGATGCGGTCCTGACCGGGATCAAAATCCTGCGCATCAACAGATACCTTCGGCAGGGTATTCCTGAACGAATTATCCTGATACGCCATGCGCGCAGGGCTATTACCCACAGGAACGAAGGGGAACTTGCGCGTCAGCTTATTCCACCCGTGGGTTTCTACACCGGAAACACCCAGGGAATACCCCTTACCGGACTTCAGAACTCCCGCGGGGATAGTGACCTTTTTCTGGAAATAGCCGTTAGGAATCAGGCCCTTGAAAATGCGCTGATTCTCTTCCGTATCCGGTGCCTTCAGTTCACCAAGCGAAGCCACATTATCGTTCGTGACCTTTCCCTGCTCATCATGCTCGGACAAGGTGAACTTCACGGAGCTGACATCCTGAAAACCGGTGCCCGTCAGCGTCACCTCAATCGGCTGACCTGAGGCAATCTGCTCCTCAGAAATAGCCGAAACATCATAGGTGATGGAGGGAAGGACAGCCTTCGGGAGGTTGAACTCCACCGGCAGTGCCGTACGGACGCGATCCTCAGTGTTCCATGCGTAGGGGTGCGCATCGTCTACGGGGCGGTAGGTGAGAATGACCTCGTACTCCAGATCCGCTGGCAGGCTATTCGCCGGAACCGTCAGGTCAGCGCTGAAACTGCCGTCAGCAGCCGGTTTCGGGGCGTCAAAGACGAGGCCGCGGTGATCGACCTTTTGGTAGGGGTTGGCGTAGGTCGAAGAGCCCTTCGGCGCAATCGTGAGGCTACGCAGCTCATGATGCGCCAAGAACTCGGGGCTCAGCCCGGTACCCTCCACGTGCACGGTACCGCCGTGAAGAATGTCGAGGGAGCCGCTGGATACGCGCAGGGTCGGCAGGGAAGCATCCTGCTGATTGCCCTGCACGGGCGCGTTCTGTACGGGTGCGTTCTGGGTGGGGGTGTTTTGGGCGGGGGAGGCTGGCGCCGCCTGAGCCGCCACCGGCGTCAAAGCCAGTAGCGGAGACAAACCCAAAACTAGGGAGACACCAACAGCTTTTCGGTGTGCACTATGGGGCGGTTTAAAGAATGAGGACATCATTATCCAATCTGATTTTCTGCATGAAAGAGGGCGAATGAGAAAAGAAGTTGAGAGGATAAATGAGTGACAGTCCACCGCGCTGAGCCCGCACCGAATCCACATCGTAGAAGGCCCGTAGCAGCGGCATGCTGAAGTGCAATTTCAGCCTACCAACCCGCGTCTTAAACATTCAATGAAAACACGAGAAAAACATGCCGATGAGAGTTATAAGACAAAAAATTCAAAAATTACGCCCCGGCTTTATACAACCCCCAAACCCCAAAAAGACCACACAATAGAGAGACAAAAATGGAAGCATCACCAGCACTAAAAACCGCACCCAGCAGCGCCTGCACCAGAAAACGGGCACACGAAAAAAGGGGCATACAAAAAGGGGCGGTGAAAGAAAAACTCTCACCGCCCCTTCTATAGGCTATAGGCCACTATCTTCAGCTGCTGTTCGCAGAGGTCAACCCAAGCTAAAACACGCGGGCTCAACCACCCGGTTCAAGGCACCTGCCGAATCTTAGTCATCGATATAGGGGCTGTTGGGGATGGTGTCAAGCATGTCGAGCATTGACAGGACACGAGCCAGCTCCTCGCGGGTAGCAGTCTTGGTCGGACGGAAATCCTTGCTCTTATAGTGATAGCTCGTATCGATATTCACCGACGAGTGCAGCCACACCGACTCGGTGTAGAACGGGGCACCCGGCTTCATATCCTGCGGGGTAGTGGGACGGAACCAATAAGAACGACGACCGGGGGTAAGCATAAAGTAACGGTAGAAGAACGCAGCCATCGTAGCGCGGCTAGCCACCGCCTCCGGGTGCATCTTACCGTCAGACCAGCCGGAAGTCAGACCGTTCTGATACGCCCAAATATACGCCGGGTAACGCTCATCCTTCGGGGACAAATCCGGGAAAGGAGAATGCGCAGGAAGCTTCACCTTCGGCGAGCAGGCGCCTCGGTAGATTGCATCCATCAGGTCGCCGCGGGTCACCGCACGCTTAGGGTAGAAGCAACGTTCCTTATCGAGCAGCAGAACCTTTGCCTTACATGACCTGTAGATATCGGGGGCGTACTCGCCATCCATATCAATGTCCACAATGAAAGGTGCCCACGCGAACTCCGTGTCAATCTTGGGGCGAACTTCAAGAGTGCGCAGAATGGTGTACTGCTCACGGCGCGGACGAAGAGACAGGCGAACACCAAAGTCTGCATTCGGGCCACCGGTGATCTCAGGATCAATGACGTGATGCCTAATGTAGACATCATTCTCGATGCGCTTCTTCGGCTCAAGAGAGAAGAAATAGAACTGGGTGAAGCCCTTCTCCTTGGTGTAGTAGCCAACCTCAATGTACGGGGTGTACAGACCGGTATCAAGCACAGCCTGCAAGCCGGTAATCTCATAGCTGAGGTTGAAGCCGCTAATATCAAACGACGCCTCGGTAATCTTGAACGTCAGCGGAGTAGTCTTAACGTCCAAGGTGGCAGCCTGAGCGCCCTGCTCACCGGCATGGTGTGCGCCCAACGCGCCGGCGACTGTTAGCGCTGCCGCACCCTTAATGAGGGCGCGACGAGAGGAAAAAGTAGACATAACGTTGTCCCATCGATGTGTTTCTGAGTGGTTACTTCTACGCTAGCAAACCAATAACCATTGGGTAAGCCTCTAGTCGTTTGCTATACGTACGTGGCGTGACGTGTTTCCATGTGTGCTGAGTTGAGAATATGAGTGTTTGTGAGTGAAATACCCACCATCAATGGCGAGACGTTTAATACTATAAGCACTTCTGTGCACAAAAAGAAGGCGGATAGATAGACACTACCCGCTTTCTGCCCCGCAAAAACCTACCCGCTTAATGTGGGGAAATGTGGTTTTACAGGGGGAAATACATTTTTAACGCTCATAAAAATAGTTAAAAAATCTTTACAATGAATCTCTACAAGAGTGAGAAATAACAACCGGCGGCCGCTACTGCTCATGCACCAGCAGAGTCAAAACACCCGCCTTACGCGCCGTCGGCAGGGTGCACTCCACCGACCAGTCCTCACTGACCGCCTCCAAAAATTCGGCAATACCCGCCGTGGAACCATCAATAGGACGAGCCGCCAAACCCGACTGAATCAGGTAACGCGCAAACAAGCCACGGTAATGCTTCGCCATATGCGAGACGACCTTACGCGACCCATCAGCCGCCACCCGCTCCACACGAACCGCCAGAGTCTGCGACGGGGGAGTCACCCACGACTTCGCGTACGCTGCAGAACGGCAATCCAGAATCAGCTGGTCCCTCGCGGTCGCTTCCAGTGCGGTACCCAACGCACCCTTCCAGAAGGAGGCGAGCGCACCCACCGAACCAAGCTTCACGCCCATCGACAGGCGGTAGGCGGGAATCTCATCCTCAGGGCGCAGAATACCCCACAGCGCCGAAGAGATCAGTAGTGACCAGTGTGCGGCATCGCGTTCGGCGGGGGAGAAGCTTGCATAATCCAGCGCTTCAAAGAGCACACCCGTGTAGGTGCGGATTGCGGGCTGTGCCGGTTCGGTCAGCAGGCGCGTATTGCGTTCCACCTCTGCTGCGAGGGATGCGCCCACCTTGAGCTCCGCGAGAGCATTGGAGCCCGAGCTAACAGTCGCCAGCTCCTCCAGGACGCTCTCACGCTCAGCGGTCAGCTCGGGGAACGAGAGGTCAGCAAAGCATACGGGTGCGTTGCCTGCGGGGGCGGGAGTTTTACCTTCGGACGGGGGAAGAAGAATCAGCATCTCTCCAGTGTACCTGCGAGGCGCAGTGTAGTTGCGAGGTTCCTGCATATACCCGCGAGGCTGCTAGTGTGCCTCCTCGTACCCCCGTGTACCCGCGAAACGAACCCGGAAAATAGCCACCTCCAAGGGTGTGCGTATAATGGGTTGGGTGAAACGGGCCGTCCGGGCAATCGCGAGGCACACGTGCTTCGAGGAAAGTCCGGGCTCCACAGCACAGGATGGTGGATAACATCCACTCGGGGTAACCCGCAGGCCAGTGCCACAGAAAGTAAACCGCCGCGGTTCGCCGCGGTAAGGGTGAAAGGGTGGTGTAAGAGACCACCAGCGGGCGCGGTGACGTGCCCGGCTAGGTAAACCCCATTCGGAGCAAGGTCAAACAGAATACGCCATGGTAGGGTAGTGCGCCCGATCCCCGTCAGCTTCCTTTACGGAGGTGGGGTGCGTATTCGGGTAGGCTGCTTGAGACGTGCGGCAACGTACGTTCTAGATAGATGATTGCCTCAAAACGCCCCTTCGGGCGGCGTTTTAGACAGAACCCGGCTCATAGGATGACCCGTTTCACGCTACCGTTGGCTGATGGAAAATATCATCGGTCGATGGAAAACGAAGACCGCGAATGCACTCTCGAGCGCATTCGCGGTCTTCGTTTTAAGTTCTCGGGAGGTCGGTCCGACCTTCAAAAGAGCTCGTGATTAGTGGCCGAACGGATCCGGATCCACGCCGGGCATCCACGAGTTACCGTCGACGGTCCAGCCTTCCTTCTTCACGACCTTCTTCATCTTGCCGGTCCACTTCTTGTTCAGACGGTTCACGTACAGCTTGCCGTCCAGGTGGTCGGTTTCGTGCTGCATGCAGCGTGCGAACCAGCCGGTCGCCTCAAAGTGGACGGGGTTGCCGTGCTCGTCAAGACCGTTCACGGTCACCCACTCGGCGCGCTTGAGGGGGAAGCCGTAACCGGGGAAGGACAGGCAGCCCTCTTCCTCCTCGTAGGGGTCCGGGTCAGCGGTAGAAATCTTGCCCAGGGTCAGTACCGGGTTGATGATGCAGCCGCGCGGGGGAACGCCGTCCTCATTCTCCATCTTGTAGGTGAAGATGCGCAGGCCCACACCGATCTGCGGTGCCGCCAGGCCCACACCGTTGGATGCGTCCATGGTTTCGTACATGTCAGCTACGAGTTCCTTGAGCTCATCATTAAACTCGGTGACGGGTGCCGCGGGGCGGTGCAGAACGGGGTTGCCGTGAATAACGATGGGGCGAATAGCCACGGAATTATCCTTTGCTTGTGTTGAATGGGAACTGTTGAACGGGAACTTGTCGGGTACACCGTGTGCGGGTGAACCGGATTGAGGGTAAGCGAAAGGGTCGTTACGGATAACCATAACGACCCTTTCCATCGGGGTGATCGACGGGGGTTGAACCCGCGACCTCCTGGACCACAACCAGGCGCTCTGCCAACTGAGCTACGACCACCATGTGCTTCGCTTGGTTTCCCTTGCGATATGCAACGGATACTACTGTACAGGAGATTCAGAAACCTGCCAAGTTGAAAAGCCGTGATGCTCGTTACATGTTGCGCTTACGCCTCGGATGCCTCAGCCTCGCGCTCAGCCGCCTCACGTGCGGCACGCTCAGCCTCCACCTCACGCGCAATCTGCGCCGAAGCGATCGCATCCGGGCCCTGCGGCACAAAAATGGCGCGGCGGTAATACTTCAACTCATCAATCGAGTCCTTGATATCGCCCAGTGCGCGGTGGTTACCGGTCTTCGCCGGGGCGCTGTGACGAGCCGCCGGGTACCAGCGCGACGCCAGCTCCTTAATGGTGGACACGTCAATCACGCGGTAGTGAAGGTGCGCCATGACCTCTGGCATGTAACGCTCCAAGAAACGCTTATCCATACCCACCGAGTTGCCGCCCAGCTGCGCCTTGCCCGCCACCGGAACATACTTCTTGATGTAACGAAGCACCTGCTCCTGCGCGTAATCCATCGACACACCGTGCTCAATATCGGGCAGCAGACCCGACGCCTCATGCATCGAACGCACAAAGTCATTCATGTTCTCCAGCGCACCGGCAGGAGACTCGTCACCGGGCTTAATGACGAACTCAACGCCAGAACCCAGAATGTTCAAATCGGCATCCGTGACCAGAACGCCCACCTCGACGAGAGCGTCATTCTCCACGTCCAGGCCGGTCATCTCGCAGTCAATCCATACAATACGTTCACTAGAAATACTCACCCTCCCACTCTACCCCCAAATGCCGCCGGCCCGGCGGGCAGCACGTCACAAAAGGGCACAAGATGGTGCAAGACGGCACAGGCGGATGCGCAAGCGGCGGCAATGGGGGAGAACCGCACCCCGCTGCGTGCCCTTGAGGAACGTCCACAAGTGCCTTCGCAACAGTGATTCTCGCAAGTGCATCCAAGGGCTCCGGTATGATAAAAACCAGAACGACGATGCAGACAGAAAGGGAGTTATGCGCGCACCAAAGGAGCTAGCACACCGGCTCACCACCCCCGGCGCACACGACGCACCTCTCTCACCCAAACTCTTGGACTACGTCAATAACCACCGTCTGCGCACGGTGATTATCGGCACCATCGGCTCCATCATGGTCACCCTCGGCTCCTACGCCGTCGGCTGGCTCGCCGACAGCTCCAGCTTCTGGCGCTACGAGATTATCCGCGCCATCCGATTCGAAGCCGCATGGGTCATCACCGGCATTATCATGCTCGCCCTCGGCGCCATGATTATGTGCCGCGAATGGCTGCGCATCTACCAGAAAATGGGCGACTGGAACGAACCCAACACCATGCGTTGGATGATTGCCGTCATCACCAGCTGGTCCCTGCCGCAGATCTTTGCCTTCACCATCTACAGCCGTGACATGTTCTCCTACTACGGTCAGGGCATGGTCATGGCGCACGGCCTCAACCCGTACAAGCACGGTGTTTCCGAAATCTCGAACTTCATGCAGAACGGTGCGGACCCTATGTGGGCGGAATCTCCGCCCCCGTACGGCCCGGTCTCCCTCAAGCTCGAAGAGTGGATTGTGCGCCTGGCGGGGGAGAACATCGACCTCTCCCTCTTCTACTTCCGCCTGCTCTCCGTGCTCGCGGTCATCGGTATTCTCTTCTACGTGGCAAAACTCGCCAAGGCACACGGCTTCAACCAGGTCCGCGCCCTCTGGCAGATCGGCCCGAACCCGCTGTTCATCGCATCGTTCATCGCCAGCGGCCACAACGACTCGCTCATGACCATGTTCATGCTCGGCGGCCTCTACTACGCCAAGCGCTACCGCGACACCTGGTGGGGCGGCCCGCTCGGCGTGACCTTCGTAGCCCTTGGCGTTGCCGTCAAGCCGCTCGCCCTCGTGGTGTTGCCCTTCGTGGGTCTGCTCTGGGCGGGTAAGAACGCCTCCTGGCCGCGCAAGTTCATCTTCTGGGCATTCTCTGGCGTGTTGCTGCTCGCCGAAATGGCGCTCATGGGCTGGGTGACCGGACTGGAATTCGGCTGGATTAAGGCACTGTCCACCACTGGTGGCCAGTACATCTGGTACACCCCCTTCGGCCTAGTCATCGGCGCCGCATCCCTGTTCGTTCAGGGAGACGCCTTCGAGGTCATCCGCAAGCTCATCGAGACCGTCGGCAAGGGCATCGGCATGCTCGGCGCAGTAGCCATGGCATTCGTTGGACGCGACCGCAACATCGTGCGCCACGCCGGCCTCGCAATCCTGTTCATGCTCCTGTGCAGCCCCATGATTCAGCCCTGGTACCTGCTCTGGGCAATCCCGATGCTTGCCGCAACCGGCCTGCGCTCGCACTTCCAGCTCATGTGGTACTTCATCACCACGCTGTTCTTCATGGCGTATGGTGTGAGCGACCAGCTGAACGTCTCGCCCTACCTGCGCGATTTCAACCAGGACATGGGCCGACTCATCGCGACCGTCATCTGCTTGGGATACATCATCTACCTGGTCGCCCTCGACCTGGCAACCCGCCGCCTGGTGTACGTGAGCCTGCACCCCACGCAGATTCGCCGCACCACTATCCGCCTGTGGTGGCAGCTGTTCCCCGGCGCATCAAGCCGCCGTGCACGCCGCCGCGAGGTGAAGAAGGCAGAACGGGAAGCCGCCAAGGTAGGCTCCTAGCGCGAACTCCTAGTTCGCCAGCCTGGCTTAGCTCAGTGGAACAGCCCCCGCGTGAGAGGCGCGGTGCATGAGAAGCATAAATTCTCATGTACCCTAGAGGAAGGCCTCAGTAGCTCAGAGGATAGAGCAGGAGCCTTCTAATCTCTTGGTCGGGGGTTCGATTCCCTCCTGGGGCGCCACATGTAAAAACCGCCCCGCACCCTAAACTCAGGGTGCGGGGCGGTTTTCTTTATGCTTTTTGCGTGCGTGCCGGGAAGCTACTTCTTAGTCGGGGCTACTTCTTAGTGGGGTTCGTGTCCTTGCAAGAGTTGAGGACGCGCTCCATAACCTTCTTCTCATCCGCGGTGACCCACAGCTTGTACTTCGCCTTCACGTGCACCTGGCGTGCCACGTAGGTGCAGCGGTAGGCGGTGTTGCTTGGCAGCCAGTCGGCGGCGTCCGCATCGGACTTCTGCTGGTTTGCCGGGCCGTCTGCAGCGAGCAGGTTCTCCGGGTCGTTCGCCAGCTGGCGGCGCTGCTCTGCGGTCAAATCCTGTGCGCCGGTCTGCCATGCGTTCGAGAGAGCCACCACGTGGTCAATCTGCACCGCCGAGGAGGTCTTCTTGCCGCGCTTGAACTCGATGGTCTTGCCGGTGTACGGGTCGTTCAGAGTGCCGCTGATGACGGTGCATGCGTGGGTCCTGACCTTGAAACGAACATTGGTCAGGTCGCGGCGCAGAATGTCGTCGCGAGTGTTGCACTTGTTGCCGTCAACGTCATCCCAGGCGGGACCGAACTGGTCGCGAGAGTAGCCAGCCTTCGAGGCGCGATCCTTCACCTGCAGGGACGCCAGCTCGCTCTTCGCAGTCGCCAGATCCGGTGCGAGCGCGGTCGCGGAATCAACCGCCTTGTACGGGTTCTTGACCTCGGCGAGGGTTTCAGTCTGAACGTTGGTCTCTTCATCATCGGTGGCGGAGGTCGTCTTATCCGAACCGAGCAGCCCGTCCACACCGTTCTTACTCACATAGACCAGACCAATAATTAGCACGATCACGGCAAACACAGCGAGCAGACCGTAAATGAGGCGCTTCTTCTGCGGGTCCATCGAATCGGGCAGCTTGGGCAGGTTGCGCTGTAGCTGCTGAAGTTCCTGCAGGGAGGGCAGGTTGTTGTTCGCGGGCTTTTTGCTCACGGGTTCTCCAAGGCGGGTAGGCGGGATGCGGCTGAGTGCACCGCATCATCAAGGATAGAGGGCGCGGGATAGAAATAGTTAACTTGAGGGTAAAAATAGCCGCCCCGACGCTGAGATACCTATCACGATGCCGACTGGGGAGTGGCCGTCATATTTCTGCAGGAAGCGTGTTGCCCGCGGGTGATTTTTGAAAAAACGGGGTGAAAAGTTCAAAAACTCTATCCACAGGCGGTGCCCAAAACCGCAAAACGCGAAGTTATCCACAGGCACAAAGGTCGGCAGGTGCGGGGTCGGCTCAGCGCTGGCAAGGTGAAGGAACCCACCCACTAGTTTCTAAGGAGAAACCATGAGCGACACCATCCTGATCCGCGGATTCACCGCCTCCGACCCGGCACTGAGCACCCTGCCCAACGGGGTGCCCGTCGTGAACTTTCGCCTCGCCAGCACCCCGCGCTGGCAGGACGCCACCGGCACCTGGAAAGAAGGCACCACCAACTGGTACACCGTGAAAGCCTACCGCCGCCTCGCCCAGAACATTGCCACCTCCATTGAGAAGGGGCAGCCGCTGGTCGTGAGTGGCCGCCAGCGCATTAGCCGCTGGAACCGCGAAGACGGCACGCAGGGCACTACCGTAGAGGTGGATGCCCTCGGCATCGGTCACGACCTGAACTACGGTACGAGCACCTTCGCCCGCACCGTGGAGAAGCGCACGGTCAACGAGGGCTCCCTGCAGGGCGCACCTCAGCAGGGTATGCCGGGTGCGCCGCAGCAGTACGCGCCGCCGCAGGAAGCACATCAGTACGCACCCCAGCAGAACGCGGAGGCGCCGGGCGTGACCCCTCCGGATGTTCCTGCGCAGAACGGTGCATCCCAGGGCGGGGGAGCGCAGAGTGACGAACCCCCCTTCTAAAAGTGCTCCCCGGATGCTTGCATAAACGCGGGTGCATTGGGATAATGGAGCATTGTGTTGACATCGGGCACGCCCCTGCCGCAGGGGGAAGAGCGACCAACGATGTCAACCTTCGGGCACCAATCCTGTCCGAAGCATGAAGTTTTCTGTCCCGCAGTGGGGCAGAGCAATCTGAGTCTATTTGACCTGCGGCAGATGACTCTGGAGATCTACAACTATGCAGACTCTTGACTTCCTCGACAAGAAGTCCCTCCGTGACGACGTCCCCGCATTCGGCCCCGGTGACACCCTGAACGTTCACGTTAAGATCGTTGAAGGTAAGAACCACCGTATCCAGGTCTTCAAGGGCTTCGTCGTTGGCCGCCAGGGTGCAGGCGTTCGCGAGACCTTCACCGTCCGCAAGGTTTCCTTCGGCGTTGGTGTTGAGCGTACCTTCCCGGTTCACTCTCCCTCCATCGAGAAGATCGAGCTGGTGACCCGCGGTGACGTCCGTCGTGCAAAGCTGTACTACATGCGCGACCGCCACGGTAAGGCTGCTCGTATCCGCGAGAAGCGCGAGTTCTAATCTTTATAGATACAGAATTCTGTTGCAAACCGCTCCCCAACCGCATTCCGCGGGCAAGGAGCGGTTTTTGCATATTCTGAGAACCCGCTTTCTGAAACCCCGCTTTCTGGGAACCTTGCCGCTCTCAGAAAATAAAAGCCCAAGAGCGTAAACACTCTCGATACAATAGCTAGGTACCGTTTCACTCGAGCTAGGTATCTCTCAAACGAAAGGCTCACTCCAGCATGGCAGACGACAAGAACACTGCGAACACCAGCCCCTTCCCTGAGGGATACCAGCCTCAAAGCCGCCGCGAGCGCCGTGAAATGGAAGAATACTTCGCGCGCCTCGCTGCCGAAAAGGCGGCAGCTGAGGAGGCTGCTACCGAGCAGAGCGCTGCAGCGAAGAATACCGAGCGCAAAGAAGCCACCGATGAGGAGGCTGCCGTAGACGTGGAAACCACCAAGGACTTCTCCGAAATGACCCCCAAGGAACGCCGCAAGGCAAAGCGCGCCGAACAGGCAGAGCTGACCTACTCCCAGGCACAGGAAGAAGGCCGCCTCGGCGAATGGCTCTGGGTGCAGGCACGTGAGGGCGGCACCGTCATCCTCTACGCGCTGGTCATCGCATTCCTGGTCAAGACCTTCCTGCTGCGCGGCTTCTACATTCCCTCCGGCTCCATGGAGCAGACCCTGCAGGTCAACGACCGCGTGTTCATCAACGTGGCGGGCTCCTACTTTAGCGAACCCAAGCGCGGCGACGTCATCGTCTTCAAGGACTCTCAGGGCTGGATTCCCTCCACCCAGAAGACCAGCAGCCCGCTCAAGGATGCCCTGTCCTTCGCGGGTATTCTGCCGGATACCTCCTCGAACTTCCTGGTCAAGCGCGTTATCGGCACCCCCGGTGACGTGGTCGAAAGCGACGGCAACGGCAAAATCAAGGTCAACGGCGTAGAGATTACCGAACCGTACCTGTACCCCGGCAACCCGCCCTCGGAAGTCCCCTTTAAGGTGACCGTGCCCGCCGGCAAGTACTTCGTCATGGGCGACCACCGCAGCAACTCCGCCGACTCCCGCTACCACATTAGCGACGGCACCGCATTCATCTCCAAGGACGACGTGCAAGGTAACGTGTTCGTGGTGGCGTGGCCGCTGAACCACTTCGGTCTGCTGCAGGATCAGAGCTCGGTGTTCTCCTCGATTCCCGCACCGTCCTCCACCCCGAGCGAGTAAGCGAGCTTGGAAATGATGGTGAGCGCCCAGAAGAGCGCAACGAAACCCGCTCAAGCTAAGCCCGCCGCTGACCTCGAGTATGAGCAGCAGCTCTTCGCCTCCGGCGCCCGCACGGTTGCCGGAATCGACGAGGTAGGCCGCGGCTCCATGGCGGGCCCGGTCACCGTGGGCGTCGCAATCCTCACCCCGGACGCCACCCTCGAGGTGGGCGGGCTGATTGACTCCAAGGCACTCTCACCGGCACGCCGTGAATCCATGGTTCCCGAAATCCGCCAGTGGTGCGCTGTGGCGGTCGGGCACGTGGAACCGGCTGATATTGATCGGCTCGGCATGACCCTCTCGCTGAGGCTTGCCGCCCAGCGTGCGCTCGCCGAGCTGGCGCGCCGCGGATACCGTGCCGACGCCGCCCTGCTGGACGGTAAGCACGACTGGTTCACCCCTCCGCAGGAGGACCTGTTCAGCGCGCTGGCGCCGGACCCGGCGCAGGCACACTACAACGCACTGCTCGCCCAGGCGTGGGAAGGCGCAGGAGGTGCAGGGGAGCCCGCGCAGATGCCGGTGACCATGGTCATTAAGGGCGACTATAAGTGCGCCTCCATCGCTGCCGCATCGGTGGTTGCGAAGGTGGAACGTGACGAGCTGATGGTTCAGCTGGATACCCGCTACCCGGGGTACGGCTGGGCAAAGAACAAGGGCTACGGATCCGCCGCTCACCGCGAAGCGATTAGCGTGCAGGGCCCCAGCCCGCAGCATCGACTCTCATGGTCGCTTCCGGCGACCGCCGAGCAGATTGAGGCCGCTGCGGCACAGCGCGGCTAGAGCGTGTGGTGTTCCTGAAAACCGCGCCTTGGAAGCCTGCGAAAGCCTAACGTGCCACCGCTGAATCAGTACTAAAAAGCCCAGGAAAGGAAGAGTAGTGAGCGCAGAAGACCTCGAAAACTACGAGACCGACGCCCAAATGGCGCTCTACCGCGAATACAAAGACGTCATGTCGCTCTTTAGCTACGCGGTAGAAACCGACCGACGCTTCTACCTGGCGAACCAGGTGGACGTCACTCCGCACGTGCAGGACGGTACCCTCTATTTTGAGGTGAGCATGAGCGACGTGTGGGTGTGGGATGTATTCCGCTCCAACCGCTTTGTGAAGAAGGTGCACGCCTACTCGGTGCGTGACGTGAACGTGGAGGAGCGCCTGCCCAACCAGGAGTTCACCGTGCCGGAAATGCCGGACTTTAACGCCTAGCTCACGCCTGATTTACCGCCTTGCCGGGGGTAAGCACGGGGCTGCCGAGCTGTTGGGCGGCAGAATCAGGTGTTGAAACCGCGTGATGAAGCTGCGTTATGAAAACGTGTGATGAACCCGCGCGAATATGACGCGTCGAATCGGCACCCGAGTGGTATTTTTGAAAAATATACCCCAAAATTTCAAAGAAATGGCTGTGGATAACCTCTAATTCCTTCTGGGAGCCGAGGTTATCCACAGTTTTTCGTTAACCGCCTTCGGGCATGTGCGCGGCGGGCACAGTAGAAGCACTACCGCTATCTACCGGGGGAGAGACCCATGATAACAGCCCGAATAACAGCCCGCGCCGCAACCCGAAGCGCACCCAACAGACCCCTGCTCCAGAGCACCCAGCCTCCGCGAACCCAGCTCCAGCGAACCCAGCCCCGCGCCCACAGCGTCGGCAGGTGGGGCGAGGAGCTGACCGCCCGCATCCTGGAGACGAACGGCTACCGCATCCTGGAGAGGAATTGGCGACCGCCCGCAGGGCTGGAACACGAACAGATCCGCGGTGAGCTCGACCTGATCGCCATTGACCCCGAGGACGAACTGGTTTTCGTTGAGGTCAAGACCCGCAGCAGCGAAGACTTTGGGCACCCGTTCGCGTCTATTGACCGCGATAAGGCGCGCCGCACGCGCTCGCTGGCGATTCTCTGGTGCAGGCTGCGCGAGAACCTTGATTTTCCGCGCTTTCGCATTGACGCAATTGCGGTGACCGGAACCTGCGAAACCTTCACATTCGAGCATCTGAAGGCGGTGGCGTAATGGGATTCGCACGCACCTATTCCGTAGCGCTGGTTGGCCTGCGCGGGCATATTGTTGACGTCGAGGCTGACATCTCGCAGGGCCTGCCCGGCTTCGTGCTGCTGGGTCTGCCCGATACCGCCCTCAACGAGTCTAAAGAGCGTGTGCGCTCTGCGGCGAAGAACACCGGCATCACCCTCACTCAGCACCGGCTCACCGTGAACCTGACCCCGGCGACCCTACCCAAGCGCGGCTCGGCGTTCGACCTAGCCATTGTGGTTGCAGCGTTGCAGGCGGAGAAGAAACTGCACCCCAGCGGCGATAGCGTCTTCCTGGGCGAGCTGGGACTGGACGGAACGCTACGCCCCGTGCCGGGCATCCTGCCTGCGGTCAAAGCCGCCGTGGATGCCGGACACCACCGCGTGATTGTGCCCGCCGAAAATGCTGAGGAGGCGGCGCTCATCCCCGGCGCGCAGGTGAGCGGTTTCCGCTGCCTGGCGGAGGTTTTTGCCGCTCTCGGCGCTGAGAGCCAGAAGCTTATCTATCCGCCCGCCCCGCAGACGGAGGCGAGCGCACCGGCTGCGAAACCGGCTGAAATTCCCTCGGATATGAGCGATGTCGCCGGTCAGTCGCAGGGCCGTTTCGCCCTGGAAATTGCCGCTGCGGGTGGCCACCACATGCTGCTAACTGGCCCTCCCGGTTCGGGTAAAACCATGCTGGCGGAGCGCCTGCCGAGTATCCTGCCGACCCTCGACAACGATGCCGCGATGGAGGTGACCGCGATTCGTTCCCTCTGCTCGGCGGGGGAGCACCTGAGCGAGCTGGTGCGTCAGCCGCCGTTTGAGGCGCCTCATCATAGCGCCTCCGCGCCGGCGATTCTGGGCGGCGGCAGCGGCATTCCCCGACCGGGTTGTGTGTCTAAAGCGCACCGCGGCGTGCTCTTTCTGGACGAGGCGCCGGAGTTCAAACGCACGGTGCTCGATTCGCTCCGTCAGCCCCTGGAGTCGGGGACCGTGACCCTGGACCGTTCGAGCGCATCGGCGACCTATCCGGCGCGGTTTCAGCTGATCCTGGCGGCGAACCCGTGCCCCTGCGGCATGAACGTGGGCACCGGTACGGAATGTACGTGTGCTCCGCGTGAGCGTCGCGCCTATTTTGGGCGGCTGTCCGGCCCGCTGGTGGACCGCATTGACGTGAATGTGACGGTTCCGAAGGTGTCTTCCACGGAGCTTGCGGGCGGTCAGGTGAATGAGAGTTCGGCGCAGATTCGTGAGCGCGTCATGGCGGCGCGACAGGCTCAGCGGGAGCGCCTGGAGCCGTACGGGTTGAAGACGAATGCGGAGATGAACGGCAAGATTCTGCGCGGCCCGTTGCGTCTGGATGCGAAGCTCACCGGCGAGCTGAACGCCGCCGTGGACCGCGGAACGCTGACGGCTCGCGGCTACGACCGGGTGTTGCGTATCGCCTGGACTCTCGCCGATTTGGAGGGCGCCGCCTACCCGAGCCGGGAGCACCTGGATGTGGCGCTTTTTCTGCGGCAGCAGGGGCAATTGAAATAATGCGCCAGCTGAAATAGGGACAGCGGACATAGCGTGCCGGTTTATAGAAGGAATCACTCACGAGAGGAGAAGAACGTCATGAGTGAGAAGAAGCTCAGAAAACGAGCTGAAAAGGCCGATTTGCAAGAAAATGGGCTGAGAGAAACAGCGCCGGAAGAGCATGTGCCTGAGGAGCTCGTGGCGGAGGATTTTGTGCAAGAGGAACTGCAGATCCGCCTGCCCGGCCGCACCCTGGATGCGCACGCCTTGGTGCGTGAGAGGGTGGCTCATATTCTGTCGCTGGGGCAGGAACCCTCGCCGAGCCCCTATAACGCGGCGCGGTTGCCGGGGTTCCTCGCTTCCTGCCTGAACCCGGTGTACTTAGAAGAGATGAGCCGGAAGGAACAGCCGGGGGAGGAGCATCAGGGTGAGCGCCCCGACCCCGCACCCCTGTTCAATCCCACCCTCAGCGCGCAGGAGCTTGAGGCGGCGTGCCGCGAGTACATCCGCTGCTGCACCGCTCAGCTGATGCGCTACGCCGAACCCGCCGATGAGCTCGTGGTCGAGTCCCTCACCACTCTGGGCGCCCCACTGACCCTGCACTACCTGCTGACCGGGCATATCCCGGATGAGCACACCTGGGAGCACGGCGAACCGGATACGCAGCTCAGCGAATTTCTGAACTCGGTGGGCGCACCCGCGGAAGGGGAGTCCGCCCTGTTTTCCAGCGCGAATGGCTACTACACGCCGGGTGAGCATCAGATGAGCCGCGATAAGTTCGGCAAGGCGCTCGCGACCCGCCGCCTGCGCTGGAACCGCCGCATGGAACGCACCCTGAACGCGGAGGCGCACATGGCGGCAACCTGCGGGGCGTGGCTGGTCACTCCCGCCGATCCGCTGTGGCCGCCGCAGCTGAACGATTTGGGACCTGCCCGACCGTACGGGCTGTGGTGCCGAGGCGATTCGCGGCACCTGCTGGATGTGGCGTCTGCCCCGAGCGTCGCGCTGGTTGGTTCGCGTGACCCGAGCATCTACGGTACGGAGGCGACGACCCACCTCGCCGCGGAGCTGGCGCGCCGCGGATACACGGTGATTTCTGGCGGCGCGATGGGCATTGATATTGCGGCGCATCGGGCGGCTCTGACGCAGCAGGGTAGCGACCTGCCGACCATCGCCTTCATGGCGGGTGGGCTGGACCGGCTGTACCCGGCGCAGAACTCGGATGCGCTGAACATGATTGTTGACCGCGGGCTCATCATGAGCGAGGTGAGCGTGGGCAATACCCCCACGCGTTGGCGTTTTCTGGAGCGTAACCGCCTGATTGCGGCGTTGGCGCGGCACACCATTGTGGTGGAGGCGCGCTGGCGTTCCGGTGCCCTGAATACGGCTCGTCACGCGATGGAGATTGGGCGTACCCTCTGGGCGGTTCCGGGGCAGATTAATTCGCCGAACTCGGTGGGCACGAACCGCCTGCTACGCGATGGACTAGCGCAAACACTCACCGAGGCTGCGGACATCCTCGAGTACGATGCCGCCGCAGGGTTTGAGCTGGGCACCGAGCACGAGAGCGAATGGGATCGGGCTGCCTCCTCTAGCACGCTGGACGAGCTGACCGAACGACAGGGTAGGGTCTGGGATGACTTGAGCCCGCGCTCCTACCGTGGCGTGGACGAGATTGCCGCAGCCCTCGGGTTGAGCGCTCGCGACGTGATGGCTGACCTGTTCCACCTGGGTCGTTGCGGTCTGGCGGAGAGCAGCGGAACGAGCTGGAGGAAGGTCCGCCCGGCTGCCGCGGCGTAGAAGATCCCCCGCTGAGCACCCCGGCTGAACGCCCGTAGTGAACACCCAGGCAGTAGCGGGTTGCGGCGGTGGGTCATGACGGGGCGGCCGGTCATAACAAGGCAGCACGTGGAGAGCTCGGAACCTCTCTACAATTGGGGTAGGCTTGCGCGTACTGGTGCGGAGCCTACCCCCGCCGCCGCATTATCGACAGACGCGCGGAGAGAATGTCGAAAGACCGAAACCCGAAAGGAGGGACGCATGACCCCCGCCCGCCAGCACGAAAACCCAGCTGAAAGCCGGGAAGAATACCGGGACGAGGCTCCCTCCACGACCCTGCCGGTGACCTACACCCGTAGCCTTGCGGCCAATCATCCCGAAACCCAAGCTGAGGGTTCAGGCTCCGCCCTACCCGGCTCTACTCTGCCCGATTCTGCACTGGGTGTTTCCGGTGAGGTGTTCCGCCCCGTCCTGGACCGTTTTGAGCGTTTTTTGCGCTATGAGAAGCACCGTTCCGAAGAGACGATCCGCTCGTATATCTCCGATTTGGAGGGCTTCTTCGGCTACATGGCGCGCCGCGGCGTGCGGCATCTGGACAGCATTGATGCGTCCCTGATTCGTGAGTGGTTGGGTTCGTTGCATCTGCGGCAGGCGGCTCGTTCTACGGTGGCGCGCCGCGGTTCGACCCTGCGCACGTTCTTCACCTGGGCTCAGGAGGAGGAGCTGGTGCACGCTAACCCGACCCGCGGTATGCGCACTCCCAAGCGGGAGAATCACCTGCCGCCGGTGCTGAGCCGTGAGCAGATGAACCAGCTGCTGACTACCCTGCAGGAGCGTCGGGCGCAGGATCCTCGGGATGCGCGCCTGCTGCGCCTGGAAGCTGTGGTTGAGGTGCTGTACGCCTCGGGCATGCGTATTTCTGAGCTGACCGGCCTGGATTTGCAGAGCGTGGACCGGGCGAATAAGACGGTGCGCGTGCTGGGTAAGGGCAATAAGGAGCGCGTGGTGCCGTTGGGTACCCCGGCGCTTAAGGCGTTGAATCGTTGGGTGTCCTATGGTCGTCCGCAGTGGATTCCGGAAGGGTCCCAGGGCGTGACGGCGCTGTTTATTGGTCCTCGGGGTGGGCGGGCGAATGCCCGTCAGATTCGTGAGGACCTGACCCGCCTGCTGCGCACGGTGGAGAATACTCAGGCGTCGGGCGCGCACGTTTTGCGTCATTCGGCGGCGACTCACCTGGTCGATGGTGGTGCCGATATTCGTTCGGTGCAGGAGCTTCTGGGGCATTCGTCGTTGGCGACCACGCAGATTTACACGCACGTGTCGATGAAGCGTCTGGCGGAGACGTACGCGCGGGCGCATCCGCGTGCATAGGGACGGCAACCCGAAAGTTAGCTGTCTCTCTATTTGAACCTTGCCCGTTCGGGTTGTACGAATGGACGAGTTCAATCTAAGCTATACACTGTTCAACCACTGCCTAAGCTCCCGGTGTACCCCAAAAATCTTGCACTGCGATGTTTAGATAAAGCGGCTGAACAAGGTAGCATAGGTAACAGACTAACCGTGGTCTCCGTCTCTATAATGGCACCGCGTACGAGTACTAAAAACCAGAAAGGTCGCACCGCATGCGCGCACTCGTTTGCCCCGGACAGGGCTCCCAGAAGAAGGGCTTCCTGAGCCCCTGGCTCGAGATTGAAGGTGTGCGTGAGCACCTGGAACGACTCTCCGAAGCGGCAGGCATCGACCTGATTCACTACGGCACCGAAGCCGAAGAAGAAACCATCAAGGACACCGCAATCGCCCAGCCCCTCATCGTGGCTGCAGGCATCGTCACCGGCCGCCTCGCCCTGCGCGAACTCGACGGTGAAGAGCTCATCTTCGCGGGCCACTCCGTCGGCGAAATCACCGCAGCAGCCCTCGCGGGCGTACTCAGCGACGAAGACGCAATGCGTTTCGTGCGCGTGCGCGCCAACGGCATGGCGGAGGCGGCAGCCGCCTCCCCGACCGGCATGGCTGCAGTACTCGGCGGCGTTGAAGAAAACGTCCGCGAAGCCATCGACGCAGCAGGCCTCGTCGCAGCAAACTCCAACGGCGGCGGCCAGATTGTAGCCGCAGGCCCCATCCCCGCCATCGAGGCATTCGCCGCGAACCCGCCCGCACGCGCTCGCGTTATCCTCCTGAAGGTCGCCGGCGCATTCCACACCGAGGCAATGGCACCCGCCGTGCCCGCACTGGAAGAGTTCGCCGCATCCCTGCAGGTCTCCGACCCGACCTCCGCACTGCTGACCAACCGCGACGGTTCCGCCGTGGTATCCGGTGAAGAGTTCGTCAAGACCCTCGTCTCCCAGGTCACCAGCCCCGTCCGCTGGGATCTGTGCATGGCAACCCTGCTCGAGCGTGAGGTCGCCGGCATTATCGAGGTCGCCCCCGCAGGCACCCTGGTCGGCCTGGCAAAGCGCGCGATGCGCGGCGTGCCCGGCACCTCCATCAACACTCCCGAGGACCTCGCCTCGCTGAAGGGCTAAACGCCGGGGGAGAGCACCCCGCCCTCCCCGCACTGGGAACCCTTCACACTAGACATGCACTTTAGACCTGCGAGGCACACAGTGTCTTGCGAGCATCAGCACTAAGGATTGAATACGTGACTACCCTCAAGCAGTACGAAATCAACCGCTACTCCCGCATCCTCGGTTACGGCGCAGCCCGCGGTGAGGTCATCGTCCCCAACGACGACATCGTTGAGGCAATCGACTCCTCCGACGAGTGGATCAAGCAGCGCACCGGCATCGCAACCCGCCACCGCGCCAGCGAAAACCAGTCGGTAGCAGACCTTGCCATCGGTGCCGCCAAGGACGCCCTCGAAGCATCCGGTGTAGCCGGTGAGGACATTGAGGCGGTCATCATCTCGACCATCTCGCACCCCTACGCAACCCCCTCCCTGGCAACCCTGGTCGCCGACGCAATCGGCTCCAAGTGCCCCGCATACGACATCTCCGCAGCGTGTGCAGGTTTCTGCTACGGCATCGCCCAGGCAGACGCCCTCGTCCGCGCCGGCACCGCAAAACACGTGCTGGTCATCGGCGTTGAGAAGCTCTCCGACTTCATCGACAACACCGAACGCACCATCTCCTTCCTGCTCGGCGATGGCGCAGGCGCAGCAGTCGTAGGCGTCTCCGACGAACCCGGCATTGCCCCGACCGTATGGGGTTCGGACGGCTCCCGCTGGGGCACCGTCGGCATGACCCACTCCTTGCTGGACATCCGCAACCGCGACTTCGCCGCAAACCCCGTCGAAGAAGGCGAAAAGATTTGGCCCACCCTGCGTCAGGACGGCCCCTCCGTCTTCCGCTGGGCAGTGTGGGAAATGGCGAAGGTCGCCAAGCAGGCACTCGAAACCGCCGGTATCACCCCCGACGAGCTCGGCGCGCTCATCCCGCACCAGGCAAACGCCCGCATCATTGACCAGATGGTCAAGACCCTCAAGCTTCCCGACACGGTGGCAGTGGCACGCGACATCGTCGATGCCGGTAACACCTCCGCCGCATCGGTCCCCCTCGCCGCGCACCGCCTGCTCAAGGAGAACCCGGAACTCTCCGGCAAGTTCGCCCTGCAGATTGGCTTCGGCGCCGGCCTGGCATTCGCAGCTCAGGTAGTCGTCCTTCCCTAAGGAAAACCACTCCCTAAGGAAATCACCGGAGCCCGATGCTCCCCGCTCCTCACGACCGGTACAGCGCCGGTGTGCGAGAAAGAAAATAAAGCGGGAAAGCATCCCCACAAACTCCGAGTTGACGCATGCGTACACCACGCAGACACGATAAACTCGGTAATGCACGCGTACCCCCACCCGGCGGGTGCGATGACCATCGAAAAAAACAAAGGAGCCCCTGAATGGCTAACAAGGAAGAGATCCTCGCAGGTCTGGCAGAGATCGTTAACGAAGAGACCGGCGTTGAGGTTGAGGACGTTCAGCTGGACAAGTCCTTCACCGAGGACCTGGACATCGACTCCATCTCGATGATGACCATCGTCGTGAACGCTGAGGAGAAGTTCGAAGTGACCATCCCGGACGAAGAGGTCCAGAACCTCAAGACCGTTGGCGACGCAGTCGAGTTCATCGCGAACGCTGCCTAAGCTATAACCAATAACGAGGCGGCGCGGGCTCTCACCGGCCCGCGCCGCATCGCTATTCACTCAGCTTTCAATCCAACACACCCCGGGAACACACAGCGGAATCCACAATGCGGAACACGCAGCGCGGACCCCGCACGGAATACATAGTGCGGAATACACAGGGCGCAACGACAGCGCCTCTACCGCCTGAAAACGTGCACCGCTTACCCCCGGGCCCTACAGGTTTTTATCCACACACCACCGGATAAACCACCAAATCGACCACCGAAGAGAAAGTGCCACAATGTCTCGAAAAGTGCTGGTGACCGGCCTCGGCGCGACCACCCCCATTGGCGGCGACGTCCCCACCACCTGGGAAAACGCAACCAAGGGCGTATCTGGTGTATCCACCCTCGACTACCCCTGGGTCAAGGAATACGACCTGCCCGTATACATTGCAGGCCAGCTCGCCGTGCCCGCCCTCGAATCCGGCCGCCTCACCAAGGTAGAAGCAAAGCGCCTGGATCCCTCGGGCCAGCTCGCCCTCATCGCCGCACGCGAAGCATGGGAAGACGCAGGATTCTCCGGCCCCGACGCCGACTCCGCAGAAGAAGTCGACCCCGAACGCACCGGCGTAGCCTTCGGCACCGGTATCGGTGGCGTGTGGACCCTCCTCGACGCATGGGACACCCTCCGCGAAAAGGGCCCCCGCCGCGTCCTCCCCATGACCGTTCCGATGCTCATGCCCAACGGCAACGCAGCAGCCGTCTCCATGAACCTTAAGGCACGCGCCGCAGCACAGACCGTCGTCTCCGCATGCGCATCCTCCACCGAAGCCATGCAGCTCGGTGCTGAAATGATTCGCAGTGGCAAGGCAGACGTCGTCATCGTCGGCGGTGCTGAAGCAGCAATCCACCCGCTTCCCATGGCAGCATTCGCCAAGATGCAGGCACTCTCCTCCCGCAATGACGAACCCGAAAAGGCATCCCGCCCCTACGACGTCGACCGCGACGGCTTCGTCATGGGTGAAGGCGCAGCAGCGCTCATCCTCGAATCCGAAGAGCACGCCAAGGCACGCGGCGCACGCGTCTACGCGGAACTGGCAGGCACCGGCGTATCCGCCGACTCCTACCACATCACCGCACCGGACCCCGCAGCACTCGGCGCAACCCGCGCACTGCGCGAAGCCCTCGAAGACGGCAACATCGACCCGAAGACCGTCGTGCACATCAACGCGCACGCCACCAGCACCCCCGCTGGTGACCTGCCCGAAGCAACCGCAATGCACGAAACCTTCGGTGAGCACACCAAGAACATTGCCGTCTCCGCAACCAAGTCCATGACCGGCCACCTGCTCGGCGGCGCAGGCGCACTCGAAGCCGTACTCACCGTACTGGCACTGCACCACCGCACCGCACCCTGCACCATCAACCTGGACAACAAGGACCCCCAGATTGACCTGGATGTGGTGACGGAGGCACGCGAGCTGCCCGCCGGTGAGATTGTGGCACTGTCGAACTCCTTCGGTTTCGGCGGCCACAACGCGGTTGTAGCATTCCGCTCCGTGGAGGACTAATCCCTCAGGGCTTCTAGCCTTATATAGATATAACGCTCCCTCAACTACCGTGTGTAGCTGGGGGAGCGTTATGTTTTGGATGCGTTTTTTTGGGGGGGGGGACCGGTTCACGCTTGCGGGGGAGTGCCCCCTCTGCGGCGCTGGGGCGCCTTGAGGACGGAGCCCCCGCTTTGCGTGTCCGGTACGCCCTCTAGGTCGCCTATCCCTTGAGGTAGGGAAATATAGGTGGCTTGGTACGGGGTTTCCTTCTCAGGCTAGCTTGCCTCAGTCTGGGGTATATGAGGCTGGTCTGGGGCTGAGTTTCGTGCGCAGCTCGCCTGAGTTTGGGGTGGGCAGGGTTTCACAGGTTAAAAACGGGTGGCGTATTCGCTCCGGCACTGCGAATACGCCACCCAAACACACCACACTCCACAAGACAATGCAGAGCGCGCGGGATCAACCATCCCGCAAGGTTCCCGTAACCCCCATCGCGCACCACGGTAGGCGACGACAGAAGAACGGGAGCTTATGACCGTTTGACACGCACAACGCCCCTCTCGTACAGGTTTACAAAGGCGCACGTCATGCGATCTTCCGGAAGTTTATTCGGAAGAGCTCCCACGCCGGTTCCGTTGAGAAAACAATTCGGTGTGGTTGCCTCCCGATGGTGAAGCACATCAACATCGTGTGCCGCAATACTGCGCAATCCAGTACGCGCAGATGTTGCGTGAAAACCATCCTCAGGAATGCAGTCCGCGGGCCAGTTTTCCAGCTTCAAATGGCAGAAGCTTAAGGGTTTGATGTGAGTGCTCGGATGGTCCGAATCATGTTGCTCTCAACGGAACCGGTTTATCGGTGATGGGAGCTCCTGTAGATAAGAATAACCTTAAATCACCCCTGGAGTAAACCTTAAACCAATAATTTAACCTTATTGTTATAATTCCTTGTCATAAAGGTATTGACGGGTGTTCAATGTGCTCTGAGTAGCCCCCTGGAGGCTCTCATAACTCTTTGGTCTGTTTGGCGCTCTCCACCGTTATGAAACCGTGATAAATCATTCCCGAAAATTGAAGAATCAGGTTCAAAACGGTCCCGCAAGTGACTACCGCGAGGGCTTGTTGAGAGGGTCTTGAAGACGCGCCGAGAGTACAGTCATAAAACGTCATCTTGTCACGGAAGTTATCCCAGAGAAAACAAATTAAACCCCCGGCGTGCGCTGTGGCATAATCAGTATCAACATCGTGCTCCGGGGTCGGTGAAATTCCGAACCGGCGGTCACAGCCCGCGAACCGCTCTCGCAGGCAGGCAGAAATCGTACGAATCTTCGCATCCGCACAGGACGCCAAGACTCCGCTAGAGAAGCCCGCCCGCAAGAGAGGCCGAACCGGTGAAAATCCGGTGCCGACAGTACAGTCTGGATGGAAGGTAGCACGAGCAGAAAAAGGCAGGAGCGCACTCCGCCGCACCTCCCGAAAACCGGGATAGCATGCAGGGTGCACTGACGCGGTTGCTTGAGAAAACTGTTGCTAGAAAAACTGTTGCTCGAGAGCACAGCGGTTTTCTGAGAGACAGCTTTCTGCGAGACAGGGGAGAGGCACCTTTCCTAGGTGCCGGTACGTTATTCCCCTCGACCGCAGCCGGCTGGTCCCAGCCACGGTTGGCTGATTCGCCGCTCCCGCCTCACCACGGATACCGGGCACCCCATAAGATGCCCGCGGTAGCCGCCCTTTTCTGTTCCTCTCCCCGGAGCCGCCGCAGATGCGCACACAGCGCATCCGACACACGGTCCAACTCAGAGAGGAAAGAAACAAATGGACATCTTGCGGTGGCTCTTCGACGCACAAATTCATGTGGGGGACCAGTCCCTTCTCGTGCGCGAAGTTCTCGGAAACGCATTCGGCCTGGCATCGGCGCTCGGCGGCATGCGACGCAAAGTATGGGCGTGGCCCGTCGGCATTCTCGGTAACCTGCTACTCCTCACCGTCTTCCTGGGCGCCCTCGTCGGCAGCCCGCACCCCGTCACCATGCTCGGCCAGGCAGGCCGCCAAATCATGTTCATTGCTGTTTCTATCTGGGGCTGGCATCGTTGGCGCGCCACCCGCGCCGCCGGCGGTGACGCCTCCGAAGGTGTCGCGGTGATCCCCAAGTGGGCTACCAACACCGAACGCGCAGGCCTGGTTGTCGCCATGGTCGCGGGCACCCTGCTACTCACCCCCATCTTCCGCGCCCTCGGATCCTACGAACCGGTCTGGTCCGACGCTTGGATCTTCACCGGCTCGCTGCTCGCCACCTACGGCATGGCGCGCGGCTGGGTTGAATTCTGGCTCATCTGGGTTGCCGTCGACCTGGTCGGCGTGCCGCTGCTGTGGAGCGCAGGCTACTACGCGACCTCCCTCATGTACGTGTTCTACGGATGCTTCACCCTGGTCGGCTTCTTCGTCTGGTGGCGCACCCGTAACCTGGAGGCGCAGAAGACCCAGGTGCAGACCCAGTTCCCCGACGTGACCGTTGAGGTAACCGACGTGCAGAAGGGTCGTGCATAAATGTCGCAGAACCCCTCGCTGCAGGTGCTGGCGAGCGCGCACCTGCCCGTAACCATCGCCTCGAGCGTATCTTCGCCGCGCAACGATGCGGACTACTCCGCCGCGGAGTACGGTCACCTCGCCGGGCTGCCCGCCGCACGCACCCTCCAGCTGCCCGACCCCGAGCAGGAACTCAGCCACGCAGAGGCCATGACCCTGGCACTGCAGGCGGCACGCCAGGGCATCCGCGGCGCAAACCCCCTCGTCGGCGCCGTCATCACTGACGCGCACGGGCACCTGCTGCACGTGGGCTACCACCGAGGCGCAGGCACCCCGCACGCCGAAGCCGACGCCCTCGCCGCCGCCCGAGCCGCGGGAACCGACCTTACCGGCGCCCGCATGTACGTGAGCCTTGAGCCCTGCAACCACACCGGACGCACCGGCCCCTGCTCCCACGCCGTCGCCGAGGCGGGCATTAGCGAACTCTACTACGCCTACAGCGACGACACCGAAAACGCTGCCGGAGGTGCCGCCTACCTGCGCTCGCAGGGCGTCACCGTGCACGCCATGGAGGAGTTCGCGAACGCATCCTACCTGCTGAACGAGCGCTGGTTCATTGCCGCCGCCGAACGCCGCCCCTTCATTACCGCAAAGAGCGCCTCCACCCTGGACGGGTTCATCGCGGCTGCTGACGGCACGAGCAAGTGGATTACCGGCCCCGCCGCGCGCATTGACGGGCACCTGATTCGTCACCGCGCCGACGCCGTCATGATCGGCACCCGAACCACCCTCATGGACGACCCGACCCTGGACGCGCGCGACGCCAACGGGGAACGCTTCGAGAAGCAGCCGCTGCGCGTGGTCATGGGTAAAACCGAGATTACCGAGAACTACCGTGTGCGCGGCCTCAACCCGCCCGAAGGTGTGGAGGCGGATCCGCAGAACTTCCTGCAGGTCTTCACCCACGACCCGCGTGAACTGCTCGATGAGCTGTACGCCCGCGGGGTGCGGCACCTCATGATTGAGGGCGGCCCCGGCATGGTTGGCCTCTTCGCCGGTGAAGACCTCATCGACGAGATGGTCTGGTACCGCGCCCCCATGATCATGGGGCAGGGCAAGAGCGCCGTGTACCGTCTGCTCGTGGACACCCTCGCGCAGGCGCCGCGCCTGCAACTGGACGACCTGGGTATGTTCCCGGCGGTGCGCGTGCTCGGCAATGACACCGCAACGCACCTGGTGCCGGCACCTCGCGGAACGGCGCAGGAACCGGGTGCACGGCGTACCCTGCCGAAGCTGGACGCCTGCCAGGCGCCCGAACCGAGATTAGATTAGCCGCGGCTGGACTAGTCGCGGCTGGACTAGCATCTGCTTGGGCTAGTCTCCCTTCGGCTGAGCGCGGGCGGGGGAGTAGCACCTCAAGGAACCCCGCCGGCGCCCGGCTAGTTTGTGTCGGCTGGTTCGCATGCTGGCACAAAAGCTCCCCGTCACGGGGAATATTCGAAAAATACGTATAGTTATACCGACGAACAAACCATCGCCGCCCGTCGCCCTCAATGACGACGCCCCGGCGGACACGGCGAGAAAAGGAAAAGCACACATGTTTACCGGAATCATTGGCGCCCTCGGCACCGTAGAATCCATCACCCCCATCGAAGGTAGCGACGCAGCCTACCTGACCCTCAACGCCGGTGACATCGTCGCCGACCTCGAACACGGTGGCTCCCTCGCCGTCAACGGTGTATGCCTCACCGCTATCGACCTCGACCAGCTGCAGCCCGGCCAGTTCCGCGCCTACGCGATGGGTGAGACTCTGCGCCGCACCAATCTCGGCAACCTGAACCCCGGCGACACCGTCAACCTGGAGCGCTGCCTGCCCGCCGGTGGCCGCCTCGACGGTCACGTCGTGCAGGGTCACGTGGATGCGGTGGGTACCCTCGCATCCGTCACCGCGCACGAGACGTGGAGCACCCTGCGTTTCAACCTGCCCACCGAACTGGCACCCCTGCTCGCCGAGAAGGGCTCCATCGCTGTTTCTGGCGTGTCCCTGACCGTTACCGCCGTTTCTGAGCCCGGCGAAACCCCCGCATGGTTCGAGGTCGGCCTGATCCCCGAAACCCTGAAGGCAACCAACCTCGGCGCCCTCAAGGTCGGCGACAGCGTGAACCTCGAGACCGATGCGCTCGCTAAGTACGTGCAGCGTCTGACCGCGTTCGCAGGCGTGCCCCAGGCTGACTCTGCGCACTCCGGTGAGCAGGTTGCGCCGCGTCGCGCCGACGCTGCAAGCGTCCTCGACAGCGTGCAGACCGCAGTGGACGCTATCGCCGCAGGTCGCGCCGTGGTCGTCGTTGACGACGAAGACCGCGAAAACGAAGGCGACATCATCTTCGCCGCCGAGCACGCAACCCCCGAGCTGATGGGCTTCATGATCCGCTACACCTCCGGCGTGGTCTGCGCACCCCTGAGCAACAAGCGTGCCGACGAGATGAACCTGCCGCCCATGGTCACCAACAACGAAGACCCCAAGGGCACCGCCTACACCGTCTCCTGCGATGCGGCATCCGGCGTGAGCACCGGCATTTCCGCGGCAGATCGCGCACGCACCGTGCAGATCCTCGCGGATGCATCCTCGACCCCGGCGGACATCACCCGCCCCGGCCACATCTTCCCGCTGCGCGCCGTTGACGGCGGCGTGGCGGAGCGCCCCGGTCACACCGAAGCCGCAGTGGAACTTTCCCGCGCGGCGGGCCTGTCCGGCGTGGGCGTTATCGCCGAGGTCGTGCACGACGACGGCTCCATGATGCGTTTCGACGCACTGCGCGCCTTCGCAACCGAGCACAACCTGCCCATGATCTCTATCGAAGACCTCATCAAGTACGTACCTAAGGCGTAGGAGAACGCATGAGCGAAACCCCTAATACCCAGGCAACGCCAGGCACTCCCGCGGAGCCGGGCATCCTGGCCGAGCCGGTTGAGGCGCAGGCTGAAGAGCTCAGCGCCGAATCCCTGCGCATCGCCTCCCAGCTCGCTGAAGGCTACCGAGTCAGCCCCCTCGACATGGTGCCCAACCCCAGCCCGTTGCTGGTCGAAAGCACCGAAGAGGTCGCCGTACCCACCCCGCAGGGCCTGTTTGGTCTGCGCGCCTGGCGATTTGCGGACGGTGCCGAGCATATCAGCGCCCGCGCCCTCGACCGTGACGGCACCCCCGTACCCGCCGAGGACGGGGGAGTGCCCGCGGTGCGCATCCACTCCGAATGCGCCACCGGCGATATTTTCGGTTCCTTCCGATGTGATTGCGGTCCTCAGCTGGAGAACGGCCTGCGCATCATTGGCCGCACCGGTGGGTACCTCATCTACGTGCGCAACCACGAAGGACGCGGTATCGGCCTGGTCAACAAGCTCCGCGCCTACGCGCTGCAGGATGCCGGGCTCGACACCCTCGACGCGAACCTGGCGCTCGGCCTGGACGGCGACATGCGCGACTACTCGCAGGCGGCACTGATCCTGCAGGAACTCGGTGTGAACGAGCTGAGGCTCGTGACCAACAACCCCGCCAAGCAGGAGGCGCTCGAAAGCCTCGGCCTGCAGGTCACCGAGCTCATCCCGGACGAAATTCCCGCCCGAGTTGAGAACGCACACTACCTGCAGACCAAGCGTGAGCGTATGCGCCACGTGCTCAAAAGCGCGTAGCGGCACCCCTGCAAACCCCTAATTTTTCAAAAACCCAAAATCCACAAGGAGAACACAATGAGCGGCGTAGGCGCAGCAGACACCACCCTCAACCCCGAAGACTACAAGGGCTTCAAGCTCGCAATCGTAGCGGCAAGCTGGCACACCGAGGTCATGGACGGCCTCATTAACGGTGCTAAGCGCGCCGCCTACGCAGCAGGCATCGAGCCGACCCTCGTGCGCGTTCCCGGCACCTTCGAGCTGCCCGTCGCAGCGACCCGCCTCGCTGAGAAGTTCGACGCAATCGTCGCGCTCGGCGTGGTCATCCGCGGCGGCACCCCCCACTTCGACTACGTCTGCCAGGGCGCAACCAACGGCCTGACCGACGTGTCCGTGCTGACCGGCCGCCCCATCGGCTTCGGCGTGCTCACCTGCGACAACGAGCAGCAGGCACTCGACCGTGCAGGACTGGAAGGCTCTAACGAAGATAAGGGCTACGAGGCGACCGCAGCGGCACTGCAGACCGCAGCAACCCTCAAGCAGTTCAGCAACTAACACGGCTGAACGGTACGCGGCTCAGTTTCACGAAGAGAACTATTGAATCTTTACCGTGGAACTGGGCCGCAGCACCGGTTAAACTGAAACAACCCGCGCACCGGGCTTACCGGGATTTATCAGGCATTATCGGGCGTCTATGGATCTGGCAGGTATGCGCCAGAGAGATACACGCCGGCACATATGCACCGGTAAAACCCCATGTACCGGTAAACCCCCGCGCGGCAGCTAAGGGACACAGCGCACCGACGCGCTCCCAACCCAACACCAAGGAGTACAGCAATGCAGGATTTGGGCACCATCACCCCCAGCCTCGAAGAATTCCGCGCCCGCGCAGCCGGCACCCGCGTCATTCCCGTACACATCAAAATCCTCGCCGACTCACTCACCCCCATCGGCATCTACCGTTCCCTCGTACTCCAAAACGACCAGGGTGAACCCGTCGAAGCAGCCCACGGCACCTTCCTGCTCGAATCCGCCAAAATCTCCGCAGAAGGCGAATCCGCAGCCTGGGACCGCTACTCCTTCATCGGCGCATCCTCTCGCTCCACCCTCACCACCGTTGACGGCGCAGTCCACTGGCAGGGCCGCACCCCCGCCGGCGCACCCGTCGACGGCGACCCCGTAGAAGCCATCGCCAAGACCCTGCAGATGCTCTACACCGAACCCGACCCGACCCTGCCGCCGCTCACCTCCGGCCTGGTCGGCTACCTCGGCTGGGACGTCGTACGCCACTGGGAACACCTGCCCTTCCCGCCCGACGACGACGTGAACCTACCCGAATTCGCGCTCAACATGGTCTCCGACATGGCAATCCACGACAACAAGGACGGCACCGTCCTGCTCGTCGCCAACGCCATCAACTTCAACGGCACCAGCGAAAACGTCGACGGCGCCTACGAGGACGCCGTTGCACGCCTGCACAGCATGCTCCGCCGCCTGCAGCGCGGCGCCGCCGCAACCACCTCCACTCTCTCCGGCGTGGCAGACATTGACCGTAAGGTCCGCGAAGATGTCACCCTCACCTGGAGCGAACAGGGCTTCAAGGACGCCATCGACCGCTCCAAGAAGAACATCATCGACGGCGACGTCTTCCAGATCGTGCTCTCACGCCGATTCGAAGCCGAAACCAATGCCAAGGCACTCGACGTGTACCGTGTACTGCGCCAATCCAACCCCTCGCCGTACATGTACCTCTTCAACTTCGAAGACAGCAACGGCACCCCCTTCCACATCGTCGGCTCCTCCCCGGAGGCGCTCGTCACCCTCAAGGGCGGCATCGCCAGCACCCACCCCATCGCCGGTTCCCGCCCGCGCGGCGCAACCCGCGAAGAGGACCTCGCACTCGCCGAGGAACTGCTCGCCGACGAAAAGGAACGCTCCGAACACCTCATGCTCGTCGACCTGGCACGCAACGACCTCTCACGCATCGCCAAGCCTGGCACCGTGTCCGTTGACCAGTTCATGATCATTGAGCGATTCAGCCACATCATGCACATTTCCTCCGCAGTCAGCGCCGAACTCGACCCGCAGTTCAGCGCCTACGACGTGCTGCGCGTCGCCTTCCCGGCGGGCACCCTCTCCGGCGCGCCCAAGCCGCGCGCCATGCAGCTCATCGACGAATACGAACCGACCCGCCGCGGCGTCTACGGCGGCGTATGCGGCTACTTCGACTTCGCCGGCAACATGGACATGGCAATCGCCATCCGCACCGCCGTCCTCAAGGAAGGCACCGCCTACGTACAGGCAGGTGCAGGCCTCGTCATGGACTCCAACCCGGACTCCGAAACCCTCGAAACCGTCAACAAGTCCGCCGCCCCGCTGCGCGCCGTGCTGACCGCCTCCGGCCTGGCACCCCTGGACGCAGACGCAGCCGTAAACGCCACCAAGTAACCCAAGGAGACACCATGAGCACCGTTCTCGACGAGATCATCGTCGGCGTCCGCGAAGACCTCGCCGCCCGCGTACAGCAGGTTCCCCTCGAAGAAATGAAGAAGCGCGCCCTCGCAGCCGCGCCCGCCCGCGATGCGCTCGCCTCCCTACGCGGTGAAGTGCCCGGCGGCGGCAACGGCACGACTGCACGCATTATCTCTGAGGTGAAGCGCTCCTCACCCTCCAAGGGTGCGCTCGGCGAAATCCCCGACCCCGCCGCGCTCGCCGCACGCTACGAAGCAGGTGGCGCCGCAGCAATCTCGGTACTCACCGAACAGCGCCGCTTCAACGGCTCCCTCGCCGACCTCGACGCAGTCCGCGCCGCCGTGAACATCCCCGTACTCCGCAAGGACTTCACCGTCGACGAATACCAAATCTGGGAAGCACGCGCACACGGCGCCGACCTGGTCCTGCTGATTGTTGCAGCCCTCGACGAGCAGACCCTGCGCGAGTTCCTCGAACTCACCGAATCGCTCGGCATGAACGCCCTCGTCGAAACCCACACTCCCGAAGAAATCGAGGTCGCCCAGCGCATCGGCGCCAAGATCGTGGGCATCAACGTGCGTAACCTCAAGACCCTCGAGGTCAACAACGAACACTACGCATCCCTCGCGGCGCACCTGCCCAACTCCGTCATCAAGGTTGCTGAGTCCGGCGTTGCCGGCATCGAGGATGTACGCGCCTACGCCGGCGCCGGCGCCGATGCCGTACTCATCGGTGAAGCACTGGTACGCTCCGGCGACCCCGAAGGTACCGTACGCGAATTTTCCAAGGTGCCTGTGACCCGATAGGGGTCGCTAAGAGATGGCGTACCGGACAACGCTCGCGGGGGAGTGAGGCTTCCGTGGGTTAGTTGTTTGGAGAGGTTCTACCGGACGCCGCTTGCGGGGGAGTGCCCCCTCTTCGGCGCCCTAACCTTCAAAGAACCCAGCCGCCTCGAGGAGGGAGCCCCGTCGCGTGTCCGGTACGCCCTCTAGGTCGCCTACCCCTCGGGTTGGTGATAGAAGGGGTCGGTAGGTGGGTACCTTCTCGGGGTAGCTCGCCGCAGCCTTGGGTATATGAGGCTGGTATGTGGTTCCCTTCTCTAGTTAGCTCGCCTTGGGTTGGTTGAAATAGATGCTTGGTACGTGGGTACCTTCTCTGATCAGCTCGCCTCGGGCTGGGGTATAGAGGTTGGCCTGGGGCCGGGCGATGCTGCCAGCTCACCTTTCGTACGCATAAAGCCGGTGCCCGGTTCCTGTCACCTCACAGGAACCGGGCACCGGCTTCACCCATCTCTTTCGTCATAATCAGCAGGAATAGCACGTTCATATTGAGACGCAGTCAGTTCGTTGATAGTCTACACATGGATATTTCACCAAACTGCACCACCCGCTTTGGATTGGGCAGCACTCGCCGTATCTAATAGACATGATTCAATCGATACGGTGCCGGAATATCCACCATGCGTCCACACTACACTCGCGAGAATACTTATGGCTCAATCCCCAGGAAAATCTACGTCCTTCATCGAACGCGACCTCTCATCCGGCTCCTCCACCGGTCCCGTGCCTGCCCTCGAAGCGTCACGTCCCTCAGCTGAAACCCGGATGCGTAACACCGAGTCAACCAACCCCCAGAAACTGGCCGCTTGGCGCACCTGGGTCCCCGCCCTCATCATCTGGGCGCTAGCCTGCGCAACCCACCTCGGCACCTTCGCCTACTCGCTCGCAGAAGACCAGCGAAACCCCCTCAGCCACGAAAACAAAAACCACAACGGCCTCCTCTCCTACCTCAACATCTGGGACGCCGGCTGGTACCAGGGCATCTACAAAGAGTGGTACCCCACCGAGCTGCCCCTGCGCGCCGACGGGTCCGTATCCTTCAACTCCTGGGCATTCATGCCCCTCCACTCAATGATCAGCGGTAAAGTCGCTGACATTTTCGGTATCGAGTACCGCCTCGCCGCAGTTGGAGTCAGCCTCGCCGCCGGCCTCGCCCTGGCAGTCGTACTCTACCGCATCTTTGTAGGCTCCCTGAACTGGCGTGCCCGCGGCGTCTTCGACACCCGCGCACTCGTCGGCGATGAATCCCGCAACCGCATTGCCCTGTGGGCGCTCGCCGTATACGCGTTCAGCCCGGCAAGCCCCATCTTCGTCACCGGTTACGCCGAGGCTCTTTCCACTCTGCTCCTTGCCCTGAGCGTCTGGTGTGTGGCGCGTGAACGCTACATCCTGCTCCTACCCGTAGCTCTTCTGGCGGCGCTGTCCCGCCCGCTGGGTGTGCCGCTCGGTGCATTTGTCGGCCTGTGGTGGCTGTGGTGCACCGTCTCTGACTACCTTGCACGCCGCACCGATGACTCCTCGCAGTCCGTCCTGTCGGATGCGTGGGCTGCGTTCCGCGGACGCATCGGCCAGCTCCTCGGTGCCCTACTGGTCTGCAGCTTCGCATTCGTACACCCCCTGCACGCGGCTCTGCGCACTGGACGTCCCGATGCCTATCTTGCTACGGAACTCGGCTGGAGCTTCCGCAAGGTCGAAGACGGCCACCAGTACTTCGCCCAGTGGGTCCACCAGTTCAACCTCTACTACGTTGGCTCCGTACCCGCCATCATCATGTGGGCTGCCCTGGTGCTCCTCATCCTGAGCTTCTACTGGTGGATGTCGCAGAAGTTCACCCGCACCCTGCTGCACCCCGCCCTGTGGCTGTGGACCGCCTGCTACGCCGGATACCTGTTCATCTTCTGGCTCCCGACGTCGTCTACGTTCCGTATTCTGCTGCCGCTGTTCCCCCTGTCGCTGCTGGTCGCCGCCTACCTGCCGAAGAGCCGCGTGTACCGCCTCCTGCTAGTGCTCATCGGTTTGCTCGGCTCCGCCCTGTGGATGCGCCTGCTCTGGGGCGGCCCGGACGTGATTGGTCCCGTCTGGCTGCTGCCCTAGAAGGGTTAGTTGTTTGGAGAGGGCGACCAAAACACACGAAGCGGGGGAGTGTGGCTTCCGTGGGTTAGTTGTTTGAGATGGCGTATCGGACAACGCTCGCGGGGGAGTGCCCCCTCTTCAGCGCCTGGGGGCGCTTCGAGGACGGAGCCCCCGCCTCGCGTGCCCGGTACGCCCTCTAGGTCGCCTACCCCTCGGGTTGGTGATAGAAGGGGTTGGCCTGGGGTTTCCTTCTCGGGTCAGCTTGCCTGCATCTGGGGTTCCATGTTGTTGGCTTGCTCTGCCAGCTCACCTCTCGTACACATAAAGCCGGTGCCTGCTTCGCAGCAGGCACCGGCTTTTCACATGTTATAGAGTGCTTAGCGGCCCGTATAGTCCGCGTCCGCAATGTCCTTCGGCCAGCGCGCCTTACGGAACGGCGCCCACGTGAACGCCGCCGCCACCAACAACAAACCACTCATAATGAACGCCGGAACAAAGCCCCACGCATCCGCAATCATGCCAGCCACCAGCGGGCCCAGAATCATACCGAAATCGCTACACATCTGATACACCGCCAACACCTGGCCGCCACTGCGGCGAGTACCAATCACATCAGACACCGCAGCCTGAATCGACGGACCCATAAACGCCGCACCAATACCCAGACACGCCGTCAACGACACAAACACCCACGCCACCGGCGCGAACCCCATAAACGTCACCGCAGAACCCGCCAACAGCAGACCCGAAAACGCCATCACACGGCGACCAAAACGATCCGAAAAACGACCCGAGAACGTCTGCGTCAACGCATTACCAAACGAGTTCGTCGCCATCGCCAACGAAGCCAACAGGGTACCCGCCACCGAATTCGACATGTCGCCACCGGTCGCCAAATACGCCGCCGCCAACGGAATAATCGACGACTGCACACCAAACACCGACCAGCCAATCGCCCAATTCGAAACCAACGCAGAACGGTAATTCGAGAACTTCAACGCGTCACGAACCGTCATCGCAGGCAGATCGCTCTTACCCGTAGCGCCGCCGGATGCAGCAGGCTTAGCGCCCTTACCGGATGCGCCAGCCTGGGCGCCTGCAGGGGAAGGCGCCGCCGACGGCAACACCCCGGTGCCCTTACCCTCAGCCAGTGCCGCCGCCTCCATAATCGCGTCACGCTCCGCCTCCAGTGCAGCCTGCGACGGCATCAAGAACCACACAATCAGGCCCGCCGCCAGCAGCGAAAAACCATACACAATGAACGGTGCACGCATACCAAAGGGCGCCAGGGCGCTCGCAATCACCGGGCCCAGCAGGTTACCCAGCAGGAACGCCGTCGCATAATAGCCCGAAATGCGGCCACGCATATGCGCCGGGGACAAGCGCACCAGCAGGCCCATCGCAGAGACCGTGAACATGACCGAGCCGATACCCGCCACCGCACGCGAACCCAGCAGCACCCAATAATCCCAGGCGAACGCAATCATAAACGACGTCACCGACACAATCAGCATGCCAATCGTGTACACCGGACGCTCACCCCAACGGGTAATCAGCTGACCCGCCGACGGCGCAAAAATCAGGCGCGTAATCGCCAACGCAGAAACCACCATCGTCGCCATAGTGACCGTGGCATTAAAGTTTTGCGCATAGTTCGGCAGCACCGGTGCCACCAAACCAAAACCCACCGCAATCATGAACGACGCAGCAATCAGAACCTTCAAACCGGTCGGCACACGGTTCGGATCAATCGTGCGCGGGTCAAAAACAGGCGGTGTTTTGGCAGGGTTCCTCATGCTCATCCTCGAAATCGTGCGGTGCCGTGCGGCAGCCGCGAGCCCCACCCGCAACCGCCGGCAATATGTTCGGCTAGAAAACTTTAATAGTTTCCAGTCTACTCTGCCGACAGCCGGGCATGCGCGTAACCTCGACCAGCCAAACCGCCCAAACCGGTAAGCTAGTAGTGTGAACGAAACGATGATGATAATTTGCGCAATCGTGCTGGGTGTACTGGTTATCGCCGGTGTACTTTTCGCCGTTCTGCGCCGGCCCAAGAAGACCGCGAACCTGCAGTCTTTGCGTCAGGAGGCGGCTAAGGCCTCCGGCGGATCGGCGGAAGAACCCGAAAGCTCGGCACCTCGCGCTATTGAACTTGATATGCCCGACCCGTCCGCGGGTCGCCTGGTGCGCCTGCGCGCCCGCCTGGCACGCTCCAACAACATGCTCGGCAAGGGCCTGCTGGCTCTGCTCTCCCGCGACCGCATCGACCAGGACGTCTGGGACGAAGTGGAAGAGACCCTGCTGCTCGCCGACCTCGGTTCCGAGCCGACCACCCGCCTGGTGGAGGCGCTGCAGCAGCGCGTGCGCGTTGAGGGTACGAGCAACCCCGCCGCCGTGAAGAAGATGCTCCGCGAAGAGCTCGTGAAGATTGTCCGCCCCGACATGGACCGCGAACTGAAGACCGCCGGCAGCGACGGCAACCCCGGCGTGGTGCTGGTCGTTGGCGTGAACGGCGTAGGTAAGACCACCACGGTCGGCAAGATTGCCCGCGTGATGGTCGCTGACGGTCAGACCCTGCTCCTGGGCGCCGCGGATACGTTCCGTGCGGCCGCGTCCGAGCAGCTGACCACCTGGGGTGACCGCGTGGGCGTGAAGACCGTGCGTTCCGAGAAGGAAGGCGCCGACCCCGCATCCGTCGCGTTTGATGCCGTGAAGGCTGGCAAGGAGCAGGGCGTCGACACCGTGCTCGTGGACACCGCGGGCCGCCTGCAGAACAAGTCCGGTCTGATGGATCAGCTCGGCAAGATTAAGCGCGTGATCGAGAAGGAAGCGCCGGTCACTGAGGTTCTGCTCGTTATTGACGCGACGACCGGCCAGAACGGTATGGTTCAGGCGAAGGTCTTCGGCGATATCGTGGACGTCACCGGTATCGTGCTGACCAAGCTCGACGGCACCGCAAAGGGCGGCATCGTGGTCGCTATCCAGGAGGAGCTCGGCGTTCCCGTCAAGCTCATCGGCCTGGGTGAAGGCCCGGACGACCTGGCGCCGTTCGACCCGGAAGCATTCGTGGACGCGCTGCTGGACTAGCATCCTTTTCCCTCTCCGCCGAGAAGCCACATGTGTTTCGAGAAGCCACCAAAGACGTGGCTTTTCGAAACACATGTGGCTTTTCGCGGTTAAGTTTGGGGTACCCCAGCAGCACGCAGCACCTGCAAGGCCCGCCTCGGACGGTAAATAGCATCCTTAGCAGAAACACGGACGACAGCATACCCCGCGTGGAGTAGCCGATCCTGTCGGGTTTTCTCCCGAACCAGGTCCTCTTTGGCGTTGTATTTGACGTTGCCGTCTACCTCCAGAATGACGGACCTGCCGTGGAGGCTAGTGGCGTGTAGCAGAAAGTCCACTCGATAGGCATGACCTTCGCAGATGATGGTTTCTTGCTGCTTGTATCGGATTCCCTTGTCATCGAGAAGTAACCGCATGCAGGTTTCAGCAACGGATTCTGAGTGTGGGCTGAGTTCATGTCCGACGAGGCGGGCGGTTCGGCATCCGCGGCCAGATGCAGATGAGAGCTCTTTCTTGAGCTCCTCGTAGGTGAGCATATCCGGTTCCCGCGCGAAGCGTTGAAGGGCGCTTTCGGCCAGAACGAGCCCGTCGCGAAAGGGGAGCGTTTTTACGCAGGTGGTGATAGCTGTTAGTGGTGTGACGGTGGGGATCCCTTCGGGCGTGTACACGATGGGGCTGTCCGCGGTGAGGGTGTCTTGGATGCGCTGGATGTTTTCTCGGCGGCCGCCTCCGGTCCCTCGTACTTGAACGTGACGTGGTGGGCTGAGGGAGGAGATGCCCCAGGCGATGGCTGCGCTTTGAGAGGCGAGGATGTTGGCGGGGTATTCGTTGAGGTGGGCGAGGATGCACACGTAGTGCTGGTCGGTGGGGTGTAGGTTGTTCCAGGTTTGGGTGGGGAGAAGGTGCCCTTTTGAGACGCGGGTGAGTTCGCCGCGGTTGAGGGCGTGGCTCAGGGTGATTCGCGTGTGGGTGGCTGAGGTGATGAGTTCGGTGCGGGTGCGTATCATCGTTGATAGTTCTTCTCTAGTAATCATGCTTTAATTGCATCAAATGAGAGTATTTATGTTCAAGTGTTACGTTTAGTTATCACGCCGAAAAGCCACATGTGTTTCGAAAAGCCACCAAAAACGTGGCTTTTCGAAACACATGTGGCTTCTCGACGAGAGGGCTGTGGATAAGTTGAGTGAATACGGCTCGGCATCTCATCTGCAGGATGCTACTTGTTAATCTGCGAAATCAGATGTTCAGCAAGTGCGGGCTGGCATGCTACGCATCCCATGACCGCCAGGATGATGCTTACACCCGCTTCCTGCAGAGGAAAGCGAAGCTCAAAGCCGCGGTAGCGTGCACAGGCGGCGTTCAGAATACGCCAGTAGCAGCGAACAAGAACCAGAACCGTAAACACAGCGGCGAGCAAATTCAGCATCAGCAAGGTGAAGCCGCCGAGTCCATACGTTGCGGTGACAGCTTCAATAAACCGTGCAATGTAACCGCCCTGCTGATGGGAGCTCATGTAACTGTCGATAGTGGTGCGAATGGTAGACAGGTTGTACATGCCGGAACCATTTAGGGTTACCCAAGTCCATGCAGCGATGGCCAACAGAATACCGGGGTAGAGCATATACATCAGGGCGTTAGTGCTGGTTTCGGTACCCGACTGCGCATACTTCTTGATGAGCACACCAGTCAAGGCGAGGCAAAACACCCAGCAGATGATGCCGATCTGGTTGATACTGGGCCAGCTAGCACAAAACACAGCCGTAGCAATCACCGCGATGAATACCGCGACAATGCCGAAGCCGAAGGTGTCTTCATTGCTTGCCTGCCCCTTCTTGGAAGGTGCATGGTTGTGCGTGTGCTTGCTGTTGTCGATGGTGGTGCGGTTACCGTCGCCGCTAATGGCTGCGGAGCCGTTGCCTACCTGCTGGTGGGTGTTGTGTACGCGGTTGCCATTGCCGTTGATGGTGCCGACGCTGAGCTTCCGAGTGGTGTTTCCGGCTCCGGGGGTGGTGGCTGCCTTCTTGGCGTCCTTACGTGCTGCACCGAGCTTCACCCCAGCGGTCACGATTCCCGCGATAGCGGTAATCGGCGGGGCAGCAGCTCCAATAATGGACAAAACTTCTTCAAAGGACAATTTATTCTCCTTAGATTTGCTAGTTGACTTGGGCGGTGCTGAGAAGCCACATGTGTTTCGAGAAGCCACCAAAGATGTGGCTTTTCGAAGCACATGTGGCTTCTCGCGGTTAATGCAGGGGTAATGACGACGGACAGCACACGATGCGGGGCTCTGGGATATTCTGAATTTAGAAGATGCGTAGAAAGAAGGCGCGTCGGCCCTTCAGGCGGCACCGCGCAACGCACACCATACAACCCAGTTCACCCCGAACCTCAGCGAAGGAGCTACCATGGCAGCCACCAACCTCTCCGGAACTCTTCCCGACCCCAACTACCGGCCTACCTATCGCTCCAATGGCGCGTGCGATGACCTCGGCGCACTCGTTGCACCCTACAGCCTTTCGCGTGCCCAGCTCGCTGAGGCTACCGGCATTGCCGACGAAGCGACCGTGAACAGCTGGGTTGAGCAGTGCTGCCCCGACCTCGCCGCGGATGCACCCGCGCCCCTCGAGCCCGTGCTGCGGTACCTGGACGAAAGCTACCTGCCCGATCCCGCGAACTGGCCCGGCGACAACCCCTACGACGAGTTCATTCTCGAGAACATTGCTGCCCGCATGCTCGCCCGCGTTGTTGCTGAATCTTTCGGCGCTGACCGTTCGGGCAACTACTGTGAACTTCTCGCGCTCATTGCAACCCTTGTGCTGATCGCCCGCTACTGGGATGCCCCCGAAGATGCTTTCCTGTCCCTGCTCAACTCTGAGCCTACCGCGGAGGTGGAAGGGGACCTGCAGGAGGCTATCGCGAACGCCCCCGAGTCCCTGCACCCGCTCCTGACCGAGCTTTTGCTACCCGCCCTGCGTGAGGCGCGCAGCACCTTCACTGCCGCCGAGGCGCAGCTGCTGACCGGCTACGCTCTCGCCGCCGGATACTACGCGGGTGAGCACCCCTACGAGACCCTGAACGGCATCCACGTTGCGTTCGCCGCAGATGACCGCACTCTGCCCGACGATGAGCTGATGACCAGTGTTGAGGACGTCCTCAAGGCTAACTTCCAGGCTGCCCGAGCGGAATCCGGCGCTGCTGTCGAGAACCAGGAGCCGCACCAGTTCACCCTGCCTGGCGACCAGGACGGCTACGAAACCGCCGCGCACTTGATCGCCGCCCTGCCTCAGGCGCACGACGTTATTGCTTTCAGCACCCAGCCCGGCGAAGGAGCCAGCGCGCTCGCCGCCGACCGCCGCGCCGCTTTCACCCTGTACCTGTGCTACCTGCTCCTCGGTGATGATGAGTCTTCGGAGGAGCGCGCCGCGGAGCTGTACCGTGCCAGCCGCGAGAACTAGCTAGACGCTGAAAAGCCACATGTGTTTCGAAAAGCCACGTTTTTAGTGGCTTCTCGAAACACATGTGGCTTCTCGCGGTTAATGGTGGTGGGTGTGGTGTGGTGGGATTATTCTCAACGGTGACTGTGCACGGCAGCTTTACACAGCTACGGGCTGTTCCGCGCGAATCGCGCTGTAGGTAGCGTCGCTGACGGTCACGCCGTACTGGTTGGAGGCGAGGCGCAGAATCTCCTCAACGGTGTAGATGCGGAACACGCCGCCTCCGGTTGCCTTAGCGTATTCACGTAGCAGCTGACGGTTCGCGAGCTGACGCACGGGTTCGCCGCCCGATGCGGCGCGTACCTGCTGACCGTTGCGCAGCCAGGTGTCACGCACACCGCCGGTGACGAAGACGCAGTCGGTGCCTTTCACGCGGGTGGTTGCTTCGGTAACGCACTGGTTCCAGAGCGCGAAGTCGGCGTCAAAGCTGGCGTTAGCGAGCAGCGGGTGGCCCTGTGCGAGGGCTTCACGGCACTGCTGTTCGTGGCGTTCGGGGCTGGGTGCGGCACCCACGTGTCCGGTGAAGATGCGGTTTAGTCGCGGCAGGATTGTGTCATCTTCGCGGCGTGCCATGTTGATGGATCCGGTGTCGGTGGTGGGTTCAAGGATCTTCATGATCTGCGCGATGGAGTGGTCCAGCTGGTGCGTGACTGAACGCAGTGCGCTCCAGGGAGAGTTGCGTTCTTCGGGCAGGGTTTCTTTGAAGGATGCGAGTGCTGAGCGGACGCGTTCTGCGGCGGCGGGTACGGGGGAGGCGCCGTCGAGTGCTGCCCAGAATTCTTTGAGTGCCTGGTGGGGGAGGAAGGCGTGTCCGCGCAGCTGCGAGTAGACGCGGAGGATTTCGTCGCTAATGTGGGTTGGGTAGTTGTAGAGACTTGCAAGCGCGGTGGAGTCGAAGGCGACGAGAATTCCGGGGTGAATGGAAGTCAGCGGGGCGCGATCGAGTTCCTTGTACTCGACGAAGTCTGAGTACAGGGTGCGTGCTTGACGGGTGATTGACATGAATCCCCTCCGGGTGTCGAGTATGGTCGGTCAAATGCGAGTGCCGGAGAAGTCGAGGAGAATAATCCATTCCAGTGTATCGGCCTTCTTTGGCAGGTGATGGAGTTTCGGTATAAATATTTTGTTTATTACGTTTGCGTCTAACCCGATAACGCGTTAGTGCAAGTCAGAGTCATTTTCGGGTCTATGTTTTAGGTGTGAATTTCGCCGCGTATGTCTATGGTGTAAGGGTTTTTCTTTGTGGTTATGAGCAGTATAGAACAAAAACATGCATTAAGGTGCAAAATCTGCGTGGTGGCTCAAAAATGACGAAAGAAAACTCCTCCCACCTGCACATAGGGCGCATATAACACGCGGGGGACAAGGCGAGAAAGTAGATGAACATTTATTTCCTCCTGTAGACTTTAAAGTGATTGAAATTTGATAAAGGAGAAGAGTAATGTCAGAGCTGACCACTCAGGATCAGGCGGAGGAGCAGGGCCCGGCCCGCACCGTCGTCGTGGCAGAAGACGAGGCACTGATTCGCCTCGACATCGTCGAAATTCTGAAGGACCAGGGTTTCGATGTAGTCGCTGAGACTGACAATGGCAAGACCGCCGTCGAGCTAGCACAGAAGCACCGCCCCGACCTCGTCCTCATGGACGTGAAGATGCCGATTATGGACGGCATCACCGCAGCTGAAGAAATCGCTAAGGAGCAGATCGCTCCCGTCGTTCTGCTGACCGCATTCAGCCAGAAGGAACTCGTTGACCGTGCCGTTGAGGCAGGCGCTATGGCGTACGTCGTCAAGCCGTTCTCCCCGAACGACCTGGTCCCCGCCATTGAGGTGGCAATCAGCCGCTACGAGCAGATTCGCGCTCTCGAGAAGGAAGTCGGCACCATCCGCGACCAGTTCGAGACCCGCAAGCTCGTTGACCGCGCAAAGTCGCTACTCATCACCAAGATGAACCTGACCGAGCCGGAAGCATTCCGCTGGATTCAGAAGACCTCCATGGACCGCCGCCTGTCCATGCGTGAAGTTTCTGACACTATCATCAAGCAGCTCTCCGCATAAACGCACGGTATAAGGTACGAAGCCTGCGTGAGGGTTCACCTCGCACAGGATAGGCACTCACACCCCATAACAAGTACCACGGTGAAGACTAGGATTTACCGGCACATAAGTGCGGCTGGTGCAGTGATGAACCAGCGCCTTTATTCATGACACACAAACGCCCCACCCCTCACGATGAAGCTGAGGGACGGGGCGTTCGTGTTTAACGGTTCGCGTGTTTAACGGTTTGCGGGTGTGCGTTGTAACCCGGCGCTTAGCGCGGGTGGGATCCCGGCGCTACACGGAACTTAGCGCAGGTAGCGGTTCAAATCGTCTTCGTCATTATTCGGGCCGCTGATGGGGCGGTCCGTGGGGGAGCCAGCCCAGAGCATGCCGCCGGTACCGAGCATCACGCCCAGCCACCAGAAGCTGCCGGGGTTGTTGATGGCGGTCACCAGGCACACCAGCATCACGCCGATTGCGATGGGCAGGACAATGCGCTTGGCGCGCACAATCTTCGGGTAACGCTTGAAATAGGGGGTGCGCTCGCGGGCCATGGTGCTCCTTCTGGTCGTACCTTCTGGTGGGGTGTTGGCGGGGTGCCGTGTACCCCGTGCTTCTACGATTTTAGGCTACTTGCTGAAGTTGTAGGACGTTAGGCGGTGGGAGTTTATGCAGTGGGGCGGGGGATCAGCATGTTGGTGATGCGTGCGGTGCAGGTGGTGCGGCCGCGCTCATCCACAATGTCGATGGAGTGGATGCACAGGGTGCGTCCGAGCTTGACGGCGGTGCAGGTCGCGGTAACCACACCGGATACCGCCGGGCGCACGTGGGTTGCGTTGATGTCCACACCCACGGCCACGAGGTCTTCGCCTCCGTGCACGCCGGATGCGAGCGAACCGAGGGTCTCGGCGAGCACAACGTTCGCGCCGCCGTGCAGCAGGCCGATGGGCTGGGTGTTACCGGCGACGGGCATGGTCGCGACGGTGCGTTCTGCGGTGAGTTCCTGGAACTTAATGCCCATGGCGGGGATGAGCTCACCCAGGCCGCGGGGGAAGTAAGAGTGCAGGTGCTCGGGGATTCCGCTCTCGGTCAGCTGTGCCTTGATTTCTTCTGCGGTGAGGGTGGTGGGTGCTGCCGCGCGGACGGGTGCGTGCTGTGTGTTGTTTTCAGTCATGACTTCCAGTGTACTCCTCGGTTTTTGGTGCTTTGACCTGCGGGGGAGGCTCCGGGTACGGGTCAGCCCCGCCTCCCGCAGGGGGGAGACGGGGCTGAAAAACGCTGTGGAGGCGGAGAGGATTAGGCGGAAATAGCTTCTGCCTTTTCGATGTCCTCGTCGCGGATTTCCTTATCGGGGTTCGCTCCGATTGCCTTAGAAATACGCTCGGTCAGGGCTGCGATGGTCGCGTCACCGGTCACGTTGGTTGCGGTGCCGAAGGAGTCCTGAGCCAGGTACAGAGCAATCATCAGGGCAATCATGGAGGCGTCGAAGCCGAGCATGGACTGCAGCAGACCGATTGCGGTCATCACGCCACCGCCGGGAACGCCGGGAGCGGCAACCATCATCACGCCGAGCACCAGAATCATGGGAATCAGGCTACCGAAGTCGGGGTGCTGACCGGTCATGAACAGCACTGCCACCGAGCAGGAGGTAATGGTAATCATGGAGCCGGAGAGGTGGATCGTCGCGCACAGCGGAATTGCGAAGTCCACCACGCGGGGGGAGATGCCAGCCTTCTTTGCCGAACGCACGGTCACCGGAATGGTAGCGGCCGAAGACTGGGTACCGATTGCGGTGAAGTATGCCGGGAGCATGGTCTTGAGCATCTGGACGGGGTTGCGGCGAGATACCGCACCAGCCACCGAGTACTGCAGAGCCAGGGTGACCCAGTGCAGAATGATCACCATGACGAACACCAGACCGAAGACCGAGAGAATCTTTGCCACCTGACCGGCGAGGGTCATATTCGCAAACACACCCACGATGTGCACGGGCAGCAGGGGAATAATCACGTAGCCGAGCATCTTCTCAACGATGACCTGGAAGTCCTCGAAGAGGTTCAGCATCGCACGGGTTTTCAGGGCGGTAATGCCCAGGCCCAGGATGAAGGAGAGAATCAGTGCACTCAGCACGCCCATAATCGGGGTCAGCTCGAAGGAGATGTAACCCTTGGAGAGAGCATTCTCGGGGTTGTCGAAGGAAGCGAGCTGCTGGCCCTGCAGGATGATGGGGTAGAGCAGCAGAGCGCAGGTCAGCGCCAGGAAACCAGCAAGGATGCTGGAGATGTACGCCAGGCCCACGGTGATGCCGAGCATCTTACCCGCACCCTGCGCGAGGGAACCGATACCGGGCACGATGAAGCCGATAATAATCAGCGGAATCGCGAAGCTCAGGAAGGCGCTGAACACGGTAGAGAAGGAGACAAAGAGCTGCACAATGAGGTCGGTGGGGATGGCCGCGCCGGTGGCGTCATTGATGCCGCTAATCATTCCGGGGGTCAGCATGCCGATAAGCACACCCGATGCAATCGCGATGATAATCCACGCGAGGAGGGGGAGTTTTTTGAGTACCTTCATGGGTTCCTAAATGAGGGTTCGTTGTGTGTTGAGCGCGGGAGGTGCCCTCACAGTCCGGTGAATCCTGCCGGTGAATTCTGGGTAGAGCTCTGCCTATGAATGCACGGGGTGTGGGGGTTTCCTACGCTGGAGGCGATAATAAGGTTATATATTATCCGGAAACTGTATTATTATCCACCTCACATAGTGGCTTGGGGCACAATTTTTTGGGTGAAAACTCACCAAACGCACCCCACCGGCACCTATATATGAGGTAAAACTCTTTCCACACACCCCGTTATTCCGCTATATGGCACGGCGCGAGGACTTACACGGCGCCTGCGCCCAATACTGTGCGGGCGCATCCCTGCAGGCCGACCAGCGCCCACCGAAACCAGTCGTCACGAACCCAGCCGTCACGAAGCCAACCACCAAGAAAACCCAGACTCGATACACTAGAGGGGTGACTACAGAGAACAAAACCCTCCTGCTCATTGACGGACACTCCCTCGCCCTGCGCTCCTTCTTCGGCATCTACACCATGGCGGAGAAGACCGGGCAGCACATCTTTGTGCGCAGCGACGGCCAGCACACCGAAGCCGTGCACGCCTTCCTCTCCACGCTGCTGAGCATCATCAAAGACAACCAGCCCAGCCACATCGCCGTTGCCTTTGACCTGCCCGGCGGCACCTTCCGCACCGCCGAATACGGCGAATATAAGGGCGGCCGCAACGCCATCCCCGAAGCATTCAACGGCCAAATCGACCTCATTAAAAAGATGCTCGGCGCGCTCAACATCCCCGCGCTCACCTACGAAAACTACGAAGCCGACGACATCGTCGCAACCCTCACCCGCCGCGGCACCGAAGCCGGTTACAAGGTCCTCATCCTCTCCGGCGACCGCGACATCTTCCAGCTTGTCACCGACGACGTCACCCTGCTCTACCCGGTCACCACCGGCCCCTCCAAGGGTATTCAGCGCATGGACCCCGCCGCCGTCGAAAAGAAAACCAAAGTACCCCCGCACATGTACCCCGACCTCGCCGCCCTCACCGGAGAACAGGCGGACAACCTGCCCGGCGTACCCGGCGTAGGCCCCGGCTTCGCCGCTAAATGGCTCGGCGAATACGGTTCCCTGCAGGGCGTGCTCGACAACCGCGACAAGATCGGTGGCAAGAAGGGTGAGGCGTTGCGCGAGAACGTGGATAACGTGGTGCGTAACCGCCGCCTCAACCAGCTCGTCAACGACCTCGACCTGGACGTCACCCTCGAAGACACCGCATTCACCCCCGACCTGGATGCACTCAACACCTTCTTCGACGAGGTAGAGTTCCGCACTATCCGCAAGCGCGCCGCCGACACCCTCGGCCCCATCGTTCGCGCCGCCGGATCCGCAGGCGCTACTAGCTCCGCCGCAGAAGCAGGGGAGGAGGGCGCCCCCAAGAAGGCACCCACCGGCCCCGTCTACGCACCCATCGCTACCAGCGCACCCACCAAAAACGCAGACGCAGCAGCATTCCGCGCCTTCTGCGCCGCCGCAGCCGAAGAAAACTACGGCACCGACGAACAGGGCGCGCCCATCGCCGTACCCGAACGCCTCGAAGGCGCCGTGACCCTCTACCCGGTCACCAACCTGCCCGTAGCACGCCCCGCCATCGGCGACGCACCCGCAGTCAAGGTCACCAAAACCAAAATCCGCGCCGCCGAAGAAAACCCCGAACTGCTCGGCGTGCTCCTCACCAGCAAGAGCACCAGCCTCTGGATTGACACCCGCACCATCGACCCGGAACTTGACTCCGCCCTCGCCGCTTGGCTCTCCGACGAAGCCGCCCGCAAAATCGTCATGGACCTGAAGGTTCAGCGCAAGCTTCTGCGCGCCTACGGCTACGAACTCTCCGGCGCCGTCGAAGACCCCGCCCTGTCCTCCTACATGTGCGGCTTCATCCCCACCGCAACCCGCAAGCTCTTCTCCGAACGCATGGAAGACCTCGCCGAACGCTACCTCTGGATCCCCAAGGACCCCTACGCGCAGCTCGTCTTCCAGCCCGAAGAAGACGAGGCAGAGCCCTCTCTCTTCAGCCTGCCCGGCGAAGCCGAACCCGTCGACAACCTGCGCTACTTCACGCAGATTAGCCGCATCATCCACGAGCTCGCGCGCCTGCTGCACTACGAAATGGAAGAACACGGCCAGCTGAAGGTCTACGAAGAAATCGAATTGCCGCTGCTCTACGTCCTCGCAGACATGGAGCAGGCAGGCATCGCCGTCTCCGACGCGCTCCTTGCCGAACTGCACGACACCTTCTCCGCACGTGCCAATCAGGCGCAGGACGCCGCACGCACCATCATCGGCGACACCGTCCAAACCGACGACGGCGAAGAACCCCTCAACCTCGCCTCCGTCAAACAGCTGCAGACCGTGCTCTTCGACAAGCTCGCCCTGCCGCACACCCGCAAAATCAAATCCGGCTACTCCACCGACGCCGAATCCGTCACCGAACTGCTCACCAAAATCTCCCCCGAGTCCGACGGTGCCGCATTCCTCGGTGCGCTCGCCGCCTACCGCGACAACATCAAACTCGTACAGACCGTCGAAGGCCTGCAGAAAGCAGCCGCCGACGACGGACGCGTGCACACCACCTTCCAGCAGGGTGCCGCCTCCACCGGTCGACTCTCCTCGACCGCGCCGAACCTGCAGAACATCCCGATCCGCACCGAAGAAGGCCGCCGCATCCGTGGCGCCTTCATCGTCGCGCCCGCACCCGTCGACGGTGTGGAGTACGAGGGTCTGCTCACCGCCGACTACTCGCAGATTGAAATGCGCATCATGGTGCACCTCGCCGCCGACGAGAAGCTCATCGCAGCCTACGAAGCGGGGGAGGACCTGCACCGTTACGTCGGCTCCGAAGTCTTTGGCGTCGCACCCGAAGAAGTCACCCCCGAGCAACGCTCCAAGGTCAAGGCAATGTCCTACGGCCTGGCATACGGCCTGTCCCGATTCGGCCTCGCCAAGCAGCTGAACATCAGCTCCGACGAGGCAGGCGAACTGCGCACCAACTACTTCAAGCGCTTCGGACGCGTGGGACGATTCCTGCGCGGCGTGCTCAAGCAGGCACACCAGGACGGCTACACCGAAACCATTTTCGGCCGCCGCCGCGTGCTGCCCGACCTGGACTCCCCCAACCGTGTACGCCGAGAAGCCGCCGAACGCGCAGCCCTCAACGCCCCGATTCAGGGCACCGCCGCGGACATCATCAAGATCGCCATGATCAACATTCACCGCCGCCTGCGCGAGGAGGGCCTGAAGACCCGCATGCTGCTGCAGGTGCACGACGAAATCATCCTCGAAGTCGCCACCGGTGAGCGTGAAGCCGCCGAACGCGTGCTGGTCGAGGAGATGAGCGGTGCCGCCTCCCTGCGTGTTCCTCTGGATGTGCAGGTCGGCTGGGGCAAATCCTGGCAGGAGGCGGGCCACTAGGCTCGCTGCCTTTATTGGCTTCCGCGCGGAAAGCGGTATTCGTCCTCGTTCCTACAGGGGACCCGCCCTCGCTTCGCTTCGGGCACCCTGATGTCACTTTCGGACGATACCGCCTTTCCGCGCTGGGATACTGTGCGGGTGCGGCCGCGTTTTCCGGATGCGCCCTCAGGGTGTCAGCCCGGACGCTCTCCGATGCGGAGCGAGGAGGGGCGGAGCGTCCGGGTGACGGGTGCCCCTGCGT
>NZ_KV818688.1:0-204607 GCF_001814995.1 Rothia sp. HMSC066H02 | reverse complement strand
GGTGCCCCTGCGTAGGCGCGGAGGAAATATGCGGTGCCCCGCCCCTCCCATGTTGAGAGGAACGAGGACGAGCATCGACCCTCCGCAAACCCCTCCGCGAACCACAACTCCAAAACCGCAAATAAGTACGGGAATCCCGGGCGCGTAACCATTGACGACACGCCCGGGATTCCCGTACACTATTAATCGCGTGTACCAACGTACGGGTTTTCTATGCTCTTTTTCTCCTTAAGAAAACGGGTACAGACTGCTCGTGCACCCTGCTGAGAGCATCTGCTTCCGGTGGGTGGTACACATTGTAAGTATCCGTCAGCTCGACGTTTCCTCACTCCGTTCAAAGGTGTTAACGGCCCTATGCCGTGCGCGCCGGGGTGAAACAGTGAGCCGGTTGGTGCCTCCACCCGGAGGTGTTGAGCGGCGAACCGGCAGCGTCGACCTATTAGAAATCCAATTGGAGCCCTCACTACATGAGCACCAACATCCCTCAGGTCGCAATCAACGACATCGGCGACGAGCAGGCATTCCTCGAGGCAGTCGAGAAGACCATTAAGGTCTTCAACGACGGCGATCTCGTCTCCGGCCAGGTCGTTAAGATCGACCACGATGAGGTTCTGCTCGACATCGGTTACAAGACCGAAGGCGTCATCCCCTCCCGCGAGCTGTCCATCAAGCACGACATCGACCCCTCTGAGGTTGTCGAGCTCGGCTCCGAGGTTGAGGCACTCGTCCTCACCAAGGAGGACAAGGAAGGTCGCCTGATCCTCTCCAAGAAGCGCGCACAGTACGAGCGTGCATGGGGCGACATCGAGAAGGTCAAGGAAAACGACGGCGTCGTTACCGGTACCGTTATCGAGGTTGTCAAGGGTGGCCTTATCCTCGACATCGGTCTGCGTGGCTTCCTGCCCGCATCCCTCGTTGAGATGCGCCGCGTCCGCGACCTCGCTCCCTACATCGGTCAGCAGATCGAAGCTAAGATCATCGAGCTGGACAAGAACCGCAACAACGTTGTTCTGTCCCGCCGTGCATACCTGGAAGAGACTCAGTCCGCTGTTCGCTCCTCCTTCCTCAACGAGCTGGAGAAGGGTCAGGTCCGCGAGGGCGTTGTCTCCTCCATCGTCAACTTCGGTGCATTCGTGGACCTGGGTGGCGTGGACGGTCTGGTTCACGTTTCCGAGCTGTCCTGGAAGCACATCGACCACCCCTCCGAGGTTGTCGAGGTTGGCCAGCCCGTTACCGTCGAGGTTCTCGAGGTGGACCTGGACCGCGAGCGCGTGTCCCTGTCCCTCAAGGCAACCCAGGAAGATCCGTGGCAGGCATTTGCTCGCACCCACGCTCTGGGTCAGATTGTTCCCGGCAAGGTCACCAAGCTCGTTCCCTTCGGTGCATTCGTGCGCGTTGAGGACGGCATCGAGGGCCTCGTCCACATCTCCGAGCTGGCAACCCGCCACGTTGACCTGGCTGAGCAGGTCGTCTCCGTTGGTGAAGAGGTCTTCGTTAAGATCATCGACATTGACATGGACCGCCGCCGCATCTCCCTGTCCCTCAAGCAGGCAAACGAGGGCGTTGACCCCAACGCTACCGAGTTTGACCCCGCTCTGTACGGCATGGCTGCAGAGTACGACGAGGCTGGCAACTACAAGTACCCCGAGGGCTTCGACCCCGAGGCTAACGAGTGGCTGGAAGGCTTCGACGCACAGCGCGAGGCTTGGGAAGCACAGTACGCAGAGGCACAGGCTCGCTTCGAGGCTCACAAGGTTCAGGTTGCTAAGGCTCTCGAGGCTGACGCAGAGGCTGCAGCAGCAGCTCCCGCAGCAGCTGAGCCCGCACCGACCTCTTACTCCTCCGAGGAGCCCGCTTCCGCAGGTACCCTCGCATCGGATGAGGCACTGGCTGAGCTCCGCAAGAAGCTGACCGGCAACTAATCTGCCGCTCAGATGAGCACTCATCAGGCGTAATAGCCGATAGGTAACCCCCGCGTGGGGTGCCTTAGAGCAGAGGAACCCCCTCATCTCCCGTTTGGGAGGTGAGGGGGTTCTTTGCGTTATTGGGAGTGAGCGAGTCGGGGTTGGGTGTGTGGGGAGCCGGGGCCCGGTGTTGCTGTGCCCGGTGTTGCTGGGGAGGATCTTAGGCGGCGGTCATCTGCTCCCAGACGGCGCGCACCTGCTCGGCGGTTTCCTCCAGCGAGCCTCCATTATCAATGATCCAGGTTGCGACCGCCTCACGCTGCTCGTCGGTTGCCTGCGCGGCGATGCGGGCGCGTGCATCCTCCTCACTCATGCCGCGCGAAGATACGAGGCGCTCTAGGCGAGTCGTCAGGGGAGTGCGCACCACGACCACGCCCTCAAAAGCGGACGGGTCACCGGTCTCCACGAGCAGAGGGATATCCTCCAGCACCACGCCGCTAAAACCGGGTTCGGACTGCGCCTGCTCCACCAGCTGCGCGGCACGCTCACGAATAGCGGGGTGCACAATCGCGTTCAGACGCAGGCGCGCCTGCTCATCATTGAACACGATACGCGCCAGGGCGGGGCGGTTGAGGCGGCCGTACTCATCGAGCAGATGCTCACCGAACTCCGCGACCGTGCGGGCGAGCACCGCCTCGCCGGGCTCCATGAGGGAGCGGGAGATAGCGTCCGCATCCACCAGGAACGCGCCCTGCTCAACGAAAAGGGAGGCGATGGTGCTCTTGCCGCTGCCGATACCGCCGGTGAGGGCGTAACGGCGCAGAGCAGTAGAAGCGAGGGAAGAAGGCTGGGACATGGACGGTGCTCCTGACGGGCTGTGCCACAATAGATAGGTACTGATTAGAGGAGGACACATGCAGGAAGAAACTCGCGCCAACCGCTACCTTGTGCCGCGCGGCGATGAGCCCTATGAGAGCCTCCTCGAAATTAAGCGTAGCGAATTTATTGGTCACATCAAGCGCGTGAGCACCGTTGAGGAGGCGCGCGCCTACATTGAGTCGGTGCGCAAGACCTACCACGACGCCCGCCACGTGTGTTCGGCGTTCATTATTGGTGCTGACCGCGATATTCAGCGTTCCTCCGATGATGGTGAGCCCGCCGGTACCGCCGGTGTGCCGATGATGCAGGCACTGCTGGCGCGTCAGACCCGCGAGGACGGCACCACCGACCTGTCGGATGTGGTTGCGGTGGTCGTGCGCTATTTCGGTGGCATTAAGCTTGGCGCGGGCGGTCTGGTGCGTGCCTACACTGATTCGGTGGTGCAGACCCTGGATGGTGCGCTATTTGATTCGCGTGAGCGTCTGCGTGTGGGTCAGGTGCCCAGTTCGCATGCGGATGCTGGCCGCTTGGAGAACGAGATTCGTGCCTCCGGTCTGAACGTGCTGGGTACCGAGTACGGTGCGGAGGGTGCCACGATTTCCCTGGGCGTGTTTGACCGCCCGGAGGAGCTGGCGCGTGCCGAGGAGCTGGTGGTGAGCTTGAGTTCCGGTGCGGCGAGCGTGGCCTGGGGGGATACGCAGTGGGTGGATTTGCCGGTCTAGGTTGCCGGCCTCTAGATTGCCGCTCCCAGATTTCCGGTCTTAGATTTCTGGTTCTAGATTTCCGGGCTAGAGCACCCATGTAAAGCCCCTAAAACCCAAAAGGTAGTCCAACCTTAGTTAATACTTACTCTAACCCTAGTAATTGCCCGCTAAAGCTGATAGCCTAAAAAGCGTTGCGGAACGCACACGCCCCTCCACGGCACGGGCAACGGGTTCGTCACCAGCGGTAACCCAGCCCGACGCCTCCACGAGAGAATGCGTGCGCCCGCACTGACGGGCAGGGCTCAACGCTGACATCTCAGCACCGAGAACTGGGTACTATCTCAGCGCTGAGGTCCTGATGCTGACGTCTTGAAGCTATAGCTTAGTTGCTCAAGGAACGAGGCACAGCTGTATGCCGGTACTATACGACCCGGCAGACGGTCGAGTGTGTGCACGAACCATCTGCCGGTAGGCGCTGAGCCCCGCCCGTCACCTTACGAAGAATCAGCTAACGAACGCTCTGAAGAGCGCAAGGTCGTGAAAACGTGACGCAGTCGGGAACCTACTATCAACAAGTAGACGCACAAGCAGGCAAAAACTCATCAGAGCAGTCCGCGGGCAACCGCGGCGGCACCGCAACCCTCAACCGCCAGGGAGCGCGCCTCCCCAAGATGGGCACTGTCGAGCAGCTTGAACCCGCCACCGTCGCCCAGCTACTCAACGCCTACCGCCAGCAGAACCTCGGCACCCTCCTGGGCGTGCTCACGCAGCGTCCGGCAGAATTTGCGCGTCAGCTCGGCAGGCTCTGCCGCGTCTTCCCCGAACACGTTCACGCTATCGCCCAGGCGTTCGGCACCGTTGGCCGCGCCCTGCCCATTGACGAGCTGGTGCGCCTGCACAACCGCTACTCCAACGCCGCCCGCGGAGTCGGCGAACACCTCAGCCTGGATAACTCCGGTGTGGCGCACCTGGTTCAGAGCCCAGCGCTCAGCCGCGAAGGTGCGGGCCATCTGCTCATGGCGGTTGAGCTCTGCCTCGCCGGCAGGATGCGCGGGCTCACCATCGCCATGCCCTCCACCGAGGCGTTCACCCCGGCTGATCAGGCGCCGAGCTTCGGCTCCTGCAACCCCGCCCTGGACGGTGCCCTCAACGCTTTTGAACCGGCAGGCTGGGAGCCGTTCTCCCTGGACGGTAGCGAAGTGCTGCTCGCGACGGGTGTGCGCGATGTGCCCGACGGCTACGAGTTGTCCCTCTGGCTGCTCGACGACGACTATCGGTGCCGCGCCCGCATTGAGCGTGGCGCCCCGCAGGTGTGCGTGGCAAGCTTCTACGATGAAGAAGTCATCACCCGAACCGTGGAAGAAACCGGGGCGGGTGAAGCCGGCCTGGTTGAGAACTACCGCGTGGAGGAGTACGCGGAACTGGACTTCCTCAACGCCATGGACCGGCAGGTACGCTACGTGGCGGTCACCGCCGCGGTGGGGGAGCCGTTGCTGTCTGTGCTGAACGAGAAGAGCGCGGTGCCGAATAGTATTCCCGACCCTGCCGCTTTTGCGAACGGTGCGGGCGCCTCCCGGTTCGCGAGGAGTGCCCGCCCGGATATCCGCACCGCCGCCGTGGTCGGTAAGGGCCTGCGCACCATCAATCACCGAGGCATGCTGCCGGTGTTGGGCGTGCCGAACCGCACCGTGTGCGCGGTGATTGACCTGTATAAGCAGCGCATCTGCGTGCCGGGTGTGGGTATTCCGCGCGGGCTGAGCGTGGAGGATGAAGAGCGCACCATGCAGCTGATTTTGAGCGCCCTGAACGGGTACCTTCCGCTGACGAACCGGGCGCTGATGAGCCTCGCCGGAGCCACCGTGGAGGTGCGCTAACACTGCCGTCAACTAGCGATGCAGTCAACTAGTACTGCGGCGCCCCACGGCTACAAACCAATAAAATACCGCCCGGAATCGTGCTGTGAGCACGGTTCCGGGCGGTACGTGTTTAACGAGCTAGCCGGTCGCCAGGTGAGCTACCGCCAGGCGAGTTAGTCGCCGGATGAGCTAGTTTCGGATTAGTTAGTTGCGGGGCCCTGACCATTGATGATGCGCTGCGCCTCATCCTCGGTCAGCTGGTAGCCGTAGAAGGTCGAGTAGAACTCGCGGGTCTCCTTCACCAGGTCAACGTCGGAGAACTTCTCGGGGTGGAACAGCTTCGCCGCCCACAGAATCTGCAGAGCCTGCTCAGCGGAGTAGCGGTCCCAGTTGAAGGTGCCGACCGGGTTCTTAATAATTTTGCCGTTCTTCACCGCCGGAACGTCAGCCCACGCGGCGTCCGCCTTGATCGCGTCCACGCCCTTCTGCGCATCCGCGCCGCCAATGATGATGTACTCCGGCTGCGAGGCAATAATCTGCTCCAGAGAAATGTTCTTCAAGTTCTCCACGCCGTCCAGGGAGTTCTTCGCGCCCGAAAGCTTCATCCATTCACCAATTAGGGAGTTTGAGCCGTCCACCTTCGTCAGGTCAGAACCGCCCGCAATGTGCAGCACTTTCGGGGACTCGGTGACGTCCTTAAGGCGCTCCTTGATGAGGTTCTCGTTCTTCTTCAGGTACGCCAGGTACTTCTCGGCACGCTCAATCGCCTCATCGGTGCCAATAACCTCGGCGGTCAGCTCAACGGTGCGCTCCAGGTCAGCGAAGTTCTGGAACTCAACGTGCACCGCCGGGATACCCGCCTCAGCTGCCTTCGCAATCTGCTCCTTCGAGGAGGCGAGCAGTACCTCCGGCTTGTCGGCGAGCAACTGCTCCATGTTCACGTCGGTGCCCTTCACCGGCGCGTCAACCTTCTCAATACCGGGGTACACCTGCTTAAACCATGCCAGCGACTTCACAGCAGTGGTGGTCGAGACGAGCTTATCAGCGCCGCCGAGCAGCAGAACCACCTGGTTGTTTGCGTGCCACAGGTCAGCGATGCGCTCCGGGGTGGTGGGGACGGTGACCTCCTTGCCATCAATGTCCTTAATGACCTTGGTGCCGTCACCGTTATCCTTCACGAAGAAGCTGGTGTGCTTCTTCGAGCTCTGAGAGGAGGCGGAAGCGGACACCGAGCTTGATGCGGAACCCGATGCAGAGGAGGAGGCGGTGTTTGCGGCACCGCAACCGGTCAGCGCAGCCAGCAGCAGGGAAGTGGTCAGGGCAATGCCGGTGTGGAACTTCGTGATTTTCATGATGTGTCTTTCTGTGGTGTACAACGGATAGGTGAATAACCCGGCGGCGGCCTGGGTAGGGTAGGTGTGCTAGGGACACGCCTCTCACAAGATATAGGGCACCTCTACCGCATCTCTTGTGTGCCACCCAAACCACCGCCGGAAAACTAAACGCTGTGAAGGCTCAGCTATCGAGGCTCGTCATGTGGACGCTGGAACGACCCAGCTCGGGGGAGTAAGTCACCGTCAGGTCGGTATTGAAGGTGCGTGAGAGAACCTCGCTCGTGAGCACCTTGGAGGCGCGGCCCGTCAAAAGCTGAGCTGGCGCATCTGCAGGTACCTGAGGCGCTGCGTTTGGCACGGTATCGGGCATATCGTGTGTGCTAAGCAGGGCGACGGTCGCATCCAGCATGAGGGCGTGATCCGGGTTGTGGGTCGTGAAGATGACCCCGTACCCGGCGTCGCGTAGCTGCCGAATTTTCCGCAGAACCTTCGCCTGATTCGCCACATCGAGGGCGCTCGTCGGCTCGTCCAGAACGATAAGCGGGGCGTCTTGCACCAGGGTTCGGGCAATACCCACCTGCTGACGCTGACCGCCGGACAGCTGATCCAGCGGGGAGTGCGCCAGGTCGAGTAGACCCAGCTCCTCCATCACGGTGTGCACCTGCTCACGGTCACGGCGCGAGGGCGAAGAGAACAACCCGATATAGGGTGCGCGACCCATCAGCAGGTACTCGGTCACGGTGTAGGAGATGCCGCGACCCTCCATCTGCGGAAGGTAGGCGATGTGGCGGGCACGCTCAGTTGCGGTCAAAGAATCCAGCGGCTCACCGCCCAGGTGAATGGTCCCCTCGGTGAGCGAGTGCAAACCAATCAGGGAGTTCAACAGGGTGGACTTACCCACACCGTTGCGACCCAGAATGGCGAGGACCTCACCGCGGCGCACCTGCAGGTTCACGTTGCGGAAAATCCAGCGGCTGGAGCGGTGCCCGGAACGGTGCAGACCAGCGCGGTGATCCGTTCGGCGGCGCTTGATGTGCCCGCCCCGGTGGCCGTAACGGAAGCCCGCATCGTCCAGGCGTAGCAGAACCTCTGCGCTCGCATCCGTGCGGTGCTGAGTATCGGGAATGGAAGAAGACATTACTTCACCCGAACCTTTCCGAGCAGCAGTAGCGCCACGTACAGCGGCGTGCCAATGAAACCGGTCAGTACGCTCAGCGGAACCTCCGCACTGGTGAGGCTACGTGCCAGGGTATCGACGAACATCATGAACGAAGCACCCATCAGAATGGACAGCGGCATGAGCTTGGTCGTGTCGCTACCAACCAGCAGGCGGCACAGGTGCGGAATGACCAGGCCTACCCAAGAAATCGGGCCGCCAATACACACGCTGGTCGCGGTGACCAGGGTCGCCAGCAGAATGGTGATACCGCGGGTGCGGGTCAGGGTAATGCCGAGGGTGCGCGCTTCATCGTCACCGAGCGAGAGGATATTGATGCGCCAACGCATCGCCAGGAGCAGCAGGATGCAGGGCACCGCCACCAGCGCAAACTGCGTAAGTGCTTCCGCGCGTACGTCCTGCAGGGAACCCATCTGCCAGAACACGATCTGCGCCAGCTGAGTTTCAGGGTTCGCAATGAACTTCAACGCACCCAGCGCGGCGGTGCCAAAGCCACCCACAATCACGCCGGAAAGCACCAGCATGAGCGTGGACTGATTCTTGAGCAGACGCGGAATGCTCACGGTCAGCAGTACTGCCGCGAGGCCGCCGGCGAGGGCGGAACCCTGAATGGCGAGGCTCGTGCCCACACCCAGCAGAATGGCGGAGGCAGCACCCACCGACGCACCCTGCGAAACACCCAGCAGGTACGGGGAGACCAACGGGTTACGGAATACCGCCTGGAAGGTGGCACCCGCAATGGCGAGGGCGGCACCGATGAGCCCGGCGGCGAGCAGACGCGGAATACGTACGGTCAACAGCATGTTTTCGGCGGGCTTGTAGACTTTCAGGTCCATGCCGAACCAGTTCTTACCGAGAATGCGGAAAAGCTCATCCAATTCGAGCGGGTACCTGCCGGTGATGAGTGAGAGATAGGTGACGCCCAGCAGAATGGCGAGGGCGATGAGCAGAATCAGCGGGTACGAGGACGCGAAGAGGGTGCGCCGATGCTCGGTTTTGGCAACTAAGGTGGCAGCCGGTGTGCCGGTGGGGTTCGCCTCCGGGTTCGCTTCTGTGGATTCGTTCGGGGTTGCCTGTGAAGCTGTCTCCGTGGTCGTGCTCATGGAGTCCTTCCGTGCGCTCTTGTGGTCCCGTTTTGTCTGCGTGTATGCGCTCTAAACATATGTGAGCCACATCAAAGAGGCAAAGGGTGCGGGTGCGGAGCGCCCGTCATAAGTCTTTATGTGTTGCCGCTTATCTTCTGTGGTGCGGTGCCCGTGAGCGGCGGCGGCTGTGGGGGAGGGCGGCCACCCCTAAGAGCGCTGTTCCTAAGAGCACCGTCATCGTGCGGGAGATTGCTCTCGCTCGCCTCCTGCCCGGTAGCGCAGATGAACCAGTCGAATACCCCTTATCTTTTGCGTCCTTTCTTTTATGAACTTGGGCACTTTCACGGGTAGCTACGCCAATGGTTGTGATGGACTATTGCGCGTGATTATATTGCGCCAGCAGAAAAGAGCGACCAATCTTAGGGCGCATTGGGCGGCTTTCCCCTAGGATGGATACATGAGTTACGCACCCGAAATTAACCGCATCGTCGCCCCCTTTGAAGTGGTCAGCCCCTTCCAGCCTGCCGGTGATCAGCCGAAGGCTATCGCCGAGCTCACCGAGCGTGTGCAGAACGGTGAGAAGGACATTGTGCTGATGGGCGCTACCGGTACAGGTAAGTCCGCGACCGCAGCCTGGCTGATTGAGGCGGTGCAGCGTCCGACTCTGGTGCTCGTGCAGAATAAGACTCTGGCGGCGCAGCTGGCGAATGAGCTGCGTGAGCTTCTGCCGAATAACGCGGTGGAGTATTTCGTCTCCTACTACGACTACTACCAGCCTGAGGCGTACGTGCCGCAGACCGATACGTTCATTGAGAAGGACTCCTCCATCAATGAGGAGGTGGAGCGTCTGCGCCACTCGGCGACGAACTCCCTGCTGACTCGCCGCGACGTGGTGGTGGTTTCGACCGTGTCCTGCATTTATGGTCTGGGCACGCCCGAGGAGTACATTAAGCAGATGGTGACTTTGCGTCGCGGTGAGGAGATTGATCGCGACGAGCTGCTGCGCCAGTTCGTGGCGATGCAGTACGCGCGTAACGACATGGACTTTCACCGCGGCACGTTCCGTGTGCGCGGCGATACCGTCGAAATCATCCCCATGTACGAGGAGAACGCGATCCGCGTTGAGTTCTTCGGTGATGAGATTGAGGCGATTTACACCCTGCACCCGCTGACCGGCGAGGTGATTCGCGAGGAAGAAGAAATGTATGTCTTCCCCGCAAGCCACTACGTTGCTGGCCCGGAGCGCATGGCGAAGGCTATTACCTCCATTGAGGATGAGCTGCGCGATCGCCTGCAGACCCTCGAATCCCAGGGCAAGCTGCTGGAGGCGCAGCGTCTGCGTATGCGCACCACCTACGACCTGGAAATGATGGAGCAGATGGGCTTCTGCAATGGCATTGAGAACTACTCGCGCCATATTGACGGTCGTGCCCCCGGTAGCGCCCCGAACTGTCTGCTGGATTATTTCCCGGATGACTTCCTGCTGATTATTGACGAGTCGCACGTGACGGTCCCGCAGATTGGTGCCATGTACGAGGGCGATATGTCCCGTAAGCGCACCCTGGTTGAGCACGGTTTCCGTCTGCCGTCGGCGATGGATAACCGCCCGCTGAAGTGGGAGGAGTTCCTGGAGCGTATCGGTCAGACGATTTACCTTTCGGCGACCCCCGGTAAGTATGAGCTGTCGCAGGCTGATGGTTATGTGGAGCAGATTATTCGCCCGACCGGCCTGATTGACCCGGAGATTGTGGTCAAGCCGACCAAGGGGCAGATTGATGATTTGCTCGAGGAGATTCGCGTGCGCGTCGAGCGTGATGAGCGTGTGCTGGTCACGACCCTCACCAAGCGCATGGCGGAGGATTTGACCGAATACCTGCTGCAGCACGGCGTGAAGGTGCAGTACCTGCACTCTGACGTGGATACCCTGCGCCGCGTGGAGCTTCTGCGTGAGCTGCGCCTGGGCACCTTTGATGTGCTGGTTGGTATTAACCTGCTGCGTGAGGGCTTGGACCTGCCCGAGGTGTCCCTGGTTGCGATTCTGGATGCCGATAAGGAAGGCTTCCTGCGTTCGACCACTTCGCTGATTCAGACGATTGGTCGTGCGGCGCGTAACGTGTCCGGTCAGGTGCACATGTACGCCGATAAGATTACGGATTCTATGCGCGTGGCGATTGATGAGACGAACCGCCGCCGCGAGATTCAGCAGGCGTACAACCGTAAGCACGGCATTGACCCGCAGCCGCTGCGTAAGAAGATTGCCGATATTACGGATGTTCTCGCCCGCGAGGAAGAGGACACCCGCGAGCTTCTGCAGCAGCGTAAGAGCGGTAAGAAGGGTGCCCGCACGGTGAGTGCGGGTGCGAAGACCGGTTCTGCGACCTCGTCGAAGATTGCCACGAGCACCCCGGAGTCGGAGGAGCTTCTCGCCCGTGCGGAGGCGCGCGTTCGTGCCGACGGCCTGGCGGCGGCACCCGCTGAGGATCTGCTGGATTTGATTGAGCAGATGAACGAGCAGATGCGCGTGGCGGCGGAGAACCTGCAATTTGAGTTGGCGGCGCGTCTGCGTGATGAGCTTGCCGATTTGAAGAAGGAGCTACGCCTGATGAAGGAGGCGGGTCACGCCTAAACCCGGTGTTCTAAGCCCGGCGTTTAGGGGCCGACGTGGGTTTTTCGCCATGAGGTAACTCATTGTTCATGAAGTTCTACTGAGTGCAGATACATGCTGTACACTATCAAGGTGTTTTACGTGTCAAATAAAACCTTGATGCTTCCGAACGATAAAGAAAAATCTGTGACTATTTCTCATAACTCTTCAGACGCACACACCACGGGAGCTCGTTCCGTTACCCGCCGCAACCTCACCCGCGGCGCGCTTTGGGCTGTGCCCGCTATTGCCGCCTCCACGGCGGTACCCGCATTCGCTGCTTCGGCTGATGATTGCAAGACAGTACACGGCCCGGACTTCACCCAGGTCGGCGGCTGGATGATTACCAATCCCGCCAGTGGCGCCCTGCAGTCGCGCACCAAGAACAAGCCCGTGACTGCGCCGGAGACCGGTCAGGCGTGGTGGTCCATGGAGAATGCAACCTCACCGAACCCCGCGACGATCCGTCTCATGTCCGTGTACGAGGCGACTCACGGCCCCGAAGGCGACCTCAACCTGAACTGCGGTGAGTTCGTGATGACCTACAACGTCTCCGCGCTGGAGGCGACGACCGGCACCACGCACCTGCACCCGTCCATGGACATTTACCTCTTCTCGCCCGAGGGTAAAATCATTGACCGCCAGATTTTCACGACTGACCCGACCGGCAAGGCAACCGTTATGACCCGCAACGGCAAGACTCAGACCGTTCAGGGTCAGGTCATTCCGTTTGCGTCGAGCGTGAATGATAAGGCGACCGGCATCTCCGCGCGTTTTGCGTTGCGTGGCAATACGCTCATGGAAGGCATGTACCAGTTCGAGGTGGTTATTACCGTCCCGACGATTCAGGAGAACGGCACGCTTGATACGAACAAGCAGGTCAACGCGATTGCTTTCACCCCGCCGACCTTCAACATGGTTTCCTAACTTCAATATGGTCTCCTAACTGAATGAAATATAAAGGTAGCCCTCCCCGTAATAGTTCACGGGGAGGGCTACCTTTATGTGGGCTTACTGCGCGGTGTTGATCTGTGCGTGCTGATTTGCAATACACCACGTTCTACACCGCGCCTTTTTTGCGCTGTGCCTTTTTACACTTCGGCGTGCCTCGCTCTTGAAAAACCCCCCCCCCGGGAGGGGCTCCTGTGCGAAAACCTCAACCTGCTGTATAATCGTTCACCGAGCAAGGGAGTATCCCACCAATCGACTCATCGTCAGCACGTTAGCCGAAGGCGCCTAACCGGGGAGTCGAGCCGACCTCCATTCAGGCCGGCGGGAGAGACTTGTGGTCCTGTACGCACACCACAAGAAAGGCTCCCCATGGAAGTTACCGGGTTGCAATGGTTGGTTACTATTCTCATCATCGCGGGTCTGTTGGCCTTCGACTTCGTGTTCCACGTCCGTAAGGCGCACGAACCCACCGTCAAGGAAGCAGCCATCTGGTCGAGTATTTACATCGGCATCGCGCTGCTGTTCGGTCTGTACATTTTCGTGGTGAACGGCCCCTCCGCCGCCACCGAATTCTATGCAGGCTACATCACCGAAGAAGCTCTCTCGGTCGATAACCTCTTCGTCTTCATGATCATTATGGGCACCTTCCGTGTTGCCCGTGAGAATCAGCAGAAGGTCCTGCTCTTCGGTATCGTCTTCGCGATCCTGGCGCGCGGTACTTTCATCTTCGCCGGCGCTGCGATCATTAACTCCTTCGCCTGGGTGTTCTACATCTTCGGCCTGGTCCTGCTCATGACCGCAGGTAACCTGCTCAAGGACGAAATCACCGAAGGCGACGGCGACGACGAAGCCGACAACATCATGGTCCGCCTCGCCAAGAAGTACCTGAAGACCAGCGACCACTTCGACGGCGACAAGCTCTTCACCATCGAAAACGGCAAGCGCGTCATGACCCCCATGATGCTCGTCATGGTCGCTATCGCCGGTTCCGACCTGCTCTTCGCACTCGACTCGATCCCCGCAATCTTCGGCCTCACCCAGTCCGTCTACATTGTGTTCACCGCGACCGCGTTCTCCCTCATGGGTCTGCGCCAGCTGTACTTCCTCATTGACGGCCTGCTGGACCGCCTCGTCTACCTCTCCTACGGCCTGGCGACCATCCTCGCGTTCATTGGTGTGAAGCTCATCCTGCACGCAATGCACGAGAACAACCTGCCGTTCATCAACCACGGCGAGCCCGTGCACGTGGTCGAAATCAGCACCGAAATGTCACTGATGGTTATCGTGGGCGTCCTGATCATTACCGTGCTTGCCTCGCTGCTCAGCCCCAAGGGCCGCGCACTGCAGACCATTCAGCGCGTTCAGGCGCTCTCCGAGAAGTACCTGGCACTGCCCGAGGATGCACCCGCCGCCGAGCGTGCGGACATCACCGCCCGCTGGCAGCAGGAAACCGAGAAGCTCAACGCCATTCCCGCCAAGCTGCGTGACGAGCTGATCGAGAAGGAAGACGAATACCATGCCCTCGTGATGCGTGCCCGCACCGCACAGGATGCGCACGCTTCCTCCTCGAAGTAGTTTGAGCTACTGAGCGTGCGGCCTCACCAGGCTGGCGCCAACACTAAAGCCCCTCACACCGGATCAACCGGGGTGAGGGGCTTTAGCTATATCAGAGATATTTCAGAAGAATTACTGGTTGTGAACCTCAGCCAGCATGTTCTTCAGATGACCCAGAATGGTCAGCGAGTCAGAACCAAAACCGTCGTGGTGGTGGGTCTTCGAGGTCCACACCTGAGTGTTGCCGACCCAGCGAGCGGTCTCCATGGAGTGCTCAAAGTCCACGTACACGTCCGGGTTGTACGCCGCAGCCACCACGGGAACCTCGTTCTTGTGCAGCTGTGCGTGGTCGTACAGGCGACCCCAGTCCTTCTTCTCAGCCAGCAGGTTTGCAACCTCAGCCAGCGGACGCAGCGAGGGATCCTCCTCGTAGTACCAGGGGAAGATGTGCTCGCCGGTGAAGAGCAGACGGTCCGCATCCGGTGCGAACTCGGGGCGGGAAGCCGCCACGCGAGCAGCAGACCAGTTGGTCGGCGCGGGGGAGGGGGACAGCTCGTAGCCGGGGATGCCGGGCAGAACGCCGTCAGCGGGGCCGTCAGCGTAAATGGTCTCGTGCATCAGGGCGTACAGCGGGTTCGCCTGGAAGGTCACCTCGGCACCCATAGCGGTCAGGAACTGATCGGACAGGTGGTCGTTACCCTCAGCGAAAGCGGTCTCCAGGAAGTAGTGCAGACCGCGCTCGCGCCAGCGGCCACCCAGGAAGTGACCAGCCATCTGGAAGCGGTGATCGGTCAGACGTTCACCGGTGGGCAGGTACTCCTTGTGGGTGCGCAGGTGCTCAGCAATGCGGGTCGCCAGCTCGGCGTCCTCGGGGAACCAGCTGTAGTACTCCTCAACACGTTCCTTCATGCGGTCGAAGGTGTGCTGGTAGACGTTGTCCACGGAGGTGCGAATCGGCGCCAGGCCCGCGGTGATGCGGCAGTCACGCAGCGACTGCGGTGCGAACGACAGGTAGGACAGGGTCAGGAAGCCACCGAAGGACTGACCAATGGTGGACCAGCGCTTGTCGGCACGGTCAGTCAGCAGCACCTCACGGACAGCCTCCGCGTCAGCGATGATGGAGTCCGCACGGAACAGCTCAGTGTACTCAGCCTGAACCTGCGCGTCACCCACAGCGGTGATGTTGCGGGCAGACAGCGGGGAAGACATGCCGGTACCGCGCTGATCCAGAAGAACCACACGGTGAGTCTTCGCCAGCTCAGCGATCCAGCCGCCAATGGAGCCGGTCTTCGGCGAACCGAAACCGGGGCCGCCCTGCAGGTACACAATGTAAGGACGCTTATCAGCCGAAACGGTCAGAGTCTCGTTGGTGTTCACAACCTCGCGGGCGAACACGGTGATGGTCTGGTCCGCGAAACGGGAGGAGAGAGCGGCATCCTTGCCCTTGGAGAAAATCAGACCGTGGGTCAGGGGAACCTGGAACCAGTGGTCGGTAATCTCGTAGCCGTCGTGCTTGACGACCGAACCCTTGCGGTACTCAACCTTGGGAAGCGAAGAAACGGTCAACGGTGAACCTTCTTTCATTCAAATAGATAGATACTCTGTATTCTAGCCCACTATGGGCAACATCGTGGCAGAGCCTCGGGCGGAGTCTTAGAACTCGCCTACGCTCAGAATCTTCAGCACCGGGTAACCCGCCTCATCAGATGCCGCCAGATCAACCTCGGCACGAATACCGAAGTCAAAGTTATCTTCGGGGTCGGCGAAGCTCTGCTGAACCTTCCACACGCCCGGGTGAGCGGCGGTGTCCTCATCCATGCTGACCAGGCGAGGCGAGCGCGCATCGGCGTCCGTGTAGATGTCGTCGTAGGTGTCGAAGTAGTCGTCCATGGCGTCCGCCCAGCGGTCGGCATCCCAGCCGCACCACTCGTCCAGGGCGCCCAGGGCGCGGTCACGCTCGTCAGCGAAGAGCTCCACACGGCGGAAGAGGGCGTTGCGCACCATCACGCGGAAGGCACGCAGGTTCTGCGTCACGGCGGGAGGCTCTTCCTCCTCGATGGAGGCGTGCTCGGCCGCAATGGTCGCGGTGTCTTCGCCGGCAGCCAGCTTCTCCCATTCGTCCACCAGGGAGGAGTCGGTCTGGCGTACCAGCTCGCCGAGCCACTCGATGATGTCGTCGAGCTCGTCGGTCACGGCAGAATCGGGGATGGTGTGGCGCAGCGCCTTGTATGCGTCAGAGAGGTAGCGCAGAAGAACGCCCTCGGCACGTTCGAGCGAGTAGTACTGCACGAAGTCGTTGAAGCCCATCGCGCGTTCGTACATGTCACGCACGATCGACTTGGGACGCGGCTCAAAACGAGCCACCCACGGCGCGGACTGCTTGTAGGTTGTGTACGCCTGATCGATGAGCTCCGCCAGGGGCTGCGGGTAGGTGACCTTGTCCAGCTCGTTCATGCGTTCGGTGTAGTCCACACCGTCCGCCTTCAACTGTGCCGACAGCTCATTCTTAGCCTTGCGTTCCTGCGCGTACAGCACCTGGTTCGGCGAATCTAGGGTCGCCTCAATGAGGGAGAGCGCATCCAGGGCGTAGCTGGGGGATTCGGGGTCAAGAAGCTCCAGCGCGGCGACCGCAAAAGCGGACAGCGGCTGGTTCAGGGCAAAGTTATCCTGCAGATCCTCGGTCAGGCGCAGGTAGGAGCCGTGCTCGTCCGGGGTGTTGGTTCGCTCAATCACGCCGCCGGTCAGTAGCTCCTTGTAGATGCCGATTGCCTTGCGCAGCAGCTCGCGGCGGCGCGCGGGGCTCTCATGGTTCTCCTGAATGATGCGGTACGCGGCAATGACCGGGTTCTCCGGGCGGTGCATCAGGTTCAGCAGCATCGAGTGGGTGATGTCGAAGGAGGAGGTTAGCGGCTCCGGGGCGGCTTCTACCAGCTGGTCGAAGGTCTTCTCGGACCAGCCAACGAACCCTTCCGGCGCCTTCTTACGCTTGGAGGACAGCGACTGGTTAATGCGCTTGGTGTCGTCGCCGAACTTCGCCTGAGCTTTAGCCAGCAGGCGCGCGTTCTCAATATCGTGCTCGGGTGCCTGAACCACCACGGTGCCGGCGGTATCAAAACCAGCGCGGCCTGCGCGTCCAGCAATCTGGTGGAACTCGCGGGCACGCAGACGGCGGCTACGGGCACCATCAAACTTCGACAGCGCCGTAATCAGCACGGTACGAATCGGCACGTTAATACCCACACCCAGGGTGTCGGTACCGCAAATCACCTTGAGCAGACCCTCCTGAGCCAGCTGCTCGACCAGGCGGCGGTACTTGGGCAGCATGCCCGCGTGGTGAATACCGATACCGGCACGCACCAGCTTATTCAGCGCCTTACCGAAGCCCGGACCGAAACGGAACTTAGCAATCAGCTCCGCGATGCGTTCCTTATCTTCCTTCGAGGCAATAGCCACCGACAGCAGCGCGTTCGCCTGCTCCAGCGCCGCCTTCTGCGAGAAGTGCACAATGTAGACCGGAGTCTGCTTGGTCTGCACGAGCTCCTGCACCGTCTCCTGAACTGGGGTGGTGGAGTAGTAGAAATGCAGCGGAATGGGACGCTCAGAATGGGCCACCAGGTCACTCTCACGACCGGTCAGCGCCGTCATCTCCTCCTGGAAGCGAGTCGTATCGCCCAGGGTCGCGCTCATCAGCAGGAACTGCGCCTGCGGAAGCTCCAGCAGGGGAAGCTGCCACGCCCAACCGCGCTGCGGATCGGAGTAGAAGTGGAACTCGTCCATGATGACCTGGCACAGGTCCGCATCCTTACCCTCGCGCAGGGCAATATTGGCGAGAATTTCTGCGGTGCAGCAGATAATCGGTGCCTCCGTATTAATGGCGGAGTCGCCGGTAATCATGCCCACGTTCTCGGCACCAAAAATATTGATCAGGTCGAAGAATTTCTCAGACACCAGCGCCTTAATGGGGGCGGTGTAGTAGGAGCGCTGACCGGTCGCCAGGCCCGTAAAATGCGCGGCAACAGCCACAGTGGACTTACCCGAACCGGTCGGGGTTGCCAGCACCACGTTATGTCCGGCGGCAATGCTCAGAACGGCCTCGTCCTGGGCGGGGTACAGGGTCATGCCGCGGGTCGAAATCCACTCGGTGAATGCCTCATAGATTTCTTCGGCGGTGAGGGGGTTGCTCTTGAAATCGCGTCGATTGTAGTCGCCGGGGTTCTCGCCCAGCGAGGGAGAAAGAAAATTCAAAATACTCATGAGGATTCCAGTCTATCGGGAATAGGGCGGGCGCGGGGGCGTTATCGTTACGAGGGAACACGCGGGTACGCAGGGCCTTCGTGAGGTGTTCACGGGCGCTCGCGGGGTGATTACAGGGTGTTCACGGGGCGCGGCGCCGCGCTAATGCGGGAATTCCCAAAATTCGTGTAGTGTGGAACAAAGAGCTTTAGGTGCAGTGGTGCAAAAACCTGGTGCTCAGGAGGTCGAAAACGTAGGCCTCCATGCCGCTTAGATTGCCGCGCAGATGCAGAATCCGCCGATTGACGCCGGTGCATATTGAGCGGCTGATGCACGCCCCAAAATACGTTGCATAAATGACGACACGCCCATCTATTGCGCAAATAGTGTTGCGTGCCACATTGATAAAGGAATAGGGTAAGAGAAAGGAGAGACGTTGAATGACTGAATACAACGCTGACAAGGCACAAGAAAACGCCGCGCGTGAAGAAGCTACGCATGAAGAATCCATGCATAACAAAACCACGCAGGAAAAAGCCGCTCAGAAGAAAACTGCGCAGAAAAAAGTTGTACAGGAAGTAACCGGTAGCGAACAGCGCAAGGCAGAGGAGGAAGCCCTCAAAAAGCGCCTCGCCCTGCGCGTCACCGCACCCGGATACAAATACCCCTGGCACCGCTGGGCAATCCCCGTCCTGGGTGAAACCACCGCGGGTACCGGTGCGATTCTTATCCCCGTCATGGTGGGTCAATTCATCAACCAGCACATCGCCGGCAAAGCCCCCGACGCCTGGCCCATGTTCTGGGTGGTCGTCGCAGCCATCACCTTCATCGTGATCAACGAGTTCTTCGGCTGGGGCACCTCCATGACCCTCAGCGCGGAACTTGGCCGCGACTGGCGCATCTACATCAACCGGCTCATGGGGCGCACCCGCGCTGGCGTAGACTCCGGCGAAGCGGTCACCGTCATGAACAAAGACGTACGCCGCATTACGGACGTCTACTTCTCACTGCCGCTATTCGTCAACGCCATGATCATCGCGACCCTCGGTGCCGTGCAGCTCTGGCTGATCAACCCCGTCACAGCGATTGTCACCCTCATCGGCACGCTCATCGTGGTCGGCGTGATCGCCTGGTACTCGACCTTCCTCGAATCGAAGATTGGCGAATACCGCGAAAAGGACGGTGAAGCCTCCTCACGCGCCTCCGATATCGCTACCGGCCTGCGCACCATCGCCGGCCTCGGCGCCGAAGAACAGATGCGTGAACGCTACCACCGCGGTACCGACGAAGTTTTCGACAGCTACATGCGCTACGAAAAGACGCACCGCTGGATGTACCTCATCCGCGTGCTGCTCGGCGGTGCCGTGACCCTGCTCGGCATCGGCTTCGCCCTCACCGGCCACGTCGAAAACGGCCGCTGGGTATCCGACACGCCCGCCGCGTCCCTGGTGACCGTCGCCTCCATTATCGCGATGATGGGCGGCCCCATCTGGATTACCCAGAACTTCCTCACCGCATGGCGATACGCCAAGATTGCGCTCGCCAAGGTCGCCCGCCTCGAAGGTCACGCGGGTGTACGCCAGGGCGTGCTGAAGAGCCCGCGCACCGACGAAGAAATGGCGCAGCTGGCACGCGCCGAACAGGCAGTCGAGGCGAGCACCCTCGAGGTGCCCGTACCCGTCGCCCCCGCCGGTGCAAGCAACCCGCGCATCGTGTACGTCAACCCGCGCGACTACAACCTCACCGCGCAAGACTACGCCGAGGCGCTCGCCCGCACCCTGCGACGCGGGGGAGAGGACCTCAAGGACGCCTCCGGCCGCCGCGTGCTGCTGAGCGAACCCAACCCCATGATTTTCGCCGGAACCCTGCAGGAGCACCTGCGCCTGGGCACCGTGCCGAACCCCGATGAGGAGCTGGCACAGGCAAAGGATGAGGAGCTGCTGAAGATTACCGACTCCCGCGAAATCGCCTACCGACTGGGCGGACGCAACCCCGAAGACTACTTCGCCGCCCGCATCACCAGCGAAGGCGCGAACCTCTCCGGTGGTCAGCGTCAGCGTCTGGCGCTCGCCCGCGCACTCGCACAGGACGCGCAGGTGCTCATCCTGACCGAGCCGCTGAACTCCGTGGACGAACCCAGCCAGCGCTACATCTACGATGCGATGGAAACCCAGATTGGTAGCGACCGCCTGCCCGTCGGCTACCCCGGCCTGCTGCAGGATTTGGAGCAGGTCTACGTTGTCTCCACAACCGCGGAGACGACCCGCCGCATGGAACGCGACGGCTACCCCGCCGCTCAGGCAGAAGCCCCCGAAACCACTCAGAATCAGGAGGTGAACTAGCATGGCAAAGCAGCTCCCCATCGAAAGCCCCGCCTACGTGGCACGCCGCATGTGGAACTACCTTGCAGCGCATAAGGGGCGAGCCCTCTACACCTTCGTCATCTACATGGTCAGCACCCTCATGGGTGCGGTGGTGCCCCTGCAGATTGGTGCCACCGTGGACGACGTGGTGGCGGGCAAGTTCTCCAGCTACCCGTGGCAGCCGATTCTGATTATCCTGGCGGCGTTCATCGTGCAGGCGATAACCCTCATGGTCTCCTCGTACAGTGCGGCGCGACTGGGTGCGCTCGTCACCCGTGACGCCAACCAGGACACCCTCGACGGCACCCTCGACCTGGATGCACGCACCGTGGAAGAAGCTGGCAGCGGTGACCTGCTCACCCGCGTGACCGACGACCTGTCCTCGGCGGCAAAATCCGTCAGCGAGGACCTGCTCGGCGCGATTTACGTGGTGCTGTACTTCATTATCTCCACGCTCTCCCTGGCGTTCGTGAGCCCGGCAATGGGTCTGATCATGCTGCCCATGATTGCCGGTCTTGCCCTCATCATGTCGAAGATGCTGCCGCTTATGGCGGCACGCAACCAGACCGCCCAGGAGCGCGTGAGCGACCTCAACAGCGTGCTGACCGAGAACATTCGCGGCACCTCCACGATCCGTGAGCTGGGCGTTCATACCGCCCGCGAAGATGCCTTCGCCGGTGAGAACAAGCGCCAGTTCGCCGCGCAACTGGGCATGGTGCGCATCCGCCAGCTGTACTTCACCGTGGACGCTATCAACGCCTGGATCCCCACGATTCTGTGTATGCTCTGGGGTGCCGCCTGCGTGGCTCTCGGCTGGGCAAGCTGGGGTGCCGTAGCGACCGCCTCGGTCATGGTTTTCAGTCTGCGAACCCTCGCCGACATGCTGAACCACCACGTCAGCAGCCTGCGCATCATGCTCGTGAACATGGGCCGCGTGTTCGGTGTGGTCTCCTTGGCGAAGAAGCAGCGTGAGGCGCGTGCACAGCACCGTGCCGAAGCGTTCGCCGCCGTGTCTGATGAAGCCGTGAAGAACCCGGAGTACGCCATTGACTGCACCGACGTCTCCTATGGCTACTCGCCGGACGCCCTGGTGCTTGAAGGTATCAACCTGAAGATTCGCCGCGGTGAGGCGCTCGCCCTGGTGGGCCGCTCCGGTTCGGGTAAAACGACTATGGCTCGTCTGATTGGTGGTTCGCTGACCGCCCTGGAAGGCACCATCACCGTGATGGGTCGCCCGGTCGGTCACGGCGACTTCCCGACCGATGCCGCCGCCGATGGTCGCCCGCGCCTGCTGGTCTGCACCCAGGAAGCGCACGTCTTCTTCGGCACTCTCGCCGATAACTTCACGGTGGTCGTGTCGGACGCGACCGTCGAGCAGATGGGTGAGGCCCTGGACGCTGTCGGTGCCCGCTGGTGGCGCGCCCTGCCGCAGGGCATGGATACTGTCGTGAGCGGCGCGGATTCGCCTCTGACTCGTGACCAGATTCAGCAGCTGGCACTGGCACGTATCGTGCTTGCCGACCCGCACGCCGTGATTCTGGACGAGTCCACCACCCAGCTGGAGCTCGCGGACGCAACCGAGTCCCTGAGCGCCGTGCTGGCGAACCGTGCGGTGCTGATCATTTCGCACGATGCGCGTATCGCCTCTCTGGCTGACCGTGCAGTCCTGCTGCACGAGGGTAGGATCATTGCGGAGGGCTCACCGGCAGAGATTTTCGCCCTGACCTAAGCCCGGAGGATAAGCCCGGCTGATAGTGCCCGGCACTGCGTGAAGCGGTGCCGGGCACTACGTGTTTAACGGCTGGTTTCCGTACAAGGGTGCGCTGAAATCGGCGGCGGGGAGCCCTCGCCGCAACGCAAGACTCAAATGAAAATTTCGGAGAGATTCACTTGTCACCCGCAAAACTTTCAGCTACTGAGAATCGTTGTGATAACCTGGCAGAGCGATATGGGGTGCCTTGAGACGCCCGCGACCCGCTAACCCGCCCAACTGACCGCCCAACTGACCGCCCAACGAAGGGCTACGGCACAGCGGGCGCACGAAACGGCGTAAGAACACTCAAGGCTGAGAGAATCACCCATTGAACCTGCTCTAGTTCGAACTAGCGAAGGGATTATCGATGATGGCAGAGCAGCCTACTGCGCCCGCGTGCGCACCCACCAACCCCTCCAACCCTGTACCCGGCGTGAGCGCCTCCGGAAACCCCCGGGCACCCCAGACAGCTCAGGCACCGCAGACAGCTCGGGTGCCGAGGGTTCTCTCCATTGCGGGAACCGACCCCTCCGGCGGTGCAGGCATCCAGGCGGACCTCAAGTCCATTGCCGCATCCGGCGGTTACGGCATGTGCGTGACCACCTCACTGGTCGCCCAAAACACGTGCGGAGTTCGTGAAGTATTCACCCCGCCCCTGGAATTTTTGACCGCGCAGCTTGCCGCCGTTTTTGATGACGTCACGGTTGACGCCGTGAAAATCGGCATGCTCGGCGACGCAGAAACAATCCGCACCGTCCGTACCTGGCTGAGCGAGCATCCCGTGCCCGTGGTCGTGCTCGACCCGGTCATGATTGCATCCAGCGGTGACCGCCTACTGCAGGCGGAAGCGGAGCAGGCGCTACGCGACCTCGTGCCGCTCGTGAATGTGATTACCCCGAACATTCCGGAGCTCGCCGTGCTTTGCCAGAGGGAGCCCGCTCAGACTTTTGATGAGGCGCACGAGCAGGCGGCGAACCTTGCTGCGGCGACCGGAACTACCGTGATTGTGAAGGGCGGCCACCTGTGTGGTCAGGACGCCGGTAACACCGCGGTCTTCCCGGACGGCACCTGCGCGCACGTGCGCACCCCGCGCCTGGACAGCCGTAATACGCACGGCACCGGATGCTCCCTGTCCTCTTCGCTGGCAACCCGCCTGGGAGTGGAGCTGCTCCAGCACGCCGAAGTCGCAGAACACACCGCAGAGCAGAGCGTTCTGACCAGCGAAGACACCCACTGCGCCCTGCAGTGGAGCACCCGCTGGCTCCACGAATCCATTGCCGCAGGTGCCGGGCTACAGGTCGGCTCCGGTGAGGGCCACGGCCCGGTGGACCACGCCGCCCGTGCCCGCCGTCTGGAGGCTGCCGCCTCCGCGTACCCGTGGCATCACCTGCTCACCACCACCGACTCTGAGGGCAATACTCTGGACGGCACCAGCCCGGAGCGTCTGCTGCCGGTCAGCCCCGTGCCCGCCGGTGAAGCCGTCGTAAAGCCCGCCGGTCCCTGGACCGCCGCCCTCTGGGCGGCCGGTGGCGAAACCTGGCACCAGATCCTGGACCTGCCCTTCGTGCGTGCCCTCGGTGACGGAACCCTCGACGAGGACCTGTTCTCCTTCTACCTGGATCAGGACGCCCTCTACCTGCGTGATTATTCGCGTGCGCTCGCGACTCTCTCGGCGCGTGCTGACATCGCTGAGGCGCAGGTGCACTGGGCCGCCGGTGCGCACGAGGCGATTGCCGCCGAATCGCAGCTGCACGAGGGCTGGCTGGCGAACCGTGCGCGTCTGGGTGGGCCCTCACCGATTACGATGGGGTACACGAATTTCCTGCGTGCCTCCGCCGCCGGTGATGACTACGTGGTCGGTGCTGCGGCGGTTCTGCCCTGCTACTGGCTGTACGAAGAGGTGGGCGCTGTGCTCTCCTCGCAGAACCACGCGGACCATCCGTACGCGGAGTGGTTGAGCATGTACGGTGGCGAAGAGTTCGCCGCGGAGGTGGCGCGTAGCCTCGCGGAGGTGGAGCGTGCGTTTGAGGCGGCTTCACCGGCTCAGCGTGTGCGTGCGGCGCGGGCGTACCTGTCGGCGTGCGTGTACGAGCGTGAGTTCTTTGACCAGGCACACCGAGCATTGCGTTAGTTTGCCGGGCGCTGCGCTAGAAGACTAGCTCTGCGCTAGCTGACTGGTGCTGCGTGAGGGGTTGCACTGCAGTCAGCTCGCAGGTGCTTTAGGTGCCGATGCTTTAGGTACCGATTTTTGGGCTGAATACCGTCCCGGCATGGCGTGAGATGGGTGATTGATGCTTCACTCAAGCTACCGCTGGTTCGGGGGTTGTGCCGGTTATGCTTAAGGCGTCGGTGAAAACCGTTAGCGGTAGGATTCCGGCCCTCACCCAACTGGCTGATGTACCTGCCGCGCCCGCACCTCTACGGCGTGTAACCGACCAGTTTGGCCCGTCGCAACCACCTCATCCAACCCCCGCGGCGGGCCAAACACCTTCCTTCTAGCTTTCGCGAAGAATGTTCGGCATAGAAATATCCCGTGCAGATACTCTCATCTGCACGGGATATTTCTATATGTCTCACCGTTGCGAATCAGCCGCCGCGGCTAGTGCGTCAGGGAAGGGGAGCTGGTCTAGCTTTGAGTTGCCGGGTTTAGTTCTGACCTGCAGAACCTAGTTCTGAATTTATTGAGCTGAGCTCTGAGCCTCAGCTTCGTTCTCCGCATCTTCATTTTTCTCGGCCCGGAACCCCACCCAGAAAGCTCCAGCTGCCAAACACCCGGCAAACCACAGAGAGATACTACCTACCAGCTGATCTAGGAGAGCCATCGCAATCACACCGGCGACAAATCCCCCGACCACCAGGGAGTAATCTAAAGCCGTCATCAGAGCACGCCTGCGGGTGTGGCGTCCTTCGTCCTCAGGCAGGGAGGGGGCGGTATCCGCTGACGGGTGACGAGCCTCAACACGCCTTCTAACAACACGCTCCCTCCGGGTGCTGCAAGCATTAGCTATAGCACGGGTATAGAGGGCGCCGGCCGTGTACCATGCGCTTAACATTTTGCGCCAATTTCCGCTGGTCATAAACAGGGAAAACGGGTTCTCACCAATACGGGTGTCTGCAAGTGCATGAATGAGCAGACCAATAGTGAACGCTAACGCCCCCACCTGGACCCCGTGCTCGCTCACCCGGTGAATCAGAGGAGTCACAAAACAGACGAGGAGGAAGGGCACCAGAGTAAAAATACGCCAGTGTTTCAGGTGTGCCCTCTGCCCCAAAAGATCGTGCAGAAGATGACCGCCCAGGTACCCCAGGCTAAAGAAGATCACTGAGAGCCAACGCAGGTGAATAGCGTGCTGCGAACTGTGACTCATATCAGCAATGAGAAGGATAAAATTACCGGTCTGAGTGGCAACCAAAGCTTTGTAATGAATATGAGAGAAAACATCTACCGCTCCACCCAGGGATGCTAAGAGAAGCGCCATAATCCGCCCGTGGCGGTGCGGAGTTGGAATCCTGGAAAGAAAAAGTGCAAAGCGGGTAGTCATCGTGGTCCTCGGTGGTGAAAAAAGATCCGGGCATGCAAAAACCTCGAGCACCTATGGTACTCGAGGTTTTTGTGATAGGCACGTAGGTGCCTCAGAAGGTGCAAGGTCTACAGTCTACTTGCTCTCGCCCTTGAGTGCACCCACGAGGGGGCCAATGACGTCCATGGGCAGCGGGAAGACCACGGTCGAGTTCTGGTCGGCACCCAGCTCCAGCAGGGTCTGCAGGTAACGCAGCTGCAGGGAGGCGGGGGACTGGCTCAGAATGTCGGATGCTTCCTTCAGCTCGCTCGAAGCCTCGAGTTCACCGCGTGCCGAAATGATCTTTGCGCGGCGCTCACGCTCAGCCTCAGCCTCGCGAGCCATGGCGCGCTGCATAGCTTCGGGAATCTCAACGTCCTTAATTTCGACGAGCTCCACCTGAATACCCCACGGCTCGGTGCGGGAACCGATGATGGAGCGCAGGTCCTCGTTCAGGTCCTCGCGGTGTGCGAGCAGGGTGTCCAGGTCAACGCGGCCGAGCAGGGAACGCAGGGTGGTCTGCGCGATCTGGCTGGTGGCAATCGGGTAGTTCTCAACCTCAAGCACGGCGTTCTTGGCGTTGGTCACGCGGAAGAGGACCACGGCGTTCACGCGGGCGGGAACGTTGTCCTTGGTGATGACTTCCTGCGGGGGAATGGTCAGGGTGATAACACGCATATCAACGCGCTGCAGGGAGTCGACGAGGGGGAAGACGACGTTCAGGCCGGGCTTCAGCTCCGAACGCAGGTGGCCGAAGCGGAAGGAGATGCCACGCTCGTATTCGGGGATGACGCGGAACATACGAATCAGAATAAAAAGAACAATGACGGCAACTGGGATGAGGATAGTTGCCAAAGTGACGGGATCCATGGTTTTCCTTCACAAGTATTGGGGGAGGACGGTATGTGTGCCCACCTGCCCGCGCCTCGTACGGTGCAGGTAGTAGGGGGTGCCCGGTAACCGGGCTGTGTGGGGGAGTTTAGGGAGGGGAATTTTCCGTCCCGGCGTACATCGCGGCGGTCGGTGCTTTAGCGGCACCCCGCATGGAAAACTCAAAAGAGGAATAAAAGAGAATTCCATGCAGGGTGGCCGCCGAAGCTAACAGACGGGACCAATCGACCGGTCAGCCGCCGGAACGGAAAAACTTGTGCAGCGCTACTTCTTCGCCATCTGCTCTGCCAGCTTTTCAGCAGCCTCAACCTCAGCCAGGTTCTGCTCCTGCAGGACCTCGTTCGTGGTCTTGTGCAGTCGCTTAACCGAGGTGCCGGTACCGCTCCATGCGGGGCGGTCCGGGTCGAGGACAGAGGTACGAACCGGCAGGGTTGCATCCGCAATCATCTGCTTGCGGGTCTGCTCGGTACGGCGCTTACGCTCATTCGACACGCCACCCCACTTCGCCGCGAAACGGTCCATCTTCACGTTCACCGATTCGTCGGCGGTGGATGCTTGAATATGCTTCGGATCGTTCTCGAAGTTCGCGGGGGAACGCATGAGCTTCACAGCCAGCGGGTAGGTCAGCGACAGGCAGACCACCGCGGCGGCACCCTCCACCAGAAGCTCCAGCGGGGAGTGCCAGACGATGGCGGCACCAATCAGGATGACCACACCCAGCAGCGAGACAGCAACCGCCAGACCGCGGTGGAAACGACCCGACTCGGAGTAGGGCCATTCATCCACTTCGCGGGTGAGCTCGCGGCCGTTCGCCGAGACGGTGCAACTGTCCTTAATCGGGCAGGTGTTGCACACGCTGGGCTTGGCGCGGTAACGCATCACTCGGTTATCCGAGTCGAATGCGGTCGCCCACAGCCACTGGTCTTCGGGGCAGAGCCACGCGTCGCTCTCCTGGTGGTAGGTGAACCCGAAGGTTCGCGCCGCCACCATGCGCTGGCTGGTGCGCTTGGCGAGAATATCGAAGCCCCAACCCACGGCGACCAGACCGAGCGCGTACACGCAGGCCAGCCACACGAGGAAAGAAACTCCAGCAATCTGCTCAGGCATGGTTAGCCTCGACGATCGCTACGGTAGGGGCTGGTCTGCTCGGGCAGCTCCTCGGCAGCCTTAGCGCCGGCGAACTCTGCGATGCGAGCGTCCTCAACCACCTCGTACAGCGGCGGTTCGGGCAGCTCCAGGACGGTTTCCTTAGCGTTCTTGGAGAAGATCTCCTTGATACCCAGCAGTGCCAGCTTAATCAGCGGGATAATGCCGACCAGGAAGATCACGTCACCGGGCATACGCATCCAACCCATCACGGCGGAAGCACCGTCGTGGATGAACGCGAAGGAACGAGCCTCGTAGTAGCCTTCACCCACGGACTTGTACAGCTGAGCAATACCCAGCGGCAGCAGCGAGATGAAGGACATCCACAGCAGACCAATGTTCAGGGTCCAGAAGGAGAACTTCAGACCCTTCTCAGGCCACTTGTCCTCAGGGAGCAGGTAGCGCAGACCAAACACCGCGAATGCGATCGCGAGCATACCGTACACACCCATCATGGATGCGTGTGCGTGGTTTGCGGTCAGCGCGGTACCAATCTCGAAGTAGGACACGATCGGCAGGTTAATCAGGAAGCCGAACACACCTGCGCCGAGGAAGTTCCAGAAGCCCACAGCAATCAGGAACATAACAGCCCAACGGTGCGGGAAAGGCTTGGTGCGGTTGGAGTACTGGCGAGCACCCAGCTGCATGAAGCCCCACGCCTCAACGGTCAGGAAGGTCAGCGGGATAACCTCAGCAGCCGAGAAGAACGCACCGAATGCCATCTGCTCGGAGGGGGTACCGACGAAGTAGGTGTGGTGCAGAGTACCGATCACACCACCGACGGAGTAGAGCACGGCGTCCATCATGATGATGGAGATCGCGATGCGTTCGCGGACCACGCCGAGCAGCACGAAGATGTACGCCACCATGACGGTGGTGAACAGTTCGAGGAAGTCCTCCACCCAGAGGTGAACCACCCAGAATCGCCAGAACTCGGCGACGGTCACGTGAGTACGCTGACCTGCGAGCAGGCCGACCGCGTAGAACATAGGGATGGCGAGGCCAGAGAAGAGGAACAGCCACGGCAGGGAGGTCTTCTTCGAGCCCTTCAGGCGAGCGGAGAGGGTACGCCAGACGATGACGATCCAGATGAACATACCCGCGGTGAGCAGGATCTGGAAGAATCGCGGCAGGTCCAGGAACTCCCACTGCTGCGAGAAGAAGCCGGTGAATTCCTTGGGGATGAGGCCCTTCTGAGAGAACCATTCGTTCAGCAGCGAGCCGAGGACCACGAAGACCACGGCGCCAATGAGAACGTAGGTGAGCAGACCCTGCTTCTTGGGTTCGCGGCGGGTAATCAGCGGGGCGATGAAGATACCGCCCGCCAGGAACGCGCCTGCAGTCCAGAAGAGGGAGAGCTGAAGGTGCCAGGTTCGGGATACCGTGTAGGGCAGCAACTGGCCCATATCGATACCGAAGAATCCGGTGAGTTCTTCACGGTAATGCTCGGTGAGCGCACCCACCAGAGCCTGCAGCAGGAACAGCACCAGGATCGTTGCGAAGAGCAGGCAGGCTGCCTTCTGCGAGGGGGTCAGGCGAACTTCGTCGGGCTGACGGAAGTCGAGGACGGGTGCCTCTTCCGCGTGCCAGCCGATAGCGCGGGACCAGCGGCCGTAGATAGCGAACATCAGACCGGTACCACCGATGAGGGCAATCAGGGAGAGTGCCGACCAGACCATCAGATCCGCGGTGGGCTTGTTGTCCACGTTGGGTTCGGAGGGCCAGTTGTTGGTGTAGGAGTAGGGCTGGTCGGGGCGGTCTGCCGCCGATGCCCATGCGGTCCAGCCGAAGAATGCGACGATGTCGTGCAGTTCTTCATCGTTCTTAATGGCGTTGGGGAACAGGCCCTGCGAGGTGTCACCCTTCATCAGGGTTTCGCGGTAGTGCTTGAGCATGAGCTGGTAGCCCTTGGTCTCACCAGCGGACCAGGTGATGGTCTTAGTCTGCTCGTCGTACTTGTTCTCCTTGCGCCACTCGTTCTTGACGAGTTCGCGGGGGTCCTGCTTGCCCTGTTCACGGTACTCCTTGACGGCAGCATCGGTGGTCAGGCGCAGGTATTCTGCAGTGTAGTCGGGGCCGAGGTAGGCACCGTGGCCGAGGACGGATCCGTACTGCTGCAGGCCGCGTCCCTGGAACAGTTCCTGACCGTGCAGGATCTGTTCTTGGGTTGCGATAGTTTTGCCGTCGTTGCCGACGATTTTATCGGGGAGCGGCATGGAGAGTGCGTAGGTGCGCATTGCAAGGACTGCCATGATGGTGAAGCCCAGGAGCATCACAAACGCAACAGCCTGTACCCAGCCTTTTCCGGCATAGGCACCGACCGTGTCTGAGCGGCGGGCAATCTTTGCTGCCTGCGCACGCGAGACGGGTTTTGTAGCCATAGTGTATGTCTCCAGTGTGCGTGGAATTTGTAGGTGGAGTGGTCCCGACGCACATCCGCTGGAGGGGCGGCTCACTATGTTCAGGGTGAATCGTCCTTGAGGGAGGTGCGACAGCCCACCCTGCTCTCATTTTTGCATATTAAATGCGCATTTACGAAACTTTGCTGACGTAGCGTCATAATGTGACACGGCTATTTGGCGGGGAAATCAGTAATCATAAGGCGGAAAACCTGAAATATTACGTTGAGGTTGAACCCTTAGCTTCCGTGCCACTTCCCCGCCTGTAACGGGGGAGGATGCGCCGGGCTGGAAGCCGCGCAGACTCCCTCAATTGGGGCACTCGCAGGAACCTGGGCGGGAGGCGCATCCCAGCATGTGGAAGGGGAGCGCGGCACCCCTCACGTTCCTACACTCGGGTGTGGAATAATAAAACCCGACGCTACTAAACACAGTACAAATTTTTTACGGCACAGGTTATTGCAGTACAGATTTTGTGCTCTTTGGCGGCGTATATTCAGAAGGGGTCACTCACCCCGCATCCACGGCGGACCGCCGCCACAGCCCGCAATCTATCGGCACCTCAGGAGAGTTCACGTGCTTCTCTACAAATCCACCCAGAAAGCAATCACCGGAATCCTGCGCACCGTCTTCCGCGCCCGCGTGACCGGACTCGAAAACTTCCCCGCCAACGGCCCGGTGATTGTCGCCTCCAACCACCTGTCCTTCCTGGACTCCATCATTATTTCTGCCATGATGCCGCGCCGCGTGGCGTTCCTCGCCAAGGCTGAGTACGTGAACACCCCCGGCCCGCGCGGCAGGATGATGAAGGCGTTCTTTGAAGCCGTGGACATCATCCCCGTGAACCGCTCCGACCGTTCCGAATCGCTCAAGGCGCTCGACATTGCCCTGGAGAAGCTGCAGGAGGGTAAGGTCTTCGGCATTTACCCCGAGGGCACCCGCTCCCGCGACGGCTACCTGTACCGCGGCAAGATTGGTGTGGCGTGGCTGGCGCACATGACCGGCGCACCCGTGGTTCCGGTTGGTCTGATTGGCACCGACCGCCTGCAGAAGCCCGGCTCGAACATGATTTACCCGCGCCGCTTCACGATTCGTGTGGGTAAGCCGCTCTACTTTGAGAAGATTGGCGAGACGATGACCGGCAAGCAGCGCCGCGTCACCACCGACACAATCATGAATGAGATTGCTCAGTTGTCCGGTCAGGCACGAAAGCACGAGTACAACGTTTCGCCCTCAGCCGCACGTGACGCAGGCTAGGGCACGCCCCGCCTATACCGCGTAGACTTAAACCGCGCATTCACGCACCGACCCCCTCGCTTTGGGGGAGATGGGTGTAGGATGCGCGGTTTGTCGTATGTGCGAGCCTGGGATGACCCCGGCAGCCCAGCAGCGGCTCACACCGACCCCGGCACCCCAGCAGAAAGCCCAGTAGAGCGAGGAGAAAGTACCCATGGCAGAGCCTTCCAGCTACCGCCCCGCCCCCGGCGAAATCCCCACCGACCCGGGCGTTTACCGTTTCCGTGATGCCGACGGCCGCGTTATCTATGTGGGTAAGGCGAAGAACCTGCGCAACCGCCTCAACAGCTATTTTGCGTCCCCGCAGACGCTGAGCCCGAAGACTTACGCGATGGTGCATACGGCGGCGAGCGTGGAGTGGACCGTGGTGGCGAGCGAAATGGAGTCGCTGCAGCTCGAATACACCTGGATTAAGGAGTTTTCGCCGCGATTCAACATTGCGTTCCGTGACGATAAGTCGTACCCGTACCTGGCGATTACCGTCAATGACGTGTACCCGCGCGCCATGGTGACCCGCGGCGAGCGCCGTAAGGGCGTACGCTATTTTGGTCCGTACTCGCAGGCGTGGGCGATTCGTGAAACCCTGGATGCGCTGCTGCGCGTGTTCCCGGTGCGCACCTGCACGAACGGTGTGTTTAACCGCGCGAAGAATAGCGGCCGGCCCTGTCTGCTTGGTTATATCGATAAGTGTGCGGCGCCGTGCGTGGGCAAGATTAGCGCCGAGGAGCATCGCGAGTTGGCGCGCGGGCTGACCCGGTTTATGGGTGGTGGCGCTGAGAAGCATATCGCCCAGTTGACCGCGGAAATGAAAGCCGCCGCAGCTGATATGGACTTTGAGCGTGCCGCGATTCTTCGTGACGATATTGCCGCGTTGACTAAGGCGTTTGAGCGTAACGCCGTGGTGCTTGGCGCGACCGTGGATGCCGACCTGTTCGCCTACGCTGAGGACGACCTGGAGGCATCCGTTCAGGTGTTCTTCGTGCGCGGCGGCAGGATCCGTGGCCAGCGCGGCTGGATTGTGGAGAAGGTCAACGACAGCACCGACGCGCAGCTCATCGAGCAGCTGATCGCGCAGGTGTACAGCGATATTGCGGCGAGCCTCGCCTCCCAGAAGGATGCCGAGAAGAGCCTGAACAGCTACGATATTCCGCGTTCCGTGCTCGTGCCGGTGGAGCCCGAGAATAAGGAGCAGCTGGCGTCCTGGCTGGCGGAGGTGCGTGGCGGTCCCGTGGAGATTAGCGTCCCGCAGCGCGGCGACAAGGCAGAGCTCATGAAGACGGTCGCTGAGAATGCGCGCCAGTCGCTGACTCTGCACAAGAGCCGTCGCGCCGGTGATTTGACCACCCGCAGCGCCTCCCTCGTGGAGTTGCAGGAAGCGCTCGAACTGCCGGACCCGCTGCTTCGCATCGAGTGCTACGACATTTCGCATGTGCAGGGCACGAACGTGGTTGCGTCCATGGTTGTCTTTGAGGACGGCATGCCCGCGAAGAACGCCTACCGCACCTACAGCATTACCAGCGACGCCGCGCGTGACGATACCGCCAGCATGTACGACGTCATTACGCGCCGTTTCAAGAGGCACCTGGCGCAGCAGGCAGAACGCGAAGCTGCGCCCGTGCACTCCGGTGAGATTGACGCCTCCACGCCCGAGCCTGCGAAGTTCGCCTACCCGCCGAACCTTGTGCTCGTGGACGGCGGCCCGCCTCAGGTGGCTGCCGCATCCGCCGCGCTGAGCGACCTGGGCATTACGGACGTGTACGTTGCCGGCATCGCTAAGCGCCTGGAGGAACTGTGGCTGCCGGACGACGACTACCCGGTCGTGCTGCCGCGCACCTCGCAGGCGCTGTACCTGGTGCAGCGCATCCGCGATGAGGCGCACCGTTTCGCTATCACCTTCCACCGTTCTAAGCGCGGTAAGGCGATGGTCGCCTCCGCCCTGGATGAGGTGCCCGGTCTAGGCGAGGTGAAGCGATCCGCGCTGATTAAGCACTTCGGGTCGGTGGCTCAGATTAAGCAGGCGAGCGCTGAGGAGCTGACGGCGGTGCCGGGTATTGGTCCGGCGTTGGCTCAGAAGATTCTAGCGGCGCTGACCTAATCCTCTGGCTGGCGCTGGCCTAAGTGCCTGCTGGCGCTGAGTGAAGGCCCGCCCGGGGTGTGAACGCAGCACCCCGCCTCGTAATGGCGCTTAACAAACGTGTCATAATTGAAGGAAACCGTCATCATTACGAGCGCGCTATCTTCGCGCGCCCTCAACCAGTAGAGTGGAAACCGTGAGTAATAACCATCTGCGCCTATTCACCAGCGAGTCGGTGACTGAAGGCCACCCCGATAAGATTTGTGACCAGATTTCTGACGCCATCCTTGACGGCATCATCGCCCAGGACCCCGCAGCGAACGTTGCTGTGGAGACCATGGTAACCACCGGTCAGGTGCATGTTGCTGGTGAGGTGACCACCTCCAGCTACGTCGAAATCCCCTCCATCGTGCGCGAGACCATTTTGGGTATCGGCTACGATTCCTCTACCCGCGGCTTCGACGGCGAGTTCTGCGGCGTGTCCGTGTCCATTGGTGAGCAGTCCCCGGACATTAACGCTGGCGTGTACGAGTCCCTCGAGGTTCGTCAGGGCATTGCTGCTGACGAGTACGACCGCCAGGGTGCGGGCGACCAGGGCATCATGTTCGGTTACGCTTCGAACGAGACGAACGTGCTGATGCCCGCTCCGATTTGGCTGGCGCACCGCCTCTCTGAGCGTCTGACCAAGGTCCGTAAGGACGGCCTGCTGACCGAGCTACGCCCCGACGGCAAGACTCAGGTGACCCTCGGCTACGATTCGAACAACGTGCCTGTCTCTGTGGACACCGTCGTTGTTTCGAGCCAGCACACCGCAAGCTACGACCTGGCTGACCTGCGTGCAGATATTGAGAAGCACGTTATCGCACCGGTTCTGGGCAGCGTCGAGCTGGATTCCTCCAACGCTAAGTTCATTGTGAACCCCGCTGGCCGCTTCGTTCAGGGTGGCCCCGTGGGTGACGCAGGCCTGACCGGCCGCAAGATCATTGTGGACACCTACGGCGGTTCGGCTCGTCACGGTGGTGGCGCGTTCTCCGGTAAGGACCCGTCGAAGGTGGACCGTTCCGCAGCGTACGCAATGCGTTGGGTTGCGAAGAACATTGTGGGTGCCGGTCTTGCCGACCGCGCCGAGGTTCAGGTTGCGTACGCTATCGGCCAGGCAGCGCCGGTCGGTCTGTACGTTGAAACCTTCGGCACCGAGAAGGTCGACCCGATCAAGATTGAGAAGGCTGTGCGTGAGGTCTTCGACCTGCGCCCGCTGGCAATCATTAACGAACTGGATCTGCGCCGCCCGATCTACAAGAAGACCGCAGCTCACGGCCACTTCGGTCGTACCGAGCCGGAATTCACCTGGGAGCGCCTGAACCGCGTGGATGCACTGCGTTCGGCAGTGTCCTCCTCCTAATATCTGTCAGGGTAGAGGAGCACGCAGATTCGGGTGACTCAGAGCAGTTCTGAATCGAACTCTTCGGCACCGTTGGGTGCTCAGCAGGAATCCCTGCAACAGCTTGACCTGTTGCAGGGATTTCCTGCTCTTCGTGATGCCCTGATTCCGGCTACCCCGGAGCCGGTGAACGTTGCCGCCGAGTTGGAGGCGAGCGGCGTGCCGAACCCTGTGGCGCGTGTGCGCGTGGATAGCACCCTACCGCAGGTGGACCGCACGTTTGATTACCGCGTGCCCGTCGAGCTGAGTGAGGATGCGGTGCCCGGCGCCCGCGTGCGCGTGCTGTTCAACGGCCACGAGATGACCGGCTACATTGAGGAGCGCGCCGCCACGACCGATTGGACGCGCACCTCGCTTCTGCCGCTCAAGTCGGTACTGTCGCGTGTGCCCTCTGTTGCGCCCGAAATTTTTGCGCTTGCCGAGGCGCTTGCCGACCGTTACGCCTCCACGGTGGCGAACGTGCTACGCCTGGCGGTGCCGCCGCGCATTGCCGCGCTGGATAAGAAGTACGCGCCCCTTCTGCCGGGTTACGAATCGGCGTATTTGGGTGATTCTGCCCCGGTAAGCACTTCCGATGCTCCCGAGAGCGCCCCGGTGAGCGCAGGCGCGAGGGAGAAGCCGCAGGAAAGCCTCCCCGAGAGCACGGAATCTGAGCCTTCTACCGCCTCCAATGCCGCTACCTCCAGCGAAACTGACCCGTACGCTTGGCTTGCCACCTCCGGCGCGCCCGCGCCCTTTGTGCTGGACCCGCCTGCGCTGAACCCGGACGCGCCGGATGCCGCCTCCGTCTTCTCCGATTACGAGAACGGTGCGGAGTTCATTGAGGATGTTGCCACCGGTGCCGCAACCCGCGCCGTGATGACGGTTCTTCCCGGCCACTTGGAGCATACGTGGGCGGATGTTTTGGCGACCGCGCTCGCAACCGCTGCTGCGAGCGGTCGCGGCGCGATTGCGGTGGTTCCGACCGCTAAGAATCTGGATCTTCTGGAGGCGGCGCTCGCCGAGCTTCTGCCCGCTGATTCGTTTGTGCGCTTGAGTTCTGATTCGACTCCGCATACTCGCTATCACGGTTTTGTGAAGGCGCGTTTGGGTCGGGTTCCGGTGGTGATTGGTACCCGTGCCGCCGCGTATGCGCCGGTGGCTAACCTGGGTTTGGTGGTGTGCTGGGATGATGGTGATTCCTCGTTGTTGGAGCAGCGCGCCCCGTATTGTCATGCCCGCGATGTGTTGCTTCTGCGTGCTGCGGCTGAGAATACTGCGGCGCTGTTTGCCGGGTTCAGCATGAGTAGTGAGGCGGCGCGTCTGGTGCGTACCCGCTGGGCGTCTCATGTGCGTGCGCCGCGTGCGCTGGTGCGCGATTTTTCGCCGCGTATTTTTTCGACCGGGTCGGAGTTCGAGTTGGCGCGTGACCCGTTGGCGGCGATGGCGCGTATTCCGCATTTGGCGTTTGAGCATGCTCGTCGTGCGTTGGCGCGTGGTCCTGTGTTGGTGCAGGTGGCGCGTAGTGGTTATATTCCGTCGTTTTCGTGTGAGCGTTGCCGCATGCCGGCGCGTTGTGGCGAGTGTAGCGGCCCGTTGTCGGTGGCTTCGGGGTCGTCGGTTCCGTCGTGTTCGTGGTGCGGTCATTTGGCGCAGCAGTGGCGTTGTTCTGAGTGTGGTTTTACGCATTGGCGTTATTCGGCGGCGGGTGCGACTCGTACGGCTGAGGAGCTGGGTCGTGCGTTCCCGAATGTTCCGGTGATTTCTTCGGCGGGTGACCATGTGCGTGCGTCGGTTGGTCCTGAGCCTGCGCTGGTGGTGGCGACTCCGGGTGCTGAGCCGGTGGCTTTTGGCGGCTATGCGGCGGCGCTTCTGTTGGATGCCGATAAGATGCTTCGTTTTGATTCCTTGCGTGCCCCGGAGGCTGCCCTGCGCCGCTGGTTGAATGCGGCGGCGTTGGTTCGTCCGGCGGCGCTTGAGGGCACGGTGGTGACGACTGCGTCGCCGTCGCCGGTGGAGCAGGCGCTGGTGCGTTGGGATCCGGCGTGGTTTGCACGCGAGGAGCTGGAGGAGCGCGCCCAGACGGGTTTGCCTCCGGCGGTTCGTACGGCTGCGGTGACCGGTGCAGAGGCGGATGTTCGCGCCTTCATGGAGGAGTTCTTGGGCTCTTCTGCGTTGCCGGAGCGGGTGCGTGAGCAGTTGCGTATTGTGGGTCCGGTTCCTCTGGATCAGGGGTATTTTGCCTGGTCGGAGTCTCTTGAGGAGGATTCTGAGGAGGCGCCGGTTCAGGGCGATTGGCGTACCCTGATGTTCTTTTCGTACGGCATTGCCCAGCAGGTGACCCGCGAGTTGCGTGCTACGCGTGCAACGATTGCGGCGTTGAAGAAGAACGTGGGGGAGCGGCCGGTTCAGATTCGTTGTGACGGCCTGGACGTGCTGTAGTGTTCTAGTGAGGGGCGGTTTTTCGCTCCGGTTTGGTGTTGAGCACGCGGGTTTGCGGGCGCGTTGTGCGCTGAGGAGGTGAGAGGCTTGTCGAAGGTGCCTCATCTGCTGAAGGGTAGTGCGCTGCCTGATGGTGAGCAGCGGCGGCTGGCTGATTATGCTTCTGCGCATCCGAAGAGTGCCCTGCACCGTAAGGGTCAGCACCATGATGCGGCGGTGCTGCTGATTCACGGTATTGGCTATCAGAATCACGGCGAGACGCTCGCGTATTTTGGTAAGCCGGTGGCGGATAGTGTGCAGACCCTGTTGGCGCTGAATACGGGCGCGGATGCCGCTGCCGCCTCCGAAGAGAACCCCGCCGAGGAGGCTTCTGCGCGGGTTCGTGTTGAGGTGATTCCTGACGGTGATACCTTCCCGTCTGCCGCTGAGGTGAACCCGCTGAGCCACCACAGCGAGTTGACGTATTCGTTGACGATTGAGCGCACGGAGTACCCCGCCGACCCGGTTGAGGAAAGCCCGCAGGTTGAAGAGAACTCCGCGCAGGAAGAACCCGCCGAAGCCTCCGAGCCCAAAGAATCTATAAGAATCAGTCTGCCGAAAGTTGAACTTCCGAAGGTTGAGCTGCCCAAGGTGGAACTTCCGAAGATAGACCTACCCAAGGTGGAACTGCCTAAAGTAGAGCTCCCTAAGATTGAGCTGCCGAAAATTGAGCTTCCCAAGGTAGAGCTCCCGAACATCGATTTCTCGAACATCGAGCTGCCTAATCTTGAGCTTCCGCGCCTGCCTCAGCCGAAGCCGCGCCCGGTTCGCACGGTCACTCGCCGCAGCCTGCTTTTTCAGGAGGGCTTCTGGCGGCCCAAGCATTACCGCCCGTTGAAGGAGCATTTGCCCTGGTTGGCGACGGTTTTGCCGCTGTTTTTGATGTTCTGCTTCTACTACGAGCGCCCCGGAGTAACCTGGCGTGAGCGTGCCGGGCACCTGCTGCGTTCTACGGCGCGGTTTGTGAACGTGGCGCTGTGGCTGGTGCTGGCGGCTATGGCGCTCATGACGTTCCGTGATGCTTTTGTGGCGTCTCTGGGTACTCCGCAGGGTGCGTTTACGGGTCTGGCGGCGGTGCTCGGCCTGGGTATTGTGGGCTGGGTTTTGGCTCGTCGTGCCCGTGAGCTGTGGGCGCTGGTGAAGGCTATTCCGACGCAGCTGATTCAGACGGCGACCAGCCCGGAGTCGCGCGATTTGGAGCGTATTTATGCGCGTCTGGATCGTCAGCTGGACGATTTGAGTTCCCGTAGCGATGCGGTGGGCATTATTGCCCATTCGCAGGGCGGGTATTTGAGCTATGAGCTTCTGCGTCGTCGTGCGGCGGCGGGTAAGAAGCCGATTCGTTTCTTCTACGGCCTGGGTAGTGGCGTGGTCCCGATTGGCATTATCGCTAGTGACCGTAACGACACTCCGGGGCACCTGGATGCTGCGGGCGGCTACCGTAACCGCGCCATGCTTCTGTGGGTGAGCGCGGTCGCGGCGTTCTCGTGGCTGGTGGAGGCGTCCCTGCTGTTTGGTCCGTACCGTTCGCTGCTGCACTATACGATGCTGGTGCCCCTAGCGTTGAGCGTGGTACCCCTGGTTGCGAGCGTGCCGGGTGCCTTCAAGGGTAGGGCGCGTATTGGCCGCAAGAGCGCCCGGGAAAGCGCCTCCGCAGATACCTCCGCAAAAACCTCCGCAACTACCTCGGTAAACACCCCGGCGGATGTGCGCCTGGTTAACCCGTACGGCACGCGCTCCTACGTGAAGTGGCTGATTCCGCTGCTCTTCGTGCACGGCGTTTTCATGCTGTACGCGGTGTTCATGCTGCTACTGGCTCAGTTGCGTGTTGAGGGCGCGGTCCCTGAGCTGACCGCCGCCTCCGTGGCGTTTTGGGGCGCGCTGATTCTGGTGCTCATGATGTCGGTGCGTAGCGCCTGCCACCTGTATGTGCGCGCCTACGCGCCGATGCTGCAGGATCTTGATGTGGCTGACCGGTGCGAGATTTCCGCTCGTGGTGACAGCATTGGCAGGTCAAATATTACTCAGCCCGCCGATGTGGACGTTACTTTTGTGACCCTGCCGGGCCCGTCGGTGAATAGTCACATGCAGTATTTTGATGCGTGTTCGCCGGTGCCGTTGATGCTTTCGCACCGCCTGGTGCCGCACATGATGCCGACGGGCGAGCAGTCGCAGAAGGTGGCGGCTTTCACCGATATTGGCACGGAACTGAACCACGGTTTTGCGCGCGTGAAGAAGTGGATGCGCACCATGCATTACGGGCTGTATGCGGTGCTTCTGCTGATGCTGTCGGTGCTACTGAATGTGGCATCGCCGGTGAGCCTGTCCGCGTTGACTGGGCTTGATACGTCGCACCTACATTCGGAGGGTTTTGACCGTCTGGTGGCAGATGCTCAGCAGCTGCGCGAGCAGGCGGGTTCTTCGGATCTGCTGATGTGGATTCTGGTCGGCATTTTTGTGGTGGAGGCGCTGCTGATGATGGTGCTTTCGCCGTGGACTCAGCGGCGTTTGCAGCGTGCGTTCATGATGCGCAAGGTGGACCGCACGGGTCAGCTGAGCGAGTTCAATCCTTTGCCGATGGTGACGGCCCTTCTGGGTCTTGACGGTGAGGATGAAGACGCTGAGGATGCAGAGGAACATAACCTCGCAGGGGAGAAAAAGCAGGAGAGTAAAGCAGGGCAGAGCGCTGTAGTTTAGGGCGCTTAGGCGGTGCCGTTGGAAGGGCACCCCAGAATTTTTATGCATTCGTGTGCACCTAAGATTTGCTGGGGTTTGGATGATTCTAATTGGCGTAGTCTCCGTATCCACGGTAATATATTCAGCACTGCGGATACTATTTCGGCGCTTGTCGAGGTGGTGTTGGCAGTATCTATCACTCAACCTCGCGTACGCCTCACAACCGTGCGCACCAACGAAAGATGAATACTGGTGACTCAGACTATGATCGCCCCCGCATACGAACCTGCATGCGGCGGGTCTGCTTCTGTACACAATTACGGCGTCATGCACCCGGACCCCGTGTTGCTTTCCGACATGACCAGCGCAGAACGAGGAGCTGTTTACCGCTACTTGGCGCGCTTCGCTGAGCTGGATGACGCAAAGATTTTCTACGCGTACGGTCACGCTTACGAGCTGGCTCGTAAGGATGCTGAACGCGGTCTCTACGCAACTATGGCGTAGCCTGCATAATTAGCTTTTGAAATGCTGCTGCACTCTTTGTGAGTGCGGCAGCATTTCTGCTTTTCAGGCTGGCTTTCACGCTGGCTTTCGGGTGGGTTTTAGTTCGGTTGGGAACTCGGCGGTCGCATGCCGCTATGATGCCCCTGATTTCTTCCTGACAACCGGGAACGTGTCCACTATGGGGGCGTTCCCTGATGGTTCTTGAACATTGATTAGCTCTTGGGTAGTTTAGAGGTATCACAACCACTACTGCGAAGAGACTTCCGATGATCTCCGTAGGTTCTTTTCGCGGTGTTGCCTCCGGCAGCGTCTGCATTGTTGCGGCGCTCCACTAAGAAACGCCCTAAGGAAAGGTACTCACCGATGAGTTTCACCAATATCACCTCTAATTACGAGCCCGAGTTCGGCGATTCGGCACCGAGCCGCGACAACGGCATTACTCACCCGGACCCTGTTCTGCTGTCCTCGATGACGAAGGCTCAGCGTGGCGCGGTGTGCCGTTACTTGGCTCGTTTTGCTGAGCTGGATGACGCGAAGATTTTCTACGCGTACGGTCATGCGGATGAGCTGGCTGCGAAGGAAGCGGCTCGTACTGGTAGCTTTGCTACGGTCTAAGGACTCCTGCTCCGGTGTGATGCGGTGAGGCTTCACCTTCCGGATGCGCCCTCAGGGTGCCCGAGCTCTGCGAGGGCGGGTTCCCTGCGTCGGCGCGGAGGAAGTGTGTAGCGAACCGCCGCTTGTAGACCTTTGCCGCAAGCCACCCTTGCACTCCCTTACCGCAAGCCGCATACGCCTACCGGCAACCACAAACTAAATACGAGAATGCCGCCGCACCCTCCCGAGCTTCGGGGGAGTGCGGCGGCATTTCTTTGCCCCACGCAGGCTTTAGAGCCCGCGCACGACCTCCAGCAGTTTGAGTGCCGAGTCGCGCCAGGAGTAGCGGCGCACATCCGACAGGCCGTCAATAATCACGCGCCCGCGAACGGCGGTGTCCTCCAGGGAGCGAATCGCCTTCACCCAGTCGGCGGCGTGTGCCTCCGGGGCACCGTCCACCGGTGCGAACACGGCGTGCGGCGCAATCTCACGGAAAATCGGGATGTCGCTAATCACCGCGGGGCAACCGGCTGCCTGCGCCTCGACCACGGGCAGGCCGTAACCCTCCTCGCGGGAGGCAGTCACCAGGGCGTGCGCCTGGCGGAGCATCTGCTGGTACTCCTCGTCGCTCACGCCGTTGTGCACCTCCACGTTCTCACCGATGAGGCGTTCGTCGGTGAGCTGCACCAGGCGCTGCGGCGGCATCTTCGACAGCAGGTGCAGGCGATAATCCGGCAGGGAACGCATCGCCAGCAGCAGCGTTTCCACGTTCTTGTACGGCATGAACGAGCCCATGTACACCAGGTGCTTGACGGGCTGCTCTTCGCGGGTGGTGGCGCGTTCCAGTGCGGTCTGGCGGGAGACCACGCTGCCGGGCTGCGGGGCGTTGGGCACCACGAACAGCGGCTTGGTGGTCAGCTCGTGCTCACGAATCAGCGAGGCGGTCGACTCGGAAACCGTCACGACCGCGTCGCCGTGGTTGAGCAGGAAGCGCTGCGGGGTGTAGGTCTTGTGGAAGAGCCTCCAGCCCACGCGCACCGGTGCGGGCAGGAACCCGGGCGGGGTCGGGTGCGAGTAGTAGATCAGGTCGTGCAGGGTGAGGATCAGCTTGAATTTGCGTCCGGTGGAGCCGATGGTCTGCATGGGGGAGAACACCACGTCCGGCGCGTACTTATTCAGCTGCAACGAGGCGGTCGGCTCGAGCGGGCCGGTGGGCGAGCAGATCTTCACGTGCGGCAAATCCGGCAGCATCTCCAGCTGACGTTCGTCGCTAATGATCATGGTCAGGTCGAGGTCGGTGGCGGCTTCGTCACCGGTGTCGATGAGGGTTTTGAGCGCGCCCAGCAGGGACGCGGTGTAGCGGCTGATGCCGTCGTGAAAGCCGATACGGGTGTATCGGGCGTCAACCATGAGTTTCATGTTGGTTCCTTACTTCTCGTTCCATTAGTGTTCGGCGGCGAAATCGGCGATGAGTTCCGCCGCGAGGCGAGGGGTTTCGTAGTGGATAAGGTGCCCGACTTCGGGGATCATGTCCAGGCGCTCGCGGGCGCCGGTCGAAGAGGCGGGCAAGTTGCGGGAAGTCAGCGTCGAATACATAGCGCGGGCGGTTTCGGGGGTGCCCAGGTCGTCGTCTTCGGCGACGAGCATCTGCACCGGCACTCGGATTGCGGCGGCGTATTCGGCGGCGGTGTGCGTAATGGACGCTTCGTAGGCGCTGAGCACTCCGCGGCGGGAGCCGAAGGAGCCGAAGTAGGCGGCGTGCTGGCCGTTGATGAAGCGGCGCATTGCCTTGTCTTTGGTGCGCATCATGACTTCGCTGGAGGCGCGGGTAATCAGCTGCGAACGCAGGAGCGGGTAGCCGATTTTTTCGGGGAGTGCCGCGCCGGCGCGGTAGTAGAGGGATGCGAGGCGGGAGGCGACGCGCTGGCTGCCTTCGAGGGCGGGCTCGCTAATGGGGTTGATGAGCGAGAGCAGTGCGAGCGAGTTCGGGTGTGCGGCGGCGAAGGCGCTGGTGACGATGGAACCGAAGGAGTGGCCGACCAGGTGCAACGGTAGGGGCTGTGCATCCTCGCGGGCGGGGTTAGTGTGTTCCACAAAGTCGTTTAGCCACGCCACGTACGCGTTGATATTATCTTCGCCATGGCTGTTTTCGTCCTGGGCGTTTTCTGGCAGGTCTGCGGAGCGGCCAAAGCCGGGCAGGTCGGGGCTGATGATGCTGACGTTCGGGATGAGCTTCAGCAGGTAGTTCGCGATGATTTCCAGGCCGTGGTGGTCGCCGCGGAAGCCGTGCACGAGCAGCACAGGGTAGGAGCCTTCGGGGAAGGTGCCGTCGTTCATGCCTTTGCCGTATTGCCAGTAGCGGGTCATAACCGCCTGCGCGCCCTCACCAATGAGGGCGTCGTGGCGGGTGCCGGGAATGAGCGGGCCGGGCACACCCTCAAGAATCGAGGTGTTGGGGGAGTCCGGGGTAACGGTGGAGGTCATGGGTACCTTTCGCGGGTTGGGTACTGGGACGGCAAAGTCCCGTTCTTAATTCTAGGGGAGAAGCCTGAAAGGGCTCTGAAACCCGCCTGACGCATCGGTGGTTGGGCGGGTGATTGCGCAGGTGGTCGGGTGGGTGGTGCCGTCCATTTGGTAGTCGAGGCGGCCTCAACTCTGGCGCGGTGCGGGTTTCGCGCTACACTTGGAGGGTTAAGTTTTTATCAACCTGTCTTTATTTAAGGAATCGCTGTGTCTGCTCAGGTAGAGACCGAACGCAACGAAAATGCGTACGACTTCCGCGCTATGGAAGCCAAGTGGCGCCCCTACTGGGACGAAACGAAGGTTTTCCAGCCCACCGGTCACGCACCCAAGGGCCGCAAGTATGTGCTGGATATGTTCCCGTACCCCTCCGGTGACCTTCACATGGGTCACGCGGAGGCATTCGCTATTGGTGACATGAACGCCCGCTACTTCAAGCAGTGCGGCTACGATGTTCTGCACCCGATTGGCTGGGACTCCTTCGGCCTGCCCGCTGAGAACGCAGCCATTAAGAACGACACTCACCCCAAGGAGTGGACGTACAAGAACATTGAGACTCAGGCTGAATCCTTCAAGCGTTACGCTATTGCCGCTGACTGGAGCCGCCGCCTGCACACCTCGGACCCCGAGTACTACAAGTGGACTCAGTGGCTGTTTGAGCAGTTCTACAAGAAGGGCCTGGCGTACCGTAAGGACTCCATGGTCAACTGGTGCCCCAAGGACCAGACCGTGCTCGCGAACGAGCAGGTTGTCAACGGTGCGTGTGAGCGTTGCGGTACTACCGTGACTAAGAAGTCGCTGAACCAGTGGTACTTCAAGATCACTGATTACGCACAGCAGCTGCTGGATGACATGGAGCAGCTGGAGGGCAAGTGGCCCGAGCGTGTTCTGCTCATGCAGCGCAACTGGATTGGCCGCTCCGAGGGTGCTGAGGTGCGCTTCGAGATTGAGGCGACCGAGGACCAGGCTGCTGAGTCCTTCACCGTGTTCACCACCCGCCCGGACACCCTGTACGGCGCAACCTTCATCGTGGTTGCTGCGGATGCGGCGTTCGCCGAGCAGATTGTGGCACCCGAGCACAAGGCTGCCCTGGAGCAGTACCGCGAAGACATTAAGGCACTGAGCGATATTGACCGCCAGTCCTCCGACCGCGAGAAGACCGGCGTGTTCACCGGCCGCTACGCGATTAACCCGCTGACCGGCGCGAAGCTGCCCGTCTGGGCTTCTGACTACGTGCTCGCTGACTACGGTACCGGCGCGATTATGGCTGTGCCCGCGCACGACCAGCGTGACCTTGAGTTCGCCCTGAAGTTCGACCTGCCCATCGTGAAGGTCCTGGACGTTGAGGGTGCTGAGGACCCGGCTACCAGCGGTGTTGCCGCAGCTGGTGACGGCGTGCTCATCAATTCCGGTGAGCTGACCGGCCTGCCGAAGGCTGAGGCGCTCACTAAGGCTATTGAGCTGGTTGAGGCTGCCGGCACCGGTGAGGGTAAGGTCATTTACCGTCTGCGTGACTGGCTGCTGTCCCGCCAGCGTTTCTGGGGCACCCCCATCCCCGTGATTCACTGTGAGGATTGTGGCGAGGTTCTGGTGCCTGAGGATCAGCTGCCGGTGTTGCTGCCCGATAACCTGCGCGGTGAGCAGCTGGCTCCTAAGGGCCAGTCGCCTCTTGCAGCTGCCGATGACTGGGCTGTTGTGCCTTGCCCCGAGTGTGGCAAGCAGGCTCGCCGTGACTCGGACACCATGGACACCTTCGTGGATTCCTCCTGGTACTTCCTGCGTTACGTTTCCCCGAACTTCGATGAGGGCCCCTTCGACCCGCAGGCTATGAGCGAGTGGGGTGCCGTCGACATGTACGTTGGCGGTGTGGAGCACGCTATTCTGCACCTGCTGTACGCACGCTTCTTCACCAAGGTTGTTCGCGACCTGGGTCTGATTAAGCACGATGAGCCGTTCAAGGCGCTCATGAACCAGGGTCAGGTGCTCAACGGCGGTAAGGCTATGTCCAAGTCGCTGGGTAACGGCGTGAACCTGGGTGAGCAGCTCGACAAGTTCGGTGTGGACGCTATCCGCACCACCATGATTTTTGCGTCCCCGCCCGAGGATGACGTGGACTGGGCGGATGTTTCCCCGGCTGGTTCGCAGAAGTTCCTGGCTCGCGCATGGCGTGTGGCCCAGGACGTCACCAGCGAACCCGGCGTTGATGCAACCGCCGGTGACCTGGAGCTGCAGAAGCTGATTGCACGCACCGTGCACGAGGTTCAGGGCCTGCTGGATAACGGCAAGTTCAACGTGGTTGTTGCTAAGACCATGGAGCTTGTGAACGCTACCCGTAAGGCTATTGACTCCGGTGCTGGCGCGGCTGACCCGGCTGTCCGTAAGGCTGCTGAGACCATCGCGATTCTGCTGTCTCTGTACGCACCGTACACCGCTGAGGATATGTGGCACGCTCTCGGTCACGACACCCCGGTTCTGACCGCGGGCTTCCCCGAGGTTGACCCGGCTCTGCTGGTGGATGACACCGTCACCGCTATCGTGCAGATTAAGGGCAAGGTCAAGGCTCGCCTGGAGGTTGCGAAGGACATCTCCGAGCAGGAGCTTCAGGAGCTGGCTCTGGCGGATGCCGCTGTTCAGCGTTCGATTGGTGACGCCGAGATCCGCAAGGTGATCGTGCGTGCGCCTAAGCTCGTGAACATCGTGATCTAAGCTTCTTAGATAAAGAAGTTTCTTAGATAAAGTACAAGCCCCGCTGTGGCTTCGGTTCGTTTCATGGAACGTGCCGGAGGCGCGGCGGGGCTTTGCTGTACTGCAGTAGTGATGAGTGCCATAATGTTCAGGGAACGCTAGGAGAGGGTTTGTCGTCGAATCATGCACTGACGAACCGGAAGAAGGGTCGGAATATGGAGCGAGAGAACAAAGCAGAGAACCGCATTGCCGTGGTTACCGATAGCGCCGCAGCCCTCGACCCGGAGCTGGTTCAGCGTCTGAGCGCTCGCGGTAATTTTGCGCTGGTTCCAATGCCGGTGACTATTCGCACGCCGGGCGCGCCGGACCGTCAGCTGCAGGATTTGACCGCCGCCGAGGTGGACGAGGCGATTATGCTCGCGCACGTGATGGGGCAGACCGTGAGCACTTCCGGGCCCGCGCCGGGTGTGTTCGCTGATGTGTATGACGAGTTGGCGTCGCGCGGTTTTACGCACGTGGTGTCTGTGCATCTGTCCGGTGAGCTTTCGGGCACGGTGGAGGCGGCGCGCACCGGTGCCCGCCTGAGCCGCCTGGGTTCCGAGGGTGTGAGCGTGGTGGATAGCCGCACGGTCGCGGGTGCCTACGGTCACGCGGTGGTGCGTGCCCTGGAGGTGCTGAACTCTGCATCCGCAGGCGCGAGTGTTGAATGTCCGAGTCCCGCGCAGCTGGTGGACTACATTCAGTCCGTCTGCGAGCAGTCCACGCTCTACTTCTATATCCCGACCTTGGATGCGTTGCGCCGCGGTGGCCGTGTTTCCCCGGCGTTGGCGATGGTGGGTCAGATGTTCCAGATTAAGCCGATTGGCACGATCACCGAGGGCAAGCTGGCGTATGTGGAGCGCCCCCGCACTGCGGCGCGCGCCCTGGAGCGCCTGGTGGAGGTGACCGTGCAGACCTGCCGTGAGCATCAGCATGCGGCGGCACTCAGCTCTGCTTCAGTGGGCTCTACCGCCGCCGACCCCGCTAGTTCTTCGCTTGCCGCATCCCCGCGCGGTGAGGTGGTTGCGGTGCATCATGTGGGTAATGCGGCGCAGGCGGTGCAGCTGTATGAACAGGTTCAGCAGATGCTGGGGGAGAGCTCCCTGGGTCATGATTCTGTCGCTTCTTCGGCACCGGAGTTTTTGGTGAGCGCGCTCCCGCCGGTACTGTCTGCTCATTCGGGCCTGGGTGCTGTGGCGCTGGTCGTTTATTAGGCTGGTTGTTTATTAGGATCGTGTACTAGCCGCCTATCCGGTGTGCTCAAAGTTCGTCCCGTGTAACATGTCCCCGCGCCGCGCCGCGGGCGACACGAAACGCGACACGAAAACTGTGCTCCGGGGGAGTTTTTAACCCGTTTTGGGCTGTGGTGTGTCTTACGTTGGGGTCGTCTGTTTTCGCGTGAGAATTTGCACTGCCCGTGAGTTCACGGGGCCTCTTTGAAAGCCATTCGCAAGTGAAAGGGTATTTTTTACCCTCACATTTTGCCTTGATATGGCGCGGTTTTTAGCAAATGTGCGTTTCATGTGTGTTTATGTTGCCGTGACCGTATCGCAACATTTTCTAAGGGTGAACACAACGCAAACCAACAGAAAACAACGGGTTTTTGCCGGTTTTTATGGCGCAACTCACAAAAATTTCTCGATAGAACACACCAAAACACACACAAACTAGGGTAGGATTGTTACCAACAACGGCGGAACGCACCGGGCAACATAGAGCACGGACGAATCCGACTAAACCAGAGCCTGCAAGGCATCGGATTTGTACACCGCCACCAACGCACTGACAAGGAGATACTCCAGTGACTGTACGCGTAGCAATCAACGGCTTCGGCCGCATCGGCCGCACCTTCTTCCGCGCAGCTCAGACCGAGGGCGTCGGCTTCGAGATCGTCGCAATCAACGACCTCACCGATGTTGCAACCCTGGCACACCTGCTCAAGTACGACTCCATCATGGGTCGCTTCAACGCAGAGGTCGAGGTCAAGGAAGGCGCACTGGTTGTTGACGGCAAGGAAATCAAGATCCTCGCTGAGCGTGACCCCCAGAACCTCCCCTGGAAGGACCTGGGCGTTGACGTAGTCCTCGAGTCCACCGGTTTCTTCACCGAAGGCAGCAAGGCAAAGGCACACATCGAGGCTGGCGCTAAGAAGGTTATCCTCTCCGCTCCCGGTAAGAACATCGACGGCACCTTCGTCATGGGCGTGAACGACGACCAGTACGATGCAGCTAACCACCACATCGTCTCCAACGCATCCTGCACCACCAACTGCCTCGCTCCGATGGCTAAGGTTCTGAACGATGCATTCGGCATCAAGCAGGGTCTGATGACCACCATCCACGCATACACCGCTGACCAGCGTCTGCAGGATGCTCCCCACCGCGACCTGCGCCGTGCACGCGCAGCAGCTGTGAACATGGTCCCCACCTCCACCGGTGCAGCAGCAGCTGTTGGCCTGGTTCTGCCCGAGCTGAAGGGTAAGCTGGACGGCTTCGCAGTCCGCGTTCCCACCATCACCGGCTCCATCACCGACCTGACCTTCACCGCTGAGCGCGAGGTCACCGTTGAGGAAGTCAACGCAGCAGTCAAGGCAGCAGCTGAGGGCCCCATGAAGGGCATCATCAAGTACAACGAGGATCCCATCGTGTCCAAGGACATCGAGGGTGAGCCCATCTCCACCGTCTTCGACGCACCGCTGACCAAGGTCATCGGCGACCAGGTGAAGGTTATCGCTTGGTACGACAACGAGTACGGCTACGTTGCACGCCTCGTGATGTTCACCAACAAGGTTGTGGCATCCCTCTAAGCCCCAATAGGCTTACGACGCTCACCGAGTGTAAGCGTCACCCCGCGTAACTAACGCATAGTGAACCCCGGCACCACCGCATCAAGCGGGGGAGTCGGGGTTTGCTGTACCAAGACTCTTTTGTAAGGGTCTTGAATAAACCTCTTAAAAACGTATAAACATACTATTTTCCGTCGCTCTTTTTGGGTCAAAAATACTGTAAGAAAATAGGTTTTAGGGAGTGCGAATATCCGCGATATTCTGCGGAGAAACACCTTATAAAAGCTATTTTTTAGGCTGGCAAACACCCTATTATTCGGTATGATGGAAACGGTATATAAACCCACCTATCCAGGAGGAAATCCTATGGCTAAGGCACTGTCCGAACTGCTCGAAGAAGGCGTCGCAGGCCGCCACGTTCTCGTCCGTTCCGACCTGAACGTACCCCTGAAGGACGGCGTTGTCACCGACGACGGCCGCGTCCGCGCATCCCTGCCCGTCATTGAGAAGCTTGCCAAGGCTGGCGCACGCGTTATCGTGACCGCACACCTGGGCCGCCCCAAGGGCAAGGTCGACCCCCAGTACTCCATCGCACCGGCAGCTGCACGCCTGGCTGAGCTGGCATCCGTGCCCGTGAAGGTTGCAACCGACCTGGTCGGCGAGGACGCAAAGGCTAAGGCAGCAGCCCTGGCTGACGGCGAAGTTCTGGTTGTTGAGAACGTCCGCTACGACGCACGCGAGACCTCCAAGGATGACGCAGAGCGCGGCGAATTCGCTGACGAGCTGGTCGCACTGACCGGCGAGAACGGCGCATACGTGAACGACGCATTCGGCGCGGTTCACCGCAAGCACGCTTCCGTCTACGACGTTGCTAAGCGTCTGCCCGCATACCTGGGTGACCTGGTGAAGAAGGAAGTTGACGTTCTGGCTAAGACCCTGAACGACCCCGAGCGTCCCTTCGTTGTGGTCATGGGTGGCGCTAAGGTTTCCGATAAGCTCGCCGTGATTGACAACCTGATCGGTAAGGCTGACACCATCCTGATCGGTGGCGGCATGGGTTACACCTTCGCCTACGCACAGGGCTACGAGGTTGGCCAGTCTCTGCTGGAGAAGGACCAGGTCGAGAACGTTCTGCGTTACCTGAAGGAAGCTCCCGAGAAGGGCACCGAGATCATCACCGCAGTGGATGTTGTTTGGTCTGACGCATTCTCCGCTGACGCTAACACCGAGGTTCGCCCCATTGAGGACCTGACCGGTGGCAAGCTGGGTGCAGAGGCTGAGGGTCTGGACATTGGCCCCAAGACCCGCGAAATCTTCGCTGAGAAGATTAAGGCTGCAAAGACCATCTTCTGGAACGGCCCCGTTGGCGTGTTCGAGATTGCTCCCTTCGCTGAGGGTACCCGCGCGGTTGCACAGGCTATCGTCGACTCTGACGCATTCTCCATCATTGGTGGTGGCGACTCCGCTTCGGCAGTTCGTAACCTGGGCTTCAAGGACGAGCAGTTCGGCCACATCTCCACCGGTGGTGGCGCTTCCCTCGAGTACATTGAGGGTAAGACCCTGCCCGGCCTGGAGGCACTGGGCGCCTAATCTGGGTGCACAGATTTAGTACACGGTTTTAGTGTAAGGAACCCCCGCTGGAGCGGTATTTCGGTACCGTTCCGGCGGGGGTTTCTGCATGCCCGCTCATACCCGGCTTACCCTATGCGGGTGGGGTTTTGGGGCTGCTTCCTGGCTATATGCTGTGGATTCCCTGGGTTTGGTGCCTCTATCCGGGATGCTTAGAGGCAGCTTTACTAGACTGGAAATGTACAGGTTCCCTGCGCTCACCGGGCGGTACCCATACGGTTGCCGCGGGGGAGCGAAGCAGGGAGCGCACGCACCTCCACAGGCAAACAAATACAGACAAGCGAATACAGGCGGGCGAAGAAGCCCAGCCGTTGAACCCAACCGCCCCGAGCAGCCCAGAACCGCCTCGGCAGCTTATGAAAACGGCAACTAGTGAACATCGAATCCAAGGAGGCAAAGAATGACCGTCAACGCTCAAATACTCTTTGACGAAAAAGACTACACCGGAACATACCCGTATGTAGCCGACTGCGTAATCGGGCCCTACACACCCGCAAACCGGGACCACCCCGCCTACTCGGCACCCGCCCCGGGCGTGAGGTACACGCCGAATGCTTACAAGGTGTCAAACCTGCGCCCCTACCTGGGCTACTACTACGCCTGCCAAAACTACATGATTCTCGCCTCCGAACCGGCAGTTCTGCGGATCGACAATATCAGCGAAGAAATGTTCTTCCCCGCCATTCAGGACCTCTACGAAGAGGGTAAAGGCTGGGTCATTACGCCTGCCTCTAAGGTTCTGACCATGAACCTTCTGGAGGGGCAGCCGCGCCTCATCGACGAGACGCTAAAAATTGTGGAATGGAACGTGCGGTTCGATATTCTTCCCGAAGTTCAGGTGTACCGCAAAGACACAAACCAGGTGTACCCCATCACCGATTTTGATACGCGCGGCCTGATCCGTGACGGCGCAATACACGGGACTCTACGCACACAATTCACGAATGAGTGGAGGCCCGTCCAATTCATCCCAGAAAATAGTTTGAGCTAGGGGAGGGGAGAGCAACATGATGAATAACTTTGGTGGACCCGGATACGGCGGACCCGGATACAACGAGCAACGAGCGCTCATGAGGTCTATGATTTCTCGCGCCAAGTTTATACGAGCTGGCGTGTTCGCCGGTGCCGCCCTCGTCGCGATAGGTTTTGGCTGGGGCACTAAACTGCTCAACGGGACAGGCTTGGAGTCCCAGGCCGATAAGAAGCGTGACCAGGAATTTGTACGCCTGGAACCCACGGAGAAGTACGATGAGCTCCACAGCTTGGGGCCTTCCTCCGGGCCGCTCGTCTACACGGCATTCGAACGTAAGGGGCGCTTCATTCCTGCTACCGAGGCGCAGGCGGCGCAGAACGTGCCGTACCCTATTCAGCAGCCCGGAATGGATAACTACGACCGCGCCGGCTTGTACGCATTCTTGGCGTACTTCTTTGCGTCGATGAATTACTTCTACCACACGGGCGATACGGAGCCTCTTTCTAAGGTTACGGACCCGGAAAAGGTGCTGCACCCCGAAATTCTTCGCCTGTACAGGGAGAAGCGAGGGTGGGTTATTTCGGCTGATAAGAATGTGCTGAGCGCCAATGTTGCTGATGATCTTATCGCGGGTGAAAAGGCTAAAAATACGAGCCGAAAAATCCTGGTGAGCACCCTGTACACGACTAAGGCTAAGGACCTTGCGTTTTACGTTAAGGAGACGGGGGAGAAGCAAGATATCCGCAAATATTTGAAGTATCTGGGGCGTTTCTCGCTGGCTGTGGAGCATCTGCGTGGGCAGTGGGTGATTGTGGTTGACCGCGACGGCTACAGCAATCGCAACACCTACGAGCCGATCTACCCGCAAGGATTCGGGCAGCTGTAGTTTTCTCTATGTGGCTTCTTTAGGAACCCCCGCTGGGCAGTACTTTTGGTACTGTGCTGGCGGGGGTTTCTTGCTGGGCTTTTGAGGTGGGCTCTTCGCGGTTGGCTAGGGGAGGTGGAATCCGTCCTACTGAGTTCGTGTGCAGAACGTGCGTGTGTTACCTTGAAGGGTGTGTGATTCTCACTGTCACCGAGAGGGAACACACATGCAACGAATGTGGGCGAGGAAGCTCGTTCACTGTCACATCAACTTCCGGAAGTGAATATATGGATAACGTCCAGCCTATGCCTGAAGACGTGGGTAACGTCCACGCTAACACTGAAGCTGTTCCTTTTGACTTTGAGAGCGCCGAGGCTCTCAAAACACATTTGACGCATCTAACTCAAGTAATCGAGCATCAGCTTCCTGCTCGCTATGGCGCCGATGGTACAAGTGGGGCAGCTCAGTTCGCTCTGCTGGGCTTTACTGGCGGCTACGCACGAGTATATGCCGCAAAGCTTGCCTCGTCGTTTGCGCTATTGCGCGAGTTTAAAGAGTGCTTTAGCACCGCTGCCCGTAATATGGAGACTTATATTCGTGCTGCCCACGAGGAAGAGCAGATCCGCCAAGAGATTACTAAATGGGAAGAGCTAAAAGAACGTAAACAAAAAGCTCGTGAATTCGAGTTTGACCTTCAAAAGCAAGGTGCTTATAACGTTGATATCCCTGATCTCAACATCGAGATTCCTCCTCAGCCTATGCCTGCGCTACCCCCTCGTTTTGAGGTCTACACGCCCCGCCCTGTAGTTGACCCCCTTACCGGTGGTCAGGGAAGCGCTGTATCTTCGGGAGCCTCTCAGAGCACTCTTGGTCGTTTGGCGGAGGAAAACTCCTCCGCTCGGGGTACTCAACGTGTGAATACCCGTGCTGCAATTGCCTCTGCTGGTTCCACAGTTTCTATCATTCCACATAATGTGTATCAGTATGGTCAGATTACTTTTTCTATGAATGCTGAACTTGGCCAGGCACAACATCGCGTCGCGTCCACCTATGCTCAGTTCCGTTCGAATACTTCGTGGGGAACTTTTAACGCTGATTCTTTGATTGCTGCGTTGCACACCTGGATTGAAGATGTGTATGAAGATGCTACCTGGCTAGGAAAAGTTGCTCAGGTAATGCTTGATGCTGCAACTTATGGCAATCTCACTAGTGCTTCGGTGGAGGGTTCTGTTGATCTTTCCGGGCCTGGAGCAAAGGCTCAAGTTAGCCTCGACATGAACCTTCTGAATGAGCTGATGCATGATGATATTCCCATGCATCACCTACTGCAGGTTCCTGGAATGAGTATTACCGGTGTAAATATCTCATCTGGCTACGCAAATGACCCCGTCAACGTTGCAACCGGTAACTTCATTGAAAGCGAAGTTGACCTTCGCTCTCGTGTAAACCCTGTGTTGCGTCTTGAGCGCACCTACAACAGTGTTCTCGCTGCTCTCCCGAATACCCCTCGTGGCGCTTTTGGTAAGGGCTGGTCAAGCATGCTGGATAGCCGGCTTGAGCAAAACTCTGACAGCATCTCATGGCACACTGCCGACGGTCGTGAACTCGTCTTTGAACGTGATATGAACTCGGCTAGCGGGTATGCCCGGACTCCCAATGCTCCTTACTGGTTGGAGAAGGTAACCGAGTCGGCTCTAGACGAGGCACCTACACATAATGTGGAATCAGCCTCTGCGCCCTTCGAAGAAAATACAGAAGGGCAAGAGGCGCTTTATCGCGCCCTATACTCTGCTGTGAATAAAGCGGTCAAGTCTGCCCATCGTCTACTGCCGACATCTTTTGAAGTAGCAGAATCGCCTGAACCCACCTACTACTGGTCAGTTACTAACCATTCTGGTAGCCGTTATTTGTACGCTCCTTCGGGTGAATTGGTTGCTTTCATGGAGGGGCACCCCAGCTCAGTTGTAGTTGCTCTTTACAACCGTGGCCCAAAGGCTAATGCTGATGGGGAATTCGTAGCTCAGCGACCGAGTGCTTTGATTCAGCCTCTTAGCGCGCAGGGCATTGTTGTCAGCTATGACGCACAGGATTTTGTATCTGCTGCGTCTCTGAATAACTTCAATGAAGGTTCCTCTGAAAAACATTCATCAGGACAGGTCGAAAGCCAGCTGAACGATGCGCGCTATATTTACAATTCTGCTGGCGTACTTTGTGAAGTTCAGCGACCTGATGGTACCCGCCGTTATGAACAGACGGAAGATAACCTCATCCACCGTGTCTGGAATGAAACGGGATATTGCGAGGTTGAGAATAGCTATGACGCTGACGGTCGCATCGTAGCCCAGAAGACCGAGCATGGTCGAAATATTAGCTACCGCTATGAGCACGGTCTAATGACCGTGATTGAAGATTCCGGAACCGGTGAGCACGCTAATATTTGGCGCTCAAACGAACACGGTCAGCTTGTTTCCCTTGTGGCTGGTGACGGAAGCCGCCAGTCCATGCGATACAACTCCTACGGTTACCGCACCTATATCTGCGAGCGTGACGGATCTGTGACTCATCGTAGCTACGATGAACGCGCTCGCCTTGTCTCGGAAAATACTCCGGAAGGTGCAGTCCACCGTTATACGTGGGATGAGTACGACCGTATGATTGCCCACCGAATTATGAATAAGAATCGGCGTGCAGGCACCCTCACCGAAACGCGCTATACCTACTCCCAGAATCCGCTGGACCCTAACCCCCTGACTATTACCCGTAACGGAGGCAATACAACTTATCTTGAATGGGACAACGCCGGTCATTGCACCGCCGTCACTGATGAATCAGGATTCAAACAGCACTTTACCTACAATGACCGTGGACAGCTTCTGAGCTCCACGGACTCTAGCGGTGCGCAAACGCAGTATTCGTATGATGTTGCTGGCAACCTGAGCTCAGTAACTAATCCTCTCGGCAATACCCAGTATTTTGAGTGGGATGCGAGTGGGCGACTCAGCACGGTGGTCGATGCGGTGGGTGCTCGTTGGGGTTTGTCTTATGCAGAAGCAGCTCAGAACGCTACGCCGACCTCCGAGCAGCACCTGACAGCGCTGACCGACCCTGAAGGTAACATCACTACTTTTGAATACTCAGCTGGTCACCTAAGCGCTGTGATTGACCCTATGGGTAATCGAACCAGTGTCGAACGCGACACTTGGGGCAACGTTATCTCCATAACTGATGCCGCAGGAGCCCGGACCCATTATGAATACGACGAACTCTCGCAGCTCGTCGCTATCGTTGACCCCTGTGGGGCTCGTACCGAGTACGAATATTCTCTAACTGGCGACCTGAGTCGCATGGTGGACGCTACTGGTGTAGCTTTGAGCATTACCCACTCGCGCTCTCACGGTGAGTATTCAATGCGAGTTGAGGGCGCGCCTGGTAACTACGCCGTTGTAACCGATGCCCTGGGACGAGTTGTCTCTGCATCAAATTCTCTGATGAATATGGTGCCGGGTCTGGGTCCCGCTGGATCTTTGCGCTCTAACTCTTCTCTTGCGGGGCTTGCTTCAGCAGGTAAGCAGCCTTCTGAGCGTCCTGCGGGTCCTTGGGCGTCGTGGAGCTTGGTGCAGCCGGAACTTCGTGTTCCCACTATTTTGGGTTCCCGCGATAACGTATCGCGAGGCGATAGCGCCCTTACTGCTGCTCATCTTCCGTCTGTTATGACGATGTTTGAGAACCGCCAGGATATGGCGGCTCTCTTTGGGGTGCCCGTTCCTAAGCTGAACATGCCGGATGCCTCTATCCTTCTCAACTCTTCATCTGATAGCTCTGCGCAGGCTGGATATAACACTCACGGTCAGATTGCTCAGATTAGCTCTGCCGATGGCGGGGCAATTAGCTTCGAGTACGATGCTCAGGGACGTATGAGTCGTAGCATCAGTGCAGCTGGTCGAGAGACTTTCTTTGAATATGACGCGGCGGGCCGTTGTACCAGCCAGAAAACCCTCAAGAAAACGAGCGAGCTCGATGCTGATGAGGGTTACCTGGAGACTATCTTTACTTACGATCTCGCAGGTCGTTTGTTAGAGAAGACCATTAGGGATTCTGCAGATACTTCAACTGCCTCGTTGCGTCTTGTGCAGTACACCTACGATGCTGCTGGTCGACGCATTAAAGAAGATACGGGGGAGAAGGTTACCTGCTACAGCTACACTTCACGTGGACTTATTGCGCGTATTGAAGATAGCGTTGAAGGTACCCGTTCTTTCTCATACGATGCGGCAGGTCGCCTTGTTAGCGTTGAAGACGCTTTGGGTGGCACCTCCCGCTGTGAGTATGATGCCCTCGCACGTCCTCTGCGCTGGATTACGCCTGCGGGTATCGTAACGAGCTACGAATGGGATGCGGCAGGACGTCTTCTGCGTGAAGAACGCTCGGGTACAAGTTTTACGGTTGAAAGTGCGGCAGACTCTCTCGTACGTACTTTCTCTTACGATGCTGCAGGCCGTCTTCTGACGATGAATGACGGCGAACGTATCCGTTCGTTTGAGTACGATTACGCTTGTGGTGGTGTACTCCGCTCAGTCACGGTTGATGGTGAAGTTCAGGGAACTTTTGAATATTCCTTGATGAGTGGACGTGGCTCTCAGCAGGGCACGTTGAAGGTTTCGGTAAATGATGCAAAGGCAGAGCACATTTATGAGTACTCTGCATCTGGTAGGTTGCTGAGCCGTACTCGCGTACCCCACAGTGATATGAGCATGAAGCGCATCTCAAGTACGGTGTCTATTGCTGACCACACCACCGGTATTCTTCGCGTCCCAGATGCGAACCAGCGTACTCTCCATGCCTTGCAAGCGTTTAAGCAGCGCGGTGAATATACGCTGAACTATACCTACGATGCAGATGGTGTTCTGGTAATGAGTAGCAACCCGTACGGTTCAGTCCACTGGATGCGTGACGGTGCGGGTCGAGTGCGCCATACTCAGTCTAAGGACGTTTTTGCTCGCATCAGGGAGATGGAATTTACCCATGCTTCATGTGGTGCTTTGACCTCGATGAGTACAGATGATACTCATGCCATGTGGGAACTTGATCCTGTTAAGAACATTCCCGTTGGGTACAAGGTAGAGCGTAACGGCGCCCGAGGAGCGGGAAACGGTGCTGCAACTATGAGCATGTTCGCCGCCAGTGTGGAACGTGATACTTCTTCTCGGGTTGCTGTCTGCACTCTTGAAGATGCAGAAAATAACTCTGAGGTGCGCACTATGAAGTATCGTTATGATGCTTCCGGCGCTCTTATCTCTGTATCGGATGGTGTTCAGGAGCGAACCTGGACCTACGAAAACGGCATGATGGTCGCCGAGGCATTGTATAAGCGCAATTGTGAGCAGGGAAATAACGCCCTGCTTCTGGAACGCGCCTTCAGCCATAATTCAGTTGGTCTACTCAGCGCTGTTTCTGAGGCACAGTATGGTGCCTATGGGACTGTTCAGAATCGTTCTCGAACTGAGTATTTCTATAACGCTGCCGGTGAGCGCGTCCGTGAGGTGACCACGGACGAGCTGACCGGGCAGCGCCGTGAGCGTGCCCTTGGCTGGGATGCCATGGGGCAGGTGAACGCTATTCGCCAGGGTGATGAAGAATGGTTGCTGCACCATGACATGACTGGTGAGCTTGCCTCTGTATATACAAGCACCACGGTTGATGTCCCCGGTGCTTCTACGCCTTTGGCATGGGACGCTGTCTCATCAACGCCTATGGTATTGGGCGTGGGCGGAATGAGTGCTGGTTCTGTGCTGGAGAATATGTCTTCTGCGGAGGAACTGGGCTATGGCTTGGGGTGGTCTATGTCTTCTAACCCGTGGGAGAGCGACGTAGTTGCTGTTCCTACTGTTCCTGGTCTTGGCATGGTTAGTGCTGGTCCGGCAGCTTCTTCTGTCAATGTTGCTGGCCTTGACTTCATGGGCTTCCGTGTGGCTGACGCTAGCGTGCGCCGTTTTGTGTCCACTGACGCTTTGAGCTCGGTTCCGGGTATTGTGCACGGTGCGGACGTGAATTCGTTTGTGGGCTGGAACCCTATTTCTCTGGCTGACCCGTGGGGTTTGCGTCCAGTGACTCCACAGGAAATTCGTAAACCTTTACTTCAAAGAAAAGAAAATTTTGGATCACTTTTGGGTATTTTTAAAATTCTTTCTAGTTTTGGGATAGAACTAGATTGGAACATCCAAATATATATTCTAGAAATGGTGACGGGAATCAAGGGATATCGTGATTATGTTGCGCATCCTAGTATTGAGAGCCTCAATGTGAAACGAGATATGTCTGCATATACTAATCCTCCCTCTGTTCCTCCGCGTGATATTAATCAGGTTGCGAAACGACTTAATGAAGTAAATGATAATCAGAGGGTAAAGGATATTGAGCGAGAAAGTGGTCGAAAGTATTCCGCTATTCAAATCGATGTATATACTAAAAATGTAGGTGGAAAAGAAGAGAAAGTGGCGTATGTGTATATACCTGGTACAGATTTTTCTGATTTTGGAAAGAATGGAGAAATTGGCAGTGTAGGCAATAACTTGGGTTTGTCTGCAAACTCAACGGATAAGCCTATTCATGATTTGTCTCCGTACCATCGGATGGTTGAAGAAGCGATGAAACAGGCCGGGCTTCAGGGTGCAGACCGAGTTGTGATGGTTGGTCACTCTCAGGGTGGAGCTGTAGCTTACTCGTTGGCTAATAATAAGGAATTTAATAGTAAATATAAGGTGTCTAACGTCGTGACATACGGTGCTCCCAATATGAATCTTGGAGCTAAGAATCCTGAACTTCAAAATGAATTTATTTATGCCGAGGTGATCAATCCCAATGATGCTGTGCCTGGGTTTGTTCCTAGTCGTCGCGATGCGCGCCTATATGATCCAGCGGATCGGACCTACTTTGTTGCGCGTCAGGGAGAAGGGGAAAATCTTATTCCTTGGATTGAGGCTCATGCGATGACTGAGTATGTCAATGCTACTGAGGAATACGTTAAGCATGCGAAGGCTCCGGCGGTGGATATAGCTGATGCGGATCAGTATTCTGTTAAGCATGAAGACGGAAAGAGTGATCTGAAAGATGGTGTTTACACTGGCACAAATACTTCTTATGTTAGCGCTAAAGACCGGGCAATGTATGAACTGACTAAGAAATAAAATAGGCTTATTATGCATTATTTTCACTATTAAGGATAAATAGGAGTGATTATGATTTTTCGTAGCTCTCGTAGAGGTTTTATGAAGGGCGTGCTTGGCGTTGGCAGCGTCTTAACTTTGAGTGCCTGCTCATCCACGCCAAAAACCAAAGATAATAAATCAAAAGAAACCCCTTCGGCAACAGCTAGCGCTTCTCCGAAGCACAATGCCTACGCAAAACCATTCCATGACGATTATGATTACCGCGAGGCAATCAATGATCCGAAAAATGTATTTAATATCGGCATATATGAACCGGCAACGGAAGAACATCCCGCATACGCTGCGCCGCCGCCATACTACAACAGCACATATGAGCGTAATATGACGGCTTCTTCCATGAATATCGCGGTCACTTATTATGCAAATTATCAGAACTATATGCTTCTATCCGGAGACTCGCGACGACTTCATCTTGAAAATATGTTAGGCGGATTGTTCTTCCCCACCATCCAAGAGCTCTACGACAACGCTAGTGGCTGGGTCATTACCCCGAACCAGCGAATTCTTAATTTCACGATTCTTGAACCTCAGCCCCGTATTGTGGATGAAGCAAATCACGTATGCGAAATTAACGTTCGATACGACCTGAAACCAGAGGCGAAAGTCTTTATCGTGGGGGAGAAAAAGCTCTACCCGATTACTGATTTTGACACTCGCAACATTGTTACAGGTGGGTCCATCTACGGAACTATGGTGTGTCGATTCCTGGACCCCAAGTGGGAAGTCAACTTTACCCCCACATATGGCCCAGTGCAGGGGAACTAAAGGAAAGGAAAACAGTGAAGGAAAACAATAACACTCCTGCTCTTCGGGAATCCTCAACCGGCAATAACCCATCAGAGCAGAAAAAGAACCCCAAAATCTCTCGTCGTGCCCTGTTACTGGGATCTGCTGTAGTAGGCACTGCCGCAGCATCGGGTCTGTATGTGGCTGGCTCAAACTGGAAAGCTTCGCTAAACGAGCGAATCGCGCAAGAAGATGCCTCATGGAAGCGAAACCAAGCACTAGCCGCCGCCGAGCCTGCAACAACAATTGCAGAGGAAAGCTACAAGAATACTGCAGCAGGTCTATCTGGTCGGCTGGTGTACACCGCATACCGCAAGGACGGTCTCTACGTTCCCGCAACCCGTGAGGCACCCGCACAGAATGTACCCTACCCAGTTATCCGCGAGAAGATGAATACATACGATATTTCAGGTATGTACTTGTTCTTCGCCTACTATAACGCTGCCAAGAACTACGGGTATTTGACCGGTGATCTTGAACCCCTAGCAAAGATTGTTGACCCCGAGAAAGTTATCTTTCCCAATGTGTACGAATTTATAGCCAATAACCAGGGGTGGATTGTTTCGGATCAAGAAATTGAATCGTATATGGTGGAAACTCACGGATACGGTAGCCGAGAGATTCAGGGACGAAAAATATACAAGCTGCAGACGGAATTGTCGATATATGGAGACGCCTATTTTGTGTACCGCGATACCGGTGAAGTGAAGTATTTTCGGGATATGTTTCATACTGACCGCCACCCGACTATAGATTTCTACGGCGAGTTTTTGGACGGACGCTGGGTAAGCGTTGACGAAAATCTGCAAGGTGACCTTTTGTTGCCCAAGGGTGTTTCTGTTGCTGGATACACGAAATAGATTCGTGAATTCAAAATAGCATTAGGTAATAAGAGATATATTTTAGGAAGGAGAGGAAATGAGTGTCGACCCGGAGTGGACTAAAAAATTCTTCAACCAAGAGGACTATAGGGGAGCATACCATCTTGTCGATACTGACATGATTGGAATTTATACCCCAGCAGACCAGCAGCACCCTGCATATTCTGCGCCGCCGCCAGACTACACCTACACGTTTACTAAATTTCTAACGTCCGCTGATTTGGAATTCTATAATATCTACTATTATCAATGCCAAAACTATATGCTTTTGGCATCCGATTCGCGTCGCCTCGAATATGCAATGACCGCCGAAGAACTATTCTTCCCCGCCATCCAAGATATCTTTGACGACGGAAAAGGGTGGGTCATCACCCCCAACCAACAAATCTTGACCATGCACATTCTCGAAGCACAACCGCGCATCCACAACGAAGAACAAAAAATCTTCGACTGGAACGTCAAATTCGACATCCTTCCCGAAGCAAAAGTCTTCCGGAAAGACACCGGGCAGCTACAGCCCATCACCGAATTCGACACGCGCGGACTCCTTCGCGACGGAGCAATCTACGGTACCCTGCGCTCGCGTTTCCTCGATCCCGGATGGGATATTCACTTCATCCCCGAAAAGGAGGTATAACCATGGGACCCCAACGTAAGGAACAGGAGACGAGCGCCCAGCAGAATTCCTCCCAGGAAGCTCATCCGGTATCTTCTGGTCAGCTACTTGCTCATCAGTCGGAGTCACGGAAGCCCCGTTTTTCTCGTCGTGCCCTCGCAATAGCAGGCGTTGGCACCCTCGGCGCTCTCATCGTCGGTCGACAGGCCGGTATCCTCGCCACCAATGAGGAAAAACAGGAAATGCGTCTTCTTAAATGGGATAGGGCACTAATCGCTCTAGAACCTGATGAGAAGTTTGATGCTGGTTACGTAGACCGTGGAAGCGCAGCGGGGTTTATGGTCTACACCGCCTACGAGCGCAACGGCAGGTACGTACCCGCCACTGAAGAGCATGCAGCCCAGAATGTGCCCTACCCCGTTCTGCAGCCGGGAATGAATGAGTATAACCGCGGTGGTTTCTATATTTTTCAGGCGTACTTTTATGCCGCCCTGAACTATTTCTACTACACCGGAGATACCAAGCCGCTCTCTGAAGTGATCAACCCCGAAGAGATCATTTCTCCCGAGCTTCTTCGGCTGTACCGGGAAAATCGCGGCTGGCTTATCGCCGGTCAGGATGTGTACCGCCTGCAGGTTACCACCGCCGGTATTAATGACCGCAGTAAGAATGGTCGGCAGATATTGAGATACCAGGCAAGGCGACGTATTCGTGATGAGGCTGTCTTCTACGTGCCCCAAACGGGGGAGAAGTTACCCATCGATAAGTTCTTGAAGACCGGTGAGGAAGAGTACGCTTTCCTCTGTGCGGAGCACCTGCGCGGCCGCTGGGTGCTGGTGGAAGACGATAAGGACGCCACGCCGCTGTACCCTCCGGGATTCTCCCTCGAAGGGCTAGAGGTATAAGAACCCACCTTCCCGGTAACCGCACGACATCACCGATAACCACACCAACCACACTAGGAGACATATGGAACAGTCACCCCAGAACCCCAGCGCGCCCGCGCAGGCTAGCACCATGCAGGGCAGCCCCTTGCCGGAGAACAATGCCACAGAAAGCACCACGGTAGAAGCTACTGCAGTACCTACCGCAACCGCCCTCCAAAGCCCCGAGCATGACCCGGCTCTAGCAAGCACCGCATCCGCAGCTCCCGCCGAGGCGGTAGCACCCGCGCCCGCAGAGCCTAAGCGCATGGGCCTCTACTCGCTTATCTGCCTCCTGGTTGCGGTTCCCCTTGGAGTGTCTATCGGCGGGATACCTCTAATGTCGCTATACCTGACGTACACGACAGGGCCTAACGCGCCCCTGCTGATTATTGCGAGCATCATTATCTGGGTGTGTATCGCCTTCGCATACTGTGCACTCGTCACCTGGATTACCGAAGCAATCGCCACCCGTAAGATGCCCTGGGCACAGTCCCTCGGCTTATGCGCACGAGTGATGGCACTCGAAGCAATCATTATCGCCATTACCTTTTCTTTTCTGCTGTCCGCTCTCAACGGCGGCAGGTACTAACACACCGCAGACAAACACCACCGGCAGAATACCGGCAGGGTAGAGCCCCTAAGCTCCACCCTGCCGGTACTTCGTATCCGGGGTTCCGCGCAATCAGCGAACGCGGGGTGAGAATAGTCAAGGCACAGCATAAAACCGCGCCGAACCAGTGAAAATATGCCGCCAACCCTCTAAAATAGAAAAGGAAAATTCCGAACAACAACCCCGCCCGGCATACCGCGCGGGAAAGCTAAGGAGCGAACTATGTCGCGTAAGCCCCTCATCGCAGGCAACTGGAAGATGAACCTCAACCACGCAGAGGCAGTCACCCTCGTCCAGAAGCTCGCATGGACCCTCGACGACGCAAACTTCAACTTCTCCGCAACCGAAGTAGCCGTCTTCCCGCCCTTCACCGACATCCGCTCCGTGCAGACCCTCGTCGAAGGCGACAAGCTGGACATCCTCTACGGCGGCCAGGACCTCTCCGTCCACGACTCCGGCGCATACACCGGCGAAATCTCCGGCGCATTCCTCTCCAAGCTCGGCGCAACCTTCGTACTCGTCGGCCACTCCGAGCGCCGCACCTACCACCACGAAAGCGACGAGCTGTGCGCAGCAAAGGTCCAGGCAGCATACAAGCACGGCCTGACCCCCGTCCTCTGCGTCGGTGAGCCCCTCGAAATCCGCGAAGCAGGCACCCACGTCGAGTACACCCTCGAGCAGCTGCGCGGCTCCATCGCAGGTCTGACCGCAGAGCAGGCAGAAACCCTCGTCATCGCATACGAGCCCGTCTGGGCAATCGGCACCGGCAAGGTCGCAACCGCAGACGACGCACAGGAAATGTCCGCAGCAATCCGCGCAGAAATCGCTAAGCTCTACTCCGCAGACGTTGCAGAGAAGGTCCGCGTTCTCTACGGCGGCTCCGTCAAGTCCTCCTCCGCACCCTCCATCATGGGCAAGGAAGACGTGGACGGCGTGCTCGTCGGCGGCGCATCCCTGCAGGCTGACGAGTTCGCAGCAATCGCGCGCTTCGACGCATAAAACCCCGACGCACCACAGCGTCTCATAGCGTTACAGCGCCCGGCGGGTACCCATCCGACCGGGCGCTGAACCATTTCCGCCACCGAGTTAGCGGCGGGCGTAAGAGCCGGGTGTATGAGGCAGGCGCGTTCGCCCCTAACCGCAAAACCCGCCCAGAATACGCCGACCCCGCGGTTCGCCCCGTACACTTAACGGCATGTTCAGCTTTGGTTTTTCCCTGGTCATCGCAGCCCTCGTCGGCATGATCCTCTACAGCTACCTGCGCAACCGCAAAGTGAGTGCCCCGCGCCTACCCGGCAACGACGGCGGCAACATCGGCTACGCAGGCGGCGCAGAATACCAGGAACCCTCGCCCGAATACCAGTACTTCGAGAGCCGCCGAGAAGCATTCCTCGACCAGCTCTACAGCCGCACCTCCTCACCGGAAATCCCCGTGACCCTCACCCTGCGCGACTGGGTAGACCAGGGCTTCTACGCTGAAGGAGGCGCCTACTGGGCAGCCGCGCAGCAGTTCACCTACTACCTCATCGACGGCGGGTACGTGCGCGCCTACGACACCGAAGGCGACGAACTCACCGCCCAGCGTGTGCTCACCGACCGACCCGCCGCACTGCAGCTGACCCCCAGCGAATACCAGCGCCGCAGCAACCGCGCCGCGTAAAAAGCCGCCTCAACGTGACCGAATGGCGGCTGTAGCGTATAGTTAAACCCGTCTGTCTGCGCCCCGCAGCCCAGGCACCCCACCAGAAGACAACGAAGGAAGGTCCCCATGGACGTCATCATGAACGTACTCATGGTCATCATCGCCATCACCAGCGTGATCGCAGTGATGCTTGTGCTGCTCAACCGCGGTCAGGGCGGCGGCCTCTCCGACATGTTCGGCGGCGGTATGACCAACTCCCTGAACTCCTCCGGTATGGCGTCCAAGAACCTGATCCGCCTGACCGTCACCGTGATCGTCATCTGGGTTATCGCAGTGGTCCTGTACGGCCTGGCAATGCGCTTCAACGGCCAGATTGTGGTCTAGCCTGAACCCACCTTCACGGGTGAACGGATAGAGCTTCTCCCCGGCACTTCTCAACCGAGAATGCCGGGGATTTTTTATGCACTAAACGGCAATGACGAAAGCGGTAGCGGGACGCGAATCTTTACGGCATGATAGGACGTATACACCACATACGAAAGGCAAAGAAGCCATGAGCGCCTACACCCTCGACTACACGTACACCGCCCCGTCAGCCCTCATCGACGGCGCCGACTCCCGCGCGCTCAGCCTCGCCACCAGCGGCGGCAGCACCCCCGAAGGCGCCGCCTCCCACCCGTACTTCTTCTCCGGTTTCCTCGAACGAGCAGACGTCTACGCCACCGCACTACTGGTCGTCGCCAGGGTCGCCCGCACCCGCTTCTACGTGCCGCCCAGCTCCCTCGCCGGAGCCCTACGCGCCGCAGACCCAGTCGTCACCAGCACCGCCGAAGGCCTACGCTTCGAATCCTTCAGCGCCTGCTGCGGAGTGTACGCGCGCCTCGACGTTGACTCCAGCGCACTCGACGCCAGCCACAGCGCCGTAGGCGTCACCAACGTAGACGTCAACCCGCCCCTGCGCGCCGCGCTCGCCTCCCTCAGGGCAGGGGAGCCCATCCACCTGAACGTCGGCGATGACGGGCTGCTCACCACCACCCTTGACGGCTCCGTCATGGAAGAAAAGGTACCGCTGCCGATCCGTTGGCTCAAAGGCTTTGCGGAAACGCAGATGCTCTCATCCCGCATGAGCCCCGTGCACAGCCTGGACGCTGCCGCCGCCCGCACCTTCATCCACTCCCTACCGCGCAACTCCAGCACCAAGGCGGTCCTGTGGGCGACCCGCGCCGTGCGCTCCCTGCGCCTCGCCACCCGCGCCACCGCCGGATCCGTATGCGTGGCGGGCCCCGAGCGTCTGCGCGTGCTTGAACCGCTCATCCGCCACATTCAGCGCCTGGACGCGTACAGTGAGCCCGTGAGCGCCGGTAACGCGCCCGTACCCAGCGTGTGGGTGGCGCACCTGCCCGGCGCACGCCTGAGCATCGGTTTGAGCCCCGAAAAGTCACGCGGGTTCTCCGGTGAGGGATCCGTGCTGCAGGCACTGTCTAACCCGAACACCGCCCAGAACGCTGACATGCTTAGCGTGCTGCTTTCCTTCGAGCCGCGCATTGATGTGCCCGTCATGTCTGCCCGCGCAGGCCTGGACGAGGCGGCAACCCGCGACGCCCTCGCCCTGCTGGCTTCCTCCGGCCAGGTTGGTTTTGACGCGCACGCTGGCGAGTATTTCCACCGCCCGCTACCCGTGCATCCCGAGGCGCTGACCGCCATGCACCCGCGCCTGGTCGGCGCGAAAAAGCTCGCCGACTCCGGCGCTATTGAGCGGGTCGGTGCGGGAGAGCACGGTACTGGCGAGTACAGTGTGCGTAGCGGCGCAAATACGTACACCGTGGTGCTGCCCGCCGACCCGTACGCCGTGGAGGGGTACCTCTGCTCCTGCCCCTGGTGGTTGAAGTACCGCGGTACGCGCGGCCCCTGCAAGCACGCGCTGGCGGTCAGTATTCTCTACCGCGAACACGCCGCCGGCTAGACACACCACGCACCGCACTAAAAGACGACGCCCCAAAAGCTCGCTTCAGCTTCCTTCCGAAAGACCATCATGAGCAAACGCCCCGAAACGCACACCTTCCCCGAAGGTGTCATCACCGAGCCGCTCCCCGGCGAAGTCATTTACCCGCTCACCAGGCAGCAGAAAACCTGGAGCGACATCATGCACTTCAACCGCAACCTCGCCAACATCCTGGCGGTCGGCGGCACCCTCGAACAGATTTACCGCCGCTGGCAGTACTTCGACATTGTCACCACCCCCTACGGCTCCCAGCTCGGTAAAAACACGCCCGGAACCGTCACGCAGGACCGCGTTAAAGCCTACGCAGAGTTTGGCTGGTTCACCGGAGGCGTTGCCATGCGCCTAGCTGAGCTCTACGGTGGGGCGGTCCTCGAACACAACGAGGAATACTACACCGCCCTCATCAACTGCGACCGCGAGCTGATCCTCCCGCTGCTGCGCGAGGACGAACAGCTCCGCGAAGAACTCATCTGGGGCATGCTCGCCGTCGAAGGTAACCGGGACGTATCCCTCACCCAGCGCGACTCCTACAAGCCCGGGCAGAAGGTCAACAACCCCGGCTGGTCCTGCGCCCTCATCGAAGCCACCGAAACCGGGCTGATTAGCCGTGACCGCCTCATTGACGCACTCCTGAGCTCCCTCATGAGCGACTTCCCGGCGTACCGGGTCGGCTGGTTCTCACGCCTGGTCACCGGGCTCAAACTCACCGCCGAAGAAATCGCGGCACGTCAGAGCGAATTTCTGACGCTGTTCTCCTCACCCATCGGCCCGAGCGTGACCCTTGGTGTGCAGCATATTCACCGCCTCTGGAGCAAAAACCCGCAGGTGCTGGATGCTATCGCCTTCGCCTACGCGGCACCCGCCGTATGCGCCGGAACCAAAGCAAACGCACTCAAAATCCTGACCATGCTCCAAGCGCTGTACCGGGCGGGCACCCTCGACGCTGCCGCCTGCGAAGACGCCGTGGTCATGGCGCTCAGCCACACCCACGCGCAGGTGCAGGCTGCCGCCCTCAACCACCTCGAAGGATGGGTGCAGGCGGGCGCCGCAGATGATGCGAGCGCCGACGCTGTCGTGTTTGCCGAGCGTGCCCGCGAACTCTACCGCGACTACCGACCCCAGCTCGATCCGCTGGTTGTGGCGCAGATTCAGGGTTCGCCGCTCCTCGAAGATGGGTACAGCCCGGAGAATAGCCAGGGGAGCGGTACGGAAGACGCAGCCCTCACTGAAGCTGCTGACATTGAGGCTGCCGCCGCGGAGGCGCTCGCCGCCTCCCGCGCCGTAATCCACCGGTACTGGGACATCCCCGTGCGCCCCGTTACCGCATCTGACGTGCAAGAACGCGCCCGCGCGCTCCTGCACCATCAGGTCGCGCCCTGCGCTACCCCCGATACGCTCAGCGAAGCAGACCAACCCGAAACGCACGCCGGATGCGAGCTGGAACTGGAACTGCTCACCGCCTACCTGCTCAGCGCCGACGGCGTCGCGCAGAGCCCCAAACTGCTCGAACAGCTGGTTCCTATCTGCCTGAAAAAGCTGAACCACTGGGGTTTGACATGGTTCGACATGCGCGCGCATTTGACGGTTCTTGCCGCCGCCGGGAAGCTGCGTGAGCGCCCGAAGGCATCGGAGATGACCCCGAAGGAAGACCCCGGTACGGTGCCGAACCTGCACACCATGTACTCCCGCCACGCCGCGTTCTTCAGCACCGGATTCAAGGATGCCCTCGGTGCGCTGCAGAGCAGGCAGAGCTACACCCCGCTCGCCGCCCCTGAGCTGTTCGGCGGGTGGGTGCATCCGGATACCCTGGTGCGCCGGTACGCCAAGAACCTGGCTGATGGAGCCACCATCCTGCGCCAGGATTTCACGGCGGCGCTACTGCGTGTGCGCATGCCGGAGGTACTGCCTCCGTACGCTACCGACGAGCAGCGCCAGGATGCTGAGCACCGCCGCGCTGAGGCGCTGACCCTGCTTGAAAGCCTCGAAGAGCAATACGTGAAGAACGCTGGGCAGGACGCTCCGCGCTCTGCACCTACCCAGATTCGTGTGCTCCGCTCCGCCCTTGACGGCACCCTCGCCACCGGGCGCGTCAACCCCTACCTGGAATCCATCACGGTATCCCAGAGGGAGAAAAGCTGGGGCCTTCAGCTGAACGGGGTGGCGCACGGCGCTTCCAGCCCCGAGCTGAACGCTTTCCGCGGACTCGCCACCGCCCACCACGACGAAGAAGGACAGTACGCCCTGCTCTACCCCTCGCGGGCAGAACCGCTGGCATACTACTGCGCCGGCAGCAACTGGTACAGCTTGGACCACAGCGCCTTTGACCGGAGCCTGTATTTGGCGTTGGCGGCGCACCCCGGCGCGTGGGGTCCTGCCTGCGCCTTCGTGTTTGCCGCGGGCTTCTCGGAGCAGCGCGTCGAGATTCGTTCCCTCGCCGTGGAAATCATGCACCGCGTGCTGGACGACCAACTCAGCCTTGAGGATGCCACCGCAGGTTTCGTGAACTTTGTGCCACTGGCGATGCTGAACCGTTGGGCGCTCGCCCTCACCGACTTCGCCCAGCTGGATGCGCGGGCGGCGGTGCGCTTCTTCGCGCGCCTCATACCGCACCTGGATACCGGGGCAAACTCGCTCGGTAAGCTGCTGGGTGCCTTCAGCCAGGCGTTGGCGACTCTCGACCCTGCCACCCGTGCACAGCTTGTGGATGAGCCGCTGCGTGCCTGGTTGGGCACGCTGACCGGTTCTTCGCAGAAAGCGCGGTACGCCCGGAATATCCTCAACCAGGTGCAGGGCTAACCGCTCAACCGGCTCCCATTCGACACTTCCGTTCAACTCTTCACAACCATTCACCATCAACTCCGAAAGCAGGTACCGATGACTGATACCGCCCAGCCGCATAACCCTAACGAGCACAGCGCAGGTGAGCGCACCCTCGAAGAGCGCCGTGCCGCTCTCAAAGCCCTCATGGCGGCAGAATCAACTGACGTGCAGGAATACCATGCCGTCATCACCGGCGCTACCGAGGAGGAGCGCGCCTCCCTCGCCCGAACCCTCACCCCCAAGAGCGTCATCGGTAGCGACCACATCAACCGCACCCCGCTTGCCGCCTACGTTGCCGGGGCGCTCGTGCGCACCCCCGACGGCGACCCTTGGGAATACCACCGTTCCGCCGGTCGCGCCATGCGCACCCTGCTCTGGGAGGGGCGCCCGGATCAGCAGCTGATTGATGCGTTCCTGCTCGGCGCCACCGAACGACCCGACGAGTGGATTCTGCGTTTCATTGAGGGGTTGCCCAACTCCTGGGCGCGCTCGAAGAAAATTTGGGAAACCTGCTATACGCTGCTTCGCGCCCGCAACCTGAGCTGCGAGGCCCCCGAATACCTGGTTCTTTTCCTGCACGAGGCCCTGCCCTGCGTGAAGAAGGGAAGCGCCAGCAACCACGCCCAGCTCAAGACCTTCTTCACCCGCGACATGACCCTGCTCGACCAGGAATTCTGGGCGGTCTTCCGCACCGAGGGGGTACTCTTCAAGGGCTACGGCAACCACATGGGCGAAAGCGCGGAACTCTGCCGCCTCATGGGCGAATACTTCGATATTCGTGACGAGATTCTGGACGTCCTGCTACGCGGCCTGACCAGCGATTTCAGTGCCTTCAACTCGGCTGCGTTCCACTCCGTCTACACGGACCTGCAACCCACCGACGCAGAAAATCGGGCACGATTCGGGCAGCTCATGGCTGTTCTCACTGCGGAGCCCAGCGCCTCCGTCGGGTTCGCGCAGACCATGCTGCAGAACGTCCTCAAAGCCTGCGCACCCGCCGCCCTGCAGAAGACCCCCGACCTGCAGCCCCTCGAACAGGTCGACCTGGAACAGCTCATCGACGCACTCGGCGCGAACCTCTACCGCACCGAAAAGAAGATTCAGCGCGGCGCCCTGCGCCTGCTCAAGCTCATCGCCACCCAGTACGCTGGTTTGAGTAAAGCCAAGCGCAAGAAGGCGCAAACCGCCGAGCAGCTGGCGCTCGCCAACTACGTTGCTGACCGCGTCCTCGAAGCCTACGAGGTGCTACCCCTGGAACTGCGCGGTGCCGCGGAAGCCTGCCTGCCCGAAGACCGCCTGCCCCAGGCCGAAGAGGCGGAGGCGGCGGGCGCCTCCGTAGAGGTGCCGCCGGTGCTGTTGCCCGGCGTTGAGCACCGAGAACCCGTCGCATCCATCGCAAATTTGGAAGAGTTCTGCACCCTCATTACGGAAGAGTCGAACACCACCTCGGGTCGAATTACCGGGGACGAATCTCCCAGCACCCGAGGAGAGAACCTGGCGCGTCTTTACCACTTTGCCGCGACCGACAAGCTGGCACCGGCGGAACAGCAGCAGCTTCGTACCCTGCGCAAAATTGCTGACCATTACAGCTACAACAACGTCGCGTACATGCCTGCGCTCTGCGCCGTGTTGGAAGCTAACGCCGAGGCTGCGGGATACGAGTCATGGGAGCTACCCGAGCTGACGCCGCTCCTGCAGTATTCCGACCGTAGTGAGATGGTTGCACGAGCTCGCCCGAGTAACGCGCTCCTGAGCAAGGAAGAGATGATACGTCTGACTATTCAGAATAAACACCATCTCTGGAATGCTGACTACAAGCCGTTGAAGGGATACCGCGACCTCTATGAGATCTTCCGTGAGCAGATGCGTGCCGTCGCCGCCGGGGGAGAGTACCACACGGAAGGACGCACGGTGCGTCTGCTGAGCGCCCCGCTACCCGCCCGTCAGCTGACCTACAGCGACTGGACTTATCGCACTGTTTCTGGCATGGATATGCCCTGGAGCGGCTTCAACCGTGGTCTCGACAATGAACGGGTCTGGGAATACCAGGAGGCCAGCAGGTCGGGTCGTCTCCGCGAGGCAGGCTTCGAAAACTTTAACGTTGAGGAATTCGTGAAGTACCAGCCCATGTGGCAGGTCAAGGGCGACATCGTGGATACCGCAGATGAGGCGCGCGAGGCGCTGAGCCGTGCAACCGCTGGCATGAGCCCCGAGGAGGTCATAGCCTACGAGGCTCTTAACACCGCCTTGATTCCCTTCGTATATCTGCTGAATCTCGACAGGGTTGACAGCTGGCTGGGTGACTTCCTCCCGGCACTCACCGAGTGGTCCTCCTGGCTGCTTCAGAACAACCCGGACCTGCTCTCGGCATACTTCCTGTTCGCCGCTTCGCAGTGTGTTGAGGAGAAGACTGTAACCCCCGTTCCCGTGCTGATGCGCGCGCTGAGGGAGTCCACCGTGCAGGTGGGCGCCCCGACCTGCACTCTGCTCGGTTACGTGGCGAGCGCGAAGAACCCCGAGTACCGTCTGGCGGCGGCAGAAGCCATTGCGGCGCTCTTTGAGGCGGGCCTGCTGGATGCATCCACCTTCGCAGAGACCCTGAAGTGGGCTCTGGAGGACGGGATGGTTCTTCCTAACCGCCTGGTGGCGACCCTGCGTGAGGTGTCGTCTATCGGTGTTCTGGCGGGTTGGCGTGTGCTGCAGGTTCTGCGCCTGCTGTTGCCGATGGTCGGTGAGCTGACTAAGGGCGGCGACTATGTGCGCCTGGCGGTGGAGCTTGCCGAGCTGTACGGCACGCCGGTTGAGATCCCCGCCGTCCTGGAGCCGAAAATGAAAGGCTCCACGGTGCTGGCGAAAGCACTACGCGCCCTGGCTGCGGTGACCCCGCGCGTGACTGAGGAGGCGCTTGCCGCCCGCGAGGCCGCGCTTGCGCTACTGGGTGAGAGCGGTGCCTAATACTGTGCCTGAAGGCGTGCATCCTGCGGCGCCTGCGTGGAGCGCCGAATACCTGCAGGAGTTCCTGTGGCGTATCGTGCCGGGTCGTTCCATGCGCTCTATGGATGATGAGGTGATTGCCGAGTTTTTCAGGGAGCATCCAGAACACTGGGAAAAAATCTGGGCGCTGTTTACCGTGGAGGGCGCCATGCCCTCGAATGGTCTAGCACTCTGGTTTATTTATGATGCGCAGCTGACTATTTGCGGTCATGATTTGCTGGTGTATTTGGCGGAGCGTTTTCCGCAGTATCGAGCCCGGATTGAGCAGGAGTGCGTTCAGGCGTTGCTACGTGATTATGCGCCGCAGAACGCCCGCGTTTTCTCGCGTGCCTTTGAGGCTCTGACGGCGGTTCCGAAGGGGCTGCGCGGTGCTGAACGTAAGCAGGCTTTGGTGGGTCAGGCGCAATCCTATGCTCGGCACGGTGCGCTGATTCCGGCGTTGTTGGCTTCGCCGGTGGCGACCACGGCTGCTGTGGGTGCGCAGATGCTGCAGAGTGTTCTGCAGGTCTGCGCGCCATCTGGCGGTTCTGCCCCTGCCGGTCTGCTGCCGCTGACTGCTGGTGAGCTTCAAACCCTGGTGGCGGAGGCGCTACCTGCCGCCGCGCAGTTGCTGTTCCGGCGTGAGAAGAAGCTGATGACTGCCGGTTTGAAGGTGCTTGAGTTGAGTGTTCGGGCGGTGCCGGAATGTGCCGGGGAGGTGTCTGTTTACGCGCAGGATGCTGTGGAGGTTCTTCCTCTGGAGCTGCGCGATCGCGCCCAGAAGCTGTGCCCTGACACCGTGCCTGCACAGCCTAGTTCGATTCAGCCTGGCTCGGCTCAGCTCGCCTCCACCCAGTCTGCCTCAGATCAGCTGCCCCGTAGTGTGCAGATTCCGGATGTCCCTGCCCTTGGGCTCTCAGCCTCGGAGGTGAACGCCGCCCTCAACGCGGCGCCCCAGGCTGGGCGCGCCTCCGAAGCTACCCGGGATGCTATTCGTAACGACCGGGACTGCGAAGAGCTGCTGTTCGCCCTCTACCACCTCAACGAGAGGGAGCAGTCTGTCCGCCGCATCCCGGCGTTGCTGAGCTACCTGCACCGGGCGCATCAGGAGGGGCGAGTCATTGAGTTCAGTCCCGCTTTTCAGAAGCATCTGAGTCGTTACCTGAGCCGTACCTGGCATGACGTTTGCGACCAATTGCGCTACCTCGCCTACCGGTTGCTGGTCCAGCATATACACGCCGCAGACCCTGACCCGCAAGCGGCACTTGCCGAGCACACGGGCCGTTTTCAGGGTGCTGATTTTCACTTCAAGGGGTACCCGCGCAAGGGGAGCGAATATTGGGCGTACCGGTCGCCGACGGCGCTGTTCCACGAGCAGCTTCGCGTTGCGTTCGGGGATCAGCCCTATAGTAGCGAGGGCGCGGCTGGGCAGGGCTTTGCGCCTCTGCTGACTGAGCCGCTACCTGCGGTGGAGCGTTCTTTTGAGCGTACGGTGATTCGTTTCAAGTCGTACCGTGAGGCGTTTCCGAAGGTTCTGCACGGCGAGTATGAGGTGAATGATTCCACCTATGAGCTGTGGCAGGTGCCGGGGGAGGAGCTAGCCACGGAGCGGAGTACGTTCACGGCGGCGGCATACGCGGTGGCTGGTGCCTGTGTGGAGTATCCGGGGCGTTCCCTGGAACATGCCGAGGTGCCGTCTGTTGCCCTAGTATGCGGCTGGTACGCCTGGGCGATGCGCCACAACCCGGACCTTCTGGCGGCGCAGTATAAGCCGCTGCTGAGCGTGTATCAGTTCTCTCGTCTTCACGGTTTTGAGGAGGTTATGCAGACGCTCGGTGCGGTGGAGCGTGCTCTGGGTGTGCCGTCGTATAACTTCCTGGCGTGGGCTTCTGTAGTGTACGCCCCGGAGCGTCGCGCGTTGACGGCGGAGACGATTGCCTCCCTCATTGACCGCGGCAACTGGGATGCGCACCTTTTCGCCAGTGAACTTGGGTACCTTCTGGAACACGGCTGGTTTGGGGTGAATCGTCTGGTGCAGACGTTGAACGATGCCGCTTCGCTGAGCCCTTTGGCGGGGTGGTCTGTCTTCCAGACGGTGCGCCAAATCCTTCCGTTAGTTCCGCAGGTGAGGCAAGGTGCTCCCATCGTGAAGCTTGCGGTGGAGCTTGCCGAACTGTACGGCACACCGGTTGAGATTCCCGCCGTCCTGGAGCCGAAAATGAAGGGCTCCACGGTGCTGGCGAAAAGCCTGCGCGCCTTGGCGGCGGTGACCCCGCGCGTCACTGAGGAGGCGCTTGCCGCCCGAGAGGCCGCGCTTGCGCTGCTCGGGGAGTCCTAACCCGAAAAAACCTACCTGTCGGTGAGGCTACTTGCCCCTTAGCTAGAGCCTCACCGGCAGGTAGAAACCCCCTAGTAGAAACCCCTAGTATGCTTCGGTGACGAAACGGCTTGACCACCGTCGCGGGGCGGGAGTACTCTATAAGTAATGGCGGATCATGAAGAGTCCTACTTTCTGAAATATCTTTTTCTTATATTTATCGGATTCTTCGCTTCCCGCCATTTTTCTTTTAACCCCGTTCCCACGCGGCTAACAGATGAGCGGCTGACAGATAGGCGGCTAACAGATAAGCAAGCGACCGATTAACAAACAACGGATAAACACCGCCCAGGCTCCGCTTACGTAACCGCCTGTTGCCCCCGCGAATACATACCCCCGCAGGTCACCGATGACCAAACCCAGCGACAACCCGCACCCACGCCGCTACGATAAGAACATAGACACACCACCGACGGTGACAGCCGGGTGAGACCAACGGAAAGGACGACCCGTGACCACTCCCTACGACGCATCCCCCTACCTGCAGGAATCACCCTACCTCAACGAATCCACCTATCTTCACGGCGAAGCACCCGAGGGCCTCAGCCCCCTCGTGCGCCTCATCCTGATGCGCCGCTACGGCGTGTACGTCTTCACCGACCTGTACGGCCCCTACTACCGCTCGAACTACTCGAGCATTAACGAGCTGCACCACTCCGGCGCATTCGACACCGACCTGGGGCGAGTATCCGTCCTGAGCAATTGCGGTCTGACCCTCAGCCCTGAGTCCCTCGCCCAGGCTCTGAACGCCAGCGCCAACGAATTCGCCCTGTTTGCAACCATCTGGTCCTACGAATACGGGTACCGTCCCGGCCGCGTGTTCCGCCGCGACTTTGATCTGCGCGCCCTGACGCTCACCGACGAGCAGCGCTACACCGAGCAGATCATGCACTACCTCTCCAACCCGTACTACAACCCGGACGGCACCGAGCGCATCCTTGGCGGCCTGCCCGAGAACTACGTGCCCTACGAGTGGCAGCAGCCGATGAGCCGCTCCAACTTCGCGGCCATGGAACGCAACCGCCGACCCCTGCAGATGGTCAGCGGCGTGCAAAACGCCCTGATCATGGCGGGTGCCCTCTACCAGCAGCTGCTCGGTCAGCAGCAGGCGTACAACCAGACCGACCAGCGCGACCTCGTGGCGTTGCGCCGTTTCCTCGCCCAGCATGACGCGCTGCCGGCTGCCCGACCGGAGAACACCAGCCGCGAAAACCGCGTGTTCATCGCCGCCTGCCTGCACCCCGAAGACGCTGAACACCTGCGCACCATGAAGGAGGCGCTCGCCCTCGCCGCCGCCTACTCGCGCCTGCGTTACAACGGCACGGTGGGGGACCTGAGCCTGAGCATCGCGCCGCGCCTGAAGCTGCGCCGTAACGAACGCACCCGCATCGCGCACCTGCTCAACCGGGTGCTGGAAGCCGACCCGGTCGGTGCCCGCTACGACAGCGCACCCGCCGCCGAAATGTACAAGCGCCTCGTCAAGGCGATTCACCCCGGCGACTACCCGTCACTGACCGCGCTGAGCCGCTGGGCTGACGACCTGTACCGCGGCGAGGTGTACAGCTTCGAGTCGCTGGTAGACCGCGCCTACGCAACTCGGGATGCGCAGAACGTGGCGCGTCTGCTCTCTACCCGCCCCGGCGTGTTTGCACGTCAGCTGGTTCGCGCCCTGGATGCTTTCGAAGCGCCCCGCTACGGCATTGATACCGCGCCGAGCCCCGGCCAGCAGGTCATCTTTGATGCGTTCGCCGCCGTGGCGCCGCGCGTTTCCGCACCTATCCTGGTGCAGATTCGTAACCTGGTGACCCTGCAGCGTAACGCGCTCGCGAACCCGCCGAAGGAGCGCCCCGCCAACCCTGTGGCGGCGCAGGAGGACCGGGAGCTGGCAGACTACGCGCGCCGCAACCCGGAGGGCGTCGCGAGGGTTCAGAACCTCATGCAGAACGCGGGCATCCCGAACCCGCTGGGTTCGTTCTTTGGGGATAATTCCGGCCCGGAGAACCCGATGCGTTCTATTCCGGTCGGCTCTGAACCTTCCGTGAGCCAGCGTGAGGAGCGCCGCGCGGCGTCCACTCAGAAAGCTGAGCCTGCCGCCCCGCAGCGCATGAACCTGTCCAAGACCGGCATCGCCACCATGATTCCGGCGCGCGAGTACAGCCCGGCGGTGCTGGACCTGCTGGAGCGCCTGGTCGAGATTGGCCTGTCCGGCCGTCTTGCCGAGACCAGCATCTACCTGCCCGACGAGGTGGGGGACATGGTCATGCCGCTGAACACCCGCAGCGCCCGCCCCTCCCTGGACGGTATGGGCCGCTACAACACCTCAACGGTGCACCTGCCGCCCACCGGTGTGATCCGCCTCTTCTGCTTCTGGGATGAGGGCGTGGACATTGACCTGTCGCTGATGATGTTCGACGCCGAAGGCAACTACATGGACAAGATCAGCTACTGGTCGCAGACCGTGAAGAACAGCCAGGGCGCCATTTACGCGCACCACTCCGGCGATATTACGGACGGTACCGGCGGCGCCTGGGAGTACATCGACATTGAGGCTCGCAAGGCGCTCAAGGCGGAGGTGTGCTACCTCGTGCCGGTGGTGCAGCTGTACTCCGGTTTCGGGGAAGCACACACCCTGGCCGCGGTGAACGACCTGCAGGCAGGCTTCATGGTGGTTCCCGCCGTGGGCGTGGGCGAGGTGCACGAGGTGAGCCAGGTGCACACCAAGTTCACCCTACGCGCTGAGAGCCGCGGCGTGCTGCCGTTCATTGTGGACTTGCAGAACCGCGACCCGTACGACATCCCGGAGGAGACCGACGCCATCGTGAAGGTGACGGATATTGGTCTTGCCCGCGGCATTAACGTGTTGCAGTCTGGCGCGAACATCACCGCCGTGCGTGAGCATTTTGACTGGGCGCAGCCCATGACGGTGCGCGAGTACCTGCAGCTGACCGGCGCGAAGCTCACCCCGACCGCTGAGGAGGCGCAGCAGGTGCTGGAGGATACGGTTCCGTCGCTGGCGGCACTTTACGTGGGCTTCGAGAACGAAGCGGAGGAGGCCCAGGAACAGCAGGCCCAGGAACAGGAGCCGAAGAAATAGAAGCCGCAGCATCCTGCCGCTGCTGAACAGTAACGCGGCGTAGTAAAGAGTGGAGCCCCGGATAGATGTCTATCCGGGGCTCCACTCTTTTGTCATGTCATAACATTTTGGAATCTTCGTTGGATGATGAAGATGTCCTGGATTACTTATGCGACCGCTTCGAGCTGTTGGCTCACGTACTGGTTCAGGCTCTGGTGAGAAAGCGCTGCCTGCTGAACCAGACGACGATGCAATTGCGGTGAAACACGCAAGTTGAATCGTCCTGAGAAGGAACGCAGAGAGAACGGTTCGGGTGCCTCGCGGCCGTCTTCTTCAAGAATTTCGAGGGTGTCGGCGACGACTTCTCGGATACCTGCGAATGCCTCGGTCGAGGTCGGTGCCAAGTATGAGAGGCTGGGAAATTCGGCTACGGTTCCGACGAATTCCTGGTCGTCTTCAGACCACTCGACGCGGTAGGTGTAGAGCTCTTGGCGGGGGAGAGTACTAGTCATCGTTATTCTCCAGTTTTCGAATGGCAGTTAGAACCTGCTTGACTTGGTATTTCTTTGCTTTACCGGAGTTTCCCTGTTGAATGTTGACAATAGGGTCACCATGCCAGGGGGTGCTGTAGTAGTGGTGAGATCCGCGGATACGCGGCGCTCCAAAGAAATGGGTGCATACCTTTTGAAGTTGAGTGAAAGTAACGTTTTGAGGGCTGGAGGCCATCTTCGCAACTAAATCTTCAATACTCGGCATACTTTATAGTACCACTTCTAGTACCATTCGGGGTGGTGTAAAACCATAGAGAAAAGCCCCGGATAGTCGAAACTATCCGGGGCTCCACTCTTTTGTTGATGCAGCTCAGAACCGAACCTTACGGGCGGTTCTCGGGAGCCAGCGACTCCTCAGTTGCAAAAATCAGGGTCTGCTTCTTACCGCGCGCACCCACCGCCGGGGTTTCCAGCAGCAGCTCCGCGTTCAGGTCCTCAGCGTCCAGCTTTGCACCAGCCAGCAGGCGGCTGGTCGCATCCTGCTTATCCTCACCGGTGATGAGGAAGAAGACGTTACGGGAGTTATTGATAATCGGCAGGGTCACCGACACGCGCTCAGCCGGGGGCTTCGGCGAGTCAGAAACCATCACGGTCACGGCCTTACCGCCCTCAACCGGATCCTCCGGCAGGCCGGTACCCAGCAGAACCTGCTTACGGCCCGGGAACAAGGAAGCAATATGACCGTCCGGGCCCATGCCCAGCAGAGTGATGTCAAAGACCGGTGCGGGCCACTGGCCGCCACCGCCACCACCGCAGCCTCCGCCGCCGCATCCGCAACCACCGGCGGATTCGGAAGCCTCAGCAGCCTCAGCGTCAAATTCGTCCAGGGTGGTATCTTCGATGGACTGCTCGGGTGCGGAAGAGCCGCAACCGCCGCCACCACAACCACAGCCGCCGGAGCCGCCGTGCTCGTGACCTGCGCCGCCACCGTGACCGCCAGCCAGCGGCAATTCGGTTGCGCCCTCGGGCATCTGCACGCTCACAGCCGGTGCGGAACCGGCGTAGTCACGCATCTCAAAGGCGTAGTGCTCGGCGGCAGCCTCAAGGCCGGTGAAAATATCGGAGGGGCCCATGCGGTGCACATTGCCCACAACCAGGCCGTGCGACAGCAGGGGAGCGAGCAGCACCTCAATAGCCTGACCGTCATTACGTTCAGGGCTACGCTCGGGCACGAAACGCTCATCGGAGAACCAGAAGTGCACGCGGGACCAGTCGATATCCTTCACGCGCTCGTTCTCAGCCCACGCCTTCAAGGTGGCGATACCCATGGTGCCGCCGGTCAGCGAAATGTGGGCGATCGTGCGCTCAGAGAGCACGTGCTCAATGATGTCGAGGATGCGGGTCACCGCGTCCTCTGCGAGAGCGTCGCGGGTCGGGTGCGCCACCAGGGTGGGGGTGGATGCGCCCATGTTCTGAATCTTAGGCATCGAAAACCTCCGGGTATTCTTCGAGGTCCAGCATGTCTTCAGGCTGGCAGGTGTCATCGACGAGGGTGACGGTGCGCAGCGCCTGCTTCAGCACGTCACCGTAGGTGTCGTCCGGGTCGAGGCGGCGCAGCTCCTCAGAGATGCACTCGGCGAGGGTACGCACCGGCAGCGCAATCTGCTGATCGGGCGCGTACGGGGTGGAGATGGTTGCCACGGAAATGCCGGGGCGGAACATCGTCACCGAACCGTCTTCACGCTCAATGCTGACGCGGTACAGGCCGCGGTTTGCCGCGCCGATGGTGGCGAGGTGTACGGGTGCTTCAAGCTTCCAGCCGAGCCACGTACCGAGCAGTACCACGGACGGGGACTTGCCCGAACCCCACACGACCACGCGGCGTACGGGGGAGGAAGGCATCTGTTCCATGAGCGCTGCCAGCTGGGTGCGCCACAGGGTGAGGCGGGTCCACGCCAGGTCGGTGTCGCCTGCACGGAACACCTCGGCGAGGTGCTTGAGGGCTTCCTTCGGGTCTGCCGCGCGCGCAGAGTCGGTAATGCGACGCTGCGCGATACGACCGATGGAGTGCTGTGCCGGGTTCTCGGGCACCGAGTGCGGCCACCAGACCACAATCGGGGAGTCCGGCAGCAGCAGGCCGGAGATCAGTGCTTCGGTCGGGCGGGATGCGCTACCCCAGCCGCGCAGAACAATCATCTCGGAGGCGCCGGTGTCGCCGCCGAGGTGGATTTCTGCATCCAGCTGGTCCGGGTCGAGCGGATCGTGGGAGATGTGCACAATAATGCGGCTCGGGTGTTCGTGGGAGGCACGAATTGCGGCGCGCATTGCTTCGCGGGAGTGGCCCTTTTCCGCGAGAACAACGAGGGTGAGAACTCGTCCGCTGCTGAGGCTACCGTTGGCGGCAGTCAGGTGGCTCAGTTCTTTGTTGATGGCGGAAACGGTGGTGTTATGCAGGTGCGAGATCACGGGCGCCTCCAAGCGCGGTTGTCACGCTCAAGCATCTCGTGTGCTGAACGCGGACCCCACGAACCGGACTCGTAGGGTTCAGGCTTAATGCGGTTTTCTTCCCAGTACTCTTCGAAGGGGTCGAGGATCTTCCAGGAGAGCTCGACTTCTTCGTGGCGGGGGAACAGCGGCGGCTCGCCGAGCAGAACGTCCAGGATGAGACGCTCGTAGGCTTCGGGGGACTCTTCGGTGAAGGAGTGGCCGTAGCCGAAGTCCATGTTGACGTCGCGGATTTCCATCTGGGTGCCGGGCACCTTCGCGGAGAATCGGATGGTCATGCCTTCGTCAGGCTGCACTCGGATGACGATGGCGTTCTGGCCGACCTGCGGGTTTTCACGTTCGCCGAAGAGACGGTCGGAGGACTTCTTGAAGACCACGGCAATTTCGGTGACTCGGCGGCCCAGGCGCTTGCCGGCGCGCAGGTAGAAGGGGGTGCCTTCCCAGCGGCGGTTTGCGATGGACACCTTCAGCGCTGCGAAGGTTTCGGTGCGGGAGTCTGCGGGGATGTCGTTCTCGTCGAAGAAGCCGTTGACGTGCTCGCCGCCCTGGTAGCCTGCGGCGTACTGGCCGAGCGCGAAGGAGTTCGGCAGATCGTCGATGCGGACTGCTTCGAGGACCTTCGCCTTCTCGGCGCGCAGGTGCTTAGCGTCGAGGCTGAGGGGCTCTTCCATGGCGGTGAGGGCGAGCAGCTGCAGCAGGTGGTTCTGGATGACGTCGCGGGCCGCACCCACGCCGTCGTAGTAGCCTGCGCGGGAGCCGATGCCGATGTCTTCAGCCATGGTGATCTGGACGTGATCCACGTAGTGGGAGTTCCAGAGCGGTTCAAACATCTGGTTGGAGAAACGCATCGCCAGGATGTTCTGAACGGTTTCCTTGCCCAGGTAGTGGTCGATGCGGAACACGGCGTCGGGCGGGAAGACTGCCTCCACGATGGAGTTCAGTTCGCGTGCGCTTTCAAGGTTGTGGCCGAAGGGCTTCTCAATGACCACGCGGCGCCAACCGTCGACGGGGTTGACGGTGTCGTTATCGCGCGATGCGAGGTCGTGTTCGGCGAGCTTGGTGAGGACCTGCTCGAATGCCTTCGGGGGGATGGAGAGGTAGAAAGCGTGGTTGCCGTGGGCGCCACGCTCGTCGAGTTCGGCGAGGGTGTTCTTGAGCTTTTCGAAGGCTGCGTCGTCGTTGAAGGCACCTTCAACGAATCGCATGCCCTGCTGGAACTGGTTCCATACGTCCTCGCGGAAGGGGGTGCGGGCGTTTGCCTCAACAGATTCACGCACATAGGCGCGGAAGTCGTCATCGCTCCAGGGGCGGCGGCCGAAGCCGACAAGGCCGAAGCTCGGCGGGAGCAAACCGCGGTTCATGAGGTCATACACTGCCGGAAGCAGCTTCTTGCGGGCCAGGTCACCGGTTACGCCAAAGAAGACGAGCGCGGACGGCCCCGCAATGCGGGTAATGCGGCGGTCGCGAGTGTCCCTGAGGGGGTTCGCTTCATGACCGATAGTCACAATATATTCCTTTGATTGCCTTGGTTGGTTCGTGCGGCGCGCGGTTCGTACCTTGTCGCGCGGAGGCGATGCCGCATTCTGGAAGGTGTGTACCCTGTATTGTACCGGTTTTTGACGGGACGATATGAGGGGCACCTAACCCGCCGAGATTCTCTGGGACGCCGCGGGCGGTGAAGCCCTGCGGGAACCCTGGCGAAAATCCCGGTCAGAATCTCTACGAGAATCCCGGCGGATTGGTGCTGTGCCCACAATATGTTGGGCGTGCATATCGGTTGGTGTGCGTCGGGTGGTGCACACCGGGAACGCATTGGTCATGCGCTATATTTCAGTGGCTGCTGAACTTCAGTGGCTTCCGAATTTCAGCAGCTGTAGATTCGGCTGTGTCGCCTGGTTCTACTTAGCCTGCTCGAGTGCCTCGCGGACGGTCTGTAGCAGCTCTTCCCAGGAGACGTCGAACTTGGACAGGCCCTCAACCTCGAGCTTCTCCACGACCTCCGGGTAGGAGACGTAAGCGGAGATAGCGTCCAGAACGTTGTTGGACTCGGAGTAGTTCGGCACGATGGTGTTGCCGGTAACCTCGCCGTGGTCGGCAACAGCGTTCAGGGTTGCCTCGGGCATGGTGTTCACGGTGTTGGGTGCAACCAGGCCGGTGACGTACAGGGTGTCCGGCAGGGAGGGGTCCTTCACGCCGGTGGATGCCCACAGCGGGCGCTGTACGTTCGCGCCGTGTGCCTGCAGACGTGCCCAACGCTCGGAGGAGAACATTTCCTCGAACACCTCGTAGGCGAGGCGTGCGTTTGCCAGGCCTGCCTTGCCCTTGAGCTGCACAGCGTCGCCGCCGGCAGCTTCGAGGCGTGCATCGATTTCGGTGTCTACGCGGGAGACGAAGAAGGATGCGACCGAGTGGATGGTGGACAGGTCCTTACCGTTCTCCAGCGCCTGCTCCAGGCCGAGCATGTAGGCGTTGATGACCTCGCGGTAACGGGTCAGGGAGAAGATCAGGGTCACGTTCACGCTGATGCCGGCAGCCAGGGTCTCCGCGATGGGGCGCAGACCTTCCTGGGTTGCGGGGATCTTGATCATGACGTTTTCGCGGCCCACGCGCTCGTAGAGTTCACGTGCCATCTTGGCGGTGCCTTCGGCGTCGCGTGCCAGGCGGGGGTCAACCTCGATGGAGACGCGGCCGTCAAAACCGTTGGACGCCTTGTAGACGGGTGCGAACACGTCGCAGGCGTTGCGTACGTCGTCGCAGGTTGCGGCGAAGACTGCCTCTTCAACGCTTGCGCCGGCGGCGGCAAGCTCACGCATCTGCTCAGCGTATGCGGCGCCCTTGGAGAGCGCGCTAGCGAAGATGGTGGGGTTGGTGGTCACACCGACGACGTTGTGGGTCTTGATGAGTTCGGCGAGGTTGCCGCTGGTCAGACGCTCACGGGAGAGGTCGTCAAGCCAGATGGAGACACCGGCGTCGGAAAGCTTCTGAGTGGACTCAGACATGTGAAAACCTTCGATTCTTTGTCGAAATTGAAATTTGAGATATCAGTGAAATCTTCTGGGCGGCGGGAGGCTCCGGCTGAGCGGTCAGCCGGAGCCTACCCGTTGCGTCCGCACCCCACCGTACGGGGGAGCGCAGTGTGCGCGGCAGTTACCGCGGCGTTGTTACTGCCTACTTAGCGGCGGCGATGGATTCCTTAGCGGCAGCCACGACAGCCTCCGCAGTGATACCGAATTCGCGGTACAGGGTCTTCGCATCGGCGGATGCACCGAAGTGCTCGATGGATACGGCGCGGCCGGCGGTGCCGAGCAGGTCGTACCAGCTCATTGCCAGGCCAGCCTCGACGGAGACGCGGGCTGCAACCGAGGAGGGCAGAACCGACTCGCGGTACTCTTCGCTCTGCTCGGCGAACCACTCACGCGAAGGCATGGAAACCACGCGGGCGGCGATGCCCTGCTCTGCGAGGGTTGCGCGAGCCTGAACGGCCAGCTCAACCTCGGAACCGGTAGCGATCAGGATGACGTCCGGGGTGCCCTCGGTGTCAGCCATGATGTAGCCGCCGCGTGCGGTGCCCTCAGCGGAAGCGAACTTCTCACCCTCAGCGTCTGCGTGCACGTCTTCACGAGCCCAGACGGGCAGGTTCTGACGGGAGAGCACGATACCTGCGGGGCGGTCGGACTTCTCCAGGATGGTGCGCCATGCGACGGCGGTTTCGTTAGCGTCCGCGGGGCGAACCACGTCGAAGCCGGGGATAGCGCGCAGCGAGGAGAGGTGCTCGATCGGCTGGTGGGTGGGGCCGTCCTCGCCCACACCGATGGAGTCGTGGGTCCACACGTACAGTGCGGGAACGCCCATCAGCGCGGAGAGACGAACAGCCGGACGCTGGTAGTCGGAGAACACGAAGAAGGTGCCCGAGAACGCGCGGGTCGGGGAGGAGAGCACGATGCCGTTGACGATTGCTGCGGCAGCCTGCTCACGAATACCGAAGTGCAGCACGCGACCGTAGGGGTTGCCGGTCCAGTCTTCGGTGCTGCGCGATGCCGGATTGAAGGACTCTGCACCCTTGATGGTGGTCAGGTTCGAGCCGGCGAGGTCAGCGGAGCCGCCCCACAGTTCGGGGAAGGTGTCAGCGATAGCGTTGATGACGGTGCCGGAAGCCGCGCGGGTTGCCACGGAGGTGCCAGCCTCGAACACGGGGAAGGCAGCCTTGTAGTCTGCGGGCAGTTCGCCTGCGACGAGGCGCTTGTACAGTTCGGCGCGCTCGGGGTTAGCCTTGGCCCATGCCTCGAACTTCTCGTCCCATGCCTTGTGTGCGGCGGCGCCGCGCTCGACAAGCTGGCGGGTGTGTGCCAGGACGTTCTCCTCGATGAAGAAGCTCTTGGCGGGATCGAAGCCGAGCAGTTCCTTGGTTGCGGCAACCTCTTCAGCGCCGAGCTTGGAGCCGTGCACTGCGCCGGTGTTCTGCTTGGTGGGGGCGGGGTAGCCGATGATGGTGCGCAGCTCGATGAAGGAGGGCTTGTCGGTGACAGCCTTCGCACGCTCAATAGCGGCGTACAGTTCTGCGACGTCCTCAACGTAGTCGCCGGTGCGGGTCCAGTCCACGCGCTGAACGTCCCAGCCGTAGGACTCGTAGCGCTTGGCCACGTCCTCGGTGAAGGCAACGTCGGTGTCTTCCTCAATGGAGATGTGGTTGCGGTCCCAGACGACAATCAGGTTGCCGAGCTCCTGGTGACCTGCGAGCGCGCACGCCTCGGCGGTGACGCCTTCCTGCACGTCACCTTCGGAGGCGATGACGTAGACGTGGTGGTCGAAGGGGGAGGTGCCCGGTGCTGCTTCGGGGTCGAACATGCCGCGCATACGGCGCTGTGCGTAGGCGAAACCAACGGCGGATGCCAGGCCCTGGCCGAGCGGGCCGGTGGTGATTTCTACGCCCTTGGTGTGCTTGTATTCGGGGTGGCCGGGGGTGAGGGCACCCCAGGTGCGCAGGGCTTCCAGGTCGCTCATTTCCAGGCCGTAGCCGCCGAGGAACAGCTGAGTGTACAGGGTGAGGGAGGTGTGGCCGGGGGAGAGGATGAAGCGGTCACGGCCTTCCCAGCGGTCGTCGGAGGGATCCTGGTTCATGACCTTCTGGAAGAGCAGGTAGGCGACCGGCGCCAGGCTCATTGCGGTGCCGGGGTGGCCGGATCCGACCTTTTCTACGGCGTCTGCGGCGAGGATACGTGCGGTATCTACGGCGCGCTGGTCGGTTTCTGTCCACTGGAAGTTCTCTGCCACGTGGGTGTCCTTTCACAACGTGAGTGGATGCGCCAGCAGGCTTGTGCTAGCGCGCTGTCCGTCGGGTGTAACGTGCCTTCGGGGGTGTTTATTCCCGCGCCGGTAGGTACCCGGGTAGGTGCGGGGCGCCGGGAGGTTTGTTTCGACCCTTTCGTTTTAACAGGATAGTTCACTGGGCGGAAGTATCCGGTGTGTGAATGCAGACATTCACAGGGTGATACGGGGGGGGGAACGGGGATGATGCGGGGACGATTCGGGGGAGAACGTGCCGCCGGAGCGCGGACTCCGTGCGTTTTAACCGGGTTTCAGCCGGGTTTCGTGGCGTGTGGCTGGTGCGTGGTGAGGGTGTGTTGGTGAGCTATGCGCTGAATATTGTTCAGTAACGTAACAATTTTTGTGTAAGTGGTGAAGCTCATGTTAAGGTTGAGCAGGAAGGTTGCAGACCGAAACAGTGGTTGGGTCGGTCTGCATCTCGGTGATTGAAGCCCCTCCTCCGCGTAAGAACCGTTGATTATCTTACTGTGGTGGTGAGATAAAAGGTTCTGGAGGAGGGTGCTTTCTTTTAGTCTCGGACCGTGCACTTTGTGCGTGGTTGAGGCTAAAGGTTTGTGTTATATGTATGGGCGCCGGATATGGTCGGAAACATATCCGGCGCCCGCCTTTTAATTTGCAATGAGAAGAAGCTCTGTCTGCTCTTGCACTGTCTGCGCTTGCACTGTCTGTATTTGCGCTACCTCTAGTCGGACCATTTGAACTTGCGCGAGGCAATAAACCCAATGACCACGGTCCACACAATGAGGACCCAGTGCGGGTCGGCAAGCCACTGATGCTGAATGAAGTTGCCGCGCAACGCGTCACCCAGAGCCGCCGAGGGCGACCATGCCACAACCCCGGCGTACCAGTCGGGGAAGGACTTCAACGGGAACACCACGCCGCCGGCACCGGCAAGAATCACCCAGGCAATATTCACGATGGCGAGGGTCGCCTCCGCGCGCACCGTACCGGCGATGAGCAGACCCAGCGCAGTAAACGCGCCAGCGCCCATGAGCATCGTGATGATGGAGCGCGAGACGGCGATAGCGTCCGGGCGCCAGCCTAGACCGTACCCGAGTGCCGCCACCAGTGTGAACTGAATCGCCACGACCACCAGCACCGCAATGCACTTGCCCATGATCAGGCCGTTACGGCCCAGGGGAGTGGTTGCCAGGAATCGCAGCACGCCATAGCGGCGATCAAAACCGGTCGCAATGCCCTGACCGGACAGCGCCGTAGAAATCACGCAGAGCGCCAGAACGCCGGGAACCGCCGCATCCATGCGGGATACCCCGACCGAGTTCGCGTACTCATCAATCAGACCGGTGAACCGCAGGGCGAAAAGCGCCATGACGGGAAAAATAATGTTGAGCATCAGCTGCTCGCCGTTGCGGAGCATCGCCATCGTCTCGTAGCGGCCCTGCTCAATCACGCGCACGAGCGGGTAGTTCGCGCGCGGGGGAATGTACTCCTCATCTTCGTCAATAGAAGAGACCTTGGGGCGGGTGTTCGCGGTGCGTTCTTCCGCCCGGCTCTCTTCTGCCTGAAGTTCTGCTCGCTCGTTGTTAGTGCGTGCGGTGTTGCTCATCGGATATCACGTCCTGAAATGTCGAGGAAGACATCCTCAAGAGTCTTCGGTTCCATGGTGAGAGAAATCGGCATGAGGTAACGTTCGGCGAGCGCCGAGGTGAACGCCGCCAGATGCTCGGGGCGTAGCGCGCCGACCAGCTCATACTCACCGGGCACGGAGGGTGCGCCGTCACGAGCCGGGGTGTAGGGCACCTTCTCGATGAGCTCCACACCGGCACGCAGATGCGCGGGCAGTAGCTGCTCGCGGGTGGGGGTGGGCGCATCCAGGGTGTAGCGCAGGCGGTTCGTGCCGTCGCTGGCGATAAGCTCAGAGACGGTGCCTTCCTGAACGGTGGTGCCGTTTTCAATGATGTACACGTAGTCGGCGAGCTTCTGCGCGTCGTCAATCAGGTGCGTGGTGAGTACGATAGCGGTGCCGAGTTCACGCTGTTCACGAATGATGTCGAAGACGACGTTGCGGGATTGCGGATCCAAACCCGCGGAGGGCTCGTCGAGGAAGAGCACATCCGGGCGTCCAATGAGGGCGGCGGCGAGGGAGGCACGCTGCTTCTGACCACCCGAGAGGCGGCGAATCGTGGTGCCGTTGAAGGCATCAATGCCGAGGCGTTCTGCAAGCTCTTCGACCGGGTACGGGTCGGTGTACATGGTCGAGATGTGCTCGAGTAGCGGAATGGGGTGCATGGCGTTTGGCAGGCCGCCGTCCTGGAGCATAATGCCGACCTTGGCGCGCAGCTCCGGGTCCGCCTGCAGCGGGTTTTCTCCGAGCAGGCGCACGGTACCGCGGGTGGGTTTGAGCAGGCCCTGGGCGCAGGCGAGGGTCGTGGTTTTACCGGCACCGTTAGCTCCGAGGAGGACGACCACTTCACCGGGGAAGACGCGCAGGTTGACCTTGTTGACGGCGCGGTAGAGTCCGCTGGCGGTGAGCCGTTCGGGGTATTTGGTGCGGAAGGCGCGTGAGGGTTTGAACTCTTTGATGAGGTCTTTAATGCTGAGCGCCGGTTCTTCGGTGACGATGCGTCGTCGTGCGGTGGGGGAGGCGCTGGGCTCCGTGTGGTGCTCAGCGTGTGCCGTTGGCGCGGCGGATGCACGCCCAGGGTGGTCCTGCTGGCCCGCGGTGGTGGTCTCCATAGACAGTCACTTTCGATTTTTGCGATGAAGGAGCGTGTGTGCCCCTTCATCTTATGCCCTAACTCACGTTCAAAGCACGCCCGTTACGACTCAAAAGTTCACTTTAAGGTAGAAAAGTTAGCAAGTAGGGGTACCTAACTAGCCAAAGAAAAACTAATTAGGACATACTTTATTTGTGTATTCCGTGAATAAGACCCCTCAGCGCGCCTCAACGAACGAGGCGCAGACCCGAAACGGCACCCGAACCGCCGCCTCGGGCTCTACTGGTGCTTCCAGTACAAAGTCCTCCGCGGCACGCACATCCAAGCGCAAAGCCGAGGCAGAAGAACGCACCAGGGACCGCGTCCTGCGTGAAGTCCTCAACAACGGACCCGTATCCGCAGCAACCCTCGGTGAGCTCCTCAGCCTCACCCCCGCAGCGGTACGCCGCCACCTCGACGCCCTCGAATCCAACAACATGATCGAGGTCGCACCCATCAAAAAGCACGGCGCCGGAGCTGGACGACCCGCCCGCCGCTACGTGATCGCCCCCCAGGGCCACGAACGCCTCGGCAACGACTACCTCATCATCGCCCGCGACGCCCTACAAATGCTCCGCGACACGGTTGGGCAGGAAGCCCTCGAAGCTTTCGCCTCCGCCCGCGCCGCAGAAATGGAAGCCCGCTACCGACCCGTCGTAGAAGCCGCCGGTGATGACGTGGCAGCCAGAGCGCAGGCGCTCGCAGAGGCAATGAGCAAGGACGGTTTCGTGGCGACCGCTCAGGTCACCGCGCCTCCTGCAGGACGAACCGTTCCCGAGCATTTCCTGGCAAGTATTCAGCTCTGTCAGGGTCACTGCCCGGTACGCGACCTCGCTGGAGACTTCCAAGTGTTCTGCGAGCAGGAAACCGGGATTATTTCTGACCTGCTCGGCGTTGATGTCCGTAGGCTTTCAACCATGGCTTCGGGTGCTCACGTGTGTACCACGCACGTGCCCCTGAACCGCGTCACCGCCGAGGGTGAGAAGAACGCAGAAGAATCCTAGAGAAACCTATTCCTAGAGAAACCTTCCGCGTAACGCTTACCGCAGTACCTCGCGGCGCACCCCAATGAACCCCTCAAGGGTGCGACCCGCACGCTGGAACCCGCCCGCCCCACGCTACGTTAAACGCCGTGGTCGAGCGCGGCATCAGCCCCCTAAACTACCGCGCCTGCAACCGGCAGGTGGCGGAGAGAAATGTAATAACCATCGAAGAAAGGCCGTAATGACTGAGAAAGTTGGGCAGAACGCCAACGACACCGTCATTTCAGAGATCCTGGAGATGAACCCCGAACTCGAGGGCATTGGCAACTACGAGTACGGTTGGGCAGACTCCGACGCAGCAGGCCAGGTAGCAAAGCGCGGCCTGGACGAGGACGTCGTGCGCGACATCTCTGCGAAGAAGAACGAACCCCAGTGGATGCTGGATATGCGTCTGAAGGCGCTGAAGTTCTTCGAGCGTAAGCCCATGCCCACCTGGGGTGCGGATCTTTCCGAAATCGACTTCGACAACATCAAGTACTTCGTGCGCTCGACCGAGGGTCAGGCGGCTTCTTGGGAGGAACTGCCCGAGGATATCCGCACCACCTACGAGCGTCTGGGCATTCCCGAGGCGGAGCGTAACTCCCTCGTCGCGGGTGTGGCTGCACAGTACGAGTCTGAGGTCGTGTACCACCAGATCCGTGAGGACCTGGAGAAGCAGGGCGTGATCTTCGTCGACACCGACACCGGTCTGCGCGAATACCCCGAACTGTTCAAGGAATACTTCGGCTCCATCATCCCGATTGGTGACAACAAGTTCTCCGCACTGAACACCGCCGTATGGTCCGGTGGCTCCTTCGTGTACGTTCCCCCGGGAGTTCACGTGGAGATCCCGCTGCAGGCGTACTTCCGCATTAACACCGAGAACATGGGCCAGTTCGAACGCACCCTGATTATTGCGGACGAAGACTCCTACGTTCACTACATTGAGGGCTGCACCGCCCCCATCTACAAGTCCGACTCCCTGCACTCCGCAGTGGTTGAGATTGTGCTGAAGAAGAACGCACGCGTTCGCTACACCACCATCCAGAACTGGTCGAACAACGTCTACAACCTGGTGACCAAGCGTGCGGTTGCGCACGAGGGCGCCACCATGGAATGGGTGGACGGCAACATCGGTTCGAAGGTCACCCAGAAGTACCCGGCTGTTTACATGGTCGGCGAGCACGCTAAGGGTGAGACCCTGTCCATCGCATTCGCGGGTGAGGGTCAGCACCAGGACACCGGTTCGAAGATGGTTCACATTGCACCGAACACCTCCTCGACCATTGTGTCCAAGTCCGTGGCACGTAACGGCGGCCGTAGCGCATACCGTGGCCTGGTTCAGGTTCGTGAGGGCGCTAAGCACTCCAAGTCCTCCGTGGTCTGTGACGCGCTGCTGGTGGACACCATCTCCCGCTCCGACACCTACCCCTACGTGGATGTCCGCGAGGATGATGTGACCATGGGTCACGAGGCGACCGTTTCCCGCGTCTCCGAGGACCAGCTGTTCTATCTGATGCAGCGCGGCCTGAGCGAAGAAGAAGCAATGGCGATGATCGTCCGCGGCTTCGTTGAGCCTATCGCCCGCGAGCTGCCGATGGAGTACGCACTCGAACTGAACCGCCTGATCGAACTTCAGATGGAAGGATCTGTGGGCTAATGCCGACCAACGAAGAAACCCTGGGTTACCACTCCCCGATCATCCCCGGCATGGACCAGGAGGGCGAGAAGCTCGCCACCGAGTTCGCCCACGATGACACCCTGATGCGCGCCACCGAGGCACACCACCAGGGCTCCAACCCGAACAACGTCCAGAAGGTACTCGAAGCATCCCGTGCAGAGCGTAAGACCTCCTACAACGTGGAGGACTTCGCGCCCCTGACCGGTCGTGAAGAGGACTGGCGCTTCACCCCGCTGAAGCGTCTGGGCGGCCTGCACCTGGAGAAGCTGACCGGCACCGCACCGGCACCGCAGATTACTGCACCCGAGCAGGTTCAGGTTGAGACCGTCTCCCGCGAGGATGCACGCATCGGCTCCGCGGGTATCCCCGAGGACCGTGTGGCAGCGAACGCGTGGTCCAGCTTCACCGAAGCAACCGTGGTGACCATCCCCGCCGAAGCTGAACTGGCTGAGCACGTGGAAATCGACATCACCGGCACCGGTAATGAGGCTGCCGCACAGCACATCGTGATTGAGGCTAAGCCCTTCTCGAAGGCTGTCGTGGTTCTGCGCCACACCGGCTCCACCGTCCTGGCACAGAACGTTGAGTTCGTGGTGAACGACGAGGCTGAGCTGAACGTTGTTTCCGTGCAGCAGTGGGCTGACGACGCAATCCACGCCTCCGCACACTACGCTAAGCTAGGCCGCAACGCATGCTTCAAGCACGTTGTGGTGTCCCTCGGCGGCGACCTGGTGCGCGTGACCCCCTCCACCAAGTTCACCGCTCCCGGCGCTGAGACTGAAATGTACGGCCTGTACTTCGTAGACGCAGGTCAGCACATTGAGTCCCGCCTGTTCGTGGACCACTCCGTACCCAACTGCAAGTCCCGCGTGACCTACAAGGGCGCGCTGCAGGGTAAGGGTGCGCACTCCGTATGGGTTGGTGACGTTCTGATTGGTAAGGATGCAGAAGGCACCGACACCTACGAGCTGAACCGTAACCTGCTGCTGGAAGTTGGCCCCCGCGCCGACTCCGTGCCGAACCTGGAGATTGAGACCGGCCTGATTGAGGGCGCCGGCCACGCATCCACCACCGGCCAGCTCGATGAGCAGCACCTGTGGTACCTGCAGGCTCGCGGTATTCCGGAGGCTGAGGCACGCCGTCTGGTCGTGCGCGGCTTCCTGAACGAGATCATTCAGCAGATCCGTGTTCCCGAACTTGAAGAGCAGCTCACCGAGGCCCTTGAGGCAGAGCTCGCCCTCAGCAACAACTAAGCTTTACCAGGAGAAATCAATGTCTACTCTTGAAATCAAGGACCTTCACGTCTCGGTTATCCTCGACGACGAAACCACCAAGCCCATCCTGAAGGGCGTTAACCTGACCATCAACTCGGGCGAGATTCACGCAATCATGGGCCCGAACGGTTCCGGTAAGTCCACTCTGGCTTCCACCATTGCTGGCCACCCCAAGTACCAGGTTGATTCCGGTCAGATCCTGCTCGACGGTGAGGACATCACCGAGATGAGCGTGGACGAGCGTGCCCGCGCAGGCCTGTTCCTGGCTATGCAGTACCCGGTTGAAATCCCCGGCGTGACCATGTCTAACTTCCTGCGTTCCGCTAAGACCGCTGTGGACGGCAAGGCTCCCTCCCTGCGTACCTGGACCAAGGACGTTAAGGAAGCCATGAAGAACCTGGAGATTGACCCCGACTTCATCGCACGTAACGTGAACGAGGGCTTCTCCGGCGGTGAGAAGAAGCGCCACGAGATCCTTCAGCTGGAGCTGCTCAAGCCCAAGTTCGGCATCCTGGATGAGACCGACTCCGGTCTGGACGTTGATGCACTGAAGATCGTGTCTGAGGGCGTGAACCGTGCGCACGACGAGAACGACATGGGCGTCATGCTGATTACCCACTACACCCGCATCCTGCGCTACATCAAGCCGCAGTTCGTGCACGTGTTCGTGGACGGCAAGATGGTTGACCAGGGCGGCCCCGAGCTGGCTGACCGCCTGGAAGAAGAGGGCTACGTAGCTTACGTAGGTAAGAAGTAAGCTTCTTCCCTGACCGGATTCTGACAGAAAGATAGAACTATGACTGAGACTGTGCAGGGTCGTGTTCCTCAGGAAGAGATTGAGGAAGCCCTCAAGGAGGTCATTGACCCGGAGCTTGGCGTCAATATTGTTGACCTCGGTCTGCTCTACGGTCTGCGCTGGGATGAGGATGGAACCCTCATTCTGGACCTGACTCTGACCACTGCGGCGTGCCCGCTGCAGGAGGTTATTGAGGAGCAGGTTCAGAGCAACCTGGATAACCTGGTTGATTCTTGGCGTGTGAACTGGGTTTGGATGCCGCCGTGGGGCCCGGAGCGTATTACTGAGGACGGCCGCGATATGATGCGCGCGCTGGGCTTCAACATCTAAGCTCCTGACTCGCAGATAAGGTACCCGCCCGGTGCGGAAGGTGTATGCCTTCGGCACCGGGCGGGTACTTTTATGCGATATCAGATATGTGAGCAGTGGATGCTTGTTCTGAGCAACGCCAATTTTTGCCACTTTGACAATGGGGGGGGGGTCAAGTATATTTCCTTGTGAATTATCCACTCACTTCATATTGGTTTTCTTCATGCAACGGTTGCTTGAGGAAAGCCGAAAGGAAATCATGGCACAAAAGATTATTGCCGCTGACGGTTCTGTCTACGTTAAGAAGAAGCCTTTCTACCTCCGTTGGTGGTTTATCACTCTCGTAATTATTTTTCTTCTTGGTGGTTGCGCTTCGATGATGGGCGGCTCTAAGAGCTCCACTAAGGTAAGTGCCCCCTCATCTTCGGCGGCTGTTGATTCGTCTGCGACTAGTGCTTCTTCCGCTGCGGTAGGTACTGATACCTCTTCTGCGGCAGATGCCGGTACCTCTGCGGCTCCTGCCACCACGGCGGCGGAATCCAAGGCAAAGCAGGGCGATAAAGTACCGACCGAGTACAAATCAGCGTTGAACTCGGCGCAGTCGTACTCCCGCCTTATGCATATGTCGAAGCAGGGTATCTATAACCAGCTGACAAGTTCTGCCGAAAAGTTTAGCCCAGAGGCGGCTCAGTACGCCGTGGATAACGTGAAGGCTGACTGGAACGCAAATGCTTTGGAATCGGCAAAGAGCTACCAGAAGACGATGAACATGTCTCCCGAGGCAATCCGTTCCCAGCTGACTTCATCTGCTGAAGGATTTACCGAGGAAGAAGCTGATTACGCAGTCTCTCACCTGGACTAATTCAATAGATGATTCATAGAAGCCGCCCGGCATGGAACACATTCCATACCGGGCGGCTTCTATTTTCGGTTAGCGTTGAACCTAATCGTTCAGGTGCAGTAGCTTCAGCGAGTGCTCATACTTGATCATGAGGCAGGTACGAGTCGGTTCCTCCAGAAGCGCCAAACGCTGCGGGTCAGTATTATCCGCAATATCGGCAAGCTTCACCAGACGAGCCAAATCATTCACACGCACCCGGCTCAGATACGACTCACGCGACTCACCCGGGCGGCGGGTCAAGGCATCAATCGCATCCACAATACGCGCCGAGAAATGACGCGCCAAGAAAGCGAGAGAAACGCCGGTATCCTCCACCGTGTCATGCAGCAGCGCCACAATCTGAGCCTCGGTCTTCAGCTCTTCCAAAGACACATCGGGATGAACGGCGGCAGCCAACTCACACGCAAGCTTACGTACCCCAAGAGCCACACGGCGAGGGTGGGAGATATAGGGCCAGCCGTTACGGTCAGTCTGCCCCTCATGCGCCTTATCAGCGATGCTGTCTGCCAGGCGAACCATCTCTTTGTAGTAGTTATTCGACATGAGAACCTCCATTGGTTAAAACTCTTGCGAGTTCACGGCACCCGCCACCGCGCCGGTACGTTGCGCTAAGCCGATACGGAACGGTAGCTGGTACCAACACTCTACGTCAGCAGCTACGCGGAGGTGGCGGAACTCGCCCAAAATACCCGTAATACGTCAAATATGACGCGCAGAAGAAGAAAATAGGGTGTTTTATGGCTGTAAATCATGAACTTGGTGCCGGTTCTACCCGAGTTCTGGCAGCGGATACCGATCTGCAGGAGGCGCCCGCCACCTCCACGAAAGTGTCCACCGCACCCTTTGGTGCCGCCCAGCGTAACCCGCCCAAAATCTCACATGGTGGCGAAAAATTTCTAACTTTTTCTGACGAAAACAGGCGCACAAACCGCCCAACACTAAGGCAGTTTAAGCGTGTTTAGCACACACCGATACACACTCATCAAACGAAAAAATTACACGCCCTCCGTGCCCTCCCAAAACCTCCAGAAACCCGTATTTTTCCGCGAGAATACGCGATAAACTGGGGGCAACCAAACATCGGAGAACACCATGGCAGAGCTCTACGAGCGCTTCGTCGCTTTGTACCCCTACCCACACGAGCGAATCCGCCACGGCGCCCCACGAGCCGAACTTAACCGGCGATACCTCGAACACCTTTGCGAGGGCAAGAACCGGGGAACAACCCCCATCGTGGTTGCCCTCGACCCGACCTTGCTCGGGACCATTGAGAATAACGTCTCCCTGCGCACCTCAACCCCAGTGCAGAACATCACCGCCGACACCGTTGAGCAGTACGCACATGAGCTCATCACCGACCAGCATCGTTACCTGGATCAAGTCGGTGTAGAAGTCGCCGCGCACGAGGCGTTCCGACAGCTGAACGAGAGCGCCTACCTGCAGACCTACCGCCGCCTCATGGAGAACGGCGAACTCGGTGAAGACGATCTCGGCATGCCGCTGAAAGCGGAGTACCCCTTCGAACTGACCGCCGGCATCATCAATGAGAAAGTCAAAGCTACCGACATCGACCGCGCCGCGGAACTGCTGATTATGGACCTGCCGCTGCGGGATGTATCCGGGGTATTTGCCTACCTGCCCTTCGGCGGGTGGGATTCCAGCCCCAGCCCCGAGGCGATGCTGTCCATTGCCCGCTACTGGTTTGAACGCGATGACGCCTACCCGGCTGTTATCGCCTCGGACTTTATTGAGTTCTACACGCCGGTACCGGTCACGACCCGCCGCGACGCCGAAATCCTGGCGGTCGAGCACACGATGGTTTCCTCGGCGATGCCGGTGCGCGTCTACCGCGGCTTCGACAAGCTCGTGGAGGCGCTCTACGGTCAGCACGACTGGTACCTGTGGTGGGAGCAGCTCCCGGCGGCGCTCCTCATTGAAACGCCCTAAACCAGCCTAGCTGGGCGATTAAAGCGAAGGGGCGGGATGAACCTGTACGGTTCACCCCGTCCCTCTCGCGTATCTGCGCTACTTCAGTTCGTCCACGTGCCGCGCCCGCAAAGCACGAGCGGTCGCCGTCGCGTAATCAACCGCCTGCACCACCCACGGAATCAGCAGCCGCCAATACATGCGCTTGGGCAGATTACGCGCCACTGCGGCCCTGCGCAACGCACCCCAACGGTCCATGAGCGCCGGAATCGACCGGACCATCAACGCAATCAGCAGACCCAGACGCTCGGGAGAAAGACCCACGAAACGCAACGGCGAACACAACCTCACAAAGCCGTCAATCAGAACCGGCAGGGGAGTGCTTACCAGCAGAGCGCGGGACGCATAAAAAGCCGTCAGCATAGTCGCGATAGCATCCGCGCCGGAGGCGTACTGACCCGTAAACACGTAATAAGCGACCATGATTAATAGCAGCAGAGACAGCGTGCGGACCACCAGCCACAGCTGGGAGGCAGGCACTCCAGCCCACAACGCGCAGAACGTGGACGCTACCAAAGCCACCAACGCCACCTGCCAGCCGGTCACCGCCAACAACAGGAACAGCCCAAAGAAGAGCGTGCCCTTGAACCATAGCGGCGCCCGATGCACCGGCGTGTTCAACGGCTGGTAGAAACCCACCAGCAGAGTACCGGGGTTGAAATCCGAGCCCTGGCCGGCGGGGCGAGGATTCACGCGCGGCGTGTTAGCGCCCATGGACGCCTCCTGCAGTGTCCGTGCTGTCGCCTGCATCTTCGATATCGGCGCCCTCGTTCGGGAACCCCTCGGCAGACCACGTGCGGTACTGCTGCACCAGCTGCCCCGCATCCCCCTGGGCGAGCAGACGGCCGTCATGAATAATCACGGCTTCATCGCAGGATGCCGCCAAATCCAGGTCGTGCGTGCTGAGCACCAGCATCTGATCCAGCGACTCCAAGTGCTTGAGTAGCCGCGCGCGATTGCGCAAATCCAGCAGGGTGGTCGGCTCATCGAGCAGAAGAATCTGCGGGCGTGCCGCCAGTACGCTGGTGAGAGCGACCAGCTGCTTTTCGCCTCCTGAGAGGGTGAAAACGCTCTGGTTTTCAAGGTGTTCGAGGCCGCGCTCACGGAGCAGTTCACGAATCCGTTCGCGGCGCTGCTCACCGCTGAGAGCACTGCCTTCAACGGCGGCGGCACGGCGCAGGCTCAAGTCAATATCTTCCGCAACGGTGGGCATAATCAGCTGCGCCTCCGGCTGGGCGAAGAGCATGCCCACACCCTCAAAAGCGCCATGTGAACCAGCGCGAGAACTCGCACCCTTCGAGTCGCGGCTCGGTGCCTCCAGGGTGTCGACACCGTTCACGCGCACAATACCTTCATCCGGGTGGGTGAGCCCATTGAAAAGCCCCAGTAGGGTGGACTTGCCGCTACCGTTCAGACCCAGCACCGCGGTGCGCTTCGCCGTGAACCGCAGGCTCACATCCTTGAGGATACGGCGATGCCCGCCTTCGGGCAGCTCAGTGAAAACACTCACCGATTCAAGCTCAAGGGCGGGCATGCTGGTAGAGGCGCTCACCGCCTGCTCGCCTTGCACCTGCTGCGGTGCAGGCTGGCGCGTGGAGCGGCGAAAAAACATAGCTATCCTCTCGTGTGGCACATCGTGTGCTTTTAACGCTGGGCAGAAGCCAGGGACGGGAAGGCGCGGCGTACCGACAAACCAACCAGAACCGCGATCGTGGACTTCACCAGATCCCAGGGAACGAACACCATTGCCGCGCTGAATGCGGCATCAAAAGTCATGTGGGCGTTCACCATCATACCGGCGATACCGCAGGCGGTCAGAACCACAAAACCGCAGAAGTTCGCGACCAGAGCCATAAGGAAGGTCGCACCAATCGAACGGGTGTTGCGGGTGAACAGGTAGGCGAGGGTACCGGCAATAGCGGCGAAGGGCAGGAAGCCGAGCAGGTAGCCGGCACTCGGGGAGGCGAGCGTACCCAAACCGGCGCCGCCCTTAGCGAAGATGGGCAGGCCAGCGAAACCAACCAGCAGGTACAGCGCCACGGAGGCGGTGGCGCGCTTGCCGCCGAGTACCTGAGCGGTGATGTAAATGCCGAGGGTCTGGAAGGTGAAGGGAACCGCAATGCCGCCCAAGCTGACGGCGGGCATGATGGCGAGCGCGGCGATGAAGCCCGCGAACACTGCGATGAGGGAGAGGTCGGTGGCGAGGGAGGTCTTTGCCGCTACGTTACGGCGCGGTGCCTGGGTTGCCTGAGCTGATTCGCGCACGGAATCGGTCATTGGGGTGGTACTCCTTTGGTACGTATTGCTCTGCAGATTTTTCTATAGAGTTGAGGGTAGCGGTGGTTGACTTGCTTGTCACAACCCAGTTTTTGAACAATGTTCTATAAATGGTGTCCGGTATGTATAGTACACCGCACACCACAAAAACAAAAGGTGCCCCACATGCGCACTCGGCACGCCTGCACTAAAATTGATGAGGTGCTCTGCGCGCTTGCCGCTTCTAACCCGGCAAATCCCGCCTACCGAGCACTATCACCCCACACACCAGACCGCCACCCGGAAAGGCACCCATGATTGCTGTACAGAACCTCGAATTGCGTGCAGGCGCGCGCCTGCTCATGGAAGAGGTCACCTTCCGCATTGATAAGGGCGACAAGATCGGTCTGGTGGGCCGCAACGGTGCCGGTAAGACCACTATGACTAAGGTGCTTGCCGGTCTGACCCTGCCCGCCGACGGTACGGTGACCCGCAGCGGCACTATCGGCTACCTGCCGCAGGACCCGAAGGTGGATGACATGAGCCAGCTGGCGCGTGACCGCATCCTTTCGGCGCGTGGCCTGGACGGTGTGGCGCGCAAGATGCGTCAGGCGCAGGACGATATGGCGAGTGAGGACCCGGTGGTGCGTGCTAAGGGTATGCGCCGCTACGACCGTCTTGAGGCTGAGTTCATTGCTGGCGGCGGCTACGCGGCTGAGTCGGAGGCGGCGGTCATCACCTCCAACCTGGACCTGCCGGAGCGTGTGCTCGCCCAGCCACTGTCTACTCTGTCGGGTGGTCAGCGTCGCCGCGTGGAGCTGGCGCGTATTCTCTTCTCCAATGCGGACACCATGCTTCTGGACGAGCCGACCAACCACCTGGACGCCGATTCGATTCTGTGGTTGCGCGATTTCTTGAAGAACTTCTCGGGCGGCCTGATGGTCATTAGCCACGATGTTGAGCTGATGGAGCTGGTTGTCAACCGCGTCTTCTACCTGGACGCGAACCGCTGCGTGATTGACCAGTACAACATGGGCTGGAAGAACTACCTGACTCAGCGTGAGCAGGATGAGCACCGCCGCAAGCGTGAGCGTGCGAATGCGCAGAAGAAGGCGAACGCTCTGATGGAGCAGGCGAATAAGATGCGTGCGAAGGCGACGAAGGCTGTTGCCGCTCAGCAGATGATTAAGCGTGCTGAAAAGCTTCTGCGCGGCCTGGAGGATGAGCGTCAGAGCGATAAGGTTGCGGCGATTCGCTTCCCGGATCCGGCGCCGTGCGGTAAGACTCCGCTCTCTGCCCAGGGCCTGTCGAAGTCCTATGGCTCTCTGGAGATTTTCACGGACGTTGATTTGGCGATTGACCGCGGTTCGCGCGTGGTGGTGCTGGGCCTGAACGGTGCCGGTAAGACCACTCTGCTGCGCATGCTGGCTGGTTCCACCAAGCCTGATACGGGTGAGGTTGTGTACGGTCACGGCGCGAAGCTGGGCTATTTTGCGCAGGAACACGAAATTCTTGATGGCGACCGCACTGTCTTTGAGAACATGAAGTCTGCCGCGCCGGATCTGGATGACACCCGCGTGCGCACGATTCTGGGTTCGTTCCTGTTCTCCGGCGATGATGTGGATAAGCCTGCCGGTGTGCTTTCCGGCGGTGAGAAGACCCGTCTGTCCCTGGCGACCCTGGTGGCGTCGAGCGCGAATGTGCTGCTGCTCGATGAGCCGACCAACAACCTGGACCCCGCCTCGCGTGAGGAGATTCTGAACGCGTTGAAGGCGTACCAGGGCGCTATCGTGATGGTTTCTCACGATGAGGGTGCCGTGGAGGCGCTGGATCCTGAGCGTGTGCTGCTTCTGCCGGATGCGGTGGAGGACCTGTGGTCGAAGGAATACCAGGACCTGATTTCGCTGGCTTAAAGCAATATTCGCTGACATAAAAGCCGACATAAAAGTACGGGGGAGGCTCCGGTGCCGCGTGGTACCGGAGCCTCTTGTGTGTATTGCGCGTTGTTTTATTGTCTGGGGCGTATTGTTTGTGGCGTATTATCCAGGGCGTATTTCTGTGTTCTGAAAATGTGTTGCGGAGATATTGCCGGTATTTTTCTCGTGAATAGTGCGGAAAAATGTGACCTGACCCGTGGGGTTGTATTGTTTTCTGATCATATGTGGTGTAATTGCGTTCCCGTGCATGTGATTTGTGGGTTCTGACACACGAAACTTGCGGCGTATTTGACGGGAAAAAATGTTGCCTTGTGGGTTTTTCTGCGGGAAAGAAAAGCTCTCAGGCTATATTTCAGGGGGTCTGTGTGGGCTTTTTGAATTTTTCATGTGTCTCTACATACATTGTGGGAAAAATGGTAGAAACACAACATACGTGGGGCGTAGACTTATAACTGTTCCCGCCATTGCGAGGACGCAAATGCGAAACATTAGGGCTCACTACTGATGGTGAGCTAACGCGGGGGAGAAGAGATTCCCGCCCGCTCACGAAGGAGAACTACCAATGCACAACACTGAGTTCGAGAAGTACCCCACCTCCGGTGAAGAGAACGTTGAGGTTGACGTCTTCTGGCCCATCCAGGACGCTTAATCTCTCACCCCGATAGGTCGGGATAAGGATTAGAAAAGCGCCCCGCCGCTTCCGTAGGGAAGTGACGGGGCGCTTTGCTGTCCTTGGTGAGAAGTTAGTTATGCGGCACGTTATGCGGCGTGAATACCCAGTCCGAACATTTGCAGAGGGTATTCGGTAAAGCCCATCATGGCTGCCGCGTACCAGGCGACGTACCCGGTCAGTGCTAGAACGAGTGTCTTCTCGCGTACGCTGCCAGCATCACCCAGGATTGGCAGTGCCATGTAGCCGCTCTTTTTCCATAGGGGGGATGCCACTAGGGGTTTGATAACAATGGGGTAGAGGGGCAGTAGTCCGCGGGTTGTCAGCAGATCGCCAATCAGGTGGATGGTGGCGCCTACCGAAATAGCCCAGGGGAGTAGTGCTAGCGAATCGGTTGTGTAGGCGGCGTACCCGAGGGCGACGGCACCGATCCATCCACCCGGTGCGCCGAGCACGCGCAATGCCAGGCCTCCCGAGAATGCGGCAAGAAGCAGTGAAGCCCAGGGGATTCCGTTGTAGCTCAGGTTGGCGCTGAAATAGGCAATTGCCCAGAAAGCTACCAGACCCAAAATGGAGTGCGTTCCTTTGCGATGTCCGCCGCTGACTGCCCCGACAATGCGTGCTACCCAGCGTGAAATGGGCGGAATGGAGTTGGCGATACTGCCGTTGTGGTGGTCAATATCCGGTAGCATGCCCGCACCGGCGCACGCCAGGGTGGTCACGATGAGGGTGGGGGTATCGGGAACCTGCACCACTCCCGTCTCGACGAGCACTAGCCAGCCAGCTGCGGCGCTGACGGTGTGCGAATAGCCCATCATGGGGAGGTGCCTCCTTGAATGCGATTGCTCAGCGAGTGTGGTTGCCCTGCGAGTGTGATTACCCAGTGCGCCGGGATGTTCACTCGAACTAATTAGAACAAATATAGCATATATCGAAACTACTTTCGATAGATGGGGTTGTCCCTCAAACGGCGCTACCTCACGCGGCATCACCTCTCAAGTGGCACTACCCCTTAAAGGGCAGAGTCTGCTTCCAGAACTCACGCTCGCGCAGGTAATTCTCCAGCCAGCCCACGTGCTCGGAGCACGCCAACCAAATCTTGCGGCGCTCGGGGGTGTGCACCTTCGGGTTGTTCCAGAGCAACTGAAATTCTGCCGCCTGCTGGCAGCCCTTGCGGGAGCACTTGGCGTACTCGGGTTGTGCATCCTGAGAAAGTGAACCGAGCAGATCCATGTCTTCTTATCCTTACTATTGCGCCTGGACGTGCGGTGTTATTCCGTGCCCGCGCGACCGGGCAGAAAAGGGGTGCGGGCTGTTCCGCTTCAGCTAGTGTACGCGCCCGATGAGGCATGTAAAAGAAGGGGAGCAGGTGTTCAGTGTTCAAGAGTGGAGTGTAGCCTGCGGCACCTTTGCGCTAAAACGCGGTAAAATAGGGTTTGTCTGTCCATCCGTCCACACCCCAACCGCGTAGCCGCTGCATCGGCTCTGATCGTGAGGGGTCGACTCATCAAGGAAGCTCATGAGCGAGAACACTCCCAAGACCGTGCTGGTCACCGGCGGCAACCGAGGCATCGGCTACGAAATTGCCAAGGAATTCCAGGCAGCAGGACACAATGTCTGCATCACCTACCGTAGCGGTGAAGCCCCCGAAGAATTTTTCGCCGTCAAGGCAGATGTACGCGATGCCGACAGCATTAACGAAGCATTCAAGGAAATTGAAGCAGAGTTCGGCCCCGTGGAGGTGCTGGTCGCCAACGCAGGTATCACCCGCGACATGCTGCTGATGCGCATGAAGGAATCCGACTTCACCGACGTTGTCGACACCAACCTCACCGGTTCTTTCCGCGTGGTTCAGCGCGCTATCAAGGGCATGCTGAAGCTCAAGCGCGGCCGCATTATCCTGGTTTCCTCTGTGGTGGGTCTGTACGGTTCCCCCGGCCAGGTCAACTACTCCGCATCTAAGGCGGCACTGGTTGGTATGGCACGCTCCATCACCCGCGAGCTGGGCGGCCGCAACATCACCGCTAACGTGGTGGCACCGGGCTTCATTAACACCGCAATGACTGAGGTTCTGCCCGAGGAAACCAAGAAGAACTACCTCGCATCCATCCCGGCTGGTCGTTTCGCGGAGGCGGAAGAGGTTGCTCGCGTGATTCGCTGGCTCGCATCCGATGAAGCTAGCTACATTTCTGGCGCTGTTATCCCCGTTGATGGCGGCCTGGGCATGGGCCACTAAGCCCACCCCGTACGGACTGCATGAAGTGCCCGAGTGTGGGCGCACCCTTTCTAAACCTAAGGACATAAAACTATGGCACAGCTGACCGGCAAGACCATTATCATCACCGGCTCCTCCCGCGGCGTTGGCGCAGACACCGCACAGATTCTCGCCGCTGAGGGCGCGAACATTGTGGTGAACTACCGTTCCAAGGCACCGCGCGCAAACAAGATTGTCAAGGCTATTGAAGAGGCTGGCGGCAAGGCAGTTGCAGTGCAGGCTGACGTGACCAAGGCTGAGGACCTGCAGAACCTCGTCAACACCGCAGTGGAGACCTTCGGCTCCCTGGATTACCTGATTCTGAACGCTTCGGGCGGTATGGAAACCGGCATGGGCGAGGATTACGCAATGCGCCTGAACCGCGATGCACAGCTGAACCTGGCACGCCTGGCTGCAGAGAAGATGCCCGAGGGCGCACGCATTGTGTTCGTGACCAGCCACCAGGCACACTTCATCCGCGAGGTTGAGACCATGGACGAGTACAAGCCCGTCGCAGAGTCCAAGCGCGCTGGCGAAGACGCACTGATCGCCGAGATTCCCGCACTTTCCGAGAAGGGTATCTCCCTGGTCGTCGTGTCCGCTGACATGATTGAAGGCACCGTCACCGCAACCCTGCTGAACCGCCTGCACCCCGGCGCTATTGAGCAGCGCCGCGAGACCGCCGGCAAGCTCTACACCGTCAACGAGTTCGCGCAGGAAATCGCTAAGATGGTCACCGCAGACGTTGAGACCGGCCACGTTGAGCTGGTTGGTGGCGCACGCGGCTTCATCGACTAATACTCTGTCGCTTCAGGTGCCGTTACGGATGCGCTCACGCCTTCCGTGGCGGCACCTGTAGCCCCTTATTCTTTGCGTGAGGAACCCAATGTGGGGTACCCGCGCACTATGCGCCAACCGCTCCGATAACCCGGCACGGGTTGCGGGGTAGGAGGCGCATCCCATCCATCTAACTCACTGGAAGAAGAACCATGAGCACCGTACTCAACCTTCAGAATGTCTCCGTGATTCGCGGCGGCCGCAAGATTCTCAACGACGTTTCCTGGACTGTGAACGAAGGTGAACGCTGGGTCGTTCTGGGCCCCAACGGCGCCGGTAAGTCCACTCTGCTTTCGATTGCGGCAGCCCGCCTGCACCCGACCAGCGGCGAGGTTGAAATCCTTGACGAGACCCTCGGCGCTGTTGACGTATTCGACCTGCGCCCGCGCATTGGTCTGTCCTCCGGTGCTTCAGCAACCCAGATTCCCGCCAACGAGAAGGTTTCCGACGTTGTTGTGACCGCAGCGTACGCTGTGTCCGGCCGCTGGAAGGAAGAATACGACGTCATGGACGACGAGCGTGCCACCGAGCTGCTGGCTGAATGGGGTGTCGATACCCTCGCTGACCGCACCTTCGGCTCCCTCTCCGACGGCGAGCGTAAGCGTGCACTGATTGCCCGCGCCCTCATGACCGACCCCGAACTGCTGCTGCTGGACGAGCCCGGCGCAGGCATGGACATTTCCGGTCGTGAGGACCTGGTCGAGCGTCTGACCGCGCTTGCCGCTGACCCCTACGCACCGGCTACCGTGCTCATCACCCACCACCTCGAGGAAATCCCGGCAGGCTTCACCCACGCCCTGCTGGTCCGTGACGGTGGCGTGGTCGCCGCCGGCCCGATCCTGTCCACCATCACCGAGGCGAACCTCGCAGCAACCTACGACATGGATCTGGCTCTGACCGTCACCTCCGCGGGTCGTTACTCCGCGTTTAAGCGCGCATGAGTCGTGCCCCGAAGCAGCTGAGCGCCGAACAGATCGCTGAGCGTGCCGAGCGTGTCTACGCCATCGAGTCGGTCACAGCTCTGGCGCAGGCACCCGAGCAGGCTTTACGCTACTACACGCAACTGACCGATGTGAAGCTCCGTAGCGCCATGGAGCCGCAGTGGGGTATTTACATTGCGGAGTCCTCGAAGGTGATTCGTCGTGCGCTCGCTGCCGGTCATCAGCCCGTTTCTTTCCTGATGAGTGAGAAGTGGGCTGATGATTTGGCGGATGTTCTGCGCGCCCATCCTGACACTCCCGCGTATGTGGGTAGTGAGGAGCAGCTGGAGCAGGTGACCGGTTTTCATCTGCATCGTGGCGCGTTGGCGGCGATGGCTCGTCCGGCGCCGCAGCCTCTGGAACGGTTGCTGCAGGGTGCCTCTCGCGTGGCGATTTTGGAAGATATTGTGGACCACACGAATGTGGGAGCTATTTTCCGTTCGGCTGCCGCGCTGAACGTGGATGCCGTGCTGGTGACTCCGCGATGCGCCGATCCGTTGTATCGCCGTTCGATTCGCGTGTCGATGGGTACTGTTTTTCAGGTGCCGTGGGCTCGCCTGGAGTCGTGGCCTGCCGACCTGCAGACCCTGCACGAGCTGGGCTTTAAGAGCGCAGCGCTCGCACTGGAAGAGGACTCGCTGACCCTGGAGGAGCTTTCTGCCCGCCGGGATGAGAAGCTTGCGCTGATTCTGGGCACGGAGGGCCACGGTCTGTCGCCCCGCACCCTCGCGGCGTGTGACGATACGGTGATGATTCCGATGTCGCACGGCGTGGATTCTTTGAATGTTGCGGCGGCGAGTGCCGTGGCGTTCTGGGAGACCCGCCCGCGTTCATAACCTGAGTTCTCACCTGATTCTTAACCCGCGTGAGTGCCTTCTTCGGGCGCCCTCGCGGTATGTAGGTTGGTGCCTGTGAGGGAACGTACTGGGATTTAATCCGTGAAGGTGGTACCCTTAATGGGTTGTGCACGCCCTATGCGGGCACAATGGTGATGCGCTCTGAGATTTTCTCGATAGCTGCACATCGAAAAACCTACTCCATCTATATAAGGGCTACTGGCAAAATCCAGTAGCAGAAGAAGGTAATCAATGAAGGCAGAAATCCACCCGGACTACAACCTGGTTCTGTTCCGCGACCTCGCATCCGGCAAGGTCTTCCTGACCCGTTCCACCATGACCTCGGACAAGACCGAGAAGTGGGAAGACGGCAACGAGTACCCGATCGTCGAGGTTGAAATCTCGTCCGAGTCGCACCCGTTCTACACCGGTAAGCAGCGCATCATGGACTCCGCAGGTCGCGTCGAGCGCTTCAACGCACGCTTCGGCAACTTCGGCAAGAAGTAAGTCTTCTTTCCCAGTTTTGCTCTATAGCGAAATCAATGCCCCGTTCTCCTTGGCTTTCAGGGAGGCGGGGCATTGTGCGTTCTGCGGCACATAGCAAAATAACTCGCACAAACGTGAGGAAAGTTGTAATGTAAAACCTTTCGCTCACTGGTGCGTAGACCCGCTGACGGCGTTACAATGGGAAAGTATTTTGCGAGCTGTGCATTTTCTGTGCCCTCCAGCACCGCCCCATATCGGCGGGTTATTTTCCGGCTCTCTGTACTCTAGAGACTTCGCTGGATGCGCTACGCACCTCGCGTATCACCACCTCAAACAAAGGACAACTTAATGAGCGACGCTCACTCTGAACCGTCGCAGAAGAAGAAATGGGTCAAGCGTGTCCTGCTGATCCTGCTGATTCTTCTGCTGGTTATTACCCTCGGTATTGGTTTCTTTATTTGGCGTGCTGGCCACACCTGGGATAGCAAGACCGAGAAATTCGACTCCATCACTAAGGTGGACGAAGACCTCAGCAAAATTAAGGAGCAGCTTGGCGAGGCTAAGAAGCTCAACGTGACGGAGCTGAAGGCTCCGACCGTCACCAACTCGAATACCGGCAAGAACGGCTCCGATGCTGCTGCGGCTCTTGCAGCGAACGCGAGCGATCACGATAAGGACGGCGACGGCATCTTGGATGACGGTTACAGCTACAATGTCGTGAAGGGTCCGGGTAAGAACATCCTGCTGCTCGGTAGCGATACCCGTTCCGGTTCTGAAGCAGCTCAGGTGAGCGGCTCCCGTGCAGATAGCATCATGCTTGCTCACATCCCTGCCGATGGTAAGGGCGTGTACCTGGTTTCGATTATGCGTGATACCTGGGTGAATATCCCCGGTTACGGTTCGGCAAAGATTAACGCGGCGCTGAACTATGGCGGTATTTCTCTGCAGGTGGCGACCGTTGAGAACCTGCTGGGTATCAAGATTGATCACGTGGCAGAGATCGAGTTCGAGGGCTTCAAGGCTCTGGTGAATTCTGTTAATGGCGTGGATGTCCAGGTACCTTTCGACTTCGATATCAATGCGTGGTCTTTCAAGCAGGGTATGCAGCATATGGATGGTGGTGCGGCTCTTGCGTTCGTTCGTGCTCGCTACCCGTTCGCTGACGGCGACTACCAGCGTGTTCGTAACCAGCGTGCGTTCCTGCGCGGTCTGTACAGCACGATGAAGTCTAAGGGTGCACTGGAGAATGTGGGCTCTTTCCAGTCTGCTGTTGAGTCTATTGCTGGTTATATGCGTGTTGACTCTGGCCTGGACGCTGCGCAGATTGCCCAGATTGCGGCTCCGGTGCTGACTAGCGGTGATACCACGATGCGTATGACCACCCTGCCGAACGCAGGCCCGGGTTGGTCCTACGACGGTCAGTCGATTGTTATCGTGAACCAGGCTGCGAATGCTAACCTGTCCTATGCTTTGCAGCATGACAGCATGGATCAGTTCATGGCGACTTACGGCCAGGACTAAGATCTGACTCCTTGCGGGGGTGAAAGCTGATGAGGCTTTCGCCCCCGCTGGTTTTTAACTGTTCCCGAAAAGCTGTCGGAATGTAGATACCTGGAAGTACCTCGTTGGCGCTTAGAGAGCTGCTGGGGCGCACAAAAGGGCGACTACCTCACCGTGATGGTGGGGTAGCCGCCCCTTTTGTATCGTTGCGTTGTATCTTTACGCCCTGTAGCAGAGGAATTTATGCCTTCGAGTCTTCTTCAGCCTCGTCGGTCTCTTCATATTCTTCCTCGTACTCGTCGTAGTCCTCGTAGCCTTCGTAGTAGGGCTGGCGGCCAAAATAGAATGCTACAGCCGCGATAGCGCCACCCAGGATTGCGATGAGGATGCCAAGCATCGGGGTCCACAGCATTGAAATCAGGCCGGCGACCAGAACGGCGAGGCCTGCACCCTTGACCAGGTTCAGCAGACGGTCACGCTCGTTCGGCTCGTAGTATTCTTCTTCCTCAATGCTGTACTCGATGACGGGCTTCTCTGCGGCGAGTTCGCTACGAGCCGGCTCGGGTGCGGAGGAGCCGCCGGTCAGGGAGCTCATGAAACCGCGACGCCTCTTCGGTGCCTGCTGTGCGGAGGACTCCAGGTAGTGACGCTCACCTTCGGTGGGCACGAATGCGGCGGGCACATCGTACTCTTCACCAACGGGTAGCAGAGCCGGAACGTTGTTGGGCAGGGTCTCGTACCATTCCTGCGGAATATCGGCGGGGCGTGCAGCCTGAACGGTCAGGGACAGCTCGAGGGTGTTACCGCGGATAGTGCCCCACGCGCTGGTGAGGCGGTCGTTCTCAAAAGCGTAACGGATGACGGGCGTCAGCTGCTCAGACATCTGGGTGCTCAGGCGGCCCACGAGCTTGCGGTCGTGGCGCACCTCAACACTGTCAACGAAACGGCCGTCGGAGGTCTTGAGCTGGTTCGCTTCCAGGGTCAGAATCACGCGACCTTCACCGCTGGGCGGCAGGATGCTGTGCAGGTATTCGGAGTGTTCCTTCTCATCAAGCACCTTCATCGACGGGCCCTGGGGTAGCAGGGTCGCGCGGGTCGGTGCGTCGTTGAGGGGGAAGAGAGAGCCGGGTGCGGACAGGGAGAGCACACCGGTGCTCTTCACGTGCATGCCGCCGCCTTCAGCACGCACGGCAACGGCGGAAAGCTGCAGGTGCGCAATGGGTTCGTAACCGGAGGCGACCACGCGGGTAATGGAATCCCAGTACGCGGCGGAGTCTGCCGGGCTCATGCGGCCTACCTTGAATTCGTCAATGTAGACGGCAATGCTATTGGGCTCGTAGGGGTTATCCGGTTCGGGAACGAGGCGCGCTTCACCGTACCAGATACGTTCACGGTCGATGTGCAGTTCCTCAAAGATTTGGAGGGTTTCTGCTTCGTAGTAATCATCGGTGACAATGTCAACGCTACCGCGGTCACCGAGTGCGTAATCGACCACTGAAAACTCCTTCTGATGTGTCTAAGCGAGCGGATACCTAGTCTATTCTCTCATGCTTTCAGGGTGGACAGCTCACAAAAACGGGTGACATTTATCTGTCTTTTAGCACCGGGTGCATATAGTTTTGTGCCCTGGTGAAACTGCCCCGGTAATAAGCGGGCATGTCAGCGTCTGAACGACTGTATGAGGGAAATATTTAGACGGCATACCGCCGCTATGAATTCTATAGATGAGCCAGAAAAAGACCACCGCCCGGCGCGTCCCGGTGCGTTACCGGGGGCGTGCCGAACGGCAGTCTCTCAAAGAGGCTAGAGAACCTAGCGGGGGAGAGCGGAACCTAGCCTAGATACCGGCTCGCACCCCGCCACAAGCCCTCAAACCATGTAGCTTAGTCCTGCAGGGAGGCGTTGAACTTCTGAGCCACAATCGAACGGTGGCCGTGATCCTGAGCCTCCAGAACCAGACGACGCAGAGCCGAAGGAGCCTCGGGGTTCGCCTCCAGCCAACGCTGAGCCAGAGCAACGGAGGGGTTACCCTCAACGCCCAGACCCTCGGTGGAGCCGGTGTTGTACGGAGCCTTCGGGTACAGGCCACGCACAATGCGGGTCGCCATACCAATCGAACGGGACGCCCAAATGGGCAGCAGAGCCTCAAAGTAGGAGTCGTAGTAGGACTCACGCAGCTCAACCGGACCGCGAGCAAAACCGTTAATGGTCGAAGCCAGAGCGTCGTTCGACAGCGACTCGTCTTCCATGATGGTCTTGTACGCGGCAGCCTTACGCTCAGCAGAGGGCAGGGCAGCAATCGCGTACGCGTAACCGTTCGAAGAAATCGAGGAGGGGCTGTACTTCGCCGCACGGTCCAGATCCTCAACGGTCACCAGGTCGCGGCTTGCGAGCGCACCCAGTGCGCTCCAACCCAGGTTCTGGTCGTAAGGAATGCCGGTTGCGTCAGCAATATCGCCGGTGGTGTCTTCGAAAGCACCGCGGGCAATATCGCGGCAGAGCTCTTCACCCTTGGTCGCGTTGGTGGAGACCGAAATCAGGGCGCGCAGCAGAATCAGCTGCTCGTCGGAGCCGGGCTTAGCCTGCGCCAGTGCGGCTGCGAATGCGTCGTAGAGAGCGTCGTAGAGGCGCTCGCGGCCGGTGGGTGCGGAGAAGGTTGCGATAGCGACCTGTGCGTTGTTGACCATGGTGCCCAGCAGGGATGCGCTCGGTTCCTTGGAGACGTTGCGTACGACTGCGTCGACGTAGGTGGTGACGGGCAGGCGTGCATCGCGCACGTTCTCCCAGAGGGAGCCCCAGATGAGGCCGCGGGAGAGTGCGGATTCGAGGGTGGAGACACCTTCGATAGCTGCCTGCAGGCCGTCTTCGTCGGTCAGAGCAACCTTGGCGTAGGTGTGGTCTTCTGCGTTGAGCATGAGCAGGTCAGCTTCGCCAACGAGCTTCTTCTGCTCCTCGGTGAGCTCCACGCGGTGCTCGGAGACGGGCTCTGCCGGGTACTCGAGGGAGAGCAGGCCGGTGGAGACGAGCTTGCCGTCGGTCAGTGCAAAGGTTTCCAGCTTTGCCACGTGGGGGCGGCCCAGACCTGCGGGCTGCTGTGCGGGCAGTTCCTGGGTGAGGATCAGGTCGGTGAGCTGGCCGTCTTCACCGTAGACACGCTTGGTGCCCAGTGCGGACACGCCGGAGGTCTGCAGCCATGCGTTAGCCCATGCCTGCATGTCACGGCCGGACACCTCGTTGAGTACCTGCAGGAAGTCGTTCAGGGAGGTGTTGCCCCACTCGAAGCGCTTGAAGTACACGCGTGCTGCCTCGATGAAGGTGTCGAAGCCGACGTAGGCGACCAGCTGCTTGAGCACGGATGCGCCCTTTGCGTAGGTGATGCCGTCGAAGTTCTGCGATGCTGCTTCCAGGTGGGGGATGTCAGCGACGATGGGGTGGGTGGTGGGCAGCTGGTCCTGCATGTATGCCCATGCCTTGCGGTTGTTCGCGAAGGTGACCCATGCGTCGTTGAAGTTGTTGGCTTCCTTAGCGCCGAGGGTGCCCATGAAGTCTGCGAAGGATTCCTTGAGCCACAGGTCGTCCCACCACTTCATGGTGACGAGGTCGCCGAACCACATGTGTGCCATTTCGTGGCAGATAGTGTTGGTGCGGCCTTCGAGGTCGTCCTCGGTTGCGCCGGAGACGAAGATGTAGTCTTCGGTGAAGGTGACCAGGCCGGGGTTCTCCATTGCGCCGATGTTGTATTCGGGCACGAATGCCTGCTCGTACTTGGGGTACGGGTAGGGGTAGTCGAAGAGGTCCTGGAAGAAGTCCAGGCCGTTTTTGGTGACCATGAAGATGTGGTCGTAGTCGAAGTGCGGCTTGAGGGACTGGCGGCAGTATGCGACCAGGGGGATGTCGCCGCTGTTGACCTTGCTCTTGGGCTTGTAGGTGGTGGTTGCGGTGAAGTATTCGCCGGCAACGATTGCGGTGATGTAGGTGGAGATCTTTGCGGTGGGGGAGAAGACTCGCTTGGTGATGGAGTCGTCGGTGGGGTCTACGACCTGGCTTTCGAGTACGCCGTTGGAGCTGACGACCCAGTCCTTGGGTGCGGTGATGCGGAAGTTGAAGACTGCCTTCAGGTCGGGCTGCTCGAAGTTCGGGAAGACTCGGCGGCAGTCGGAGGGCTCGTACTGGGTGTACAGGTAGACGCGACCGTCGGAGGGGTCGAAGTAGCGGTGCATACCTTCGCCGGAGCGGGAGTAGTAGGAACGACCGTGGATGGTGAGCACGTTTTCTGCCTGCAGGTTGGGCAGGGTGATGCGTGCGCCGTTGACGACATCAGCCAGGTTCAGTTCGGTGCCGTTGAGCTTAACGGAGTCGACGCTGTGGTGGATGTAGTCGATGAAGGTTTCTGCGCCGGGGGTGTTGCAGGAGAATCGGACGGTGGTGACGGTGGGGTAGGACTCGAATTCGGGGTCCTTGGCGTTAGTCAGGTCAACATGCACGTCGTAGGTGTCGACACTGATGAGAGCCGAACGTTCTGCGGCTTCTTCGCGGGAGAGGTTCTCATTATTCATGCTCTTTATTCTAGTCGTTATGACCGAAAATATGGCAGTCGAATGGGCGTGCCGGTCATATTACTCAAGGTGCGAGAAGATCACCCGTGGGTGGGGAACCAATCAACCTCTAATATGTGATGCAGAACATATGCTTTCGATTTGCGGAGTGTTCAGAAAGCCCGTATAGTATTACGTGTTGCTTCGAACGGCACCGAAAGGAAAACGTTCGAAAGTCACCTGCGCGGGTGGCGGAATAGGCAGACGCGCTAGCTTGAGGTGCTAGTCCTCGTATTAGAGGGTGGGGGTTCAAGTCCCCCCTCGCGCACAGATAATCCCCGGTTCTTCGGAACCGGGGATTTTTGTATGCTCGGTTGTATGTCCGGTAAAAAGCACGCAAAAAAGTAGTGGGGTGAGGCTCCTTGAAGGGAACCTCACCCCACACTAGCTACGCTAAGGAAGCTAGAAGAACAGCTGCATCAGCTGAAACTGAACGAATCAGTATCGTTCGAAGAGATTACTCAGCCAGACGCTCCGGGTCGGTGGTGACCAGAATCTTCACAGCGGTCTCGTTGTGGTGGATCAGGGTGTCGAAGCCCTTGTCAATCAGGTCTTCCACAGCGATCTTGCCGGTGATGAAGGGCTTGAGGTCAATCTTGCCGGACTCAACCAGCTTGATGGTCTCGGGGTGGGAGTTCACGTATGCGATGGTGCCGCGGATATCGAGCTCCTTGAGCACAACTTTCTGAACATCCAGGGAAGCGGGCTTACCCCAAATGGAGACGATGACGACCTTACCGGTGGGCTTGAGGGCATCCAGGATCAGGTCCAGTGCGGGCTGAACGGAGGTGCACTCGAATGCGATGTCGGCGCCGCGGCCGTCGGTCAGCTTGTGAATCTCAGCCAGAACGTCGGTCTCTGCGGGGGAGAAAGCGTAGTCAGCAACGCCGGAGTCCAGAGCCTTCTGGCGGCGCAGCGGGGACAGCTCGGAGATAATAACCTTAGCGCCCTTAGCCTTCAGAACTGCGGAGGTCAGCAGGCCGATGGGGCCAGCACCGGTCACCAGTGCGAATGCGCCCTCTTCGAACTCGCCTGCACGCTCAACAGCGTGGTAGCCAACGCTCAGGGGCTCAATCAGTGCAGCCTCGTCCAGGGGAATGGTGTTGGGGATCTTGTGAACCCAGCGGCGCTTCACAGCAACCTTCTCGGACAGACCGCCACCGCGACCTGCCAGGCCGATGAAGTTCATGTCCTTGGACAGGTGGTAGTCCTTGGAGTCGGGGCCGGTGTAGACGTCATCACGAATGATGTAGGGCTCGACGACAACGTGGTCGCCAACCTCAAGGTCGTCTACACCTTCGCCCAGTGCCTCAACAACACCGGAGAATTCGTGACCGAGGGTGACGGGGGAGTCCTCGCCAGAAATGGGGTGGGGGTGACCGTGCTGGGGGCAGAAGATGGGGCCGTCCAGGTATTCGTGCAGGTCGGTACCGCAAATACCGCACCATGCGACCTTGACCAGAACCTCGCCCGCAGCGGCTTCGGGTGCGGGGATGTCTTCAATGCGGATGTCGTTACGGTCGTAGAAGCGTGCTGCCTTCATGGGATGGAGCTCCTTAGCGTGGTTGTGGCGCTCACTGCGGTGTGTGCTTGCCGGTACGGTTCGCATCCATGGGTCTGTCACAGTATTGACAGAGGCCCAAACGACATGGTTTGGACCGGTTGTGAACTGTCCTGCCGGCATTCGCATCGCTAGCGCCGGATGGTGATGGGTGCGACTGGATTGTCGCTCCCATGTGCTTAACGCTACTCCTATGAATCAAAGATTCCTAGGATATATACAAATTTTCTTTTATGTGACACAAATTTCTTTTTGGGTGTTTTCGACTCCATCATGCTCGACCCTCTAGCGCCCGACGAGCGCAGACGGTAGCGTAGAAGCATGACTGACGCGAACGCACAGGGCACCGCCGCCCACACCCAGCCCACTTCCGACGAATCCGGTCGAACGGTACCGAACCGACCCGCCGCAACAACCCGCCGATACGAGGCGCCTGATGCCGATTGCGTGCGCGGTAGCGAGTATTCCGAGATCCTTGCCCTTGAAACTGAGCAGCGTAAGCGTGCCGCTGAGCACCGCCGCAAGCGCGGGCACGCGCGTCCCGAGCAGGAACGTAGCCACGGCGAGCGCCACGGTCATGGAAAGGGCCACGGTCACCGCCTCGATGATGACAGCGGACTGGCACATATTCGCCGTGACCTCGCCGAATCCGTCGCCACGCGCGCGGACTCTCTGACCGAAATTCTTATGGCGATTCATGCGCATCCTGAGACTGCCTACGAGGAGTATTTTGCCTCCCGCACGCTCGTTGATGCGGTCCGCGAAGCCTACCCGAACCTCAGGATTGAGTACCCCGCCTTCGGTCTGGATACCGCGTTCAAAGTGGAGCTCACCAGCGCCGACTACGACCCCGCCACACACCGCACCATCGCGATTCTCTCCGAATACGACGCGCTGCCGGGCATCGGTCACGGCTGCGGCCACAACGTCATCGCGGTATCCGGGCTGGGCGCTTTCCTTGCCCTGGCGGATGCGCTCGCTACCGGCCCCGAAGCGTTCAGTGGCAGGGTCCTCTACTACGGCACGCCCGCCGAGGAATCCGACGCCGGTAAGGAGCTGATGGCACGCGCCGGCGCATTCGAGCAGGTGGATGCCGCCATTATGGTGCATCCGTACTTTATGGATGTGGCTGATCAGGCGTGGTTGGGTCGCCGCGAATGCCGCGTAACCTATACGGGCGTGAGTGCGCACGCTTCCTCGCATCCGTTTATGGGTCGTAACGCCCTGGATGCGGCGAATCTGGCGTATCAGGGCCTGGGGTTGTTGCGTCAGCAGATTCCCGGTTCTGACCGTATTCACGCGATTATCGACCACGGCGGGGACGCCCCGAATCTGATTCCTGCCTCCGCGAGCCTGCATATTAATATCCGTTCTAAGTACGCGCCGACTTTGCGTGCGCTGTCGCGACGGGTTGAGGAGGTGCTGCGCGGTGCGGCGCTCATGGCTGGCGTGAGTGCGGAGGTGACGTGGGATTCTTCGCCGATGACCATGCCGGTGCGTACGAACCGTCCGCTGTTGAAGCGTTGGGTTTCGGCTCAGCGTTCGGTGGGTCGCCACCCGTACCCGCCCGGAACGGTCAGCGACACCCTGGCGGCTTCTACTGATTTCGGTAATGTGAGCCTGCGCGTGCCCGGTATTCACCCGCTGATTCAGATTGCGCCCGAGGGTACCGGCATGCATACGGTGGAGTTCGCGCACTGTGCGGACACCCCGGCGGCGGTGGATGCTGCCCTGGACGCGGCGTTCGGTTTGGCGTCTGTGGCTTTGGACTTCCTAGTCGACGACGAGCTGGCGGATGCGGTTCGTGCTGATTTTGAGGCTTCCGGCGGCGCCGTGGATGTGGAGGGCTACTTTAGCGGCATGTGAGCTTGCTCAAAAGGTCAGAACGTCATTATTTGGTTTTGTGAGTGAAAAACACCCCTCATAGCCCATAAAGTCACCAGCACCCATCGAAAAAAGCAAAATAACCCAACACAAAACGCAAAATCTGCGGCATAATAGAACATAACGAAGCAAGCTCACCGGGGAAGGACGCCCGCCCAAGGAAATTCAACCCCGAGGCACACACCCGCTTCCTTATAGACCACGCGAGAATCCTCTCGCACCACACGGATAACTCTCACGAAAAGAGGGCATACAGCAATGAACGGTGTCAACAACCCCACCAAGCTCGGCGTCATCGGTGCAGGCGGCGTCGGTAGCGCAACCGCATACGCAGCTATGGTCCGCGGCTCCGCAGACGAAATCGTCCTGTACGACATCGACGGCAAGCGCGCACACGCTGAAGCACTGGACATCGCACATGGCGCAATGTTCGCACACGAAGCAACCGTAACCGGTGGCGACGACATCGAGCTGCTGCGCGACTGCGACATGGTCATCATCACCGCAGGTGCTCGCCAGAAGCCCGGCCAGCCCCGCCTCGAACTGGCAGGCGCAAACGTCGCAATCCTCGAGAAGCTGCTGCCGAACATTCTGTCCGTAGCACCCAACGCAATCATCATGCTCGTCACCAACCCCTGTGACGTTCTCACCGTTGTGGCTCAGAAGATTACCGGCCTGCCCGCAAACCGCGTGCTGTCCTCCGGTACCGTTCTGGACTCCTCCCGCCTGCGTTGGCTGATTGCTAACAAGGCTGGCGTCTCCATCAAGAGCGTTCACGCAAACGTTGTTGGCGAGCACGGCGACTCCGAGTTCCCCGTCTGGTCTGCAGCAAACATCGGTATGGTTCCCCTGACCGAGTGGGAGCAGGACGGCAAGCTCGTCTTCACCGACGAGGTCCGTGCAGAGCTGGCAAACGAAGCTATGCGCGCAGCATACAAGGTCATCGAGGGCAAGGGTTCCACCAACTACGCAATCGGTATCTCCGGTGCACGTATCGCTGAGGCATTCCTCGGCGGCCAGAACGCAGTGCTGCCCGTCTCCACCACCATTGCAGGTGAGCTGTACGGCTTCAAGGACGTTGCACTGTCCCTGCCCACCATCGTGAACCGCGAGGGCATCCAGCGCGTGCTCGAGGTTCCCATGAACGAGGCTGAGCTGGCACAGCTGAAGGCATCCGCTGAGGCAATCCGCGCATCCGCAGCATCCCTCGGTTTCTAATCCCGGCTTCTAAAACCCCGGCTTCTAATTCTCTCGGGCTCAACCCGTAAGAAGCAAACATTCAGTAGGCGCAGCGTCAAGCTGAGCTAACCGACAGAAGAACCCGCCGCACCCGGCACCCGCTCCCTTGAGGAGTGGGGAAGCTGGGGACGGCGGGTTCGCTGTGTCTGTAAGGTCTTTTTTACGGGACTTGATGTGCCGCGTGCTGCTTCGCTTGCCCAATCTGGCTTTATCGACCTGGCTTGCCGAGCCTGGCTTGACTAACCGGGCTTACCGCTCTGGCTTTGGTGTTCTCTTCACGGCACCGAATTTACCTGCCGATTCACCTGTCGCGCCCGTTCATAGTTTCGCGTTTAAACCGCCGTATGACCGCCCGGCGCACACCATAGGCGCGTAGGTAGTAGAATAAATGGCATGAGCATTGATCCTCGCACCGAACTCACCCGCCTCCTTGACGCGCTGGAGGCGCACCTGACCGCCGTCGTAAACCGAACTGGCGAGCACGACCCCGCCGTCGATGAGGCGTACGTAGAAATCGCCAACGCCTTCGAAGCCTACGAAGATGCCCTCTTCGAGGCTCACAACGAGGTCACCCCCTTGAGCGTCTACGGTGATGAAGATGAGGATGACCTTGAAGAAATCCTCGACGACGAAGACGACATCGACGACGATATTGAGTACGAGGACTAAATAGCGCCTCGCCCATACGTTACGGACCGACCCCTGACCGGTACCCCCTATGCGGGGTAATACGGCAGGGGTCGAACCGTACCCGCAACACCCGCGCAGCGCCTACCAAGCGCCCGCTCCTCAGCGCCTACTGAGTGCAACGTCTACTGAGAAGCCCACCGAAAACCCACCCGCCTAATACCCACCGAGCATGCACCGAGAACGGAGACACCCGTGAGCGAACCCCGCACCTGGCGCGACGCCGCCCTCATCCTCCGCACCCAAAAACTCGGCGAAACCGACCGTATCATCATCATGCTCACCCGCGACGGCGGAATCACCCACGCCGTCGCCAAAGCCGTACGCAAACCCACCTCCAAATTCGGTGGACGACTCGAACCGTTCATGCACACCGACCTGTCCTTCAGCCGCGGCAGAACCAACCTGCACACCATCACCCAGGCGGCAACCCTGCACGCCTACACCGCACCCATCATGGCGAACTACGATGCGTACACGTGCGCCTCCACCATCGCCGAACTGGCGGAAGCACTCACCAAAGACACCGACAGCACCGCCGATATTTACACCCTCACCCACGGGGCGCTTGCCGCGCTCGCGCACGGGCAGCACGTGCCGCAGAGGATTCTGACCCGCTACCTGGCGCGCAGTATGAATGCCGCCGGTTGGCCGCTCATCGGTGAGAACTGCACCCGATGCGGCAACCCGCTCGCGAGCACCGATGGCCGGGGCGATAACGGGGCAGACAGTAGCACCCCCGGCGCTACAAGCGGAAGCGGCAGGTACATTGCCTTCCACACCGCCCACACCTACGGGCACCACACGGTCCTCTGCCCCCAATGTGCACCCGCCACCGACACACCCCTGACCGGCCTGCGCGCCGAAGAGCTCGGCTATGCGCTCGCTACCGCATCGGCAGATCCGCGCGCCTGGGTGACTATTGACGCAGCACCGGTGCCGGTCGCCTCCAAAATTCTGGGACTCTACCTGAAAACCACCCAAAACCTGCTCGAACACCCCCTGAAAACGGCGAGCGCCCTCGAAGCAGAAATTCCTGCATCGTAAAAGATGCACGCCGGCGCGTCAAACATGGGCTAACCAGGACGCAAAATAACCCCCGAAGCACCCACCCATGCGCGCTATGTCACGGTAAAATAGCTAACAGCACGCCAGGTTTATATCTGGCGCATATCTAGGCAAACGACCCCGGGGGAGAACCCGCCAGGGAAGAAAGGCACACATGGCACGCACCCAGCCCGTACCCCCGCCCGCACACCCCACCGGGGTAACCCCGCCGCCGATTCCGAAGAAGTTCATTCCGCAGCACGTCGCCGTCGTCATGGACGGTAACGGACGCTGGGCGAACGAACGCGGCCTGCCCCGCACCGAGGGCCACCGCGCCGGCGAGGCGGCACTGCTGGACGTTGTTGCGGGCGCTATCGAAATGGGCATCCCGTACGTGACCGCCTACGCGTTCTCCACCGAAAACTGGAAGCGCTCACCCAGCGAAGTCGCGTTCATCATGCGTTTCTCCACCGAGGTGCTGCAGCGTCAGCTGGCAACCCTCAAGACCTGGGGTGTGCGCATCCGCTGGGCTGGCCGCCGACCCAAGCTGTGGAAGAACGTCATCGAAGAGCTCGAACACTGCGAGCGCGAAACCATCGACAACACCGTCTGCACCCTCACCATGTGCGTGAACTACGGCGGCCGCGCAGAAATCGCTGACGCGGCGGCAGCTATCGCAGCGGACGCTGTGGCGGGCAAGATCAAGCCCGGCAACATTACCGAAAAGACTATCCAGAAGTACCTGGACGAGCCCGACCTGCCCGACGTTGACCTGTTCCTGCGTTCCTCCGGTGAGCAGCGCATCTCGAACTTTTTGCTGTGGCAGAGCGCCTACGCCGAGATGATTTTCATGAACGTGCTCTGGCCTGACGTTGACCGCCGCACCCTCTGGGAAGCTGTCGAAGAGTATGCGCGCCGCGACCGCCGCTACGGTGGCGCTGTCGACGCCGTCGCCACCGAGTAGGCCGACCACTAAGCCCAGGCGTTAGCGCCCCAACGCGACGACCCGGTTCGCCGCCCATAAACCACCCACACCTCCAACACTAGGGAGAACAAATGCGCATCTACCCGACCTTCTTCAACATCTTCTTCAAGGGCATGGACCCCGAGAAGGCACACCACGTCGGCTTCTGGGGCGTGCAGACCCTGCGTAACGTCGGCATCACCCGCGCGCTGCGCAAGTACTTCCAGCCCGCACCCGAACTGGCAACCACCGTCATGGGCATTACTTTCCCCTCGCCCTTCGGCCTGGCCGCGGGCTTCGACAAGGGCGGTAAGGGAATTGCCGCGCTGGCTGGTATCGGCTTCGGCCACGTCGAGATCGGCACCATCACCGGTCAGGCGCAGCCCGGCAACCCGCAGCCGCGCCTCTTCCGCCTCGTGGAAGATAAGGCGGTCATCAACCGCATGGGCTTCAACAACGACGGTGCCGCAGCGGCAGGCCCGCGCGTTGCCGCCGCCCGCGCAGACCTCGAAACCGAATACCGCGGCGCCGTACGCCCGGTTATCGGCGTGAACATCGGCAAGACCAAGGTCGTTGAGCTCGAGAACGCTATCGAGGACTACCTGATCTCTACCCGCACCCTGGCACCGCAGGCAGACTACCTGGTCGTCAACGTTTCTTCCCCGAACACTCCGGGTCTGCGCACCCTGCAGGCTATCGAGTCGTTGCGCCCGCTGCTTGCTGCCGTGCGTGAAGAGGCAGACCGCGTATGCCCCAACCGCCACGTACCGCTGACCGTGAAGATCGCGCCGGACCTGGTCGATGAGGACGTTATCGAGGTGGCAGCCCTGGCTAAGGAACTGAAGCTGGACGGCATCATCGCCACCAATACCACCATCGCCCGCGACGGCCTGGGCCTGACCAGCGACATGACTAAGGTCAAGGAAATCGGTGCCGGCGGCCTCTCCGGCGCGCCGCTGAAGCCCCGCTCCCTCGAGGTGCTGCGCCTGCTCAAGCGCGAAATTGGTGACGACCTCGCCATCATCTCCGTTGGCGGCGTGACCACCGCCGAGGACGTGCAGGAACGCCTGGACGCTGGCGCCGACCTGGTGCAGGGCTACACCGCCTTCCTGTACGAGGGTCCGCTCTGGGCGGCACACATTAACCGCGGCCTGGTGAAGCTGCGCCGCGCTCGCCGCTAAAAGGTTTGCAGGCGGGAGCGTTATGCTTCCCGGCGTGCTGACTTGGCGTGTTGACTCTGCGTGTTGAAAGGGGGCACCGTTCTCTACCCGTAGGGGGTGGAGGCGGTGCCCCCTTTTGTGTGCCCACTATTCCGCCGAAAAGCCACATGTGTTTCGAAAAGCCACTAAAGAAGTAGCTTTTCGAAACACATGTGGCTTCTGAGCCCGCGTAGTTATTTGATGCATAAAGCATTGAATTGTTCGAATAGTGGCGATTTGTTGCTATTACACTCATTGCAAAGCAAACGACTGTAAATATGCGGTAGGGTTTTATATGTAGCGTCCCGTGATGCATTGTTGCGTCTGCCGGGTACGCTGTGCGGCTGGGTTCTTCCGGTGGTCAAGTAACGACCATTTTTTACCAGCCTGACAAGTGCATACACACCATCACCGATGATAGGAGCGCACCGTCATGGAGCCTCGTACCTTCCTTTACCGTACCCAAATTCATCGCCGTACCCTGTTGGGTAGCGGCGCACTTGTGGGCATTGGTGCCCTGCTTGCGGCGTGTGGCCAGCAGGCTAATAACGAGGCGGTAGCCACCGCATCTGCCGCGCCGAGCGAATCGGCATCGGCTTCCGCAGCGGCATCTGAATCTCCCTCTGCGAGCGCCACCCCGTCTACTGTTCGTGGCTATTCGGGTGGTTCGAAGGCCCCCGACGGCGAGTATCGCCCTGCCGATAAATACGGTAACGCTCAGAATGTTCCGAAACCTAACGCCCCTGAAGAAGGCTGTAACGAAAAGTCTATTGAAGGTATCCGTAAGACGATGGATGCATGTATTAAATGGGGTAATTATGGCGTGCAGACTGGTGACTATTCAATGGCTCGTCAGTTTATATCACCGACTTTTGAACGTGAACTAAAAGAATACGATCATATTGAAGAACTTTATCGACGTGGAGGTTGGGTAATTGATGGAATAGAAAATATGGTTGCTAATGAACCGCCTTGGTCAGAAGATGGAGAGACATATTTCTGGAAGGTATACCGAGAATGGAATCGTGAGATATATGTTGAATATGATGGTAGCTGGCGTGGATGGAATAACGACGATAAGACCGATGATACGTTTAAATATGAATTTAAACATAACGGAACAAAGTGGGAAATTGTAGGCTACGAAGGTGTGGATGACTAATCATGGAGAAATTTTTGCAGGATTCTGATGTATTGAGCCGCCGTGCAGTGTTGAGTGGCGTTACTTTCTTTGGTGCATCCGCTCTGTTTGCGGCGTGCAGCCAGCAGGCTTCTATCAGGGCAAGCGCTTCGGCTTCGTCGATCGCTGCTAAAAGGTGTACAGGCGGGGCTTCAAGCTCCCCGGCGTGCTGACTCGGCGCACTGAAAGGGGGCACCGTTCTCTACCCGTTGGGGTGGATGTGGTGCTCTCTTTTGCATGCCTACTCAACGTGTAAGGGATGGTTGTGCTGAGATCTGAGGGGAGGAGACCTGAAGCTTTACTTGAGATTCTGTTGACGTTTGGTGTGTTGTGGATTGCACCCTGACCTGGAGCGATAGTACTATCAGAGTGGTGCAGCACCGACGATTGCACCACCACACTACACATTCAAAGGAGATTGAAATGTCAAAAATGCTCATTGATGACATTATAAATCAATTTAGAATTCTTTTTGATAAAGATATAGAACCCGGTGAAGAAGGCGAGAAGGTTTTTGAAAAACTTATTGCCTATTTGATGACCTGTAAATATGCCTCAGATTATAATTTTGATATACAAGATATTTGCTCTGGTCAAAGTAAAGGCACCCCAGGGAGTGAAAGGTCAATTGATTCAGCGGCTGTAATTATTGATGGGATCGTTGTTCCTAACGTTGAGTATCTTGAAGAAAAATATAAAGATTTTGGCAATATGATGGAAGTGTCATACGTTTTTACACAGTCAAAATACTCTGATAAATATTCGGATATCTTGGGGAATCACAGCAAGTTTATTTCTGGGGTATGTTCAATTCTGGAATCTGAAAAACTTCCAGAGGGAGTAACCCCTTCACTTCGTAATTTTGCTGAAATTAAGAACGTTATAGAAAGTGGAAAGATAAATATAGATGGAAAGGTGAAAAAATTACCCTTTGGAAAGAACATTAATGTATATACCTGCTATGCAGTTGCTGCAAGTGAAAAAAATAAAAATGATAGCCTAGAGGGGGCAAAGGAGCAGATTGCGCAGAATATTAGAAACCTTGAAAAAGTGGGAGAATATTCTGTGCATGATACCCTATTTGCTGGTAGTGAAACAATTCGCAGTATTTATGAGGATATTTTTATTGGATCTACGGCAGAGTTTTACAAGGGTACGCTGAAGTCCTTTGAGGAAAGTAATAATATATCAAGGCACGGTATTAATAAAATATATACAGGATACCTATCTCTTGGGGAATACCTGAATATAATTCATGACGAATCTGGGAATCTTAAAGGTGGGATTTTCAGTGAAAATGTTCGAGGGTATCTAGATACTGCAAATATTAATAAATCAATTAAAGACTCTCTTCGTAATGGAAGGAATCAAGGCAATACGAAAACGGAGGAAGATCGAAGGATTGGTCGAGATCTTTTCTTCGCAATGAATAACGGAATTACGATTATTGCTAAAAATCTCGAGGAGCCCAAGGGCTCGGCCACCCTCATGCGTATTAGGGGCTATCAGATTGTCAATGGGTGTCAGACGAGTCACATACTTCATGAATATTACACGGAATTAAAAAATAAGTTAAAAGATTTGCAAAAAAAAGTTCCTATAGAATATCTTGACAAGGATGAGACAGGTATTATGAAGAGTATCTATAAGGCTATGAAGTCGGGAGAAAATCTCGGTGAAGATTGGATAGAGAATCTTACTTCAAATATTGAAAACCTTAAAGAGCATCAAGCATTTATTAAAGATGTGGAGTCTTCTATTTGCATTCCAATTAGAATAATTCACACGCAAAATGATGATGTTATTGATATGATTATTTCATCTACTAACACTCAAAATCCCGTCAATGACTTGGTTCTTTCCTCGCGCTCTTCATTTAATAAAGAGCTGGAATATTATTTTAAAAACAAAAACCAAGGGGTTTTGGTCTACGAAAGAAGGAAGAATCAATATCTCAATTCAATTGGATCTTTTAAGCATAAAATCGGTGTCGTTGAGTTAATGAAATCGTTTGCAAGCATCTATCTCAACCGTCCCCATGATAGTGCTCGATACTATGGGAAGCTCAGCAAGCTAGCAACGCGCGACAATCCGGGTATATTTTCCGAGATCCATAACTGTGAGTCTTACTATCTCGCTGCACGAATTTATGTTGATTTGGATGATTGGCTGAGGAATCAAAAGATTCTCACTGAGTATAAGCGCAATCGATGGCATCTTATGTATGCGGTATCTAGAATAATCCAACGGGATTTGTATTCGAAGAAAAATATTTCTATTCTGGATGATGTTACTAATCATGGTAACCTGCGGAAGATGAAAAATCTTCTCGAGGTGTATCTTAAAGAGTTTGAAAATGGATTCACGGACCTTGAAGAAGTTTTTTGTGAATCAAAAGATGTTATTGATGAGGCAATTGAAACCATTCATAATGCCGGAGTCGAGCGAAATGAAATAAATAAGAGTCCGGATTTTGCTAAGCAGATTGATGCAATTTTGGCAAGATAGAATTGCTACAATATATGGCGTACCTCGAAACTGTTGAAGATTCGGGGTACGCCATATATTTATATCCGATATATGGTAGAAAATAATACTTATTTTTAGTGTCTTGATGTCTAAGAAGAAGTAACTTAAAACTTGAGAAATCAATGTTAGGCTCCCAGTGCGCGCTCGCGCATAATGGAGATAAGCGGGAGACCATGCACTACAGCGATGTGCACTACAACGATGTGGAGGACCAACCATGAACCCCAACATGCTGAACCGCCGCTCAATGCTGACCGGAGGCACCCTCATCAGCCTCAGCACCCTACTCGCCGCCTGCGTGCCGCACGACATCACAACTGCAGGAGACGGATCCACAGCCTCCGGCAGGGCCGCCACCAACAGCAGCTCAAGCAACAGCGCCGGTAACGGTGAATACCGCAAAGCAGACGCCAAAGGCCCCGCCCAGAACGTCCCCAAACCCAACGCCCCCGAAAACGGATACCGCGCAAAGACCCCCGACGGCATCCTCAAAACCATGGACGCCTGGAACCAATGGATCAACTACGGCGTCCAAACCGGCGACTACAGCAAAGCCCGCGAATTCCTCTCCTCATCAAACGACGGAGAACTCAAAATCTACCGGGAAATAGAAGCGCTCTACCAGCGCGGCGGATGGGTCATCGACGGCATCGAACACTTCGAACCCGAAGGCATACCCCGGAGCGACGACCATCAAACCTACTACCTGAAAACCAACCACAAATGGGACAAACACACCGAGGTAGAACCCGACGGCCGCCAAGAAACCTGGAGCAGCGACAAGGAAGAAGAAATCTACACCTTCGCCCTTGAACACCGCGACGGCAAATGGCAGATCCTCTACTCCCGAATCGAAGCCTAACAGTACCGGCGTCTAACCGCGACATATACGTCCAGAAGCCACATGTGTTTCGAAAAGCCACCAAAGAAGTAGCTTCTCGAAACACATGTGGCTTCTCACGTAAGAGAGTCGCGTAAGAACATAAAAATAGGGGAGAGGCCTGAACCTTCAGGACCTCTCCCCAAGCACCTATAAGGCACTAACGACTTAGTGCGGGTACTCGCCGTACTTCACCATCGGAACCGGGCGGCGCATACGACGAGGAACCATCACACGGTTATACGTGTACATGCCGGAGCGAGGCTCCATCTCACCGAACTTCGCAATTACCTTCTTCTTCAGGCCACGCCACAAAAGCCAGGAATCACCAATCCACAGCAGCAGCAGACCCCAAAGGACGTACGTAGTAATACGCTGGAAACCCTCCGCAGCCTCAGCAGAACCAAAGAAACCGGGGATGAACAGGGTAAAAATAAAGAACGCCAGCATGACAAACAACATGACGTCACCAATATTACGGCGGGCATCAATGTAATCACGGATATAACGGCGCTGCGAACCACGGTCCACGGCGGGCAGGTAACGCTGATCGCCACCCATCAACGCATCATTCTGACGCTCACGAGCCTTCGCCATCGCCTCACGTTCACGCGCCTTCGCCTCCTTACGGTCATTAACAACCAGAGGCTGACGACGAGCCGCCTGTTGCTCCTTACGCGAAGGAGTAGGACGGCCCTTCTTCGGGGTGAACTTCGGATTAACCGGAGCCTGAGGCTCCTCTACAACCTGCGGCTGAACAGCTTCCGCTTCAGCCTTCTCTTTCTTACGACCAAACACCCTCCCATCATACCCGAACGGCACACACCAAACCCGCCCCCCACAAGCGCACACCAGCAACTGAAACAACCCCAACCACCCGGCGGCGGCGGGTAAGGTGGGGGTAAGGTAGAAACATGACTACTGAATTCACCCACCACAGCGCCCTACGCGACGCCGTCACCAAAAACTTCGAAGCAACCCTGCAGACCCTCACCGAGCTCGTCGCCATCCCCTCCATCGCCTGGGAATCGCACGACCTCACCCAGGTAGACCGCAGCGCTGAGGCAGTCGCCGCGCTCGCAACCAAGGCAGGCTTCAACAACGTACGCATCGAACGCGCCACCTACACCACCGCCGACGGCACCGAAAAGCAGGGCATGCCCGCCGTCATCGCCTCCCGCCCCGCCGCAGAAGGCTACCCGACCATCCTGCTCTACGCCCACCACGACGTACAGCCCGCCGGCAACCTCGACCTGTGGGACACCGAACCCTTCGTCGCAACCCGCAAGGGCGACCGCCTCTACGGCCGCGGCGCAGCAGACGACAAGGCAGGCATCCTCGTGCACCTCGCCGCGCTCGCAGCCCTCAACGAAACTCTCGGCGAGGACTTCAAGCTTGGCGTGAAGCTCTTCATTGAGGGCGAAGAAGAAGCAGGCTCGCCCTCCTTCGTCTCCTTCCTCAACACCTACCGTGAGGAACTGTCCGCCGACTACATCGTGGTCGCAGACTCCGCCAACTGGCGCGCCGGCGTACCCGCACTCACCACCAGCCTGCGCGGCGTCGCATCCGGCGACATCGAAGTACGCGTCGGCAGCCACGCCATCCACTCCGGCATGTTCGGCGGCCCCATGCTCGACGCACACACCCTCATGGCACAGCTCCTCGCAACCCTGCACGACGCCACCGGCGCCGTAGCCGTCGAAGGCCTACACCGAGCCCCCGAACCCGAACTCGAATACGCCGAAGCAGACTTCCGCAACGACTCCGGAATCCTCGACTCCGTACCCCTCGCAGGCACCGGAACCGTCGCCTCCCGCCTGTGGACCCAGCCGGCCATCTCCGTCATCGGCATGGACATCCCCTCCATCGCAACCTCCTCTAATACCCTCGCCGTCGTATCCCGCGCACGCATCAGCACCCGCCTAGCACCCGGCGACAACCCCGAAAACGCACACCGCGCACTCGCCGAACACATCAAGGCACACGCACCCCACGGCGCACAGGCGAACTACACCGCCGTTGACTCCGGCATGCCCTTCGCCACCGAAGTCGACGCAGACGGCGCACAGACCGCACTCGACGCAATGCGCGCCGCCTGGGACGTCGAACCCGTACAGACCGGCATGGGCGGCTCCATCCCGTTCATCTCCGACCTGAAGGACCTCTTCCCGCAGGCACAGATCCTCGTCACCGGCGTAGAAGACCCCGATACCCGCGCACACAGCGCCAACGAGTCCCTCTACATCCCGGACTTCAAGAACGCAATCCTCGCGGAGGCGCTGCTTCTGAGCGCACTCGGTACCCGCTAAACGCGCTCGCTAGGAACATCCACAAAAAGTGGGGGAGAAGGGTCGCAAACCCCAACCCCCACTTTTTCGGTATCCTAGAAGCAGAATTACATGTCAAGCCCCCACACCAAAACTCACGCCCCCGGCGAACTATGCACACCCTAGGTTGTGCTCAGCTCTCCCCGGCGCGTATCGTGAAGGCTAAAACGCCCACACGCACCCACACGCGGCGCACACGGGCAACCACCAAACAAAAGGACAACACCAATGAGTGAAACCACCACCGAACTGCCGACCCACGGCGTCAACCTCACCGAAGTAGCACAGACCAAGGTCCGCACCCTCCTCGAACAGGAAGGCCGCACCGACCTGCGCCTGCGCATCGCCGTCCAGCCCGGCGGCTGCTCCGGCCTCATCTACCAGCTCTACTTCGACGAGCGCGTCCTCGACGGCGACGCAGTCCGCAACTTCGACGGCGTAGAAGTCATCGTCGACAAGATGAGCGCACCCTACCTCGACGGCTCCACCATCGACTTCGAAGACACCATCGAAAAGCAGGGCTTCTCCATCGACAACCCCAACGCAGCAGGCTCCTGCGCATGCGGTGACTCCTTCCACTAAACCGAAGGCACCCCAGCGCTAAGCACCCCACGGTGCAACACGCCTCACAAACCCCCGTCTCGCATACTGCACCCAACCATGCAGATACGCGGCGGGGGTTTTACACTTAACACATGACTACGCACGAAATCACCTGGAAATACATCCTCAACCAGCTCGTCAAACACCAAAACCTCACCGACACCGAAGTCGCCTGGGCAATGGACCACATCATGACCGGCCAAACCGAACAGCCGATCCTCGCATCCTTCCTCACCGCCCTCCACTCCAAAGGCGAAACCCCCGAAGAACTCGGCGCACTCGCAGCCGGTATGATCGCCAAAGCCGAAACCGTCGACATCAACCCCCATGCCGTAGACATCGTCGGCACCGGCGGCGACCAGCAAAACACCGTCAACATCTCCACCATGGCAGCCCTCGTCATCGCAGGAACCGGCGCCACCGTCGTCAAACACGGCAACCGCGCCTCCACCTCCAAATCCGGCTCCGCAGACGTCCTCGAAGCCCTCGGAATCCGCCTCGACATGCCCATTCCCGCAGTCGCCGAATGCGCTCGCGAGACCGGCATCACGTTCCTGTTTGCGATGACCTTCCACCCGGCAATGCGCCACGTGGGCCCGACCCGCCGCCTGCTGGGCATTCCGACCGCGTTCAACTACCTGGGCCCCATGACCAACCCGGCTCGCGTGAAGTCCTCGGCTATCGGCGTTGCTAACCCGGTCATGGCTGAGAAGATGGCTCACGTCTTCGCGGAGCGCGGCGATCACGCCCTGATTTTCCGCGGTGATGACGGCCTGGACGAGCTGACCATCGCCACCACCAGCCGCCTGTGGGAGGCTGTCGACGGCGAGCTGACCGAGTATCGTTTTGACCCGACCGAGTACGGTCTGCAGAACGCACCGTTGGAGCAGCTGCGCGGCGGCGACGCCGAGTACAACGCGGGCGTTTTCCGTGCAATTTTGGCGGGGGAGGGCGAGGCCCCGAAGAGCCCGCTGCGCGCCATTCACGACGCTGTGCTGATGAACGCTGCCGCTGGCCTGGTCGCGTACCGCCCGACTAACGGCGAAAGCTTTGAGGCTCGCTTCACGCAGGCTTTGGCTGATGCCCGCGAATCTATTGCATCCGGTGCAGCAGAGCGTGTGCTCAACGCCTGGGTAGAGTTCAGCTCCAGGCACGCAGAATAAAGAAGCCTAGTAGCTGATGATAGGCACCCGAGATGGGGCGCACCGAATGGTGTGAGCTCGTCTCGGGTGTTTGTCGTTTAACGGGAGGCGTTGAGGAATCCGAGGTTCGGAGCATGTGAGCGTACGGCTAGCTGAGGCGCGCGGAGCTCAGAGCCACGAATGGAACAGCGCAGTCGCACCGGTTGCATTATGAGGAGCCTAGGTTTGGCCTGTGCCAACTAGAGCGTAGAAAGCATCGGTGGGCAGCCGGTGGGGTAGTGAAAAATAGGTCTACTTTACATAATGTATATTATCGGCTTTTTAGGGAGGTCTAGAATGAACCCAAGATTCCCCGTGTCTAAATAAAGTCTTAACAGTTCATGTATTAACCTCACCCGGTCACCAGAACTGTCGCCAGCACTCAATCCACCTGAAATAATGGATATACCCCGCATCACGAAGGTGCTGTCGCCTCGTGTGCAGATTCAACATCAACCACGCCGGTTGATGTACACCAAAGGAGAAAACTCGTGGATTGGCTCTTTGAGACACCCTGGACACTCTGGGTTGCACTCGCCCTCGTTTTCGCCGTCATAGAAATGCTCAGCCTCGACCTGTTCTTTCTCATGCTGGCGATTAGCGCAGGCATCACCGCAGCAATATCGCCCTTCGTGGATAATATGCTGATTCGAACCGTTATTTTCGTGGTGATCTGCCTGATTTTGGTTCTTGGCCTGCGCCCGCCGCTGCTGAAAAAGCTCAATAAATCAGCCACCGGAGCTGTCACTAATGCTGAAGCACTCGTTGGTACTGAGGTGCGCGTCACTCAAGATGTGACTAGTGAAACCGGTTTGGTTGTACTAGCTGGCGACACCTGGACGGCACGCACCGCCTCCGGAACGCTCGTAGCAGGATCACACGCGAGGGTACGAGCCATTGAGGGTGCTACCGCAATCGTAGAGCCTCTCCCCCATGACTAAGACCAACAAACTAAGACCCATCTGAATACCGGCTCCAAATGCCAATTCAGATGCCCTAGAACACACCATATAACTCACCGATAAGGAGAAACAATGCCTATCAGCCTTATTCTGACGGTTCTACTCATCCTCTTCGTGCTGACGATGCTCGCAAAGACCGTGCGCGTCATCCCGCAGGGACGAGCCGGCATCGTCGAACGACTGGGTAAATTCCACGCCGTTCTCAACCCCGGCCTGCACATCGTCATCCCTGTAGTTGACCGCGTGCTGCCCCTCATCGATCTGCGTGAACAGGTCGTTTCCTTCCCCTCGCAGTCCGTGATTACCGAAGATAACCTCGTGGTCGGCATCGACACCGTCGTGTACTTCCAGGTCACCGACCCGCGCTCGGCAACCTACGAAATTACCAACTACATTCGTGCCGTGGACGAGCTGACCAGCGCAACCCTGCGTAACGTCGTCGGTGGCCTGAACTTGGAGCAGACCCTCACCTCCCGCGACCAAATCAACGCTGAACTGCGAGGCGTACTCGACTCCACCACCGGCCGCTGGGGTCTGCGCGTCTCCCGCGTGGACATCAAGGAAATCCAGCCCCCGGTGTCCATCCAGGACTCCATGGAGAAGCAGATGCGTGCAGAGCGTGACCGTCGCGCCGCAATCCTCACCGCAGAAGGCCAGAAGCAGTCCGACATTCTGACTGCAGAAGGTGAATCCCGCGCCGCAATCCTGCGTGCAGAGGGTGAAAAGCAGGCGCAAATCCTTCGTGCAGAAGGTGACGCACAGTCCGCAATCCTGCGCGCAAACGGTGAAGCCGAAGCCGTGCAGAAGGTCTTCGCAGCAATCCACGAATCCAACCCCAGCCAGCAGCTGCTCACCTACCAGTACCTGCAGACCCTGCCCAAGCTCGCCGAAGGCGACGCCAACAAGCTCTGGTTCATCCCGACCGAACTCGGCGATGCACTGCGCGGCCTGGGCAACGCATTCGGCACCCTGCCCGCATCCGACCTGGCAGACGCACCGAAGAAGCCCGCAGCAGAGGCACCCAAGAGCGCACCGCAGGCACCCGGAAGCTACGGCATCAACGGCTAAACGCGAAATCTAACGCATAAAAAGGCGTGAATCACCAAAAATCACGCCGAATAAACACCATCACGTTGGGCGGGCGGAGACTATTACCGATATAATGGATGTTTTGTAAACGTTCGAGGGAATAGCTCTCCCCCGCCCAACGTTATGCCTAAAGCGCCGAAGAGCGCACCCGACGACACTGGAGGAAAAATGAGCGATCGTAGCCTGCGCGGTATGCGCCTGGGTTCCCAGTCGATGGAAACCGAATCGAACGTACAGCCCGCGCCCCGCCAGCGCGTCGAATACCGTACCGCTGACGGTGACCGCGTTTTCGTGACCTTCGCGGCAGAAGCAGAAATCCCCTCGGTATGGACCGCAAAGTCCGGCAAGGAAGCATACCTCGTCAACGGCGACTCCACCGCAGACGCCGAAGAAGAGAAGCCCGCACGTACCCACTGGGACATGCTCATGGAACGCCGTAGCATCGAAGAGCTGGAAAAGACCCTGGAAGACCGCCTGGAATACTACCGCAAGCACTACGCGCTCTAAAAGCACCGTAGACATGCCGTAGAAACGCTGTAGAAGCCCGCTAAGAGCCACCCGTGCTCTGAGGCGGGCTTTCTTGTTTTGGTAGGGGCTTCCCGTCGGCACGTGAGCCAGGATAGAGCGCTACAGAAAGTGAAAGGACCGGGGGCGGATACATAATGTATCCGCCCCCGGTCCTTTCGTATAAACCTCAGGTGCGAGAAGCGTCTGAGTAAGAAGTCTTACTTGCCCAGAGCCTTCTTCAGCTTCTGAACGCGGTTAGTCATGCCCCAGCGAGTCACCTTAGACATGGAGTCAAAGATAATGTTGCCGTCCATCTTCGAAGCGCCAATCTCACGCTCAACGAAAGTAATCGGAACCTCAACAATATTCAGGCCAGCCTGCTCAGAACGCCATGCCAAATCCACCTGGAACACGTAGCCCTTAGAGTCAATACCGTCCAGGTTCAGACGCTGCAGAGCCTCACGACGGTACGCGCGGAAACCAGCGGTAATGTCCTTAATGGAGGTACCCAGAATCAGGCGGGTGTACAGGTTAGCGCCGCGAGAGAGAATCTGACGGTGAGCCGGCCAGTTCTTGGTCTTGCCGCCGGGAACGTAACGCGAACCAATAGCCAGGTCAGCGCCCGCCTCCACGGCACGAACCAGAGAAGGAAGCTGCTCAGGCTGGTGCGAGCAGTCAGCATCCATCTCAATCAGAATGTCGTAGCCTGCCTCAAGGCCCCAATCGAAGCCAGCGAGGTACGCGCCACCCAGGCCGTCCTTAACGGTGCGGTGCAGAACGTGAATCTGGGAATCCTTAGCCGACAGCTCATCAGCAATCTGGCCGGTGCCGTCGGGGCTGTTATCATCCACCACGAGAATGTCCACCTCGGGAGCTGCCTTACGAAGACGCTCTACCACGATGGGTAGGTTCTCCTTCTCGTTATACGTCGGGATGACAGTTAGAACGCGCATATTACTCCCCCACAGGTGCATATAAAACAGGCAGTGTAGGTATCCAGTATACCGGGTAAACATGCGGGTAACTGAATCCTCGGGGGCTTCCACTGCCCCTAAACCGCCTAAAAAGGTGTCGACAAGCTAAAAAATTAGTTACTTTCAGTGTAAATAGATTCCAGGATGGGCAGAGGCGAATCCTCATCCAGCACCGGAAGCAACGGAATGCGAGCGCGGGGGTCGGTGCTCCACGATGCGACGCGGGAGTCGGGTGCTTGGACCATGAGGGCTTCTACGCGCCACTGTGCTACGAATGCGGGGGTGTCGGGTGCGAACTGGCCGGTGAAGGGGTTTTCTTCGTGGGCTAGGCGGTATACGCCGCGGGTGAGGGCGGCGAAGGCGCTGCGTGCGGAGATGCCGTATTCGTCGTTGACGAGTTCGCGGATGAGGGACCAGGCGCCGGGTGCGTACAGCTGAGCATCAGAGCCCAGCGCGATGGAGGTGCCGGCTGCGTTTGCGCGGCGGGCTACGGATGCCACAGATTCGCGTGCTTCTCCCCCGGCGTGTGCGAGGAGTGCTTGGACGGTGTCGTTGGCGGTTTCGTCTTCTTCGGGTTCGCAGACGCTCAGGCCCAGGTTGATGCGTGCTTCTGCCAGCTGGGTGAGGTGTTCGTCGGTGATGGGGTCCTGCGGGGTGCTGATTGCTGCGTCGAGGCGGATGGAGAGCCAGGGGCGGCTCTCGCGTACGGCGAGCGCGGCGTCGGCTGCGTCGGCAAAGCTGGTGGATGCGTCGATGGAGAGCAGGAGTGCGGCGTCTTCGGCGACCTGTGCTGCTGCGGACGCTTCGGTGGGTGTGACAAAGATGCCGACTAGCTGCAGGCCCTTGATGGCGCGTTCGCCTTCGGTGAGGGGGCGTAGTGCCTTGATGGCGCTGATGAGTTCGTCAGTTTCTACGCCGGTGGCGTTGAGGATGAGGCGGATGTCGGGTACGCCGTGTTCGGCGCTGTAGTAGCTGAGTGCGGAGACGAGGTCGGGTACGTCTTCCATGCCGGCGAGTAGGGTGTGGGTGTGGTAGCCGGCTGCGCGGTATGCCTGCAGGTAGTCGAGGATTTCGGGTGCTTCTTTGCCTGCTACCGGTGCTAGTGCGCGCGCAAAGGCGGGGGTTAGCAGGGCGCCGTCGAGTTCGGTGATGGTGGCTGATTCGTCGGCAATTGAACGCGCCCCGGAGTCGGAACCAACCCAGCGGACGAAGCCGTCTTCGACGAGCATTGCGGTTGCGTACGGGTCGACCGGGCTGTACACGCTACCATCTACGAAAATACGGGTAGACATTAGATTCCTTTCACCTTTGAGGCGCGCCGAAAGCGCACACGGGGCGGGCACTTCAATTGTGCTCGCGTAGCTTAGCTGAGCGTCTCATTTGAGTATAGAAGCACCCCCGCTGCCTGTGGTAGTTCGTTCGTCCTTAGATGAGGCGGAACTTAGATGATGCAGAACAATGCACAGTAGCGGGGGTGGTAGTTCGAACCGGTCGAGCAGGGTGTAGCACTAAGGTGCGGGTTAGACGTCCAGTGCGACTACGCCGCGGCGTACCGCCTCGATTGCTTCTTCACAGCGGGCGCGGATGACCGGGTCCAGTGAGCGGATGTGCGCGATCTGGTCCAGAGCGTCCAGTACCTGCTTTGCCCAGCGTACGAAGTCGCCGGCGGCAAGGCCGGTGTCCTCGATTGCCTTTGCGAGGTGTGCGCCGTTTGCCCAGGCGTACATGGGTTCGACCAGGCCGAAGTCGCATGCCGGGGTCGGGTTGACCTTGAACTGTTCCTCGGCTGCGTTCAGGTCGGCGAGGCGCTGCGTAATCGTCGCGATGGGTGCGCGCAGGGACGGGTGCGGGTAGTGAGCCAGGTATTCCACGGCGTCGCGCTTGCCCTGGTAGGTCAGTGCGGCGACGGTTGCCGCGATGGCGGCGGGTTCCAGTCCGTCGAGGAAGTGCGCATCCAGGCACAGGGCGGTCAGTAGATCGCGCTCGCCGTAGATGCGGCGTAGCGCCTGTCCGCCGGTGGTGAGCGACAGTTCGCCGTCCTCGGTGCGTTCGACGTAGCCGTAGCTCTCCAGCAGACGCGCAATGCGGTTGAAGACCTGAGCGATCGTGTTGGTACGGCGGGCAATCTGACGGCGCAACCCTTCGGTCTCGGAGTTGAGCTTCTGCCAGCGCTCAGCCCAACGCATGTGGTTCGCGCGGTCGGAGCAGCCGTGGCACGGGTGGTTACGCAGCTGAGCCTGCAGAGCCTCCAGCTGCGCGTCAATGCTGTTCTGACGAGCCGGGATGTTCTGCTGTGCGAGCGCACGCGGGGCGCGGCCGTCGTAGAGTGCCTGGCGCATGCGGCTTGCGGTGTCGCGGCGTTCCTTGGCGGTTTTGAGGCTTAGGCGCTTGGGGATTTTGATGCGTGAGACCGGTTCGACGGCGCCTTCGAAATCGCGGGTTGAGGCGGTGCGCTGGTGCGCGTCCTCGGTGACGATGCCGATGCGCGGGTCGGCGTGCGAATCGGAGCGGGTGATGACGACTGCGTAGCCGCGGGAGCGGCCGTGCGGAATGTAGATGATGTCGCCGGGCAGTAGCTGCTGGATGCTGTGGTGTGCTTGTGCGCGTGCGTGGCGTTCGTTGCTCTTGGATGCCTTCTTTTCCAGTTCGGTGATCTGGCGGCTGAGCTGGACGTATTCGGTGAAGTCGCCCAGGTGGCATGCCATTGCTTCGCGGTAGCCTTCTAGGGCGCTTTCGTTTTTGCGTACGCGGGAGGCGACGCCGACGACCGATTTGTCTGCCTGGAACTGTGCGAAGGAGGATTCCAGGATTTTGCGGGTGCGTTCGGCGCCGTAGGAGGCGATGAGGTTTGCCGCCATGTTGTAGGTGGGGCGGAATGAGGAGTTCAGCGGGTAGGTGCGGGTTGAGGCGAGGGTTGCCACGTGTTCCGGGGACATGCCGGGGCGCCACATGACGACGGCGTGGCCTTCGATGTCGATGCCGCGGCGGCCTGCGCGTCCGGTCAGCTGGGTGTACTCGCCGGGGGTGATGTCTACGTGGGATTCGCCGTTGTATTTGGTGAGCTTTTCCAGGATGACGGTGCGTGCGGGCATGTTGATGCCCAGTGCGAGGGTTTCGGTGGCGAAGACCAGCTTGATCAGGCCCTGGGCGAAGAGGGTTTCGACGACCTCCTTGAACAGGGGCAGTAGGCCGGCGTGGTGTGCGGCGATACCGCGAATCAGTCCGTCACGCCATTCGTAGTAGCCGAGGGTGTTCAGGTCGCGGGTGTCCAGGTGAGCGGTCGCTTCCGCAATGTAGGCGCGGATGGTCTGCTGCTGTTCGGGGGTGGTCAGCGTAATATCGGCGGATACGCAGTGGCTGACCGCGCCGTCGCAACCGGCACGGGAGAAGATAAAGCAGATTGCGGGCAGCAGACCCTGCTTGTCGAGGGCGCGCACCATCTCCGGGCGGGTGATACGCTGCGGACGCAGAGGCTTCTGCTCACCGCGCGCATCAAAGTCCCGGTCGTTACTGAAACGATCATTGCTGAAACGGTCACGACGGTCCGAGCGGCCGCGCTCGCCGCTGCTGAACGTCTCATTCAGCCAGCCTTCACGGCGGTGACGGAAACGTTCACGCTTGCCGCCGTAACGGCCACGGCCCGGTGCGGAACGGAAGCCGGGGCGTAGCGCCTTCAGCTGCGGGTTCAGGCGCAGACCGGCAAGCAGAGGGTTGGCGCCCGCCTCCACGGTTGCGCCGCGCTGCTTAGCTTTCTGTGCCTTCTTCGCCTGCTTGCGGGAGAGCTTCTCCTCCGGCTCCTGGTTCTTGCCCTGGGTGTGGTTCTTGCCCTGCGCGGAGTTGTCTTCGGGTACGAACAGGTCCACCACGCGGTGACCGACCATCATGTGCTGCCACAGGGGCACCGGGCGGTGCTCGGAAACGATAATGTCCGTGCCGCCGCGCACCGTATCCAGCCACGCGCCGAACTCCTCAACGTTCGACACCGTAGCAGACAGAGAAATGACGTTCACGTGCTCGGGAAGGTGAATAATCGCCTCTTCCCACACCGCGCCACGGAAACGGTCCGCCAGGTAGTGCACCTCATCCATCACCACATAGCCCAGGCCGGTCAGCGTGGTCGAGTTGGCGTAGAGCATGTTGCGCAGCACCTCGGTGGTCATCACGACCACGGGTGCTTCCGTGTTAATGCTCGTATCGCCGGTGAGCAGACCCACGTAATCCTCACCGTACGCGCGCACAAAGTCGTGGTACTTCTGGTTGCTCAGCGCCTTAATGGGGGTCGTGTAGAACGCCTTCATGCCGCGGCGCAACGCCAGGTAGATACCGAACTCACCCACAATGGTCTTACCGGCACCCGTAGGCGCGGCAACGAGGACGGAGCGGTCCGCCTCCACGGCGGCACACGCCTGACGCTGAAAATCATCCAGCGGAAAATCAAGGGACGCCTCAAAAGCCCCGAGGGCGGTCTTCGCGTAGGCGGCGCGCTCTCGGGATGCGGCGTAGGCGGCAGCGTAGTCGGTGCGCTCCGCCGGGGTCTGTGCGTTAGAAGAGTTAGAAGTATGTGCGTCAGAAGTGTGCTGTGCGTGGTGCTTGCTCATAGTATGTCCAGTGTAACGGTTCACCCGCCGCAAGCCTTCAGAAAGCATCCTGCACGGGCACTAATCCGGTATGGGCGAACAGCGAGCGCATCAGCTGCGCGGTTTCGGCGCAATTTATGCTCAGTTTCTGCCGGGATGTACCGGCGGGCGTTGTAAAAATTCGTCTGTGCGCCTCTTCGTCTGTGCGCCTCGAGACGCTTTTGCGGAATATGCGAAAGGGGCGAGGTACAGGTTCTCTGTACCCCGCCCCTTTCGGCTAGGTTGCTCAAAGCGAGCTATTCAATTTAGGAAGTCTTCTCTTCCTCGAAGTAACCCATCTTCGCCAGGTCTTCGCTGCTGGTTGCGGTGTTCAGGCTTGCTTCATCCGAACCCTGCGCCAGCTTGGCAAGCTTGCGGTCGCGGCGCTTGTCGTTGATCATGCAGATGCCGATTGCTGCGAAGAAGAAAATCAGCAGCGGCGCCATGAGCACGAACATCATCATGATGTCGCTACCGGGTGCGGTCAGCGCTGCGATAACCGCAACGAGCACGACAACCCAGCGCCAAGCCTTCAAAATGGTGGTGCCGCGGATCAGACCCAGCATGTTAATGCCGACCAGAATCACCGGGATGATGAAGGCGCAGGAGAACGTCACAACGAACTTCAGGATGAAGGAGATGTACACGCCCGCGTCAATGTAGTTACTTTCGTTGACGGGGGTGAACTTCAGCAGCGCGTAGACCACGCCGGGGAGGGTGAAGTACGAAATGGCGACACCGCAGGCAAACGCGAAAATAGATGCGGTGAGGAAGCCGAAGAGATACTTCTTCTCCTTGGTGTGCAGTGCCGGCAGCAGGAATCGCAGTGCCTGGTAGAGCCAGACGGGAGAGGCGATCACCAAGCCGATGTACATACCGACCTTCAGCAGCTGGTCGAAAGGAGATGCGACGCTACCGTAGTTCAGGTTTGCGTTGCGGCCGGTTTCTGCGTTGATCTGCTGCAGGGGCGCAGAGATCATTTCGATGAAAGGCTGGTAGAGGAAGACCGTACCGATGATGGCTGCGATGACGGTTGCGATAGCCGCTTTGATGAGGCGGTCGCGGAATTCGCGCAGGTGTTCCTTGAGTTCCATGCGTGCTTCAGGATTGATTTTGCGGTTGCGCACGTCCTGGTCAGGTGTTGCCACGTGGTGTCCTCTGGGTGTCGGTGCCGTGTGTGATTCGGCTGAGGGGGTCTGGTGGGGTGTTTATGGGGTGGTGCCGCAAAACCCGTGCCGGCCGGTGGGCTGGCACGGGTTTGGTGCGTCGGTGGCGGGACCGTTACTTGGTTTCGGTCTTGCCGTCCTTGCCGTTGTCTACGACCTCAGCGGTGACGACCTCTTCGCCGTCCTTCTCGCGGGGGTCCTTCTTGGAGTCGTTCTTCAGGCCCTCAACTTCGGTCTTGAAGATGCGCATGGACTGGCCGAGGCTGCGTGCCATGCCGGGCAGCTTGGGTGCGCCGAAGAGCAGGACGATGAGGAGGATAACGACGATGATGGTCGCGGGGTGGCTGAAAATCTGGCCCATGGTGGTGTGCCTTTCTGTTAGAGCAGGTCTCCGATGTTTTGAGGTTGGCCGAGTCGATCTCGTCGGGAGACCCGTCGCTTGATCCGCTCAGACCTGCGTGTCTGCTTACCTTGTTCGTAGTTATTGTATGCCTCGGTGATGGGTGTGAATACCCCGAGGGTGGTGTCTCGTGGGAGTTTTCGGCTTGCGTTCGCTTGCGCTGCGTCGAATTGTCCCTCGATTGACTCGACCCAGGTTACGGTTTCGTCAAGGAGTGTGAAACCGCGAGTGAGTGCTTTGTAGGTGAACCATGCCAAATAGAGGAGCGAGCAGATGATGAGCGCGCCCCATAGCAAAATCCAGAACCACCAAGACATGAGCACCATTATACAAGTTTTAGGTTAATGTTTTGGCGCCTTAGATGGGTTTTTAGGGCGTTTTTGCTTGTGGGTGAAGTTCTATTTTTCTGCGGGCGCACCCCTGCGGCTACTCGCGTTGAGGGTTTGCAACTGGTCAAGCAGCGCCGCGCGCAGGTGCGCGGGACCGACCAGTTCAAGGGCACCTCGGTGCGCGATGACGGTATCGAGAATGTTCTTATCGCCAGCACCGTGGGCGTTGTTGTAGTAGTGGATGCGCACGTACTGGGTGCGTGAAGCCTTCTTCACGTGGTGGGTGCTTCGACGCATGTACGTTGCGGTGAGAGTATCGAGCGGCTCACCGCTGGGAATGTGCTCGGTCGGGTGAATCCGCAACTCAGCGAAGGGGTTGGTCTGAGTGCTGTGCTGTTGCGCGTGCCAATGCGGGACGGTGTCACCGGTGACCGGGTGGGTACGACCCGCACCCGCCTCCTGAATGTGGTTGATGCGGCTGAGGCGGAAGTTACGCCAGAAAGTGGGGGTCTTCTCCCCTGCTTCACTATCCGTCGCCGCGCTGTCGGCAGTCTCGTTGTTTCCCGCCTCGCCGGTGGCTGCGTGAGCAAAAGCCTCGGGTACGTACTCGGGGACTTCCTCACCGCGCGCCGCATAGTAGCGTTCCTCAGCGGTACGGCACCACGCATGCAGGTACATGTGGTCGCGGTGCAACACCAACGCATACGGGTCCACCAGACGATCAGCGGCACGCTCAGAAGTACCGTACCCAATGGTCACGGCATTGCCGCTACTCAAGGCGGCAGTCGCCTCCTGCAGCAGAGGCTCCTCCGGGGCGAAGCACAGATGCTGCGCATAGACGGGCGCGTTCGGGTACGCAGCGGCGAGCGCCGCACGGATACTGCCCAGGCGCGCATCCGCCGGGTGCAGAATATCTGCGGCAGAGAGGGTGAAGACGAGAATGGCGAGCTCAGTGTCGGTAAGGCGCGCGTAGTTCAGTAGCGTGTTCGGGGTGGCGCCGCCAAAGTCCGGCAGCAGGTTAATGTAGGTGGGCTTGAGGGCGTCCGGGTCCTTGGGATCAGAATCGAAGGGAACGGTGTCTACCTGCGCGAAAATCTCGGCAATGGTTTTGCCGAGGGCACGGTTCTTCTCGGTGTCCACACTGTAGAGGGCGTTGAGCTGGTTCAACGGCATGGGCGCCTCATCGTGGGCGCTCGCCCAGCGGTCGGCACGGTGCAGACCCAGGAGCAGGTCAACAAGGTCGTCGAGGGAGTTGTTGCGGTTGCGCTGGTTGATATCTGCCCAGGTGCCGGGGTCTTCAACTGCGCCACTGTGCAGGTCGGTGAGGGTGCGCAACAGCTGCTGCTGGGCGGCGTAGCTGTCACGCTGGCGGGTAGAGGCAGCCTCCGATTCCTCGGGCGGCTCGATCACACAGCTGTAGCTGGTCGCCGCCACAGCGCTATCAATCGTGCCGTACGAGGGCACGGTGAAGGGCTCCGACAGCGTAGAATCGGCGCTGACCTCGGCAACAATCAGGCTCTCTTCGTAGCCCTTAATGTCTTCAAGCCAGTTCTTGGCTTTAAACGTCGCATTGATGGGGGTCGAATCGATACGTGAAAGCATTGTGAGCTTCTGAATACGGCTGGCACGGAACGTGTACTCCTTACGCTCCGCGCTCTCGGTGTAGTAGCCGACAAAATACCAGGTGCCGTAACGGTAACCGATACCGGCAACACTGACCTTCTCCTGCACGCGGGTTGCACCGGCAGCCGTCTGATAGGTGAACGTGACCGTCTTACGCTCCGCATAGGCTGTGAACAGCTCATTCAGGTGCGGGTTATCGCTAAAGTAAATGCGCTGAAGAGGCTCGCGGTAGGTGTACAGGTTCTTCGCACGCTGACGCTTGCCGGTCTTCGGCTCCAGGATCTTCGCGGCGGCGAGCGCCTCATCGGTGAGGTTCTCGCTGGTCAGCGCAATCTTACGCAGGATGCGGTAGGCGTCATCCTGCAGTTCGGTGCCTTCCCAGCCGCGCAGGATGGTGTTGATGAGGCGGAACTCCTCGGCGGTGGGGTTCCAGGCGGGCAGCTGCGCGGCGTTGCTGGTTTCGAGGCGGTAGCGCTCCCCCAGGTCCGTGGTCACGTGGGTAATGCGTGCGCCGGCATCACGCAGGGTCTGCTTGGCTCGTTCAAAGGCGCGTTCCTGGGCCTCGCTGAGGGAGCCGTTAGCGCGCGTGCTAATACCGAGCAGGGTCAGTAGCTCGTTGCGGCTGATGCCCTGGGTTCGGGTTGCGGCATCGGGTGCCTCGGCGGCGGTGGCGAGGCGGTGAAGAGTCATGTAAAGCTGGGCTGCGGTGGACATGATTCCATCATACCGTGTGTGTTCCGCAGCACTTACTTTGCGTGCGGGTACGCAAAAGCCCGGCGCCCCTCCCACAATCGGGAGAAAGCACCGGGCTGCGCGTCTTACGTGAGAAGCGCGAAAAACGCGAAAACCTTACCGGCTAGTCCTTAGCGGACGTCCAGCAGGTCCACCACGAAAATCAGGGACTCACCGGGCTTAATGACCGAACCAGCGCCGCGGTCACCATACGCCATGTCGGCGGGAATCTCCAGGCGACGACGGCCGCCGACCTTCATGCCGAGCAGACCCTCATCCCAACCGCGGATAACCTGGCCAACGCCCACCTGGAACGGCAGCGGCTCGCCGCGGTTCCAAGAAGCGTCAAACTCTTCACCGGTGGAGAATGCCACACCAACGTAGTGGGTGAGCACGCGGGAGCCGGGAACAACCTCAGCGCCAGCACCCTCGATCAGGTCGGTAATGACCAGCTCGGTGGGGGCGTCGCCCTCGGGGAAATCGATTTCAGGCTTTTCGCGGTCGAGGTTACGCTGACCGAAAGACATGGGTGTCTCCTTTGATTGGTTCGACATACATCGAAATAGTGGGTGCGCTCGCCGCCTAAGCCGTATAGGCGGCGAGCGCGGTATAAAAATGTGACGTAAAAACGTGGGTCCCGAAAATATAGGTCCCAGGCTACTGTGCGGTAGCCGAAGCGGACGCTGCCGGGGTTGCGGTCGCAGAAGCATCAGCGGTTGCCGAGGCGCTCGCCTCCGCAGCAGCTGCGCTAGAAGCCGCCTGGGCACGCTGCAGGGTCTGCGGGTTCTCCTCCGCGCCCAGAATATCAACCACGAACACGAGGGGACCAGAAGGCTTGGAACCGCCGGTGTCGTTACCGTACGCCAAATCCGCCGGGATGACCAGCTCAACACGGGAGCCGACCTTCTTGCCCTTCAGACCCTGAGTCCAGCCCTTGATAACGCCCTGCAGGGAGATGCCCATCGGGGTGGCGGCGTCATAGTTGCCGTCGACGACCTTACCGTCGGAGTACTGCACACCAATGTAACGCACGTACACGGTATCGGTTTCCTTGACCTCGGCGCCCTCGCCCTCAATGAGGGTCTTAGCGGTCAGCTCGGTGACCTCCGGCTTGTTATCGGGCAGCTTGATTTCAGCCTTGCCGGTGGACTCATCCAGAGTGAAGGACGGCAGCGACGGGTCAGCCTCAACAGCCTTACCGGTTGCGTATTTGGGCAGCTTCGTCTTCACGGTGTACACCTCAACGTTAGTTGCGGCACCGGGCGAAGCGGTCGTAGTGGTCACGCCCGCAGTGCTGCGCTGCTGCAGAACGTTGGTGGTGTACGAGAAAGAACCGCCAACCTTAATCTTCTTCAGGGTTTCGTACACCTGCGGTGCAGCCTGCTTCAGCTGATCGTTAATCGGCAGCAGAATCGGCTCGCTGGAGTAAGTGGAACCGTTAAGCTTGCCGTCGGTGCCGTTGAACACGGCAGCCTCAACGAGCACGTAGTCACCATCATTGATGGAGTCGCCGTTACCTTCCTCAATGACGTATGCGGAGGGGCTAGAAGCGGCGAAGGGAGTCGCGAAGGACGCCTCAGGCGCAGCGGTCGCATTCTTCAAGGTGTACTGCACCTTGGACAAATCGCCATTGCTGGACTGCGCGCCACATGCAGACAGTGCAAGCGCAAGAGCAGCCGCGCTGGCACCGAAAATAGTGAGCTTAGAGCGTTTGGTCATAGTGTTATCCTCTGGGGTTTTCTGTGCGAGTGGGGCGTGTGAGTGCCCGTGTGCCACAGAACAGTTTACAGGTATAGGTTTAGCTGTTTTATGCTACGGCACGTAGCTGTGTTCAGGCTGTGTCGCGGCCGAGGTGTTCCCGAAGGCCCACAACCCCGACCGCCGGCGGGTTTCCCCTCATCAGAGAGTTTCTAGCAATGCTGTTTAGCGGCGCTATTTAGCAGGGCGGCGGGAATGCCGCCTCCTGATGCTGACGCGCCTTGCCCTCCAGCAGGGTCAGCACTTCCTCCAAGCCTTCACTGTCAGTTGCAAACGGGTCCTTACACACCAGCGTGTGCTGCGGGTAGGCGTTGAGCTTCAAGTGCACCCAATCCACGGTGAACTGCTCCCCCGCCGCAATCGCCGCGTTAATGAAACGCGAACGCTGCAGAGCGCGAGTGTTCGGCGGCTGAGTCTTCGCCGCCTCCGCAGCCCCCTCAGGCAGGATGCGCTTGACCGCACCGCGACGAACCAGCGCATGGAAGACACTACGCTCCGGGTCGATGTCGTGGTACGCCAAATCCAGCTGACGGATGCGGGCGCTCGCATAATCGGCAGGCTGACCAGCCGCGCGGGCGCGGGCAATATACGCATCCAGAAGCTTCTTCTTAATCGCCCAGTCAATCTCAGTGTCAATGCTGCTGTAGTCGCCGGATTCGATAGCGTCCAGGGTGCGTTGCCACAGGTCCAGGGCGTATTCCACGTGGTGGTGGTGCGCACCGTACTGCTGCACGTACTGGCGTGCCGCATCCAGGTAGTGACGCTGAACGCTCAACGCCGTGTAGTGCTTACCGTCCGTGGTTTCGAAGGTTGCGGTGCCGGTCAGGTCGTGGCTGATAGCGCGCAGAGCCGCCGGGACGGACACAATATCCAGGCTGGTGACCGGGAAACGGTCCTCCAGCATGCGTAGCACCATGTCGGTGCTGGCAATCTTCAGCAGGGTCGTCGGCTCCGCCATGTTCGAATCGCCATTAATGACGTGCATGCGGCGGAACTTCGAAGCGTCCGCGTGCGGCTCGTCGCGGGTGTTAATGAGCGGGCGAGCGCGCGAGGTCGAGGTGGACGCCGCCTCCCAAATATGGTCGGCACGCTGCGAGAACGAATACGACGGCACACCCGTGCTGGATGCCGGGTCGGTCGAACCGGGCACCGGGCCGCCATTCGGGTGGGTCTTACCGGCACCGACCAGAATCTGGCGGGTCACCAGGAACGGCACGAGCTGGGCAATCAGGTCGTTGAACTGCAGTTTGCGGCTGATCAGGTAGTTCTCGTGGCTGCCGTAGGAGTTGCCCGCCGAATCCACGTTGTTCTTGAACAGGTACAGTTCACCGTCGAGGGGGCGGCCCTCCGAGCCTGCGAGCAGGCGCTTGCGGGCGGTACGCGCCAGATCAGCGAACAGCAGCTCACCGGCGCGTTCCTGCGCGAGTAGTTCGTCAATGCTGCCGCATTCGGCGGAGGCGTACTCGGGGTGCGACCCCACGTCAAGGTAGAGCCTACCGCCGTTGGGCAGGAAGACGTTCGTTGAACGCCACTGATCCAGGACGGGCTTGAAAAGGGCGGCGGCGGACTCTTCGATGCTCAGCCGACCGAGCCCGTGCGGGACGTAGCTGAGCCCGAATTCGCTTTCAATGCCGAAAATACGGTGTTCCATGATGCTGACCCGGCGCGCAGGTGCGCCGGTTACTCGCCGCCCTTCTGGACGAAGCCGGTGACGAAGTCTTCAGCGTTCTCAGCGAGTAGGCCGTCAATTTCGTCGAGCAGGTCGTCGACCTCGCTCACGTCAGAGACAACGTGGGAGGCGGCGAGGGTCAGTTCCTGCTCCTGCTCGGCTGCGGTGGTTTCGGTCTGCTGTGCGCTGATGCGTTCGCGGCTCATGGTTCTCTCCTCAAGGGGTTTTCGGTTGTGGACAAATAAGTTTTGAGTGGGGTCGGGTGCGGGGTGTAAGGGTTTTGGTACCCGGACCTTCCTGCACCCTACCTGTGGGTTATGTGGTTTTTACTCTTCCGAATGGGGGTATCCGCCCCGGGGAAGAATATGAGTTTATGTGGGTTTGTGGCTGTGAGGCGCTACTAGCGCAGGCGGTTCAGCAGCTCATCCGAATGGTTTACCTCATCCAGCAGCGGCTCCACCGCGGCGGCACCGTACAGGGTCGGCTCCATCATCGTAAAACGAGTCAGATCCTTCGAATAGCGGCCACGGCAAGACACCGTATCCCAGTTAATACCCAGAATCTCCTCCGGCCAACGCGCCATCAAAGTACCACGCAAAAATGCGCGCGTCTCACGCGGCGGCTCAGTCGTCGCACGCTCAATCTGCTCCGCAGAGAACAGCGTGCGCATGCGGCCACGCGACACCAGACGGTGATACAGGCTCTTCGACGGGTCAATATCAGCGTACTGCAAATCCAAAGCCTTCAACTTCGGATTCGCATAATCTACGCCCTGAGCGGCATAACCGCGCACCAGCGCATACTTCGCCACCCAATCCAGACGATCCGCCAGCGAGAGCGGGTTGGTTTCCAGGGCATCCAGAACCTCACCCCACAGGTCAAGAATCTGCGCGGTCGCAGCATCCACACCCGCCGGGTTCGACTCCTCATGCGCACGGGAGGCCTCATAGTAGGCGCGCTGAATCTGCAGGGCGCTCGCCGAACCGCTCGTGGACACCGGGTTCGGCAGGGTCGCCGAAGACGGCGCCAGCGGCAGCTGAACCGACAGCGACAAATCGTGGCTGACCGCGTGCATCGCCGCCACCGGGTCAGACAGGCGCACACCCGGCAATACCGGAGCCTGCTCGCTGTGCGACTCAATCAAGTTCATCACCAGCGCCGCCGTACCAAACTTCAACAGGTTCGAATAGTGCGACATGTTCGCATCCGCCGGAATCACGTGTAGGCGGCGGTACTTCGACTCATCCGCATGCGGCTCATCGCGCGTATTCACAATCGGGCGGCGAATCGTGGTCTCCAGACCAATCGTGCGCTCAAAGAAATCAGCACGCGAACTAATCTGAAAACCCGGAACCTCACCGTGCGTACCAATACCCACACGGCCCGCACCCGTAAAAATCGCGCGGGTCGCAAAGAACGGCAGGAGCGCATCCGCAACCTGCTCAAACGGAACATCACGGCTAATCAGGTAGTTTTCGTGGGCGCCGTACGACTGGCCCTTAGAGTCGGTGTTGTTCTTGTACAGCTTCACCTGCGGCAAATCCTGCGCGTGGTTGCCCAGCTCCACCAGCGACTCATACGCCAGAGCGTCACCGGCAGCGTCATAGAGCACCGCGTCGGCAGGGGTCAGAACCTCCGGCGACGAATACTCAGGATGCGCGTGATCCACATACAGGCGCGCACCATTGGGCAGAATCGCGTTCATGGTCACGCGGTCCCAATCCAAACGCTCCGGGAAACCACCGCGGCCGTGCACACCGGCGAGCGCATCCAGGGCGCTACGCGGCTCGGCGGGCTCACCCGGTGCCTGAACCCCCGCCTCGCGCATAATCTCCAGGGCGATGTCTTCGCTGGTCAGCTCGGTGCGGGTGTGCGTCATCTGGCTCGAGTGGGCGGTGGAGGCGTCCTGAACCTGACCGAACGCATCACGCAGCGGCGACTCGGACTCACCCAGCCACTGACCCTCGGGGGTGGCGGTCGAGTAGTTCTCTGCCTGGCGTGCCTGCTCGGCGGTCAGCTCATCCGCCAGGGCGCGGCGCTGCAGCTGCTCGCGGAAAGCGGCGCCGCGGCGGAACGCCAACTTGGCGTAGGTGTTGACCACCAGTGCGGACAGCACGGTCGGGTTGGTGCCCGGCGCGGAGGGGGCGATGACGCCGTACTCGGTTTCGGCACCCATAATGCGGTGCACGCCGTAGCTGGGGGTGGAGTTCATGGGGTTCTCCTGAAAAATCTATACCATCCAAAGGCTTTGGACCTGCGGTAATGCTGGGTTGATGCGGGATAAGCGCGGGGTGTGGGCTGAGCGCACGGTTGAGTGGGCGCGGGTTTAGCGCGGCGGCTCCACCGACACCAAGCGGCCACGCACACCGGCAACGGTAAGCGCATCCTCAATATCGGGCAGCGGCGGCAAGTCCACCTGATCCTCAAACTCGGCGCGTACCGCCTCCAGCAGGTGGCGGGTACCAATACCAACGCTCGAGGCGTCCGCACCGGCGGTCAGCGCCTGCAGCTGCTCCTTAATCGCGGCCTTCTTCGCGCGGTCCACAATATTGCGAATCACCGCGCCCGACGCGAAATCGCCGCGGTACAGCGTGTGAGTGGACAGGTTCGCGCTCGCACCAGAACCAACGACCATGGAAGAATCCACGGTCGCCACAGCGTACGCCGTGGAGGGGGTGCGCGCGTACAGCTGACCTGCCGCCGCCGCAATCATCGCGGTCAGGGCGGCGCGGGTCGAACCGGCGGCAGCCATCTCCGCCGCGTCCAGGGGCAGGTCCTCGGTCAGGTACAGGCCGAAAATCTCAGCCGCACCGGCGGCGTCCGGGCGGTTAATGCGGATTTTCAGGTCGAGTCGGCCCGGGCGCATCACGGCGGCATCAATCAGGTCTTCACGGTTGGTCGCGCCAATAACGATGACGTTCTGCAGCGACTCCACACCGTCAATTTCAGCAAGCAGCTGCGGCACGATGGTCGTCTCAATATCGGAGGAACGACCCGAACCGCGCATACGGAACAGCGACTCCATCTCGTCGAAGAACACGACGACCGGGTGGCCCGCCTCCGCCTTCTCACGGGCGGCAACGAAAATATCGCGAATCTGACGTTCGGTCTCACCAACGAACTTATCCAGCAGCTCGGGGCCCTTAATGTTCAAGAAGTAGCCGCGAGTAGCCGAACCCGGGTTCAGCGCAGCCGCACGAGCCGCCAGGGAGTTCGCCACAGCCTTAGCAATCATGGTCTTACCGTTACCGGGAGGACCGTACAGCAGAATGCCCTTGGGCGGCGCCAGGTGGTAGCGCTCAAAAATCTCGGGGTGCAGGTACGGCAGCTCCACCGCGTCGCGAATCTGCTCGATCTGCGCGCCCAGGCCACCAATCTGCTCGTAGGTGACGTCCGGGATCTCTTCCAGAACCAGCTCCTGCGAGCGGGAGGCGGGAACCTGCGAGGTCAGCATGCGGGTGCGCGTGTCAAGGGTGACCGCGTCACCGGTGCGCAGCTGCTCAATGTCGAGGGAACCAGCCACGCGCGCCACCTGCTGAGCACCCGAGGACGTATCAACCAGCACGCGCTGCTCATCCAGCACCTCGCGCACGGTCACCACGTCACCGAAGGGTTCGGTGTCCAGGGCGAGTACCGCCTCCGTCTTGTCGTTGAGCAGCACGGTCATGCCGGGGGTCAGCGTGGACAGGTCAATGAGCGGGGACACGGGAATACGCATCATGCGGCCGCTCACCTGAACATCAAGGTAGGTGTCAATTTCGGCGGGGGTCTTATCGTCCGCAACCTGCTCGTAGGTCATGGTCTGACCCTCATGCACCGCCAACACAATCGCCGAATTCAGCGGCGGCATAACATTCTGCGACAGGGACGCGCGCAGACGCTCCACCTGGTAGCGCATGCTGGTGATTGCCTCAACGAGCTTGCGGTTCTTCTCCCCCGCACCACGAATCTGTCGGCTCATATTGTCGCGGGTTGCCTCCGCCGCAGAGAGTCGACGCAGCACGGCGTCATACTCCTGCGCGCTGACGGGCTGACTGCCGGGCAGGGAGGTCGACCCGAAAGCAGCCGAGTAGTGCGGTGCCGCGCTGGCTGCACTGTGGGCGGTGCCGTACTGGGGGGTTCCTGCCTGATCTGCAGATTCGTGGGTGGACACGGTAGCTCCTTTAGCTGTTCGTCCTAATCGGCGGCTACTCGGTGCGGGTACTGGGTGGGTATCGGGCACAGCGAGTAGCCTGGTGAGTGCACTGCGGGGGCTCCAGGCAACGCCCGTGCCCCCGCAGGTCAAAGGTGGTTCAAATTATTCGGCGGATTCAGATGCTTCGCTGTCGTTCTGCTCCGACTCCATGCCGTTTTGCGCGGCACCGTTCTGTTCGAGCGCAATCTCGTTCGCGCGTGCGGCGTGAGCGGCAAGGTTCTTCGCATCGCGTGCGGCGCGGCGAATCTTCTTATCGGTCACCTCACGCTCACCCACGTTCATGGGAATCCACGCGTTCATGTCCTCTTCAGAGAAGTCAGTCTTGGAGGCGCGACGCTTCGGCGCCAGGCGTACCGCACCGTCAGCCAGGCGACGAGCCACGACCAGGAACGCGGTGTGCGCCACCATGCGGTGGTCGGGGCGGACCGCCAGACCCTCCACATGCCAGCCGCGAACAATGGTTTCGTCACATTCGGGTTCGGTGAAGCGGCCGTCCAGGCGCATGCCCTCAACCAGGCGGGACATCTGGGTCACGGTCGCAACGTAGCAGATGAGCACGCCACCGGGTGCGAGCGCCTCCGCAACGGCGTCCAGGCATTCCCAGGGTGCGAGCATGTCGAGTACGACGCGGTCGACGCTGCCGGGCTCTTCAACCTGCGGCAGGGTGTCCTGCAGGTCGCCGATGCTCAGCTTCCACGCCGGGTGCGGGCCACCGAACATGGTCTCAATGTTGCCGCGGGCGACGTCTGCGAACTCTTCACGACGTTCGAAGGAGTGCACGCAACCGTAGTCGCCGACTGCACGCAGCAGCGCGATGGACAGTGCACCGGAGCCGACGCCGGCCTCGACGACGCGTGCGCCGGGGAAGATGTCTGCCTTGACGATGATCTGGGCGGCGTCCTTGGGGTAGACGACGGCTGCGCCGCGCGGCATGGAGAGCACGAAGTCCTTGTAGAGGGGGCGCAGTGCCTGGTAGAGGATGCCGTGAGTGTTGGGGATGACGGTGCCTTCGGGTGCGCCGATGAGGTCGTCGTGCTTGAGGAAGCCCTTGTGGGAGTGGTATTCGCCGCCTTCGGCGAGGGTGATGGTGGTGATGCGGCCGCGTTCGTCAGTGATTTGGACGCGCTCGCCGGGGCGGAAGGGGCCGCGGCGGTTGATTGCGCCGGTAGGGGTGTGGGTGCCGCTGCTCACGGGGTGATTCTCCTCGGGTTTGGGTCAGTCTGTGCTGTTCGCGCTTTGCGGCGAACTGCGGACGGAAAAAGTCCTTTTCTATTTTAGCGGAGTCTGCAAATCGGCTGTGGCGCATTACCCCGCGGGCGTGATAATGCGGCGGCATAGATGAAGCGATGACCGCTGAGCAATGAGGGGTACTTATTTTTGGTTAGACTTGAGGAGAGTCTGCGGAAATCCTCTGCGGGCAGAAACATCTTAGTGCCCACGAATTATGGGGCAAAGGAAAGAGTATTGTGACTGATTTCAACTCACTGATTGCCGAGTTCGGCAGGCAGGTGCGGGAGAATCTGCGCGTTGGGGAAGGTGAACCGGAGGCTCAGCTGACGAACCCGGTCGCTACCTTGTTGCAGGACTTTGGCGCTTTGCATTCGATGAAGGTTGTGACCGTCCGTGAAACCTCGCTGAAAACAGCGGGGGGGGGTCTAGTTTCTGAGGGTCTGGTGCGCCCTGATTACGCCATCATGGTCGATGGTGTTTTAACCGGTTACGTGGAGCTGAAAGCTCCGGGTAAGAACATTGACCCCGCTTCTTTCACTAAGAAGAGCCACGAGTATAAGCAGTGGCAGCGTCTGCGGAACCTTCCGAACCTTTTGTACACCAACGGCACCGAGTGGCGCCTATACCGTTATGGCGAACCGGTGCTGACGAGCACCGGGTATGACGCGGTGCATATGCATGGTTCTTTCAGCGGCCGTGGCACGCTGAGCGCACCGGATGCTCTCGCGACGTTCTTCCTCAACTTTTTGCGTTGGGTCCCCGCTCCGATTAAGAGCGCTGGACAGTTGGTGGAAACTCTCGCTCCCCTTGCTGCTTTGCTCCGTGAAGAGATGCTTTTGGGCCTTGCTGCGCAGGAAAAGACCTATAAAGCGGATCAGGCGAAAGCTAAGAAGAAGGGTGAAGAGGATTTTGTGATTCCTCCCCCGCTGGTGGGTCTGCGTAAGGATTGGCGCGATACTCTCGCCCCGAGTACCAGTAATGAAGAGTTTGCCGATAGCTTTGCACAGACGGTTGTGTTTTCGCTGGTGGTTGCCCTCTCAGAGGGTCACGACCTAAGTCTTGAGACATTCTCGACTATGGCGAGTCGTTTGCGTTCCCAACACGGTCTGCTGGGTAATGCACTGGGTCTGCTGACCGAGCACCTGGATGAGAAGAGCTCCCTGTATAACGCTCTCGCCGTGATTGTGCGTGTCATGGGTGCCGCTTCCTGGGCTGATATTTCTGGCGGCAAGTCGGATGTGTATCTGCACCTCTACGAGCACTTCCTGAAGGTCTATAACCCGGCGCAGCGTAAGAAGACTGGTAGTTACTACACCCCAGTTGAAGTGGTGAACCAGATGGTGCGCCTGGTGGATGACGCTCTGCGCACCTACCTGGGCAAGGAGCACGGTCTGGCGAGTGAGGGTGTGTCCGTGATTGACCCGGCGATGGGTACCGGCACCTATCCGCTGTCGGTTATGCATAAAGTGGCAAGTGCGGAAAGCCTCTCTCCTGCTGCGCGCACTCGTGCTCTGAATCGTCTGGCGAAGAACCTGTACGGCTTTGAGCTGCAGTCGGGTCCTTTCTCCGTGGCTGAGCTGCGCCTGAACCAGACCCTTAAGGAGCTGGGTGCTGACATTCCGGAGGACGGTCTGAATCTCTATGTGGCGGATACTCTGAGCGACCCCTACGCTAAGCAGAAGCCGGTGAACGGTAATACTCTGCGTCTGCTTTCTCAGTTGTCGAATAAGGCAACTAGGGTAAAGCGTGAGGTGCCTATTCAGGTATGCATTGGTAATCCGCCGTATAAAGTTAAAGCGGAGAAAATGGGCGGTTGGGTCAATTCAGGACCTCGTTCCAAAGACGACTCCTCCTCCATTATGGAAGACTTCCATGCTCCTGGTATGGGTGGATATGAGTATGTGCTGAAGAACCTGTACGTCTACTTTTGGCGTTGGGCTTTCTGGAAGGTCTTCGAAGATTCTTTCCGTGCTTTTGAGAGCCAGTCAGATAGCTCCAAACGTGCAGGTGTTGTCTGTTTTATTACCGCATCTGGATATCTGAAGGGCCCGGGATTCGCGGGGATGCGTGAGTATATTCGTCGTTCGTCCAGCCGTGGATGGATTATTAATGTGACCCCTGAAGGTATGCAACCTCCAGCGAAGAATGCTATTTTCGCTATCGAGACCCCTGTATCTATCGCGATGTTCCTGCGTGAAGAAGATACCGATGAGGAAACCCCCGCGGATATTCGCTACGTTGCCCTGCACGGTACCTTTGCGGAGAAAATGCATGCTCTTGCCACTCTCGATTTGGGGAGCTCAGAGTTTGAACCGGTACGCTCCGGCTGGGGCGATAAGTTCGCTCCTGAGGCGGATGATGATTGGGATAGTTACCCTGAGCTACCGGATCTCTACGCTAGTTGTTTTCCTGGTGTAAAGCCCAATAGAACTTGGGTTTACGCGCCCTCTGAAAGTGTGCTACAGGAACGTTGGGCGGAACTCATCGAAGGTAACGATCTGGAAGTACGTGCTGAGCGGTTCAAAGAAACACGTGATGCAAAGACTACAAAGGCTAAGAAGCCACTTCCGGGTACCGATACGTTCCAGGGGAGCCGTGAAAGCCTGAACGATCAGATTGCTCGCGAAGTCATTCCGGACGCACCGAATATTGTACCGGTGGGATACCGAGCTTTTGACCGGCAGTATGTCTTTGCTGATTCTCGGCTTGCTGATACTCCTAGACCAGCGTTGTGGGGTTATCGTACTGCTAAGCAGATATTTATCGCTGAGCTTCACAATGAATACGTGGGTATGGGGCCAGGACTGTACTTTCACTACTTAATCCCAGATATGCATGGGTTCAAGGGCAGCCAAGGAGGCCGTGTCCACCCCACGTTGACCGAGGCTGGCGCACCAAACCTTACTGAAGCTGCTGCTCAGATTCTGAGCGAACGCTTCGGAGCTAATGCCCCCGGCGACCTCGTCTACTACCTGGCGGCACTCACCGGACACCCCGGCTACGTGCACACCTTTGACAAGCCGCTCCAGCATGCGGGTATTCGCGTGCCCCTCACTGCGGACCCGGAGCTCTGGGAACGTGCCGTTCAGCTCGGCAAGCAGGTTGTGTGGCTACACACCTACGGTGAGCGCGGTGAACCGCTACCGGGTATGGAGCGCCTGCACCAGCTTCCCGAAGGTGCAGACTACACCCTGCCGTACTCCATCCAGGATATGGGTAAGACGATGCCGGAGAAGAAGCCCAGCTTCTCCCCCGACCCGGTCAATGGCCTCTCTGAGGAAGAGAACAACCCCGTAATGGGCACCGTCTCCTTCGGTGAGGCTCGCTGCGAGAACGTGGAAAAGCGCGTCTTCGATTACACCGTCGGTGGTAATCGGGTACTAGGTATGTGGGCTAAGTACCGCCTCAAGGATCCGGAAACAAAGTGGAGTTCCTCGCTCAACGACATTGTTCAGCGAGAATGGCCGCTTGCCTGGAGCGAAGAGTACGAGCGTCTGCTCTACACTCTCACGCACCTGGTGCACCTGGAACCCGCGCAGGAAAAGCTCCTTGAAGAGGTTCTCGCCGGTGAACAGATTTTCCGTGAGGAATTTGTAGACACCGAAGACTAGCCGCTCAATAGCTACCAGTCATCGGGTTCTATAACCGGTTAAACACAAGGGGTGGGTGACCCTGGACTATTCCAGGATCACCCACCCCTTTGTTGAGCTCATATTGCTCTCAGAAGCCCTACGCTTCCTTCTGCGCCTCGTATGCGCGAACCTCAACTAACATCTCTGCGGCGAGCGCATCGACCGTCTCACGGTCATACGGGCGAAGAGCGTACAGCTCCTCCATGACCGACGAAGCCATCTTAGAGGACCACGCCCAGGCGTGCCGCCAGGATGTCACGCACCAGCGCGCCACCGCCGACGGTGGTGTCCGCCAGAGCCTTCACAGCCCACGCATCTACAGCCGCCAACGCCGCCGGAGCGTTCAGGTCCTCGCCAAGTGCCTCACGCACAGTGGTCAGCAGCTCAACAGCCGCCTCATCGGTGACACCTTCGGAACCCTCACGGCCCTTAGCCACCGACACCGCATGACGGTACGTATCCAGGCGAGCCTTCGCGTGCTCCAACAGCTCATCAGTCCAGAACCAATCCGAACGGTAATGCTGACCCATAATCGCCAGGCGCACCGCATTCGCATCCTCACCGGCCGCACGCAGGCGCGAAACCAGCACCAGGTTACCGCGGGACTTGCTCATCTTGTGGCCGTCCAAACCGACCATGCCGGTGTGCGCGTAATGCTTAGCGTGCGGGCGTGCAGACACAGCCCACGAATGGCCCGCACCCAAATCGTGGTGCGGGAACGTCAAGTCGTTACCGCCAGCCTGAACGGTCAGCGAACCATCCACAAAACGGCGGGCAATCATCGTGCACTCGATGTGCCAGCCGGGGCGGCCCGCGCCCAGCTCGCCGGCATCCCAGCTCGGCTCGCCCTCACGCTCAACACGCCACAGCAGCGGATCCAGTGCGTCACGCTTACCGGCACGGTTCGGGTCGCCGCCGCGCTCAGCGAAAATCTCCAGCATCTCATCACGGCTCAAGTGGCAGACCTCGCCCGGTGCCCACGAGTAGCCCTCAGCGTTCGCGGGCAGCTCACGCACAGCCTTCAAATCCAGGTACACGTCACCGTCAGGATGCACCACACCCTGCTCGTCCGTGAAACCGGGCACGCGGTACGCCAGGCCGCGGCGCAGCAAATCCTCAATCAGCGGGAACAGCCACTCAATGGACTCCACCACACCCACATAGTGCGCCGGCGGAATCACGTTCAGCGCCTTCATGTCGGTGCGGAACAGCTCAGTCTGATCCTCAGCCAGCTCACGCCAATCAACATTCGTCGCGGTCGCACGCTCCAGTAGCGGGTCGTCCACATCGGTCACGTTCTGAACGTAGGTGACCGGCACGCCCGCATCCAGCCAGGCGCGGTGCAGCAAGTCAAAAGCAACATAGGTGGAGGCGTGACCCATATGCGTCGCGTCGTACGGGGTGATACCGCAAACGTACAGGCTCGCCGCCTTATCCTCCTGAACCTGAACAATCTCACCAGCCGCGGTATCAAAAATACGCGGCAGCGCAGCCTGACCGGGCAGAGTCACAGAGGCGGGGGCATCCCAAGCTCGCATGGGGTTCCTTTCCGTAAAAACGCCCACAACCGGTGGACGCGCCACACCCGCCGCCCAACCTCAAGGCATGCGGGTGCCAAAAAATCTACTCCAATAAGAATACCCGCCCGTGAGAAACTCACGGACGGGTATGTCATATCACGCTGAGGGCTAAAGCCTTAGAACGCCGAAGAAGTAGCGTTCAGAACGCCAGTGCCCAGACCAACGAAAATCAGGATACCGAGCGCAATGCGGTACCAGATGAAAATGCCGTAGGACTTCGAAGACACGTACTTCAAGAACCAGCCAATCATCAGGTAACCCACCACAAACGCAACCAGAGTAGCCACGATAGTCGAGGGAATACCGTAGTAGCCGGTCGCCTCCTCGCCGGTGACCACCTTGAAGGTCTTGTACAGGCCAGACATGAACACGGCAGGCATGGCCAGCAGGAACGAGTAACGTGCCGCAGCCTCACGGGTGTAACCCATGAACAGACCCGCAGTAATCGTACCGCCCGAACGAGAAACACCCGGGATCAGTGCCAGCGCCTGTGCGCAACCGTACAGCAGGCCGTGACGGAAAGTCAGGTCCTTCAGCTCACGCTGCTCGCGGCCGAAACGGTCCGCAAGACCCAGGAACACAGCAAACACAATCAGCATAGTCGCCACAATCCACAGGCTACGGAACTGGGTGTCAATGTAGTCTTCCAACAGCAGACCCAGAACGCCGATGGGCAGGGAGCCAATAATAATCAGCCAACCCATGCGGGCATCCGGGTCGTTGCGCGGTACGCGGCCGGTAAGAGCGCCAAACCACGCCTTCACAATGCGCACAATATCGCGCCAGAAAAAAATCAAGACCGCGGTCTCAGTACCCAGCTGGGTGATTGCGGTAAACGCGGCGCCCGGGTCAGCCTTCTCCGGCAGGATCTGGCCAACAATGTTCAGATGCGCCGATGACGAAATCGGCAGAAATTCGGTCAGGCCCTGAACAAAGCCCAAAATAATTGCTTGAATCCATTCCACGCATTCAAGGATACAGGAGGCGCGCCCGCCCGGGGCGGTTCACCGAAGGTGATGTGGAACCTCCGCAAACTGCCCCGTCCACACTGTGAAACGCTCAGGGTGCCGTTTCAGGAGGTACACCGCGGTGCAACCGGGGCTTATCCACGGCTCATTTACGGTTCAAGGAGGCCGCGCAAACACCTCAAATGCGCGCTCTCCGGCGCGGCGAAGGCGCATCAGCGGCGCGTTCTCCGGTGCAAGCGTACTAGCCGCACGACCAGTCGAAAACACCAGTCTCAAAATCAAAAACAGCGCTACCGCACCCAAAATTCAGCACATCAAACTCATCGAACTCAATATAACGAGCCGTCAGATCATCCGGCAGAGCCTGCGCATAAAAATGAGTGCCACCCAGGTGAGTACCCACCGCAATCAGCGGCTTCGCCCACTCAAACCACGCCGAATCCTCAGCATCCCAATCGAAAGGACTCAGATAACCAGTCTGCGGGTCCACATTCTCAAACACATCGCTGGGGACCTTACCGGCATTCGGGTCATCCGTCGGAACCCACCCCACATGAGCAGGCTTACGATCCAGCGGCTGCTGACGATCCGCCAAAGCCCAGGCGCTGAAGCTCTCCTCCTCACCACGATGCTCACCGGGCCGGCGCACATCCTGCGGCGGCTCCGTACGGGACGAGAACTCCTCCTCACTCAGGTACAGCACCGCAAACTCGGCATCCAAAATATCGCGCAACAACAACTGATACGGATGCACCCGCGCCTGCGCATACTGCACCTCAAACGGGTCGTCACTAGCAGCATTAGCAACACCCTCAGTCGCCTCATCCTCAGCGAACTGGCCATCACCAGCGAAGAAAGAGAACGCCACCACACCCGGATACTTCTGCGCATCCGGCAGGTACTCCCCCGGCAACCTCACCGTAAAAATATGCTGCATCGGCAAACCAGTAAACGTACTGCGCGGCCACTGATCCTGCTCAATACCGGGACCAGTCGAACCCACCCAGCCAGCCTCCCACACCTCGGCAGAACCGGCAGGCAGAGCAGTATCATCACCACCGCGCAGCTCATAATTCCAGGCACGAACAGAAGAATCGGTGCCCGCCGCATCAACGGGGCTAAACACCATCGCGTAGCTTTTCATGAGAGTTCCTCTCTGCAGACTATTCGCCCCACAGCACGTTGATGCACACAACACCTGCGCACATTAAACGCGTAAGGGCGGGATACATACTCCCAGTATGCATCCCGCCCCCACATCATGCACGGCTAACGGTCACCCGCCAGCAGTCACCCGCAAACCTGCGCGAAATATGTACGGCTATCGCCTACGCCTGACGCTCATCACGCAGCGCACGGTTCACGGCCGAAATCATCGCCTTCAAAGCCGCACGAGTCGTCGAGCTGTCCACACCAATACCCCACAGCACGCGAGAACCAACAGCAGCCTCAACGTAGCACGCAGCATTAGCAGTCGACGAAGACGACATGGTGTGCTCCGAATAATCCATCACGCGAATATCCACGCCCTCGCCCGACAGGATGTTCTGCAGAGCATCCACCGGACCGGTACCCGAAGCCGAACGAGTGTACGTGTGACCATCAATGTTCAGACCAACACGCAGAGTAGTCGCACCAGTATCAGCCGAATCAATGTTAATCGACTCAATACGGTACTTACCCCAACGGTTCTGCGGATCCGGAGCCGGCAGATACTCATCCGCGAAGATGTTCCACAGCTTCTCGCTGGTCATCTCGCCGCCCTCAGCGTCAGTACGAGCCTGAACAATCTTCGAGAACTCAACCTGAGCACGACGCGGCAGATCCAGACCGTGATCCTGCTTCAGCAGGTACGCCATGCCGCCCTTACCGGACTGCGAGTTCACACGAATAATCGCCTCATAGGTACGACCCAGGTCGCGAGGGTCAATCGGCAGGTACGGAACCTCCCAGTAAACCTCATCCACGGTCTTACCCGCCTCAGCAGCGGTACGCTCCAGAGCCTCAAAGCCCTTCTTAATAGCGTCCTGGTGAGAACCAGAGAACGCGGTGAACACCAGATCGCCACCATACGGCGAACGCTCGTGCACCTTCAGCTGGTTGCAGTATTCAACAGTCTTACGGATACCGTCAATATCAGAGAAATCAATCTGCGGATCAATACCCTGGGTGTACATGTTCAGACCCAAAGTCACCAGGTCAACGTTACCGGTGCGCTCGCCATTACCGAAGAGGCAACCCTCAATACGGTCAGCACCCGCCAGGTAACCCAGCTCAGCAGCAGCCACGCCGGTACCGCGGTCATTATGCGGGTGCAGCGACAGCACAATGTGCTCGCGGTGGTTCAGGTTGCGGTGCATCCACTCGACAGAGTCGGCGTACACGTTCGGGGTAGCCATCTCAACGGTAGCGGGCAGGTTCACAATCAGCTCGCGGCCGTTCTGACCAACCTCCAGCTCCTCAGCTACAGCGTTCACCACGCGAGCCGCGTACTCCAGCTCAGTGCCGGTGAAAGACTCGGGCGAGTACTCGTAGATGACCTTAGTGTCAGAGATCATCTGCTCTTCGTACTTGCGGCACAGGCGCGCACCCTGCAGGGCGATATCCAGCACGCCCTCCTGATCCTGGTTGAACACCACGCGACGCTGCAGCACAGAGGTCGAGTTGTAGAAGTGCACAATCGCCTGCGGTGCACCCTCAATCGCCTCAAAAGTGCGGGCAATCAGGTGCTCACGCGCCTGCACCAGAACCTGAATGGTCACGTCCGAAGGAATGTGGCCATCCTCAACGAGAGTGCGCACAAAATCAAAGTCAGTCTGCGACGCCGAAGGGAAACCAACCTCAATTTCCTTGTAACCCATCTTCACCAGCAGCTTGAACATCGCAAGCTTACGGTCGGTGTCCATGGGATCAATCAGCGCCTGGTTGCCGTCACGCAGATCCACTGCGCACCAGCGCGGAGCCTTCTCAATGACCTTATCCGGCCAGGTGCGGTCCGGCAGGTCAACGACAATCTGCTCGTGGAAAGGGCGGTACTTGTGTACCGGCATGGGGCTGGGCTTCTGGTGGTTTTTCATGATGAATTTCCTGTTGGTTGGTCCGTCTCGCTCTACCCCAATTGTGGGGCTCGTACCGTGCCGGGTATCGGTCCCCGGCAGCCGTGGTCAAGGCGGTGCATCAGAAAGGATGCAAAGGTGAGATGCCGCGTCAAAAAGCCGGAACGGTTGCGGCAGATTCTAGCGTGCCCCGTTCCGGCGAATAAGCAGCAGGTTCACTGCCTGGCGGGTAACCCCGCGCATGCTCTCACCGTGAATAGTCATACCTCCACGCTATCACAGCGCTCGGAGGCGGCGGCAGGGCACCCGGGAAGCCGTCCATCATCTGGAAAGAATTAACGGTAAAGGGGCGCAGCCACCATTTCTGGCGCTACGCCCCTCACTCAAAATTCACGCATCTGCGCTATGCCCTAGCTAGAACCTAGTAGGCGAAAGCAGTCTGGCACTTGTTCTGATCAGCAGTCTGACCGGTTGCGTTACCCGCAATCGCAGCCTCCTGCTTCTCCATCGCCTCACCGGACGGGAAGTCAGTACCGATAGTCACCGACACGCCCTGAACCTCTTCGGTCGCCACCACTCGGGTCACGTTCAGCTTTGCGGCGATTTCCTTCGCCTCCGCCTCGTAACCGGTCGAGTAGAAGACCGTGGTGAAGTTCGTCGGGTTAGCCGAAGTACCCGGAGTAACATTCGTGTAGCCCAGGCCCTCAACCACCGAAGCAATCGTAGCCGAGCGGCCATCCAGACCGGTCGCGTTGTACACGCTCACCGGAACCGTACGGTCCAGCTGAACCGGAGCGGCAGAAGTAGCCGGCGCCTCCGGAGCCTTCTCCTCCTTCAGCGACTTATCGTCACGCAGACGCTGGAACACGTTCGCAGCATCCGCAGAAACCTGCAGGCGGTTCGCATCCTGGCTCCACGGCTCAGTCGGCACCGTCGCAAACACAACGTTCGACAGGTCCACGCCACCAAGAGTCGCACCAACACCCACCAGAGTGCTGATATTACCCAGATTCTTATCCACCGTCACGTTCTGAGTAATCGCCTCAGCAATGTTAATCAGACGGCCCGGATTCGACAGAGTACCCTCGCTCTTCACCTTACGCAGCAGCGAAGACATGAAGCCCTGCTGAGCCTGAATACGACCAATATCGGAACCATCCGAGAAGCCGTGGCGGCTACGCAAGAACGCAAGAGCCTGCTCACCCTCAACCGAAGAAGTACCGGCAGGAAGCTTCAGGCCACTGTACTCGTCATCAATCGGAGCGTCCACACACACCTGAACGCCGCCAACAACCTTCGACAGCTCCTTCACAGCGTTAAAGTCCACCAACATGAAGTGGTCAATATTCACACCGGTCAGCTTGCTAATGGTCGCCACAGTACAACCGGCACCACCGCGAGACAGAGACTCGTTAATCTGAACGTTCTCCTCAGCCGGGTACACGGTACCGCTCTCAGGATCAGTACACTGCGGCACATCAACCATCAAGTCACGCGGGAACGACAGCACGCTCACATTCTTACGGTCCTTGCTGATCTGCAGCAGCATCATCACGTCCGCGCGAGCCTCAGAATTGCGGTCATCCTCATCACCGTACGCGCCGTTATTACCCTTACGGGTATCGGATCCAATCACGAGAATGTCCAAGGCGCCGTTCTCCAGGCCGTCCTTGTAATTGCTGATGTTCAGCTCCTGAGTATGCAGATTATTGCGCATACGCAGAGCCAACACGCCACCAAAGCCAACAACAATGACGAGCATGCAAGCAGTAAGCAGAGCAATCCACTTATTGCGGTTTGAAGTCATCACCGTCGTGCGCATATGACGACCGGTGCTTCGTAAACGAGGTGCCTGGGGCATACCTTTTCTCTTTCTGCCGGTGAGCAAGTGCTTTCTCAGAGTAACACTCTTCCCTATGAGCGCCGAATGAGAGTGAAAAGTTTCACCCGGAGGCATGCACATATTTCTGCAAGCCACCGGGTGAAAACTAAGGATGCCTACTAGAATCCCAGGCGGTTCAACGCACGCGCGTCAGACTGCCATTCCTTCGCAACCTTCACATGAATATTCAAATAAATGCGGGTACCGAGCATCGCCTCAATCTGCTCACGAGCCTTCGTACCAATCTTGCGCAGATTCGAGCCGCCCTTACCGATAATGATGTACTTCTGCGACTCACGCTCCACAAACAGGTTCACGTGTACATCCAGCAGCGGGTTATCCGCCGGGCGGCCCTCACGGAACTCCATCTCCTCAACCGTCACAGCAATCGAGTGGGGCAGCTCCTCGCGCGCACCCTCCAGGGCAGCCTCACGCACCAGCTCCGCAATGAGGGTTGCCTCGGGCTCATCGGTCAGCTCACCCTCCGGGTACAGCGGCGGCGACAGCGGAGTGTACTGCGCCAGCAGGTCAGCAACCGCATCCACCTGGAAATGCTTCACAGCAGACACCGGGATAATCGCAGCCCAGCCGCCCTTACCGTCAACCGGCATCGGCTCAGCAACCTCACCGGCACGGCGCTTAGCCGCAGGACCCGAACCCTTCGCGAAAGGCACAGCATCATTCTTGCCGCCCTTACCCTTGGGGCCCTTACCCTTCTGCTTCGCACGATGTGCGGCACGCTTAGCACGAGCCGCACGCTCAGCGCTCATGACCTCCTCGCCGAGCGCCTCAACAGCCAGCAGCTGCTCACGCAGCTCCTCAGAGCTCACAGTGTCAGCCTTCGTCACAATAGCAACCACCGGCTTATTGCTCGACGCCACCAGCTGCGACGCAATGTAACGGTCACCCGGACCGATCTTCTCATTCGCCGGAATGCAGAAGCCCAGCACATCCACCTGCGAAAGAGTACTCGCCACCAGGTCGTTCAGACGCTCACCCAGCAGAGTGCGGGGGCGGTGAATACCGGGGGTGTCCACCAGAATCAGCTGGTACTCGTCCTTGTGCACAATACCGCGGATCGTGTGGCGGGTCGTCTGCGGACGGTTCGAGGTAATAGCCACCTTCTGACCGACCATAGCGTTCGTCAGAGTAGACTTACCCGCATTCGGGCGGCCCACCAGCGACGCGAAACCCGAACGGAAATCCGCCGGGTAGGTCGGCAGCGGGGTGCTCAAGTCCAGAGTGCTCAAATCGAGCGGGGTGTACTCCTGGTCCATTGTGTTTCTCCTTATCAAATCCCGTGCGGGGTGTATGGGGTGCCAGCTTCATCTGCCTGCGCCTTCCGGGGCGGGGCGGCCGACTCAAAGTGTGTTAGGGAAAATGCGGCGTCTATGTTCGATATCTAGCGGTTGCCGTGCTGATCGGTTGCCGGTTCAGCCTCTGTAGCATCTCCCGGAAGATCCGGATGCGCGTGCGGCTCAGCCACAGCGGGAGGCTCCGTATCCACGGTGAAGATGTCAGCGGCCTCCGCGGAATTAGGCTCCGAGGAAGATGCCGCGGAACCTTCAGCGTTCTGCTGCTCATCATGAGGCGGCTCATACCACGCCTGCAACATATCCACCTGGTGGCGGCGGCCCGACGAACCAATCGCACGAATATGAATGCCGTCAATCTCAATCTCAGAACCGACAATCGGCACCATGCCCAGATGCTTAGCGAGCAGACCGCCCACCGTATCAACATCTTCATCCTCGAGTTCACGACCGAAAATCTCGCCCAGCTCATCAATACCCAGGCGGGCAGACAGACGGAACGTGCCGTCATCATTCAGCGTGTACTCGGGACGTTCGTGGTCGTACTCGTCAGAGATGTCGCCGACCAGCTCCTCAATCAGATCCTCAAGCGTGATCAGACCGGCGGTGCCGCCGTACTCATCAACAATGATCGCCACGTGCGTGGACTCACGCTGCATCTCACGCAGCAGGTCCATGGCGCGCTTCGACTCGGGCTCAAAACGAGCCGGGCGCATCAGCTCAATCACGGTCGGCAGGGCGGTACCCTCCGGAGACTCCGAATGCAGGATAAAGGCGCGCATCGCGTCCTTCAGGTAGAGCACGCCCAGAATCTCATCGCTCGAATCACCAATCACCGGCATACGCGAATAACCCGAACGCAGGAACAGGCTCAGCGCCTCACGCAGAGGGGTGTCACGGCTGACGGTGAGCATGTCGGTACGCGGAACCATGAGCGAACGGATGCGGGTATCGTCCATCTCAAAGACGGACTGCACCATCTGCGCCTCGTCATCTTCAATGGTTTCAGCGTCGGAGGCGCGGTCCAGGAACTCGCGCAGCTCCTCCTCATCGAACACGCCCACCGGGGCCTCAGCCGAACGTTCCGGCGCCAGGCGCACACTGAGCTTATCGAGCAGACCGGTCGCCGGGCTCAGCAGAACCGACAGGTAGTGCACCGGGCGAGCCAGCACACGAATCGACGCGACCGGACGGTTACGTCCCAGAGCACGCGCCAGCACATGCAGAATCGGGTAGCCCACCAGCGCAACAATCACGAGGGTCAGCACGACGGCGAGCGCGTGCACCTCGACCAGGTTCAGCAGGCAGGTCATGGTGGCGAGCACCGCGGCGGCGGCGGCAATGAGGCGGGTCAGGCGCAGCGGGTGCGTGTACGCTTCGGAGTCACCGTCGAGGGTGCGCTGCAGGACGCGGGCGCCGAGGGTGTCCGGGTGTGCCTCCACCGCTTCCTCAGCCTCGTTGTGCGGCAGGTAGGTGAACGCGGTTTCGGCGATTGCCGCGACCACGGTCAGGCAGAGCGCGAGAACGGCGAGGAGGGCTGTGAGTAGAATGTCCACGCCGCTCCCCTAGTGTCGGGTTTCGACCGGTGCCGGGCGGCCCAGGAACTCTTCAAGGATGGAACGCTGAATGCCGAACATTTCAGCTTCCTCTTCGGCGGTGCCGTGGTCGTAGCCGAGGCAGTGCAGAATGCCGTGGGTGGTGAGCAGGCACAGCTCATCGAGGGTACTGTGACCTGCATCTGCGCCCTGACGTGCGGCGACGGGCGGGCAGAGGATAATGTCACCGAGCATGCCGCTGGAGGGGTTTTCGGGGGTTCCCGGTTCCAGCTCGTCCATGGGGAAGCTCATCACGTCGGTTGCGCCGGGCAGGTCCATCCATTCGATGTGCACGCGTTCCATTTCGTCTTCGTTCACGATGGCGATGGACAGGTAGGTGTCATCGGCAAGGTGCATACGCTTGAAGGCGTGCTCGACGAGGCGGGTGAGCACCTCGGTATCTACCGCTTCGAAAGATTCGCGGATGAAGGCGTCGGTTGCCGGGTCGGCACCGGTTGCGGGTTCTTCACAGTCGAATTCGATCTCTGCCACCGTTTAGCGTCCTTCCTGCGCGCTCTGTGCGTTCTCGGTGTTCTTCTCAACGTTCTTTTCGGAGCCGCCGTTGATGCCTGCGCGGTCCAGAAGCTTCTCGGCCGCAGCCTCGATGGTAGCGCGCTTGACCTTGCGGTTGCGCTTACGTTCCATAGCCTTCTGATCCTCACCCCACTGGTTGTAGGCGGACACAATATTCGAGACCAGGGTGTGACGCACCACGTCGGAGGATTCCAGGATGCTGAAGTGAATATCCTCCACGCCCTGCAGAATGTTGCGCACCTGCTTCAGACCGGACGCGGCACCACCGGGCAAGTCAATCTGGGTGATGTCACCGGTAATGACCATTTTCGAGCCGAAGCCCAGGCGGGTCAGGAACATCTTCATCTGTTCGGCGGTGGTGTTCTGCGCCTCGTCTAGGATGATAAACGCGTCGTTGAGGGTGCGGCCACGCATGTACGCCAGCGGTGCGACCTCGATGGTGCCCGCCTCCATGAGCTTGGGGATGGTTTCGGGCTCGAGCATGTCGTGCAGTGCGTCGTAGAGCGGGCGCAGGTACGGGTCAATCTTCTCGTTGAGGGTGCCGGGCAGGAAGCCCAGACGCTCGCCAGCCTCCACGGCGGGGCGGGTGAGGATAATGCGGTTCACCTCGTGGCTCTGCAGCGCCTGCACAGCCTTCGCCATGGCGAGGTAGGTCTTACCGGTACCCGCCGGGCCGATACCGAAGATCACGGTGTTCGCGTCGATAGCGTCCACGTACTTCTTCTGGTTAATGGTCTTGGGGCGAATCGTGGTGCCGCGGGTGGAGAGGATGCTCGTAGACAGCGAGTGCGCCGGGTTGCTCAGTTCGTCACCGAGCATGCCCATGAGGCGGTGGATCACCTGAACGGTAATCTGCGTGTCGTGGCTGGAGAGCACGCGCAGCTCGTTCAGCAGCTTTGCGGCGGTGTTGACGGCCTCGGAGGGGCCGGTGATGAGCACGTCCAGGTCCTTGGGGCGCAGGCTAATCTGCTCGAAGTAGTCCTCGATAATTGCCAGATGCGCGTCCTGCGGGCCGAGCACCGCAATCATCTCTGCGGCGCTCTTGAAGGATACGGTGCGCGCGGTCGAGAGAGGTCGGGAGGTAGTCATATGGGCTCCTTGGCTAGTGATGTATTTACAAGTATAGATGTGCGTGATGCGTCACGCCCCGGCCGGGTTTAGCGGCGGCGCTCTACCAGCGGTCCAGCACCACGTTCAGGGTGCACATGGCGGCGGACCCGGCGGTGGAAGAACGCAACACCTCGTCGCCCAGCAGCGCCAGGTGTGCGCCGGCCTCGGTGAAGAGCTGCACCTCGCGGTCGCTGATGCCGCCCTCGGGGCCGACGAGCAGGTAGATTTCTTCGGGCAGGTTCTCCCCGCCCGCAAGCTTGGCGGCCTGAGTGCTCAGGCGTTCGGTGGCCTGTTCGTGCAGGATGAACACAGCAGAACCCTGCCCGGTGACCTCCTCGATGAGCTCCACCAGGTCGGTGGTGCTGTACAGGTCGTACACCTCGGGAATGAGCGCGCGGCGGGACTGCTTCGCCGCGGCGGTGACGGTGTTCTGCCACTTGGTGTGCGCCTTGGCGGCGCGTTCTCCCTTCCAGCGCACAATCGAACGGTCCGCGCTCCACGGCAGCACACCGTACACGCCCAGCTCGGTCGCCGTCTCAATGGCGAGCAGGTCGCGACCGTCCTTCGCGAGCGCCTGCACCAGGTAGATGCGCGGGCTGGTGTGTTCCTCGCGGAGCTGCTCCACGCGCACGATGACACCGCGGTCGGTCAGGGAGTGCACGGTGCCCACGGCTCGGCGGCCGGTGCCGTCACCCAGGTCGATGCTCTCCCCCACTTCCATGCGCTTGACGAGGGCGTGCTTGCCCTCGGGGCCGTCCAGCTCGAAGGATGCGCCGGGGGTGAGGGTCTCGTACTCTTCGGCGCTGATGTAGAAGATGGGGGCGCTCATAGTGCTCCTTGGGTTCTTATGGGCGGTGCTTCGTGCGGGAGGTGCGGTTCAACACGGCTACGAGGCGCGGTCGCCGTCTCGGGGTCGTCCCCGCATAAACACGGCGGATGCGGCGCCCACCGGAAAGGCCCGGCGGGTACCGCATCCGCTACAGAGATTTACTTGAACTGGTCCTTCAGGCGGGAGAACAAGCCACCGCGCTGCTTGACCTGCGAGCCTTCGTTCAGCGGCTCGTTGCGCAGGGCCGCGAACTGGCGCAGCAGCTCGCGCTGTTCCTCGGTCAGGTCGGTCGGGGTCGTCACCTGAACGCGCACGAGCAGGTCGCCACGGCGTTCGGTGCCGAGCACGGTCGCGCCCAGGCCGTTGAGGGTAATCGTGTCGCCGCTCTGGGTGCCGGCGGGGATGCTGACTTCCTGGTCGCCGTCGAAGGTCTTCAGCGGAATGACGGTGCCCAGTGCCGCCGCGGCCATGGGGATGTTCACGGTGGTGGCCAGGTTGTCGCCCTCGCGGCTGAAGTACTTATCGCGCTTGACGTTCAGGTCGACGTACAGGTCGCCGTTGGGGCCACCGTGCAGGCCGGCCTCGCCCTTGCCGCGCAGGCGGATGCGTGCCTGGTCGTGCACGCCGGCGGGAATCGTGAAGGTCAGTGGCACGTCTTCGCGCACGCGGCCCTGGCCGTGACATTCGGGGCAGGGGGTTTTGATGACGGTGCCGTAGCCGTGGCAGTCGGGACATTCGACCTGCTGCATGACGGTGCCGAGGATGGACTGTACGCGGCGCTGCATGTAGCCGTGGCCGGCGCAGGTGGTGCAGGTTTCGGGCTGGGTGCCCTCGGCGGTACCTTCGCCGTTGCAGGACTTGCAGGTCACGGCGGAGCGGCGCTCGATGGTCTTCTCGACGCCGAACACGGCGTCCTGCAGGCTGATGGAGACGGTAATCAGGTCGTCCTGGCCCTGACGCACGCGGGATGCGGGGCCGCGTGCGCCCGCGGCGCCGCCGGTGAACATGTTCAGCAGGTCCTCAAAACCGCCGAAGCCGCTGAATCCGCCGCCCGGGTAGCCGCCGCCTCCGGGGTAGCCTGCGCGGCCCTGTTCGTCGCCGGTGGTGTCATAGTTGCGGCGCTTTTCGGGGTCGGAGAGCACCTCGTAGGCGAGGGTGACTCGCTTGAACTCTTCGGCAGCATCCTCGGAGGGGTTCACGTCCGGGTGCAGCTGGCGCGCCTTCTTGCGGTAGGCTTTCTTGATTTCTTCGGGGCTGGCGTCGTTCGATACGCCGAGAGTCTCGTAGTGGCTCATGTGTCTGTGTTCCTGTTCCTCTCAAGATGGTGACGGCGCTCGATGAGTGCGCCGCCACCACAGTCGTATCAATTCTATGGGATAGTGTACGCGAGCCGATACAATGGCTAGGCTGAAAGGGGCCGCTCCCGCTATCCGCTTAATCTGCGGCGCGTGTGCCCCTGAAATCGGCTCCGTAGTCCTACCGTATCTGTGCCCCTACCGCCTGCGAAGATTGCCCCGAAGGAGAATACGTTGAGTACCCACCATTCCCCCTACGGCTGGGGTGCCCAGGATCTAAACGCCGCCCGCATGAGCCGCCAGGCGCCGGCCCCGCGTAAGGTGCCGCTGCGCCGCGGCCTGCTGATTGAGGATATTAACGGCTGGGTGGGTGAGGTCGTGAAGGCTGAACGCATCGGCGGTGCCCTGTTCTTCGGGCTCGAAGACGCGAAGGGCCGCGTAAAGAATTTTCCGCTGGGTCCGGGCTACCTGATTGAGGGTGAGCCCGTTGAGATTGTCGCCCCGGTGGCGGCGAAGGAGCCGAAGCGCACGATTTCTCGTTCCGGTTCTATTGCGGTGAAGAACGCCCCGGCTAAGGTGGCGCGCGCCTCCCGCATCTGGGTTGAGGGTCTGCACGACGCCGAGCTGGTCGAGAAGGTCTGGGGCCACGATCTGCGCGTTGAGGGCATTGTTGTGGAGCCGCTGCACGGCGTGGATGATCTTGCCGGTGCTATTCGTGAGTTCGCGCCGGGCCCGGGCCGCCGCCTGGGTATTCTGGTCGACCACCTGATTGAGGGCACGAAAGAGCAGCACATTGTTGCCGAGGCGATGGCTGTGCCGGGTGCCGCCGGGCACGTGAAGATCGTGGGCCACCCGTTCATCGATATTTGGCAGGCGGTCAAGCCCTCGGTGCTGGGTTTGAAGGCGTGGCCACAGGTGCCGCGCGGTGAGGACTTCAAGAAGGGCACGCTGCGTCGTCTGGGTCAGCCGCACGAAACGCAGGCGGATGTGGCACAGGCGTGGAAGCACATTCTCTCCCGCGTTGACTCCTACGCTGACCTGGATCCGACACTGCTCGGCCCGGTCGAATCGCTCATCGATTTTCTCACCGAGCCGGGCGCCTAACCGCACCCGAGACCCGCTATTGCGCCCCCGTCTGCGGGCGCAGGTGTGAATTTGCTCAGAACCTTTCCCCCGAGGGCATTATCCTGTGGGTTTTGTCCCCTAAAGCGGTACAATAGTTGAGCGTGTGGCATTGCCCCTGTGGGTTTTGCCGCAACATCACTACACTCTTAGGTCACCACCGCTCAAACGATTTGCCTCTTCGGAGGGTATTTCCACCGGCTTAGGTGATCGCCACAAGAAACTTCTATCGAACCAGGATTTTCGTGACTAACGATGTTCGCCCGGCAACCGGGCCTCAGAAAACCCGTAAGATCAGCGTGATTCAGGACCGCAACCGTGCAACCCTCGCGCATTTCGGCGGTATTCTCGGCATCATTCCTTCCGCTGCGGTTTTCTACGTCAGCCGCAATAACGCACCCTTCGCTGAGCAGGAAGCTCGCGAGGCGATGAACTTCACCCTCCTGCCCTCCATCGCTCTGGTGGCGCTGTGGGTTGTGTCGTTCCTGCCCGGCATGGGCAACATTGCCATGGTTCTGGGTGCGCTCGTGTGGCTGTTCATGGCTATTGCGTCGCTGCGTGCCGGTATTGAGGTGAACCGCGGTGAGCCGTACAGCTACCGCATTAACCCGCGCCTGCTGGACCGCTTCTACTCCACCGAGAACGCAGAATCCGCAGAGTCCTAAGAACTGACGGTCCTAAACCGCGCTGTCTCAGAACCGCGCTGTCTCAGAACCGCGCTGATAGCTTTTACGTTTGAACGCCCCGCACGTTGTGTGCGGGGCGTTCTACGTTTAAGTGGGGCTTCTTTGCCCAGTGCGCGTGAATTGCTGCAAACTCTACCGAATGGTGCTGTAGATAATCTTTGTTAAACGATCGTGGGCCCCTGTTACCAGGAGCCCACAACCGTATTCACTCAACTTCAGCAAAGACGAGAACACGCTGTTAGACATATACCGTCCTGCCATGACCTATTATGGCACAGCGTAACCTTCAACCACAACTTGAAATTGGGTGTTTTGGAAAATTTTTTCTCAGGAAAGTATTCGAAAAATACGCACTCTAAAAGCGGTATGAAGGAGTGGAAAATTCTTTCGGCTAGTCCAGCACAAATGCGAACAATTAGCACGCCGGTGTAAGGTGTGATGCTCCCCTAAATCCCCTCCAAATAGCCCCGAAAAATTTTTTTAAAAGTTTTTTGAGACCCGCAAAAACGCCCCGAAATCACCGAAATATTACGGCAATACCGGGGCGCACGCCATTCGCAGGCAGCGTCAGAGAAAAGCATCAAGTGGAGCTGCGACAGACCAGAATCGGAACGCCGCCCCGATTGAAAAGCCCCTTGTCAGACCAATGCTTCTTAGTGCTCCTCGTGCTCTTCCGAGACCTCCGGGAGCAGCTCACGGGTGACCGCATCGCCCAGCAGGCGACCCTTGAGGGTTAGTCGCACGTGAGCTTCAGGGTCAGGTTCAGCTTGAGGATTCAAAGCATCAGGCTCAATCAGAGCTTGAGAAACCAGCCAGCGCAGGGAGGCACCCAGCTGTGCCTCATCGTGCACGGCGAGCAGCTCGCGCATCGCCAAGCCCTCACGCACACGGATCATGAGCATAATCGTCTCAAAAGCACGAGTGGCGGTGTCCAGCACCTCACGTGCCGCCGCCGGGGACTCCCCCGCACGCACCTTCTGCGCGTACGGCACCGGGTGCTTCACATTCCACCAGCGGATACCGTTCACGTGCGAGTGCGCGCCGGGGCCGATGCCCCACCAGTCCTGGTTGCGCCAGTAGGCGAGGTTGTGGTCACTGCGGGTGTCCTCGCTGCGCGAGTAGTTGGACACCTCGTACCACTGGTAGCCGGCTTCGGTGAGCAGTTCCTCGGCGAGCAGGTACATGTCCGCCATGAGGTCCTCATCGGGCATGGTGTATTCGCCGCGGCGAATCTGCGCGGCAAGCTTGGTGCCGTCTTCGACGATGAGCGAGTACGCCGAAATATGGTCGGGCTCGTAGGAAATCGCGGCGCGAACGCTGCGCTCCCACTGCTGCAGGGTCTCCCCCGGCGAACCGTAAATCAGGTCCACGGACACCTGCAGGCCGACCTCCTTGGCCCAGGCAACAACCTTCGGCACGTTGGAGGGCGTGTGGGTGCGGTCAAGCACCTGCAGCACCTCGGGCACGACGGACTGCATACCGAAGGATACGCGGGTGAAGCCGCCGTCCTTGAGGGTCTGCAGGTCTTCGCGGGTCACGGAGTCGGGGTTCGCTTCGGTGGTGACTTCTGCACCTTCGACGAGGCCGAATACGTCGATGGCTGCCTGCAGGATGCGCACGAGGTCGCGGGCGGGCAGTTTGGTGGGGGTGCCGCCTCCGAAGAAGACGGTGTGCATGGGGCGTTTTGCGACGCCGGATGCTTCGAGGGTGCGGGCGGCGAAGAGGATTTCTGCGATGGCGTCGTTGGCGTAGGTGCCGAGGCCGATGCCGTCTCCGAAGTCTTCGGTGGCGTAGGTGTTGAAGTCGCAGTAGCCGCATCGTACGGAGCAGAAGGGGATGTGTACGTAGAGGCTGAAGTCGCGGTTTTCGCATCCTGCCGCGCTGGTGGCGGGGATGCGCCCGTCGCGGGGTGCGGGGTCGCCGGTGGGCTGGGCGGGCATTCTGCCTCCTGGGACTAGGTGTACGGGTCGTGAATCAACAATATGGCGGGCACATGCGGCTACGCGGGCGGCATCAACAGACAGCGTGCAGAGAACCCGGCGGTACACGGGGCACCAGCCGGGTTCTCCACACAAACAGGTCGGCACACAGCCGGAAAAGCTACGAAGCGGCGAAAGGCTACTTCTTCTTTTCCTTCTCCTCGCTCGAAGACAGTGCCGCAATGAAGGCTTCCTGCGGAACCTCCACACGACCGACCATCTTCATGCGCTTCTTGCCTTCCTTCTGCTTCTCCAGCAGCTTACGCTTACGCGAAATATCGCCACCGTAACACTTGGACAGAACGTCCTTACGCATCGCGCGGATATTCTCGCGGGCAATAATACGCGAACCGATAGCCGCCTGAATCGGTACCTCAAACTGCTGGCGAGGAATCAGCTCACGCAGCTTAGAAGTCATCATTAGGCCGTACGAGTACGCCTTATCGCGGTGAGTAATGGCGCTGAACGCATCCACCTTCTCACCCTGCAGCAGGATGTCGACCTTCACCAGGTCGGCCTCTTCCTCACCGTCGAACTTCCAGTCCAGCGACGCGTAACCGCGGGTACGGGACTTCAACTGATCGAAGAAGTCGAACACAATCTCCGCCAGGGGCAGGCGGTAACGCATCTCCACACGATCCTCGGACAGGTAATCCATGCCGCCAATCTGGCCTCGGCGAGCCTGGCACAGCTCCATAATCGCGCCAATGTACTCGCTCGGGGCAATAATCGTACACGCCACCATGGGCTCACGAATCGTCGCGACCTTACCCTCGGGGAACTCGCTCGGATTGGTCACGCGCTTAGCGTTGCCAGCCTCGTCCACCACGTCGTAAATAACGTTCGGCGCGGTCGAAATCAGGTCCAGGTTGAACTCGCGTTCCAGACGCTCACGCACAATCTCCAGGTGCAGCAGACCCAGGAAGCCACAGCGGAAACCGAAGCCCAGCGCGGCAGAAGTCTCCGGCTCGTAGATCAGCGCGGCATCGTTAAGCTTCAGCTTATCCAGCGCGTCACGCAGCGCCGGGTAGTCCGAACCGTCAATCGGGAACAGGCCAGAGAACACCATCGGCTTGGGGTCCTCGTAACCGCCCAGGGACTCCTGCGCAGGCTTCGCGGCGGATGTGACGGTATCACCCACACGGGACTGACGGACATCCTTCACACCGGTAATGAGGTAACCCACCTCGCCCACGCCCAAGCCCTTCGACGGGACGGGCTCAGGGGAAATCACGCCGATTTCAAGCAGGTCATGCTCAGCGCCGGTGGACATCATCTTAATCTTCTGACGCGGCTGCAGGCTACCGTCCACAACACGCACATAAGTGACCACGCCGCGGTACGAGTCGTACACCGAGTCAAAAATCATGGCACGCGCCGGGGCGGATGCGTCACCCTGCGGGGCGGGAATCGCCTCCACAATACGGTCCAGCAGAGCCTCAACACCCTCACCGGTCTTACCCGATACGCGCAGAACCTCGTCCGGCTCGCAACCAATCAGGTTCGCCAGCTCCTCAGCGTACTTATCGGGCTGAGCCGCGGGAAGGTCAATCTTGTTCAGCACCGGGATGATGGTCAGATCGTTCTCCATCGCCAGGTACAGGTTCGCCAGGGTCTGAGCCTCAATACCCTGAGCGGCGTCCACAAGCAGAAGCGCACCCTCACACGCAGCCAGGGAGCGGGACACCTCATAGGTGAAGTCCACGTGGCCGGGGGTGTCAATCATATTCAGCGCGTAGGAGGTGCCGTCAACGTCCCAGGGCATGCGCACAGCCTGGGACTTAATGGTGATACCGCGTTCACGCTCAATGTCCATGCGGTCCAGGTACTGCGCCTTCATATCGCGCGGGGCAACCACGCCGGTGGCCTGCAGCATACGGTCTGCGAGGGTGGACTTACCGTGGTCAATGTGGGCGATAATGCAGAAGTTGCGAATAATCGCGGGGTCGGTCGCCGCCGGAACGGGCGGGTTCTTCGACATGGGTGCCAATCACATCATCCTTTCGAGATGCTGGCTGCGGGTATGGGCATAGTTACCTATCATTTTCCCATACCCGCGCCATATGTGCGAACGGACCTAACGTTCCGAAGAATCCTCCGCGGAATCCGCACCATCATCGGCAGGGTTTACGCCCTCGGAGGCGCCGCTGAGGGAATCCAGGTAGCCCTCAATATCCTCGGCAATCACCTCGCCGGAGACAGTGCGCAGAGTCGAATCCATCTTCTGCTCAATCTCACGCACCAGCTCAACCTTCTCGTAGTCCTTCGCCATTTCTTCGGCGAGCTCCGCCTCCCACTCATCAGCGTGGGCGCGCAGGCGGTCGTACTCCTCCGACTCGACCTTAATGCCGAGGATGACCTCCAGCGCCTCGATCAGGCTCACAACCGCGCGCGGGTTCTGCTGATCAAAGCTCAAATACCCCGGGATGCTCATGCGCAGCATGACCGAGGAGGACAGGCCGTGCTCGGCGGCGAGCGCAGACATCGCCATCGTCACCGAGGTAGAACCGGTGAAGTACTCGTGCAGAATACCGGGGATAGCCGCCAGCTTCTCGTCGTAAGTGGTCAGCGTGTACGGGTACGGGCGGGTGTGCGCCACCTGATCCTCAAAGGTCTCAACGAAGATCGCGTGGTCCACGTGGAGTTTCTTCACGTACTTGAAGAAGCGGGTCATGAACCGCCGCAGGCACAGGCTGGGAGCGGGTCCGGTCACCACGAGCAGGCGCAGGCGGCGCTCCGGGATGGTGACCATGTTGTAGAACATCTTGGGCCACACCAGAACCGTGGATTCGGAGTCGTCGCTGTTCTGCAGCTGCGGGGCGACGGAAGCATAGTCGTAGAAGTCGTCCATGTCGAAGCCGGGGCTCTCATCGCACGGGTCGAACGCGCGGTGAATCACGTCGAGGGCGTCCTCACCGTTGCCCGGGGGTTCCTTCGCGGAGTTGAAACCGACCAGCATGACGGTCGTGTAGTTGTCCTCCTCGGAGGATTCGCTCAGGCGCAGCTTGCCGAGCAGTCCCTTCTTCGCGGGCTGTTCTGTGGAGGCGGGCTTGGCGAAAGCGTCAAAGAGTCGGGCGGGCGGGAAGTTCGGCTGGCTCATCGTTGTCCTTAGCTCGTGGTCGGTTCACCGGGTACATGGGGGGGGTGTATGGAAAGTTGCCGGTGAACTGTCGGTGGTTGTGTAGTGTGTATCGGCGATGCTCACTCCCCCGGTGCCGTCTATACGGCACTATTGCTAGGGCGCGGGCGGTGTGCGGTACCGCCGATAGTTCCCACTATACGGGCTTCCACGCGACCCGCAAGCGGTTTCGTCACCGGGCGGGCGCCTGCATAGGATTGGGCATAAAATTCAGTAACGAGTCATCAGAGACGAACACATCACTCACCAGCAGTTGCGTTTAGTTTCTCACCTGTTGCCCTATGTCCTGCCCTGGTTGAATGTAACTGGTTATGATGGCTGATATGGACTCACAATTTATAGCAAATCTTATCTCTGGCATATCAGCACTCGCTACCGTCATTGCGGCTATTTATACAAGGCGGCAGGCTATTGGTTCTAAGGAAGCTAAGGCAAAGGCAGACGAAGCGCATAAGGCAGCTCTAGATATGCGTGATGCGGCTAAGCGCTCTGCAGAAGCTGCACAAGAAAAGGTCAATCAGGCTGAGAAGTTACTCGAGCAGATGCAACAGATTGTCTCGGAGCAGCAAAGCCAGTCCGAATCGCAGTCTAAGATTGCAGCTAACCTATGGCGCTCTAAATTTCAGCTGACTCATGTCCAGGGCATGCGGTATAAGCTACAAAATATTACCGAGCAGTCTTTGAACGTGCTTAAAGTTGTAAACCAGGATGAATTTGTTCGGTGCAATGATATCAACCAGCAGTTCAACCCAGGTGAATCACTCGACATCCGTCTAGGTGCTGTGGCGAGGAAGCCCTTACCATCAAATCTAGTTCTTCAGGTCGCAGGTCGGGATGAACCTATCTACGTTCAGATTCCAGGTAAATCTGGCTAAGAAATTGATTATGCCGGCATACGGCATACCAGCAAAGGGCCCGCTGGCTCCTAATAGATAGCTCCGTACTGATAAAGGTGCAGGGCTATTTTTACAGTACGCAGGAGAGGGTGTAGCGCTGCCGATATTTCCCACTATACGGGCATGACTCCCTCCAAAATTCGGGTACGGAAAAATTCAGTCACGAGTCATCAGATGTGAATACTTCACCTGTGAGCGGTTGTGGATAGTCTTTAGCCCGCTATAGTGTTTCCTGTCATAGCGGGGCGTATTGATTAGGATGATAAGTATGGACTCACAATTATTTTCCAATTTCTTTGCTGGCCTGTCGGCACTTGCAGCTATCATTTCGGCTATCTGCGCCTTTATCGCGTGGTATCAATCCATTGGTTCCAAGAAAGCGAAAGCGGAGGCAGAGGAACGAGCCCGACAGGCAGAGGAATTGCTCGCGCAGATGTCAGATATTGCATCCAGCCTACGCCGGCCTATCCTGGAGCTGGTTCATGAAAACAAGAACCACCCTGATCATGAACGCTACAGATTGCGTAATAACATTGGGCACCCTGTCACGATTCTTGAGGTAATGAATCTGCAGGAATTCTTTGTCCGCTACTGCGATATTCCTGAGTTACCTGCGGAGGTGCACCGCGGCAATCCAGTTAATTTCTCTCTACCTCATGATGTAACCGTTAAGAGTCTGGAGCTCCGAATCAAAGTCAGTGGGAAGGAAGAAACTCTCTTTGTCGAGATTCCTCGATAGTTCGAGCTTTCAACATCAAGAATCAGCAGACCTTCCGTAAGTTTGACGATATTGAAACAGGTGGCTACAGCAGTAATTGCTCGGGCATATATGGCAGGCAGCTTGCCCCCCTCTTACTCCCCCTTGAGTTGCTATTCATTACAGCAGGTAAGCAGATAAAAGAGACCCCCTGCGTTCCCCTTAGAGGAGGGGGAACACAGGGGGTCTCTGCCCTTAAACCAGAGAGGTACTTAGGTACCCCGCAAGTTTTAGAAAGCCTTGTTTATGAAAAAGCCTGACTTCCTTGATATTCCGGGGCAGAAATAGGGGGAGGTTGGGGTTGGTCCCCATTTACTCCCCACTTTGACGCACTTATTCGACTTCTGAAGAAGCTTCTGAAGAAGGCGCCTTGTCGCTGTACAGGCTCGGGTCCGTATTGAAGTACGCAAGCGCGGTCGTGACAGTACAGATAATCGCACCCGCTACCGCTGCAGCCTGTTGCTCGGTAACAACACCAAATGTGGTGAGCAAGCCAGAGATTACAGGAGCCCACGCATACAGCGACTTACGAAACGCCGCTGCCTGAGATGCGGACATCTTACGCATGGTCAATCTCCTTACCGAGCTCATCTACCGCGTTCTGCAGCTTCTCCCACGACGCACGCAGAGCCGAAACTTCAGCCTTGTCCAGCGGCGCGGGGACGCCCTCGATGCCGCGCTCAACCTTACCCTCCTTGATTGCGTTCACACGGTCAATGAGGCGGCCCAACTGGTCATACCAGCGCCCCGGGCAGGCGGTATTGAAGAAGTCCTTATGCCCATGCACGTAGAAACTGCGGCCGTAGTAGGTTTCGATATCGGCGATGAGCTGGGCAACGGTCTCGAAGTCTTCGGGGCTCATCTCGGGGCGGCACTCGATACCAATCGAGCGCTGGTTTGCCGCCCAATTGCCTGCATGCCAGGCGATGTCCTTGAACTCCACAAGCTGGGCGCAGCGACCCGATTCCACCACAAAATGTGCGGAGGTGCCGGGGCCGCCGGCAAAGAAATTACACACGTCTTCGAAACGCTGACCATCATTACCCCAATGATGGATGACGATGGTGTCAATGTCGGCGATGGTGCGGTTTGCCTCGGTGAACGAGGTAGCGTTGTATTCGGTGATGTCGGTGTACTGCACAATGTCTCCTTAATTAATGGTGTTGGTGTTGATTTCCAGCTTCACAGCCACGCCCATGTCGGTGGCGCGGTGAGGGGTGGGGATGTCTACGGTCATGTTTGAGGTGCCGCTGATGTCGTGTGCCCACTTCTCGATGGCGAAGCCGTATCGGGGTGTCTTACCCTTGTACTCCGCCTGCGCGATATTCGAGCTCAGGATGAGGTGGTGAGCCCAGTTCGTAACGAAGAAGTCAGCCGCCTCTGCGGGCTTTGCTTCACCGCTGACGCAGTCGTGCCAGGAGCTGGAAGCGCTGCGGCATCCGGTGACCTGCGAGGAATGACCAACCAGCACGAAGCCATGGCCACCATTCTCCTGAGCAGTACAAGCGGTGAGGATGTTGCGTCCGCCGCGGATGAAGAAGCCTGCGCCGGCGGCGGTGAAGCGGTGCATATTAGAGGTGTCCCAGATGCCGCCGGGTCGTCCCTCTGCCCCGTGAATCGAGCGGCGGTTGTACCAGGACTTGCAACCAATCAGAGTGGTATTGGTCGCGTAAATCTCGAAGCCGGCATTAGTGCCGCCTGCAATATTCGCGCCTGACACGTCCACGCAGTCGAGGATGTTGTCGGCTGCACCAATTTCACGGCGACCAGCCGTCACAGAGGTGATGTGCTCCGGTGACTTGCCAATGACGACGCCGGTGCCCAGAGTGCGGCGGACACGGACATTCCGCAGCTGGCATCCCTGGTCGTCCAGACCCAGCACAGCCACACCAAATGCGGTGTCCCAAATGAGGACGTTCTCGATGCGGTGGGTACCGTCGGGCTCCGGCGGGTTATCCCCCAACTCAGTGTGCAGGAGGATGCCGCCAATATTCGGGTTCATGCCGTCCTGACCAGGGCGCGGGGTCGCCGACGAAACATGCGACGGACGAGCATGCGAGCTCTTGATCCAGAGGTCAGAGACACCCATCAGCAGATTGTCCTTGCCAACACGCGGGGTGAACCAGGTGCCCGCGTGGATAATCGCCGTCTTCTGCTCCGCCCCTGCGCCAGTGTCCGCAAAGATGATGGTCGATTCGCGACCAGCACCCTGCAGGTGAACGCCGCCCAGCAGCTCAATGAACGGCGCGGACACCTTATAACTACCTGCCGGCAGGTGGACGGTGCCGCCGCCAGCCTCATGAACACGGCGGATAGCCTGGTTAATTGCGGCAGTCGAATCCGCTGCGCCGGTCGGGTCAGCACCCGCTTCCACCACATTTACAGTGCGGTGAGTAGCCGGTGCAGGTGCCGGCACTGACTGCGGCTGAGCCAGCTGACCTTGCGGCGACGGTGCAGCCTCAATAACTTCTACGAGATACCTCATCGCTACTCCTTCTTAAACGTTGAAGCCCCCACATGGGGGGCTAATCTTCCTTCTTCATAGCGCGGGCAAAAGATGAGCCACCCAATGTTTCGATGGCAGTAATTCTGTCCTCGCTGGCATCATGGCGCTTGCGCGCATGCCGCATCTCCTCCCGCAGCCCGCCAATGTCTCGCCGAAAATCGGCGTGCTCGGCGCGAGCTGCAGTAAAGTCCTCGGCGATGGTATCCAAGCGTTTCACCACGTTCAGCAGGGCGGTATTCGTCTCGCCCTGCATTTGTGTCAGCGCTTCGCTCACCTGCTTCACCTGCGCAAGAACCTTATCCAGGTCATCACGCAAGTTTGTCTCATGGCTGTTGTTGGTCTGTTCCTTGATGGAGCGCACCTTGGAGTTCAGACGCTCCCATTGCGGGGCACCCCACTTAAGCCAGACAATCAGCAGGGAGAAAAGCACGGCTCCGACCGAGACGACGGCTTGGATGATGCCGTCCAGCACCGGGTGCCCGATGCGGGGAATCTCCGGCAACATCACCGCGCCTACTCTCCCACAGTGGTGGTTTCTTCGGCGTTGGGCGCCTTGAAGAGAACCCCAATGGCGTGCATGATGTACTCATCCGTCACACGGGCCGGGTCCGCACCTGGAGAAGCAAGCGCGGCACGCTTGGCGTTCAGCTCGGCCTGCGCCTCATCTAGTGCAGCCACTGCCCTGGCATGCTCAGTGACGGCGTAGGCGTGTTCGTCTGCGATGGTCTGGGTGGAGCCTGCCCCGGCGGGCAGGGAGACGAGTAGCCCAATGTTTGCCTCGACAGAGTACTGGGCGTTGGGGATACGCTGGCGCTGGGCGGCCTGGATGGCGCGCTTGAGCAGGTCGGCGTCCTGGGAGGCTGCAAGTTCTTGTGCGATGGTAGCCATGTCTGGTTACCGTCCTTTCTAAGTGAATAATTTTTTGGTGTTCCCGCACCACGTTTAGGCTGGGGTGCCCGGCAGTGCGGTCGGGAACGGGTCGAAGGCTGGGTAGATGAGCAGGCCACACCGCAGGTTGCTGCGGTTTTGTAGGGAAAGGTTAAGGGTCCCGCGGCGCCAGGTGATACGATTCCCGTCGCCCCTTGAGTGGAGGAGAATGATCCCTCGGGATTCTCCCGTGTCTGTGACCACGGGGGCTAGTACAGGATTGTTGGATTGCCACCCGGGTGGAACGTTGTTGCTGAGACGAATCTTTTCGCCCCTGTCGTGGTAATTCGAATCTGTGATGTCGGGGCGGTCGTGGACAGTGATAGTGTCCCATGGGCCGCCGCGGACGGCGATGATGCACCAGTCTCCGACGCGACGGTAGAAAAGAGCTCCGGCGGCGATGGCTGGGGACTCTTCGCGTCGCCAGCCAGTATCGCGCGGGGTTGCCCCGGAGGCGAGGCGTTGCACAAGTGCGGCTGCTTCCGCGTCCAGCCCGCCAGGGTCGCCCTTGGGGCCGGGCTCTCCACGCTCGCCACGGTCGCCACGGTCGCCCTTGGGGCCAGGCTCGCCAGGGTCGCCCTTGGGGCCTCGCTCTCCAGCCTCACCACGCTCACCCTTGGGGCCAGGCTCGCCAGGGTCACCCTTCACCGGTACCGGCGCAGGAATCGTACTCTCCGCACCGGCGGGGGCAACCTCCGCCAAATTTAGCGTCTCCCCCGCGCGAACATAAATGCTCGGGTACGGCAGCTGCGCGGCACATCCCGCTACATCCCGCAGCTGTGCCTCCACACGGTACCCCCATTCAGAAGGCACCGCCCCCGGGCTCGGAGCCATCAGGTGCACCCCCTGGTTCCCGCCGCGCGGCGCGTCCCAGAGCACCCCGTCACGCAGCCAGCCGGTCACCGGCGCAGGAACAAAAACTCGTTTCGTCTCAGCATCCGCAACCCGCGTAGTCGGCGTAAACACCACACGTCCCTGCACCGGCACACCATCCGCTGTACCGCCCGCCGCACGCTGGTGCGTCACGAACTTCGCCGTCACCAGCCCATAAGCGGGCACAAAACCGGACTCGCTCACGGTGTCACTCACACCCATCTAGTTCCCTCCTGTCATTGCTTGGATCTTCAACCTCGCAGCAGTTAGCGCCTCCGCCGGAGCCCCCACAGATTCGAGCACGGCGAGGTTCTGCCGCAGAATATCAACCTGGGTGAGGTAATCATCCAGCTCGCCCTTCGCCCACGCAATCTGCAACCTCCACAGCCACGCGGCAGGCAACCTGTCGTACGGGTTCGCCGTCCTGGAACGCACTCCGTCCCTGACCTCCCAGATCGTGTCGTCCGTCAGATAAAGGATGCCCACGTTCAGGGTGTCCGCCAGGCGTAGTACCTGCACCGCCTGTTCAAACCCTGCGATGTCGTGGATACAGTGCCAGAACATCTGCCTCGGCTGCCCCTTATAATGCTCCTGCACGAGGTATTTATCAGTTAGATACAGGGATGCTTCGTTCTCGAAGGTCATCATGTGCCAGCCAGTGCCGACCATCCCTGCGGTGGTGTTCGCGCCGGGGTTCACGATTGTGGGCATCCACGGGTACAGCGCGTTGAAGCGGTCGGCGATGCGGTGGTGGAATTCTTCCTTGCCTGCCTGGTCGCCCCAGCCGTTATACGCCTCATCCCAGAAGATGCCGTCCACGTCGTACCATTCGATGTACTTGCGCACCTCATCGAACAGGGTCTCCAGGTCGCGGGGCTGCCCAATCGATGCGCCCGTCCGAATGTAGCCGTATATTTTCTGCCCGTATTCACCCCTGTTGAGCTTGAGCTGATTCGTGAAATCCTTGTGCTGCGGGGAGCCGGGGCCTTCTCCAGGGCCAGACGCCGGGTTAATGATGAGGAACGGGCAGACTTCGGAGGCTTGCGCCATGGTGTGCCAATTCTGCTCCGCGACCGGCTTCCAGTAGTCGGGATAAAAATAGGTGGGCGGCACAATCGAGCGCATCCGTGCCCGGTAGGAGCGGTTCGCATCCAGAATGCGCTGCTGCTTATCTACATAGTCGCGGACCTCGGACATGTCCAGGATGGGACGTACCGTAGGCGCAACCGGGGCAACATGCCCTCCATCATCACTACCGGGTTTATCCGGGCGCGGTACCGGCGCTGGAGCGGGTGCTTCTACCGGACTGGACGCCCAGGAGGGGCGTGCGTAGGTTTGCGTCGTTACGGTCTCCCCTGCCTGGACGAGCAGTGGCGCGTCCTGCAGCGTCACGGGGCCGTCTCCGGCTTGGATGGTGAGACGCTGTACGGGCTGCCCCTCCAGCATCACGCCATCGCCGTCTTTGAGGTAAGCGACCACGTCATAGGACACTGCACCAGATTCTGGCACAGCCAGCTCGACCATGCCCGTCTCGGTGGCATCCTCATAGAGTTGCTGCCCTGCCCCGAGCCACCCGGTCGTTTCGGCGGTACCTAGCTCAACGCCGGGGTGTGAGGGGATGAACGCGACGGCTCCGGTGGTGCCGGGCGGGTACCCGGTCTTGCCGAAGTTCACCTCGATTTTAGAGCTCATCGCCCACCCGTGCGCCTGGGTCGATAACCTCACCTACCACCGGCTCCGGTGGTGCCGGGGTGGTCTCAGGGGATTCTAGGCGGATGACACCGGCAAGAATCCGCTCATCCAGCAGTTCGCGCCGCAGCTTCTCATTCTCTTGCTGAAGGTACAGGGCTTTAGCCTGCCACTGCTCCAAAGTCACTAGGTTTCTCCTTATCGTTTGATAGGCAGGATGACGACATCCACCCACGCATCCCGGATGAGCTCATTCGTCACGTTGTGCACAATCACCTCAACGTGGCTTCTGGAACTTGAGTAGACGTTCGACACAATCGGCCAGATCGAGTTACCGGCTTGCGTAACCACCACAGGGAGCTGCACCTGCTCACGGAACGTGATGCGCCTCCGCACTGCAGAGTGGCGCGGGATCTCCAGCGGCCCAACAGCGATGAAGATGGTCGTCTCGGACTGCTCGATGAGAGTGCGCAGGTACATGCCCTGGTTCATAATCATGCGCCCCTGCACGGTCACATCCCCGTCAGGGAGCACCACGAGCCCCTTCACATCGGCGGGGTTCGTACCCGAGGGCTGCACACCAAGGGTGAGCGCACCCTGCGGATTCATGCGCACCACACCCGAGGGTGTAGTGGCATCGCTCGCGCCGGTGCGCATCTCGATGACCGAGTCTATGCTCCCCGCTGGACCGCGACCGGGGGTGGTGTAAATCGAGAGACCAGGCTTGGACTTGTCGGAGGTGTGGAAGGTACCGCGGAACTCGTTCTCCACACCATTGGCGTCAATCTTTACAGTCTGCTCACCCAAGTGGTTGTATGCGGCGATGCCTGACGAATTGATTTTCAGGCCGCGCCGCTCCGCCTCCGTCGTCTGAAGCAGACCACTCGTGACCAGCTTCGCCGCGACCTTCGAAGTCACCAGCCCCTCGATAATCGTGGCTCGGTTCAAAATCGCGTCCTCGGTCACCACCAGATTCTTCGTCTCCGCACTCATCGCGCGCACCACCTGCGCAGCCAACTCCTGCGTCACATTCAAACGCCGCACATCAATCGTGCCGGGCACAATCATGTCCCGCCCAATCCACGGCTCCGACAAACCTTTAAGCCCCGCCACCGCCTTTTTGGTGATGGCGTCTTTACTTGTCTGCTGCTCCACTGCCTGGATGCGGGACTCCGCCTCGACCAGCCCAAGCTCTGCCTTCTGCAGAGTTTGCCGCGCCTGCACGACGACCTTGCCCGCCTCGGACAGACGCTCATCGAAGTTCGCGAGCGTGTCCCCGTCCCAGCGGCGCGCCGAACCAGTGGAATCCAGGTACAGGGTCGCTTCATTCTGGCGCGCGATTTTAATACCGTGCGGCGTGGACGCGGGTGTCCGCGCCCTAATGAGCTGCGCACGTAGCGTGTCCACCGCCTGCGCGGGCGTAGGGCGCTGGTCAATATAATCAACCACCGGTTACCTCCCTGTCTTTTTTATTGCCAGGATGCTTCTTGAAAATCCAGCGTCACCGACCCGGCGAGGGTACCGGTCATCTTGATGATGCGCATCTGCCGCGTCCCATCTGGCACCGACAACCAACCTGCCAGGGTGACGGTGGCGGTATCGCCCACAAACCACGATCCGAGCGGTGCACCGAGCCTGTCGGTGCCCATCTCAATGGTGACCTGGTCAATCATCTTTGCCCGCGCCACCAATGCGCCTTCGGCTTTCTGCTTCAGCACGAACGTGTCGGCTTGGTCTGCATCGGTGATGATGCCCTCCACAAACGGTGCATGATCGCGCCACACCTGAGTAAGGTTCTCCGCCCAAGCGATGGCGGTACCTTCGCCTTCTCCTGCACCGGTGCACCAGATGCGGTGCGTGATGTCCTTACCAGTGGAGGTAACCTTCACCTCAATGTCGGCTGCGGCGAGCGCGGTTGTGTCGAAGTCCGGCGTGAACTTCTGCGCGATGAACGGGTATTCCTCAACCCCGTGCATGAACACCCATTCAATATGAGTGTGCGCCTCACTCTTCCAGCGAGGGCGCAGCATAATATCGGGGCCGTTAATAACCGCCGACAGCTCGCTCCAGCGTTTGCCGATGAGGTTGTTCGAGACGTTCCACCGCTCATAGGTACGTTCTCTGGTCTGTGCCCCGAGCCCACCCTGCACGCCGTGCACCACCGGTAGTCCGCCACCGGGGCGGTTCATGCCGTGAACAGCAAGAGCCCAGGCAATCTCGCCCAGGCTCATGGTCTTGTAGGTTAGGGTGTCCCAGATGGTGCGGCGCTCGAACAGCTCACGCACACCCGCGCACTTGAGTTCCAGGTTTGTGCCGGTTTCGGTGCCCCAATCGATGATGGGGCCGGCAATAAGTGGGTACTCGGTGCCGTCCTGCCCGGTGTGGGTGAGGAGCACGCCGCCTGTGAGCGGCTCATAGGTTGTGCGTTGGTGCCCTGCCAAGCTCCGCTTCGGAATCGTGAACGTAAGCTCCTCGACCTTGTTCAGGCTTATTGCCCAGGAGCATGCGGTCACGTCCTGGATGGGGGAACCGACCGCACCGGTCACCGTATCCAGCCAGTACAGCCTGAATCCCACAGCTACTCCTTCGCCACGCCCATATCGATAACCCGCAGAACATCCGAGGGGTACTTCGCTCCGAAGCCCTCATAGCGGGTGGTCCACTTCTCCCAACCCCACACACGCAGGCTCACGGTGTAGTGGATAGTGTGCGAGCCCTTCGGCAGCACCACCACGTCCGAATAATCGACGGTGTCCCACACGTTGGTGAAGACTCGCTCGCGACGTAGCACCAACTTATTGTCAATCCAAATGTCATAGTTCACGCTGCCCCGGTCGGACGGGGAACTGGAAGCTGCGGAGGTGGAGAGCGTTCCCTTCGCAACGTTGGCGGCAACGCTGGAAATGGACGAGGTGAGCCGAATATCGAGGGTACGGTCGGTGGGCAGGAAGAACATGCCCTTGCCGCGCGTAATCACGCCGTCCGTCTTGTCGTGTACCACGTCCGTCTCGGTCTTGTGCGAGAACAGCACACCGAGGGTGCCGCCGATGGGGCGGGCGAACGTCACGTTGGCGGTCTCTGGTGCGGCGTTCGTGCCAGTCATGCCCGCTTTAATTTCGCGTTTGGAGATTACCACCGCGTTGTCCGGCACCTGGGTACCGACCGCGACTCGTGCGCTAATGGATCCGTTCACGGGCTGGGTCTGCTGCTCCACATAAACGTAGTCGGTGCGAGCGCCGGTCGCGGGAGCAGGGCGCGTGGTGATGGTCTGCCCGACCACCGGCACTAGCACCGCACGGCTCGGCGCGATATGTACCACGACTGCGCCCGGGGCGATGGTGTATTCCATGCTGGAGCGGGTAGCCACAGTGCAGCCGGAGATAATGCCCGGCTCGGGGTACTGCGCCGCGAGCACCGCCTGGAGGTCGTCAGGGGTGGTTCCGTTCCCCTGCGCGTCCGGCGCCATTCCAAAACCAACACTCATATGTTCTCTCCTAAATGTATGTTGAGCGTGCGGTTACATCGACCCAACCGGTCGCCGGCGCGAGCGCCTGCACAACCGGCACGAACCCGGCACGCGGCGGGATCTTGTGCCACTCGCGCGACACCAGCTCACTCGTCCTGTCCACGCCACCAATCAGCAACCTGCCTCGGGCACAATCGATTGTGACTGGCGCGGTTGCCAATACCGCGTACGGGTACTCGATAATCCGGTTCTCCGCAGTGATGCGGAACCCGCTAGACCAATCTCCACGCACCGTATAAACCGGGTAGGCATCCACGTTGCCTTCATTTACGATCGAGGTTGTCATCGGGGCCTGCGAGCCAAACGAGAGCACACCGCGTGTAGGTTGCTCAGGCACGAACAGCGGGAATCGCAAACCAACCCCCGCGCCGGCTGGGTAAAGCTGATAGGTGCGCGGTGGCGCGTACAGCCACGGCTCGGGTGCAAAAAGTGGCACCTCAAACAGAAAGGCGGAATCCCCAAGGAACTCTACCTTCACGTCCCCATCCAGCCGGACCTCTCCCGTTAGGTCGAGTGTGTCCGTGGCGACCCGGAGCGTGCCGAGCCGGCCATCCCACAGCAGGGATGAAACGAACCGGTCGGCAAGCTCGCGCACCTGCACGCCCGTGTTCGACACAGCGCTACCTTTGAGCGTGAGCGTGCGCCCGGTACGGCGCGCCGGGGCGTGAACCATGCCGTGCCCGAGCTTACGCTGCGCATCATCAGACTCAACTCCAACGCCGCCGACCCAGCCCGCCAGGTCGGTTACCCACACTTCCAAGTCTCCTGCCGGCTCTTCAAAGGTGGTGAGTACCAGGGTGCCGTGCGCCCCGGTCAGCTCCACGCGGAGCCCATCCTTACCTATCAAAGCAACGCTCCTTCCAAACCGCTCAGCTGGTGCGACATGGCCTCACCAACACGCCGACCGAACCGCTCGGGAGCCATCTCCTCACCAGCATTCACATGCACATGCAACGCCCTACCAACAGCAGGGGTCGCCACAGCAGCGCGTGCCGAAGCGCGACCCACACCAGCGGCAACTCCACCGATGTTGAACCCGCCACTGACGGCGCCCGGGGTGAGCGCCATCGAGAGAGAACCCATCCCATCCTGTGCCGCCTCAACAGCAGCGTCCGTCATCGACCGCACCGCGTCCACAGCCATGTCGGATGTCTTGTCGATACCGGCGGCGATGCCCGCGGGAATCCACACGCCCACCTGGTCACGCATGACACGAGACGGCGAGTGAATTCCTAGAGCAGACTTCACGAAATCAGGCAGAGCGTTGACGACACTGCGGGCGGCATCCATCACCGCGCCGGCGGCGTTACGGATACCAGATGCGATACCTCCCACGATGTCGCGGCCGATAGAGATCATTTGACCAGGGATGCCCCGCACCACGCCGATGATGTCGGTGCCCATCGAGCGGAAGAATCCGACCACGGTGTTGATGCCTGCAGCCACGCCGTTCTTAATGCCTTCCCAGATGGTTGAGACGATTCGTCCGATACCGTTCCAGGCGGCATCCCAGATGCTACGAATCAGGTTCACAGCGTTCGTGATGATGGAGCTAACGATGTTGATTGCACCAACGACAATGCCCTTGATGACTTCCCAGGCACCGGAGAGAATCTGCTTGATGCCCTCCCACGCGGCGCTCCAGTCGCCCTTAATGATTGCGGTCACCGTCTTGATGATGCCGACGACGATATTGAGGGCGCCCTGGACAATCGGGACGATTGCCTGCACCACGGTCGTGACCACATTCAGGACCGCCTGAATTGCAGGCACCAGAATGTCAATCAGCGTCGTGATGAGAGGGACGATTGCCTGCACCACGGAGGCGAAGACAGGAATCAGCGAGGTCACGAGGACAACGACAACACCTGCCACCGCCCCCACGATTGCCGCAAGCACTGGCAGAAGGCTCTGAATTGCAGGCAGCAGCGCAGCGAGCACCTGAGTACCCAAATCCACGACTACCGCCACAATCTGACCAAACACCGGCACGAGCTGAAGCAACATCTCCCCCAGCTGACGGAAAATCTCCATAATCTGCGGGAGCATCGCCATGACCGCAGCTCCCAGCTGAGCGAGCGCAGGGACAAGCTGATTCATCAGCTGTTCTCCCACCGGAGCGAGCGCCTGCATGATCTGGGTGCCGAACTGGACAATCATCGGGAGCAACGGCGCCAGATGCTGGCCAATCTGTCCCAGGGACGCCATGAGCGCCGCACCCATCTGCGTCAGAATGGGCATGAGTGCCGCGATTGCCTGACCGATGAGCGGGATAAGCCTGTCAATGACTGGCTGGACAGCCTGGACAACCTCAGTGAATAGCTGGGTTGCCATGACTGCGAACCGCTGCAGGGCGGGGATGATGAGCTGAAGTGCCGGTTGCAGTGACTGGATGAGCTTCTCGCCCAGCTGGCCAATGAGTGGCAGGATTGTGTTCAGTGCGGGCTGGATAGCCTGCATCAACGATTCCCACGCGGCGCGCCCAGTCTCCGTCTGAGTAAAGAAGTAGGCGAGCGCACCTGCTACGATGCCGATAGCACCGACCAGAGAGGTAAAGGGATTAGCCTTCATCAGACCAAATGCTTTGGAGAGGTTGCCTGCGATGTTTGCGGCGGCGGTGTTGAAGGCGGTTTGTGCTGTAGCTGCTGCGCGGACTGCGACCTCGTAGACGGAGGCGGCGGTTGCACCCAGCTGGTAGTTCCTTCCGAGTTCTGCGATTTCTCGGGCGGAGCCTGCTCCGCTGGTTAGCATTTTGAATCCTTCGGCTACGCCCATGACGGTGTCTTTGGCCGACGAAATGGCGCCCATAGCGGTGTTGTAGGATTCGATGGCGCTCTTTCCCAGCCCGATTGCGGTTGTCACGCCTTTGTATGCGGTGACGGCGGTCCCGAGTGCGAGGACGAGCCGGCCGACTCCCTGCTGATGGTTTTCGATGAACTGGGAGAGCTGGAAGAGGCCAGTTGAGAGTAGACGGATAGAAGACTCGAGGATATCGAATGCACTCGTTGCTGCGTTTGCGCCGTCCCCTGCTCCACTGAAGCTGGGGAGTACGGATTTGAACGCAACCGCCAGGGAGCCCACCACTCGGATAATATTCAGTGCAACCGAGACGAAGGAATGCAGCAGAGGAGGTAAGACGGTCCCAAGGAATGCCCCTACCTTCTGGGCTACACCGACAATGCCCGCGCCTTGGGTTTGGAACGCGGAGGCAAACCGGGCAATCTCTTCACGGATAATCTCGAAGGTGACCGTGAAGCTCTTACCATCGCCCATGGTGGACTTGAAGCCCGCAGCAAAGGCGCTAATGGCTTCTCCAGCCTTGGTGATACCCGCCCCAATCTGTGCGCCGATAACCTTACCGAATGCTTCGACCGGCTTCATCCACTGCTGGAATGCCAGGAAGAATTTGGTGAGCGCGGGATATATGCCGGTAAGGATGTTTGCACCGAAGCGACCGAGCGCGGCCTGTGCGTTGGCGAACGCGCCAGGTAGCGTGTTGCCCATTTCGAATGCGACGTTACCGGCGGCGGAGGTCATCGCCTTCTCGAATTGCTCGAAGTTGATCTTGCCGTCAGAGGCCATCTTGAAAACTTCTTCTGCCGTCACGCCAAGCTGCTTACCCAATGCCTGGTAGATCGGGATTCCTCGGTCTGCGACCTGTGCGAGGACGTCATTCTGTGCCTTGCCGACACTCGCAACCTTAGCGTAGATTCCGCCCATTTCCTCCATGCTGGAGCCAGACGCAGCGGCAGAGTTTGAGACCGACTTCAGGACAGCTTCAAGCTGTTCGCCCGGCTGGATACCGGCGGCAACCGCGCCAGCTGCGGCGGTTGCCGCTGCGTCCAGGCCGAAAGCCGTGCCCTTCACCGATGCAGATGCATTCTGCATGATGACCGACACCGCATCAGCGTCGTTACCCAGGCCTCGGAGCTTCGCCTGCGCTACATCAATAGCCTTCAGGCGGTTAAAACCCTTCGTAAACGCGGTGCCAAAGACCGAGCCGATGCTGATTCCGCCGATAGCCTTCGCCACCAGTGGAGCAACGGAAGATGAGAAGATACGCCCGAACGCTGAGGATGCTTTAGTACCTGCCTGCGAACCTGCGCGGTCGCCAGCATCACCAATCTCAGACACAATCTGTGCGCCCGCGCCCTTGGTCGAGGCGAGCACAGTCACGTATGCCTTCGCAAGCTCATACCCGCCAGCCATATCATCACTTCCTCTATCCGGTTATTTGATTGTTTCCTGCCCCACCACGGCACCACCGCCGGCTCGCCGCTGCGCCAGCCAGTACTTCGCTTCGTCCAGGCTCATACTGCCCGAACCGACACGTACACCAGCGCCCTGCACACCGGGGCGAGGCAGAGGCTTCGGCTTGTTCCGGCCTTTCTGCCCGTCTGCACTGCGCTGCCAGTTCGCCTCGACCAGCCGGTCAAACACCCCGGCCAGTAGCTGGGCTTCCAGCCCCCAACCTTGCGCGTAATGCCGCATGGTCGCCGAATCTGACGGCAGGTTCACGACCATCGCCGCCACCAACTGTGCCCCATACTCCGCGGCTAGGGCGGCGTACGGGGCATGGTAGTAGCGGATGAGGTCAATCTCCACAAGCTCGCGGTTCTCTCGCAGGAGAGCCGCGAGCTTTAGGAGTTTGGGTTCAAAGCGTTCATCATGTCGGTAAAGAACCCGGTGAACAAGGTCATGGGTACACGCCCGGTCTCAGGGTCGCGGAGCGTCTCGAACACGTCCTGCTTTGCCTCGGCACCGAGCAATGACTCCACCGCGGAGAACATACCCTTGGGGTTGCCTTCGTCAATCGCGAGCAGCTGCTCCATCAGCTCCGCATCATCCAGCGCGGCGGGGTCTACCTGCCAGGTCTTGCCGCGCAGCTTCACCTTCACAACCGGCGCGCCACCTGCAGCCTTCTTGTCACTGGTGCGGGTAAACGCGTAGTTCTTCTCCGACATGAGGGGTTTCCTTCCAAATCAAAAGTATCGGGTAGGGTTTCGTTGGGGAAGCGAGCGCGGCACGCCCCTCTGGTGTGCGCGGCCTGTGGCTCCAGAAACCCTCAAAGGGAGCCAACCACAATGCACAACCAGAAGAAGGGGGCGTGCCGCAAACCTAAACCAGCCTCTTAGAGCTTGGTGCCCAGGTGCTTGTACGCCTTCACACCCTGCGAGTCAGGGTACGCGGTGACGGTCACCTGGTAGCCGACAGCCTCGCCGTTCTTGTAGGTCACCTCGCCACGCTCGGTTACCTGACCGTCGGGGATGACGATACGCAGAACCTTCTTGCCGTCCAGTACGTCCAGTACGAACGTCTGGTGCGGGGACTGTGCGCCGGTCATTCGCACCAGCGACCCGTTCGCAGTGGTATCCGCGTAGAACAGCTTGAGGACTTCCTCGTTCGTCTCGATGAGCGTGAACTGGAAAGTGACCTTGTGCGAGGTCTGGATGACACGCACCACGTCACCGTTCTGCCAGGCCTTAATCTCACTGGTGTCAGAGTCGATGCTCTGAGTCACCCCGTCCTCGCTGATGTAGCCGAGGTCCTTCAGCTTCGCGTCCACCGGGGCGGTCGCGTTAGCCGGGGTTGCGGTGCCGATGGCACCAACGTAAACGCCGCCGGTAACAGCGACACGCACATTATCAGCAACAAGCGCCATAACGTGCTCCTTCCTGCCCCACAACAGGGGCTATAACAGGTCTATCCACGTGTTCCGGTACGTCACCGTGAAGTTCATCCGAAATCGCGGAATCTTATCATCGGGGTCTGGCATCCACACCACACCCCCCACAGGATCCACACCGTAGACGAGCACGCTCTGTCCATTACTTACGAGGATCTCCTGGTTCACGATGCTACGCAGCGCACCTCGCAACATCTCCGCAGCGTTGTATGCATCCTGCGCGGTGGAACCCCACACATCGGCAATGAATGCTCGTTGCCCATGCGCCGGGGACCCCTCGGCACCACCCGAAGGGGTGAGCACCGCGAACACGCCGGCCGGGCGTGGGTTTGGCGGCTCTGCTACATACACCGGGGAACCCCACAAGCTTTTTGCCTCCTTGCGGAGCGCTGCGAACACATCCGGAGCATGCAAACGGCCAGAACCAATCTGCGGTGTCATCGGTTCCACCCGCCTACGGCCTTGGACAGGGCACCGTGCTTAGCTTCCGCCCGGACACCAGCGGCACCGGTTGGGTAGACACGCGCCACCGCTGTTTTCGCGCCAGCTTTCGCGGAGGACGCGAACCCGGCACCGGCGCGAGCCTGAACCTTCGCCGCCTCCGTGTTCAGGGCGGCAAGCATCTCCGGGCTGGTGCGTAGACCATAGAATCCTGCCAACGTCAGCTTCACCTTCGTCTTGCCCATACTCGTCTGTCAGCCTTCCACTCGTTTAAGGTTGATACGGTAACCCGCCTCGAATCCGAAGGGGCCGTGCGTGTAGTCTTCTGGCCAGCCGACGCACTCGTACAGCACCCCGTCCACGGTTACCCTGTCGCGAGGGCGGGTGAACCCGGTTGGAGCGTACAGGTCAAGATCACGGTGGACTCCGGTAGCGGTATCCCGAATCTCAGAATCCGCGCCCGGTGAAGCCCACCCAAACACCTCAACCTGCACTGCAGCACTCCAGCCCCGAGTATGGGAACCCCAACTATCAGGTGTTTCTTCAGTCCAGGCCGAGTGTGAAACCGTGAACCGGGGTTTGAGCCACCCCATGCCCTTCACCTCCCATCCCGCAACCGGAGGCAGGGAATAGGTCAATGGTGGTGGCGCGCTGCGACCCGACCCCGAGCAGCTTCTTCTCAGCACGGGATAGATACAAATCCCCGTTCGGGTTCGCGAAGCTAACCTGCTGGTTAAAAGGCCCCGCCGTCTGCGTCAAAGATGACGCACCCTCCACGAATGCCCCTGCAGCCATGGCGCGCTTGACCATCCGGCACGCCACAATCGTGATAGCCTCTGCCGGCAGGTTGAACCAGCCGGGCGCTGCCGCACGGATGAGCACGCCCGCATCCTCAAGAAGGACACGAGCATGCTCTTCGGAGCCCGGCGGCATATCCGGCCAACGCGCCCGCAACGCCTCCACGGTGACCTCGGGAAAATCATCCATCATCACAGGTCACACACCTCCAACCCAGGTTAGAGGGTGTACTTCACGAAGTGGGCGTTGGACTCAATGAGCCAACCGAACTCTGCCTCGGCGCGAATCGCGACCAGGTTGTTCTCCCACAGAGAGACCAGCTGGTTACCGATAGTCACGGTGGACTCGGTGGACACATCGAAGTTGATGCCACCCACAGTGCCCCACAGCGCCTTCGAGAAGTCACCACCGATACCGACCACCGAACCGGCAGTGGTACCGTTCGCCACGGTATCAGCGAACGAAGCAGGACGACCCAGCACGGTACCGGAACGCACAGCAGCGGTTGCCACGGTCGGCTCAGGCACGAACAGCGGGCGACCGTTAGCATCCACCGAGGCATTAAACAGCGGCTCAGCAACGTCATCGAACACGAAGCCGTTGAGCTTCTTCTTGTCCTTCACCAGCAGATCCAGACCCGAGTTCAGGTCAGCAAAGATACCACCCTTATTCGCGGGAGAAGTACCAAGCTTCACAGTCTTGCTGGTGGAGGCGAGGTTAGTACCAACACCGAACGGGTTCGAGGTGCCGTGAATAACGGCAACGTCGAACGCGCGAGCAAACGACTCAGCGATCTCCTGACGAAGGACTTCCATGTAGTTACCGGGGTTCGCACGGACGACCTCGGCGGAGACCACCGCGATGGCGGCAATCTTCTTAGGGGTCATGGTCTTCATGGTCAGCCCCGCCTGGGTGGTGGGCTTCTTAGCGCCTTCTTCCACCCAGGAGGCGGTGGGCTTCTCAGTCAGGACGGGGATAGCCTCACCAGAGACAGAGAGCGGCACCTGACGTGCCAGAGACTGCACCACAGAGGCCTTCTGAACCTCTGCGAAGTATGCCTGTGCAATCTCGGGGCGGATAAACCCGGCGAGGTCGCTGGTCTTAGTTGCGGCGGTAATAGCCATAACGTGTTTTCCTTTCCTAGAAGAGGATTAGCTAGATGCCGAGGACGCCCTTGAGCTTGTCCAGTAGCGGGTCGCCATTGAGCGCAAGCCCCGCCCCTTCACCCTCGGTCTTGATGACGGTGCGGTTACCCGCCGCACCACCGGTAGCACCGCCGTGGAGCAGCTCAGACAGGAGCGCCGCGTGTTCGGTTAGCTCCTTCTGCGTCTCCCCGCGCAGGGCGGAAGCGGGAACACCGTACTCGGTGGCGGCGGCTTCACGCCATCCGCGCACCTTCTCCGCGTGCTCGAGCTCGGCTAGACGCCCTTCTGCCTGCTCGGCACGAGTGGTCAGCTCGTCCACGGTGGCAGCCTTCTCGCGCAGGTCGGCGTAGTCGGCAAACTTTGCACGTTCACGCTTGAGTCGCTCGGCGATAATGGCGTCAAGCTGGCGCTGTGAGGTGATGGTGCGGAACGCGGGTTCCTCCATGTGCTCGTGCTGCGCCGCCGCGACATCCGCGGGGGTTACCTGCGGCTGCTCGGAGGCTTCTGCCGTCTCGACTGTGGTGTTCTCACTCATAGGGTTGCTCCTTGCTTCGTTAAGCACCAACACCACCCGGTGCAGACGAAAACTCGTCTACACGGGTGGTGTTGTAAAAAATATGTTCTATATTCGGTTATGCCGCCCAAAACCCCGGGCGGAAAGGGAAAACTACGTTAGAAAGGCAGAAGCGCCAAATCGTATGGAGTGCCGGCATAAACATCCGGCAACTCACCATTAGCTACCTTCTCACGATACAAAAGGGTTACTTCGCTATCGTCGAAGGGGAATTCCTTAGCTTCATACCTACGCTTAATCTCTGCTAAACCCCACTCATACTCGGCACCGGGGCGCGCAGCCGGAGCATTAAAATAACGCCCATTCAACTCAGCTCGCTTCCACCCCTCCGGAGTATTTACATCAAACGTGGGCTTCGTAAAATCGAACGGGGCACGCCAATAATCGGGGTCTTCACGATAATCGTAGGCTTTTTCTGCGTTCGCGCTACTCATGGGGAATCTCCTGATAATATGCAAAAACCAGTGGGGAACCGTCAGGCATACGCCTGACCTTTACTATGTCAAGCATACCACCGCGTAATAACAGAACTTCCCGCTGCCCCCGATATTTCTCTGTGTGTTCCCATACCGGTGCGAGCCCAGACCCTGCGGGAACATACACGCGCATCTGAACTCGTCCGCTGCCAGTTTTTACCCCACTAGGTTTATCAGCAGTAGCGATATACGGTCTATGTTCCATGGAAGAACCCCGAAGCGAGTACAGGTCCTCAACCTTGCCCACGCCGAAAGTCTCCAACGGAGCCCACCGCGAGACCGTAAATGGCTCCAAAGCCACCGACCGGTCAATTGCGCTATCCAGCTCACGACGAAACTTCTTCAGCTCAGGAGTCCAGGGAACCTCACCCAGAATCGCCTTCTGCAGCCGCACATAATCCGGTGTCCCACCCGGCTGTTTACCTTCTGCCCAGCGCTGTAATGCTCGAGCATCCTGTTTGGTGTGTTCTGCCGCCATACGCGCAGCAACACCATCTCCAAGAGGGATATCCTCACCAGCCCATACCTGATCCGCCGGTTTACGGCGGTACACCTCGGGAAACATCTCCCCCATCTTCACCGCCACGTGCCGATCAACAAAGCGTGTTCCAGGCTTCGACTCCGCACGCAACGCCGCAACAGCCGCATCATACCGAGCCTTATACACGCCAGGATCGTAACCCTCCACCGGGTTCTTGCCCTCAAACCCGGGCACCACCTGGCAATCGCACTTGTAATGGAACCGCATAAACAGACCGGCGCTCTTAGGGCTAGTGTAGACGAACCCGCGCGAAGCGAGCATCTCACACCAGGTGCAGGTGGAACCCACCGGCACGCGTCCGAAACGCTTCGCCACCGGATCAGCCATCGCAAGCTGCGTGACCTTCTCACGCCCGGCATGCTTGATGAACTGGTCGAGTCGCTCGGATAGCACCGCCAGTGCACGCTCCACATCCACGTTCGGCTCTTCCAGCCACTGCGAAGCCCACCAGACAGCAGAGCTCAGCTTCCTGTGCTCCACCATCGGCACCTCAACAGAAGGCAACCCAGCGGCCTCCCCCACAGCGAGCTCCCGCAGATACCGGTACCATTCCTCCCCCGAAGCTTCAGCCTGCACACGGTATCCGTCCACCAGTGAGATGAACATGCGGCGTGCTTCTTCACGCACCAGTTCCCACGGTGCACCCTGCTCAACAAGCTCCCTGATGCGTGCCTCAAACAGATCTGTAGCTTCCGCCACGATACCGTTCAAACCTTCGGCGAGGTACCTAATATCCTGCATATCCATACCGGGGGTACCTCGCCATCATTCCGTTATTCTGTTACTTCAAACTCACCCAGCGGTTGCTTCGCGAGCTTCTCCTGCTGCTGCGCCTTCTCAGCATCCTTGCGTTCCTTGTACTGCTTATAGAACCCAAGAGCCTGGACGCCTTCAGCGCGGCGCTTATCGTTCATGAGCCGCTCCGCCGTCGCCGCACTGTATCCGAGCTTCTCCAACACCACGCCGGATTCCGCGAGCCACGGCATGACCTGCACCTGCTTCAGCACAGCATCCGCCGCAGCCGCATCCGATACATGCACCGTCGGCGCGAAGTGCGCCTGTACATTTGTTACTTCCTGGGCGGTTTCCCACCCATGCTGCAAAGCCACCGTCAGCACAGCAACCTGACGCAACGCAGACTGGAACCCCCTGATACAGCGCTCCGCCGCCAGCCGCAACGGGTCGCGCTGCGACTGAATCGCCGAATCACTCGAAGGGTTATCAGAAGGAAAACCAAGCTCATCCAACGGGATAGACGACTCCGCCGCCAGCAACGCCGCCCACTGCCGCAACTGCTCAGTATGCGGCTGCATCGACATCTGTGAGAACTGCTGAATCTGCGGCAACTCACCGTTCTCATCCCTACTAATCGCGAGCATCTTCGACATGACCGCGTCCCACTTCGACGCTTCCAACGCCTCCGGGTCCGCGCCCAAAATAGCGCGCTGCGGCGTCGAGAAAAACTCCGCCGCAACCTCGGAACGCACAATCGTACGCACCGCCGAATCCGTTAGCGACATGACCGCCCGCGTAATCCGCGAGCGCCCAAACGGGCGGCGCAGGTCAGCCCCCACCACCAGAGCAACCATCAAAGGACGCCCCACTGGGTTCGGCAGCACAACAGCGGTAGCCTCAGCACGCTCACCAGCCGCAGGGAACCCGAGCACCACCGTCTTATCCGGCAGGTACACGGTTACCTCGCGCACCGTCACGTCCCCAAACTCGTCCGTATCCGTACGAGTCACAGACAACCCGGCGGCGAGCGAGCGCTTGCGTTGATCCCACAATCCGGTAGCCCAGTGAGCGCTACGCGGCAGCCAAAGAACCTCCGGCTCGCCCGCCTCAGTATCGCCCTGTGTGACCGTGATGAACGCGCACGAATTGATCAGAGCGGAGGATGCCGCCTGGGCGAACACCTCCTGAAAATCGTTCTGCGCCACCAACTCATTCAAACCAAACGGGTCGATATTGCTCTCATGAGTCGAGATGAACTTCTCAAATCGGATACGGTCAGCGAGCACATCCACGGTCTTGGCAGGCCACCCGAGCACCGAATCGATATTCCGCAGCTGCGGAGGAATCGAGATACCCAAATCTTTGAGCCCTACACGCTGGTCGTAATAGTTCTGTCGCACCCGGTTCCTGGCGCGCTTGGCCTGTAGCTGGTCTCGCATGAGCCGTAGCTGCGCCAACTCGGTGGGCGTAAAAATATCCCCACCATCGGCGGGGATAGGGAAGAAGTCACTCATACGCTAATCCTTTGTTTCCGTGCGGGGTTTCTCCTGGTAGTGCGTGCAGCCCAATAAGCCAGCGTGGCGGCTTCAAACATCGTGACACTGCCACCTTCTGCTGCTTGCCAGCCGAAACCTCCTCGGTTGCCAATCTTTCGGCGGGTGCATGAGAGCACCTGCTGAGTGAGCTCAGGCTGGTTGCTATGAGTGAGGTCCTTGCCGATGACTGCCTGGTCGACCATTGCGTGAGCAACGATGACCTGGTCTAGCGAGGGCTGCCAGATGAGCGTCTTGGATTTCACGCCAGCTTCACGGAGCGCGTTCGTCAAGTAGCCGACGCCGGCCTTACCATCGATGACAATCTGGGCGGCGCGGGAGGCATGTTCAGCGAGGAAGTCTACGAGCCAGCCGGTGCCGTGAGACAGAGGCATAGATTGCAGGCCTTCGATGAAGATTGGGCCGCCGGTATCCGGGCGGCGCGCCACAGCGAGCGCGACCTCCATACCGTCGGGCGAGAATCGCACACCGAATACGGTGCGGCCTTCCTTGGGTGCTTCGCCCTCGCAGGCGTGCCATGCTTCGGGGGTGAAAGCCGACTGGGTTGCGGCGGCTTCGTCCCAGATGCCGAGTGCCTCACGCCTGAATGAATCGGGGGTGAGGTTCTTGCGCATGCGCTCGATTGCGACGGCGCTAACTCGGGTCGGGAATGACGGGTTGGCTTTCGCCCATTGCTTCTTATCGTCGGCTCGGGCTCCGGGGTCTGCTGAACACTCCACATAGAGTTTGTCGCGGTCTCCAGCGAGCGCTTCGGCACGGTGGCGTGTGAACACCTCACTTGGGTCGGTCGGCTTCGGCGGGGTGCCCATCATCAGCACCAAGCCGTTCGGTGCGGCGTTGGTCGCAGGGAGCATGTCGTCGAGCGCCTTCTCGGTGAGAATCTGCGCCTCATCCAGCACAATGATGTCCACCTTCGCGAAGCCGCGACCAAAGCCGGATTCGCGCGCGCCGAAGAGAATTCGTGAACCATTCGCGAACTCTACGGCCTCCTGGCCGGCGCCGCGGCGGACATGGGAGATGAACGGGGCAACCGCCGGGCGAGCCGCGATGCCCTGCATAGACTGGAAAGTTTCGTTGTGGGTGCGAGCGCGGTGCGCCGACCAGAGGACGAGCGTATTTGGAGAAGCGATGCATGCAGCGAAGATAAAGCCAGCAATCATATGAGTCTTACCGACCTGTCGAGGCAGGCTCAGTGCGGCGCCACCCACGCCTGCGGCATAGAACCCGTCCTTGCGCTTCGCGAAAACCAGTCGGCCAATATCCACCTGCCAACTATCGAGCGGGTAGGCCATCTTGATTAGCTGCCGAGCAATGGACGGCCAACCGGTCGCCACAATTCCAGCAGGTATCTTGAGCTGTGCGGCGACCTCAGAGAGTGGACGGGTCGAAGGGGGCATCTTCTTCATGATGGTGCTCTCCTTCAATCTCTGCCCCGTACTGCTGCTCTAGCTGTTCGAGTTCCTCGATGTCCTTGTCGAGGTCCTGGAATCGGCGTGCGAGCGCGGCTAGGTCACGGGCCAGTGTGTTCGGGTTGTCAATATGCGCGGCAAGCTTGCTGCGCAGGGCACGGAGCCTGTCGAGGCGGGTGCCGTTTGCGGTGGCATGAGAAAGGGAGCCTTCCTCTTGGGTGGCTCCCTCAAAATCGATAGGTTCGAGCTGCTTAGGCTTGCCTTTACTCAAGGTATCACTCCTTGTCGAACCCGTATTATGTGGAAATTTGCTGTGGATATATCGCTATCGCCGGAGGGCGCGAACTCACCCTCCGGGGGAGGGGGTACCCCCCTGGTCCTGTTTGCTTCAGGTGGTTTGCCCCGGTTGATAATGTCCCCCTTATAGCGGTGAGAGGTCACCGGCTGGGGTGTGTGGTTGGGGCTAAAGGATCAGCGTTGTTTTCGGTCGAATCGGTTCAGCAACTCTAATCGTCTTGCGAGCTTGAGAGCGTTTACCTCCAAGCTTTCCGCCGAGTCTCTGGTTGCATTGGCGGCAGATGACGCGGGTATTCTCCACAACATCTTTGCCACCTTCAGCGTGAGCTGTCACGTGGTCAAGCTCGGGACTATTCGGTTGCTTCGACCTGTGCCAATCATAGGCAACGAAACAAATAGGACAGCGCATGTCGCCGCGTTCAAAAGCTGCGGCGAGTTCCTGCTTCCGGAGGTTCTTCCAGCGGGCGGTACCGGTACGACTGGTTGCCATTACGCTTCCTCCTTCTTCCACTATTCATTTGTAGCTTGCGGGCTGGTACCTGGTGGGGGAGGCTATTGCTTTCCCTCCTCCCCCACCAGAGGAAGAATCCGACACGACTGAACATGTCTCCCGCTTCATTACCACCCCCCCCCTGCTAGGCAGAGGACACACCAGTGGTAAGCGAGACAGTCTAGCGTCATCATCCCCCCTTGTGCAACTACCAGCGTCACCCGCCAGAGGACAGTCTAACCAGCGTCTCCTCCTCCTCATCCGCAGACAGCAGATTCCACAGGAAAGCACGCGGCCAGATTGCCGAGCAAGCCGAACATTCGACGCGCTGAACCTGCTCCCCCTCAACGTCCCAGACAGCTACCAGGCATGGCTTCTGTACTGTTGCACCGAATTCATCTCGACAAATTCGGAGCTTCTGGTGGCAGACAGGGCACGCACGGTCTATCGGCGTGCGGCGGGTAGGTTGCAGATACTCCTGAATCTTTGACTGCCACTCGCTCCATTCCTCGCCAATCCAAACCAGAACAGGAAGACTAGTATGAGCGATATGAGGCATGACGGCACGCATAGTGTCAGCTGGAGATTTCCCCGCCGGCACCCCAACAGCTGCCGCAGTCTCCGCAGCAGAACGACCCACCGCAGTCCACAAATCCAACGCCGCAACATCCAGAGGCGAGCGCGCCCCGGCAGATGAAGAACCTTTCCCGTGCTCGGTACCCTGCTCCACGACCGCCTGCCGAAGCTGATCTAGCAACGCCATTTCCAGCGGAGCATCTTCGAGCGCCTCAGCTGATGCCCCCATATCCTCAGCTCGAACATGGGCAAAGGCCAAGACATTCAGGATGGCTCGCACCCGGCGGCGCATCTCAGCGACATCTTGCTCAGTCATTGACTCAGCTCCTTCACGATTGCGGTCCACATGTCTGGTCTCCACACTCCAGCGTCCTGGCCAGCCGAAGCGAGCGCATCGAGCCACTGGATTTGTGCTGCGGAAACTCGCCCCTTCATCGCCTTCAATTCTCTGAAGATGGTTCGCCGCTTGATGGGATGGACGAGTACCAGGTCAGGAAAACCAGCCGGCGACCGGCGGGAGTCATGGGTGTGGTAGTGCATCCATCCCAGGCGGGTTGCCAGGGTGATGATTGCTGATTGGAATTGAGCTTCAGTCATGGTTCGTGCATTGAGCATCAAATAGTCTTGCGCTTTCACGCTTACCTCCTGGTTCGGCGGGGTCGAGCTCGGCGATGACGAGGGCGTTTCGATTCTGAAGTGGTTAGGTTCTTATCGGCTTTACCGTCCCGACCCGACCCGGCATATCCGAATCCGTCACCCTCATGATTCAAATCGATTCGGAGTAATTGGGAGGAATTCGCCGCCTGAGTCCCAGCGGAAGGGTCAGTTACAGGGGCACTCTGCTCGCTACCGCGAGCGGTGCCCTGCCCGTTCCCGTCCCGTCCCGACCCGGCGGATTCGAATCCGTCACCCTCCTGATTCAAATCACCTCCCAATTCCTCCCAATCCTGTGAGGGGTCTTGAGAGGTGGTTTTGGGTACGACGAAATGGCCGTTGGAGTCTCCCCCGGTATCCGGTGCACCGGATACCGGGGTTGGCTCTTCAACGACCTCTGCAGCGGATGCTTGCTCGTTGATGAGGGCAAGTTCGGCTGCATCGATTTGCGCAGAGAATTCGTCAATCATCTGCTGCGCACTGATGGTCGGCAAAGAGCTGTTGGTGTACACCGCCGGCAAGGGTTCATCAATAACCTGCGAA
>NZ_KV818687.1:50117-50341 GCF_001814995.1 Rothia sp. HMSC066H02 | reverse complement strand
ATCCGGATTCTCAGCGGGTGCGTAAGAGGTTTTTCTATGCCCGAAAACAAGCCTTTCTCCTGAGAATGTGCACCCGTCATGTCCGTCTCACTGTCGTTCGACGGCTTCAACCCAGGATTCCGCCTCGTTAGGGCTCGGCGGCTTCGGCGCATGATTTATTGCCTCGCGCGCTCGGAATCTTGCGCCTCAGTTCGCGCGCTCAGAATCCGGATTCTCAGCGGGTG
>NZ_KV818687.1:0-50017 GCF_001814995.1 Rothia sp. HMSC066H02 | reverse complement strand
CGCGATTCCGGACACACTTTTTGACCCTTAACCCGGTACTTGGATAGTTCGCACCCGTCATATGCACTACGTGCCCGCTCCGCTGGCGCTTCGCGGCTTCGAATCCGGATTTGATTCTTCGCGCGCTCAGAATCCGGATTCTCAGCGGGTGCGTAAGAGGTTTTTTCATGCCCAAAAACGGGTGCGTAGGCAGTCGGATACCCGCCATGCTCAGCAGTAATGTGCTTTCTATTACTTTTCCCTCATAAGGCTTGCGTGGCATCGCAAACCTGTAGTAAAGTCTTATTCGTTGCCTACGCAATGCGCAGGGAACATAGCTGGAGGATTCGCCTAGCGGCCTATGGCGCACGCCTGGAACGCGTGTTGGGTTAACAGCCCTCGGGGGTTCAAATCCCCCATCCTCCGCCACCGATCCCCGGTCTTAGATTCTAAGGCCGGGGATTTTTTGCGCCCTTGCTACTATTTCCTCAGAGCCCCTCGGGGCCCGTGCCGCCGGGCGTCCGAAAAACCTGCAGAAAGCACCACCATGATTTTCAAAAAAGTAGGCGACAGCCGCCCCTACCCCCAGCACGGCATGACCCACGCCGACTGGGGCGGTATCGCGCCGCAGCAGGTGCGTCTCGACACCCTCATCACCACCCAGAAGACCCTCAACCTTGAAACGCTCCTGGCCGAGGACTCCACCTTTTACGGCGACCTCTTCCCGCACGTGGTCAAATGGGGCGGCGAACTCTACCTGGAGGACGGTGTGCACCGCGCGCTCCGCAACGCCCTGCACCGCCGCGCCGTCATGTACGCGCGGGTGCTCGACCTGGACTCCATCTCCCCGGCGCTGTTGCCCGGGGCCCGCAACTAGGCGACGCCGGGCGGCTTTCCGAGCCCGGACCGCGCGGTTGCCCGCAGAACCGTACAACGCAGGTGCCGAGCCATTCTATGAACGGCTCGGCACCTGCGTTTTAAAGTTTCAACGTATATCTGCGCGACGGAACTCCGTCGAACACGCCACCGCGGTAGAAAGGGGCCTACGCGGCATCCTTCTGGCCGGAGTCGTCCTGCGCGAGGGCCAACTGGGGCGCGAGTTCCTCGGAGTCCAGGCGTACCGGGTTGCCCTCGGTATCGAAGCGGGCGCCCAGACCCATCTGAATAAAGCGAATCGTGTTGAGGATCTGGTGCTCTCGGGTCTGCTCGTCCGGCGCGTCCTCGGTGCGTCCCGCGCTCGAAGAAAGCGAGCCGTGCACCAGCATCGCCAGCTCGCGGATATCGTTCTGCGGAATGTACTTCTCGGCGATGGCCGCCGAAAGGATGTTCGCCAGGACCATCTGCAACTCCTGCACGTGCTTGCCGAGCTTCGCGTAGGACTCGGGGGAGAGCATGGAGCGCATGGCCGGGCCCGGGGGCAGGTGGCGGCGCGCCAGGTCGTTGATCTGCAGGCGGATGTACACGGCCAGTTGGTCGATGGGGTTCTCGATGCCCTCCAGACCTTCGCGTAGCTCCTTGAGGAAGCGTTCGGTCTCGTCCAGGGCGTAGGCGACCAGCAGTTCACCCATGTCGGCGAAGTAGTTGTACACGGCGGTGCGGCCGATGCCCGCGTTCTTGGCGACGTCGGTCATGGTCAGGCCGGGCAGGCCTCGGGTGTAAAGAATCTCGCCAAAGGAGTTAAGGATGGCGCGCTTGGTGTTCTCGCGCTGGGCGGCGTTGGTGGCTGCAGAAATACGTGGCATAGTGACACCTTACCGCAGAATGTCAGCAAATGACGAATATATCGAATGTGTCACCAAGAAATTTGCATAATCCATGCGAATTTTCGCGTTTATGACAAAAACAAGCCCCTACAGGAACCCCAAACGCGTCGCCGTCGCCAAATCCGCACCCACCAACGACGCAATCGGATACCCCGTATGGCCACGCCCCGGAGTCACCTGCAGTAGCGTCCGCGCGCCCAGCCCCTCATAGAACGCGATGCCTTCCTGCGCCGCAATACGCGCCGACCAGCTACCCTCAGTGCTCGTCGCCATGCGCCGCCGAGCCGAAGGGGAACGCCCATCCAAAACACCCACGTGCCAGCTCATCAGCAGATGCGCATGCGAAGACGGGCTCAACGCCGCCCGCTCACGCACCCGCGCAGGTATGCCGTCAGCGCCGCCTCCACCAATGAAGGTGGCACCGCCACCGTGAAGCCAGTCAATATCGTGCGACAGCAGCTCATAGCTGAGGAACTCCGCACCACCCGAATAGCCCGCAAGCCAGACGCGGCTCATATCCACCCCGTACGCCAAGGAAATCTCCTCAATCAGGGCGCGAACCATCCTGCCGTTTGAGCGGGCACGAACCCACCAGTTATAGGTCAGCGGAGGCGCATAAGAATCGGTGTCGGTAAGGCGCGGCTCCCGCAGACTACCCGGCGACAGCACCGGCACCGACAGCATATTGAACTCAGCCGCCACCTGCGCCAGTTCGGCGCGCAGGGAAGAGCGGCGGCGAAGCAGGCGGCTTCCGGCGCGTGAGATGTGGTCGCCGTCGAAGTAGAGGAGCAGCCCGGGCGCCCGGCCGGTAGCGGGGTTGCTGAGCAGGTTGAGGTTATCCACGCGGTAGTAGATAGTGCGCCCTCGGTGCGAGAACGGGCGGTAACCCACAATCTCCGAAGAGGCGAGTACGAGCGGCTCAAATACCGTGGCGGCCGCTCGAACCAGGCGCGCCGCGCGGGGGAGGAGCGGATGCAACCGCGGAATGTGCGCGCTGAGCCGCCGCTGGTTGTGGTGGATCAGCGGACGACGCAGGCGGTGGCTCAACCTCTTCATGGCTCCATTGTAGGCAGAGCCTCGAAGCCGGACGCCACCTCTCGCCGCGGGCCAAAACGCCCCAGAGGCGCATGGCGCGGCTGCGCCCGAGCGTCCGAACTTTAGCGCGGGCGGCCCCCAACCTGCCCGGCGCACGGTATATGGGTACTATTAGAGAGGCTCGGGTGGCAGACGAGCCCACCGAACGCGGTCCACGTGCCGCATTTGAAGTTTACGGTGGTCAGCCCACCACACAACCACCACTAGAAACACAACGCATGAGAAAGAACCTGGGGAGAGTTATGGCTAAACCCGTTAGCGAGTCGAAGGCTCAGACGAGCACCGTGAAGGTGCCGTGGGCCGGTCGTCGCGGCTACTTTGATCTGTTGCTGGCTGCATCCTGCGTCATCCTGATTATCTCGAATATTGGCGCAACCAAGGGCGTGGAGTTCGGCCCGCTGCCCTTCGATCTGCCTGTCATCGGTAACACCATCGTGACCGACGGCGGTTTCTTCCTCTTCCCCCTGGCCTACGTGATTGGCGACCTGCTCTCCGAGGTGTACGGCTTCAAGCGCGCTCGTCGCGCCATCGTGGCTTCCTTCGTGGCAGCCGCCTTTGCCGCCGTGTGCTTCCTAGTCATCATGTACCTGCCGGCCGCGGGATTCTACGAGAACCAGAAGTCCTTTGAGGCGGTGCTGGGCCCCGTGTGGCAGATTTACGCCGGCTCTCTGCTCGGCTACCTGTGCGGTCAGACCCTGAACGCCTGGGTCATGGTGGCAATGAAGAAGGCAAGCAAGGGCCGTTTCCTGTGGCTGCGTATGATCGTCTCCACCCTGGTCGGTGAGCTGCTCGATACCGTCATCTTCTGCTCCATTGCGGCACCGGTGCTCGGCATTGACACCATGGAAGCATTCATCAACTACGTACTGATCGGCTATATCTACAAGTGCCTGGTCGAGGTGCTCCTCATGCCGATCAGCTACCCGATTATTGGTTGGTTCAAGCGTCACGAACTCGAGTACGTGGCATAAGCTAACCTCCTGACAGCTGATGTGCAGAGCCGCCCGGCCTAATGACCGGGCGGCATTGCCATTTCAGCCTTATCCAATACACAGCATGTCTAAGAAAGAGATACGTTATGTCTAAACTGCAGGGGAACACCCCCGAGCAGTCGGAGAAGAACGACTCGTTGAATCGTTCCCTCTCCCACGGCCAGTTGACCATGATTGCGATGGGCTTGGCGCTGGGTACGGGCCTGTTCCTGGGCTCCTCCTCCGCCATTAAAATTGCGGGCCCCGGCGCAATCCTCTCTTACGCTATTGGTTCGATGATTGCGGCAACCATTGCTGCGTGCGCGGGCGAAATGTCCGTGCGTCACCCCGTCCAGGGCGGTTTCGGCACCATTGCGAGCCGATACCTGAACCCCTTTAGCGGCTACCTGACTCGCTGGGCGTATTGGGCGTGCACCGTGCCGCTGGCTGGTGCTGAGCTGGTGGCGGTTGGCCACTACATGGCGTACTGGTTCCCGGACGTTCCCCTGGCTGTGTTCGTTGCTCTCTTCGGTGCGATTATTCTGGTGCTGAACCTGGTGAGCGTGAAGTCCTTCGGCGCCCTGGAGTTCCTGCTCTCTTCGATTAAGGTTTCTGCCGTCATCGTGTTCATGGTGATTGGTGTGCTGTTGGTGTTCGTGGGTCTGCCCGGTCACGCTGCGGCGGGTACCGCAAACCTCGTGAACGACGGCGGCTTCCTGCCCAACGGCCCCGCATCCATCTGGATTTCGATGGCTGTTGTCATGTTCTCCTTCGGCGGCGTGGAAATGATTTCTCTCTCCGCAGCGGAGGCGAAGGACCCGGCACGCTCGGTGGCAACCAGCGTGAAGGCAATGATTTGGCGCCTGTCCACCTTCTACGTGGTGTCCATGGCAATTATTCTGTGCCTGGTGCCCTGGCAGACCGCCGCACAGAACTCGGAGCTGACCGAGTCGCCGTTCGTGCTGGTCTTCTCCGAGCTGGGTATCCCCTTCGCGGCGGACATCATGAACTTCGTGGTGCTCGTTGCTGCGCTCTCTGGCGCTAACGCCTCCCTGTACGCGGCAACCCGCCTGCTGCACGCCCTGGGCTCTGACCGCATGGCTCCCGCAGTGGCTGCCCGCACCTCTTCGCGCGGTGTGCCGGTCGTGGCTCTGCTGATTTCCTTCACCGGCGTTGTCGTGGCGACCGTGATGGCTGTTGCCAAGATTGGTGACATCTTTGCCCTGCTCATGGCGCTGGTGACCCTGTGCATCCTGGTCGTGTGGATCATGATTCTGCTGACCTACCAGGCGTACAAGAAGGACCAGAAGGACGCCTCCTCCTTCACCGTGCTGGGTGGCCGCGTCACCGCAGGTCTTGCTCTGGCGGGTGTTCTGGCGACCCTGGCGGCAATGTTCATGCTGCCCGGCTCGGGTGTCCAGGAATCGATCATGGTCGGCATCGTCTTCTTCGTGCTGATTTCTATTGGCTACGCCATCTCGTCGAAGGTTCAGGGCGGTTATGAGCGCCCCGACCTGGACGCTATGCACGCCGACGAGAACACCAGCGCGGCACAGCACTAAATAGCGTGAAAGCCTCGCGAAGCTAAAACGTAAAAGGCACCGGATGGGGGAGCACCCCCGTTCGGTGCCTTTTCGCTTATGCGCTCTAGACGGCGCCGTTCTGAGCGATGTGAGTGTGCCCGTAGAATAGTTAACTATTCGTACCCGTCAACGAGGCTAGAAGCCGCAGAAGCCGGGTGCGAGCACACATTGCACATCACGCCCCTAAGGCGTACTGACGGAAGGCACCTTCGTGTCCCACAACGACGATACCCGCAGCCACGCTGCAGCGGGGACCGCCGGATCCCGCACCCTGAAGCGTTCTCTGTCCCACGGACAGATGACCATGATCGTGATGGGTTCCGCGCTCGGTACGGGCCTCTTCTTGGGTTCGGGCACCGCCATTGCGATGGCTGGTCCCGCGGTCATTCTCACCTACGCTATTGGTTCTGCGCTCGCTTCGGTGATTGGCGCGGCAACCGGTGAAATGGCGGTTCGCTACCCTGTCCGCGGCGGTTTTGGCACTATCGCTACCCGCTACCTGGGCCCCTTCGCGGGCTTTTTGACTCGCATCGCATACTGGACGGCGACTGTTCTGATTGCTGGCGTTGAGCTGGTGTCGGTAGCGACTTACCTGAATTATTGGTGGCCGCAGCTTCCGCTGTGGGCGGGTATTGCCGCGTTTGGTGTGGCGCTGATTGTGCTGAACCTGACCAGCGTGAAGTCTTTCGGCATGCTGGAGTTCTTCCTGTCTTCGATTAAGGTCATTTCGATTATTGCCTTCCTGCTGGTAGGCCTGTGCCTGATTTTCTTCGGCCTGCCCGGTCACGCCGCGGTGGGTACCGCGAACCTCTTCAACGACGGCGGTTTCATGCCGAACGGCCTCCAGTCGGTGTGGCTGTCGCTGGCTGTGGTGATGTTCTCCTTCGGTGGTATTGAGATGATCTCGATCTCTGCTGCGGAGGCGAAGGACCCCTCCCGTTCGGTGCGTTCCTCGGCGAAGGCGATGATGGTTCGTTTGGCGACCTTCTACGTGCTGGCGGTTCTAATTGTTGTGGCTGTTATTCCGTGGCGTTCGGCATCAGGTCTGGGCGACGCTGTGGATGCTTCCCCGTTCGTTCTGGTCTTTGAACAGCTCGGTATTCACGGTGTGGCGCACTTCGTGAACTTTGTGGTGCTGATTGCGGCACTGTCGAGTGCGAACGCGAACTTGTACGCGGGCGCGCGTCTGATGCACTCGTTGGCGGCTGACGGTATGGCACCTCGCCAGCTGGCTCAGGTGAACCGCGCTGGCGTTCCGGCTCGTGCGGTGTGGCTGTCGACCAGCGGCATGGTCATTGCTATTCTGCTGGCGCTGTACAGCCCGAAGGAAGCGTTCCTCTCCATGATTTTTGTGATTATGGTGTGCGCGCTGACCGTGTGGGTTCTGATTCTGTTCGCCTACATCGTGTACAAGCGTGTTGAGCCTGCAACCAATGGTTTCCGCCTGTGGGGTGGCCAGTTCACCGCGGCGGTTGGCGTTCTGCTGCTCTTCGCGGTGTGGGTTGCGCTCTTCATGGTGCGCGGTTCCATGGTTCCGGCAATTGTGGGCGTGGGCTACTTTGTGGTGCTGAGCCTGCTGTACTTTGCTCGTATTCGCCACACTCACGTGATTGATGAGCAGACCTTCGTGGAGGCTCAGCAGGCAACTGCCGAGTACGACGCCATGAAGTACGACGCTGATCATGCCCTGGAGACTGCGGCTAAGCTGGGCCGTTAAGGTTCTGTAGCTGCCGGGAGGGCCGGTGTTGGGGTCTGCAGAGACTCCAAGAAGGTAATAAACGAAAAATACGGAAAATTTCTGGAATTCCTCGTAATAAAACCGTAAAAATACCGTGGGCTCCCAAGGCGGGTCTATCATAGACAGTGAACCGTATGATCTTGTATGCGTTCAAATGTCTGTGTGTTGGATGAGGCTCGAAAGCATCGTAGCTTTCGAGCCTCATCGCTTTAACTACCAAATATATTTCTAGCCCCCGAATCATCATCAGCTGATTCATTTGCTGTACCTCGCGGATTCGTACGAATAGCCCCCTCACAGCGGTGGGGGAGTAGAGTTAAAACCATGCAAAGCCACGAAAAGAACCGCGAAAACACCCCCGAAAAGACCCCCGCCTCTGAGGTCGGTACCACCGACGAACTGCTGGTGCACGTACCCGCACGCTGGGGCGATATGGACGCCTACGGGCACGTCAACAACGTTGCCATCCTCTCGGTCATGGAAGAAGCCCGTGTGGCGCTCTTCGGCCCGCCGCCCTCCTCCGGGCAGAAGCCCACCGTGGCACCGCAGCCTCCGATTCCGCTTTTTGACCTGGTTGCCGAGGGCGTGCAGGCGCTCATTGCTGAGCACGGCATCCGCTACCTGGCTCAGCTACCCTACACCGGTGAGCCCGTACCCGTGCGCCTGAGCGTGGAGAAGGTCAGTGCCGCATCCGTGCGTATTGGCTACTCGATTCTCTCCCCGGTGGACGGCTGCGAATGCGTGCGTGCCTTTACCGTGCTGGCGTTCTGGGATTCGGTTGTGGGGCGACTGACTCGATTGTCCCCCGAGCAGCGTGAACTATTGAGCTCCTACCTGCCGCAGAAGTAGGGGTAGATACCGGCGCTCCGCTGTAATAAACCGAATCTTGAACGGGGTCAAGCGTATGCTTTAAATACCTTCTGCAAAGGGTGCAAAAGGTTCATTCCCGGGAGAGATAACAATGTCGTTTCACCACACTCAGGCAGGCCTCGCCGGCTGGGGGCGCCGCACGATGCGCGCCACCGGATGCGCTGCCGCCCTGCTCCTTGCCCTGACCGGCTGCTTTGGAGGTTCTCAGAGCGAAAACTCTTCGTCGAGCCCCAGCCCCTCCAACACGGCTAACCACTCGCAGTACCCGCTCCCTTCCTCCACCGCGTCGCCGACGAAGAAGACCGAGCCGACCGTCACCGAGACTCGGGTGTCCGCCCCCGCAGAGAGTGCCGAGGCGAAGGCGTCTGAATCCTCCGCACCCGCCGCTGAGGCGAAGGCAACCTCTGCCGCGAACCCTACCGCCGCTGAGACTCCCCGCGCGCCCGAAAAGGTGGAGGCTGAACGCGCCTCCGCCGGCGAGCGCTGCGGACACATCGGACGCAAGGGCTACCTGAAGACTGGTGCGGAAATCATGGTGCTGCGCGGTACCGTGGACTGCGCCCACGCCCTGGACGTGCTGACCGAGTACATCACCACCCCGCGTGCCGATGACAACCTGACCGAGCACCAGGTTGCGAAGGTTCAGGACGCCACCTGCTACTGGAACCCGCAGTACGCGATGGCTGAGAACCGTCGCGAGGATCGCGGCGCCCCCGAGTGCACTATCGGTGAGGATGTCGCCTTTGTGGCTCGTCTGGAAAACCCGGATGCTCCCCCGATTCCCTTCCTCATGGAGCCCTCCTACTACGATTCCGGTGCCGGCTACTACCGTTTCAAGAGCGATGACGAGCGTACCCTCTGCGAGCTGAACCCCGCGGATGGAACCCTGGTGTGCGAGCGCCGCACCGGTGAGCAGACCGGTGACGGTAACGGTGCGGTCGGTCGTACTTTTGCCGGTCCGGTGGAGGTGACTCGCATGAACTTCCTGACCGGCGCTAGCGAGGTGAATACCGTGAATGAGTCCTCGGCTCTGCACGCGGAAACCACCACCGCAAGCACGAAGATGATGCACACCTGGGATGTGGTGACTGTGCCCGCAGCTGAGGGTCATCAGCTGACCTGTTTCGGCGAGATTGAGAATAGCTCGATAAGCTGCCATGACGGAAACGGGCACACTATTCTGGTGCGTGGCAGGCACGAAGGCTAAGCGCTCTAGAGGAGGGGTCACCCTGCGGGTTCCTAAGACGCCGTATAGCTAGCTCACAGGTAGCGTCTTTAGAATACTGGTTAGGAACCCGAACCGATGACGCAGAAAGGTCACCATGCATCCGGCACAGAAGCACTCTACCCAGACTTCTACCCAGGCTCGTTCTACTACCCTCCGCACCGCTAAGCGCTACAGCCCCGTAGCGCTCGGTGCCACGCTGCTGCTGGCGCTGTCGGCATGCTCCGGAGGCGCAACCACCGCCTCCCCGAGCGCCACCGCGACCCCTAGCCCCAGCGCTACGAGCGCGAAGGCAACCGCCAGCCCCACCCGCACCGCAACGGTCACTGAAAGCACCCCGACTGCCGGTACCGTGCACACCCCCACCACGGCGGCTACCGTGAGCCCCGGAACCATCACCACCGCAAGCCCCACGGCGACCGCGCAGGTGAGCGCGGCGGCGAGCCCTTCCGCATCGGCTAAGGCGAATACTTCGGCGAGTGCGTCGAGCACCGCAAGCCTGTCCAGCTCGGATGTTCAGTCTGCGGGCGGTAGCTGCGGCAGCATGGACGCTACCGGCTACCTGAAGCACAACGCTACGGTTCAGGTGACCTCGGGTGCGGTGGATTGCCTGTTTGCGCGTGAGCTGATCCGCCAGTTTGTGGTGCAGAACCCCGCCGAGGTGACCGATAAGGCGAATGGTGAGCGTACCGTCATGTCGGCGCGCTGCTACTGGAAGCCGGGCGACGGCGCGGATCGTGCGACCCCCGAGTGCGTGTCCCTGGATGGTGGCAGCACCGTCATTACCGTGAAGCTGACCAACTAGTTTACGACTCACACCGGCAGGGCACACCCCAGAAGGTACACCCCCCCCGCAAGGCACGGGTGTTAAACACAAGCGCCGCGTTGACGAATGATTCGTCAACGCGGCGCTTTTCTGTCTCGAAGCTATCTCAAGCAGCTGGCGCGGCGGGTTTTAGAGCTCCCCGCGTGCGCGAGCGGCGAGAACGTTATCCAGGAGGGCGAAGGTCGAGCGCCAGGTGGTGCGCACCTCCTCGTGGACCGAGGCGGGCATAGGGCCAATCTCAATGACGATGCGGGTACCGGAACCCACGCCGTCGGCGGTAATCACGGTTTCGGGGAAGAAACGGTGACGCTGGTACACCAGCACGCTACCGGGGTTGCCCAGGTGGTCGGGCAGCTGCTCGGCGTATTCGAGCTCCTTGAACGGTTCAATGCTCAAAAAGCGGCTCTGCAGAATGCAGGACACCGAGGGGTCAACCTCGTTGATCATGGACAGGCGCTGCATGCCGCCGACGACGGGCTCCACGACAACGTCGGTGGGGCGCACGTGCCAGCCAGCGGGGCCGTACCAGCGGACCAGCAGCTCGGGGTCCAGATAGGCGCCGAAGACGTCCTCGACCGGGGCTGCGATCTCGTGGTCGAAGACGAGAAGCTCCTCATCGGGAACATGAGTGATGCTCATAGGGTTCTCCTTAAACGGGTTGAAGAGCGGGTTTAGGGCTTCTTGCCGGAGTAGTAGTTGCCGAGGAACTCGTCGCGGTACTCGAAGTAGGTGCCGTCCTTGATGGCTTCGCGGGCGTCGTCCACCATGCGCACGATGAAACGCTCATTGTGGATGGAGGCGAGGGTCGCCGCCAGACGCTCGTCCGCCTTGAAGAGGTGACGCAGGTAGGCGCGGGTGTAGTGGGTGCAGGTGTAGCAGTCGCAACCCTCGTAGATGGGCGAGAAGTCCGCCTTGAAGCGCGCGTTGGTGATGTTGTAGCGGCCGGTGGGGGAGTAGACGGCTGCGTTGCGTGCCACGCGGGTGGGGGAGACGCAGTCGAAGGTGTCCACGCCGTTCTCGATGCCGACGAAGATGTCGTCGGGTTCGGAGATGCCGAGCAGGTGGCGGGGCTTGGATTCGGGCAGCTCTTCGGCGCACCAGCGCACGATGGTACCGAGGTTTTCCTTCTCGAGTGCACCACCGATGCCGAAGCCGTCGAAGGGCATGGAGCCGAGGTCCTGGCACGCCTTGCGGCGCAGGTCCTCGTACTGTGCACCCTGAATGACGCCGAACAGCGCCTGGTAGGGCTTGCCCACGCGCTCTTTGGTGAGGCGCTGGTGCTCAGCGATGCAGCGCAGCGCCCACAGGCGGGTGCGTTCGAGCGCCTCCTCCTGGTAGCCGCGGGAGTTGTAGAGGGTAGTCAGCTCGTCGAAGGCGAACATGACGTCGGCGCCGATCTGGTGCTGAACCTGCATGGACACCTCGGGGGTGAAGCGGTGAATCGAGCCGTCAATATGCGACTTGAAGTTCACGCCGTCGTCGTCAATGTGGGCGAGGCGTTCCTTGCCCTTTGCCACGTCGTCGTCACCGAGGGGGCGGCCGTCGGCGCCCTTAGCGCCCGCGACGGTACCCATGTCGATCACCTTCTTGAAGCCGGAGCCCAGGCTCATGACCTGGAAACCACCGGAGTCGGTGAAGGTGGGACCGTCCCAGTTCATGAACGCACCCAGGCCGCCTGCCGCGTCGAGGATTTCGGGGCCGGGCTGCAGGTACAGGTGGTAGGCGTTGGAGAGCAGAGCCTGAGCGCCGAGCTCCTTCATGGATTCGGGTAGGACCGCCTTGACGGTTGCCTTGGTGCCCACGGGGGTGAAGGCGGGGGTCTGGATCTGTCCGTGCGGGGTGGTGATGACACCGGTGCGTCCGCGGAACTGTCCGCCGTTGGCTTCTACACGTTCAGCACTGGGGGAGACGGTGTCCGCCAGGCGGCTGGTGATGGTGAAGCCAAAGTCCTCGGTGGGGAAAGAGTTATCTAGAACGCTCATTCTTCTCTCGATTGTTTGCTTTCCGTCTGAATGTCTACACCCTAGCCTACCGGAAAACCCCGCCTCTCTTGCCGGAGGCGGGGTTCACGAGAATTTAGCTGAGGGTAGCTGGGTTTAGCTCGCCTTAGCCGGCGAAGTCGCCGAGCATATCCACGGTCGGCACGAAGAAGAGGGTGCCGGTCACCGCGGTGCTGAAATCCAGCAGGCGGTCGTAGTTGGCGCCATCCACTCCCAAGAACATGTTCTTCAGCATCTTCTGAACGGTCGAGAAGGTGCTGGCGTAGCAGATGAAGTAGGTGCCCAGCTCGTTGTTACCCACGGTGCCGAAGGGCATGTTGTCGCGAATAACCTTGAAATCGTCACCAATATTGGCAATAGCGGAGTGCGAGTTGGCGGGCTTCTCGTCCTCGCCCATCTCGATGTCGTCGTGCTTGGAGCGGCCAATGACCTTCTCCTGCTCGGAGACGGGCAGGGCGTTCCACGCGGTCATGTCGTGGATGTACTTCTGCACGAACTGGTAGCTGCCGCCCCTGTACATGGGATCGCTGTCACCGATGATGCCGAAGTATTCACGCGCCGCGGGGGTCTGCGGGTTTTCGGTGCCGTCCACAAAACCGATGATGGAGCGGCCGTCCCAGTAGCGGAAGCCGTGCACCTCATCCAGTACCTCAGCAATATCGCGCAGTGCCGCGGTAATAGCGGACGCCATATCGTAGGCGACCGAAGGCTGGGTCGCACGGATGTGGAAGTGCAAATCGCCGGGAGTGGACACCGCGGTGTGCTTATGGCCCCTAATCTCCTCGAACTCCACGAGCTCCTGCGGCAGCGGCTTGGGCAGCTCCAGGGTCAGCCACGCGCTGTGGCTGATACCCAGCACAATGCTGGCGTTCTCGGGCGAGTAGCGGTTCGCGGCGGTGTGGTTGAGGTTAATGACGAGCCCGCAGAGGTTCTGGAACCCCTCGATGAGTGCATCGTGAGCAATGTCTTTCTTGAACTTCCACACCATGAAAATGGTGTTAGCGTTCGGGCTGGCAGTGACCTGTTGTGATTCTGAAGCAAGCATAAAATTCACCGTACGCCCGTGTGTACGCCCCTGCAATGAATCTAGCCCTAACCTTCTGCACAGGCCCTAACCTTCTGCGCTGAACGGAGAAGATTAGGGCTGGGAATATAAAAGCCGTGCTTTAGAAGCCGTGGGAGGCGAGGTACCGCGCATGCGCCAGACGCGCCGCCGTCTCAAAAATAGTCCACGCTTGCACCTGAGCGGACATCTCCACCGGCGCGCCGGGCTTCACAACTTTGCTCATCGGCTCGGTGAACCGCGGGGAGAACTGCACGAGCGCCTTACCGCGAATCTCATTCGGGTCAATACCGTACTCGTTCATCGGCAGGTTGGGGTCGAACTCGCGGCGGCCCTCCCACAGGGCGCGTGCGGTCGAGTACACCAGAGTCGAGGCGAGCGCTCGCGCCTCGTCACTGAGCAGCGGCGAGGACGCCGCCATACCCAGGTAGCGCACGAGAATGCCGGTGAACAGGCCGCCGTCGCCGTCGCCGTGAGAGATGAGGATGCGGCGGCGCGCACCGGAGAGGAACTCCACCTCTTCGGTCATGTGCTTGACGATGCCGACGATGAGGCGCTCGGCGCGTTCTGCGGGGTCCACCTCGCAGTGCACACCGGAGGCCGCCAAACTCAGCAGTGCGCCCAGGGCGGTTCCCTGGTTGTAGGTGAATTCGCTGCGCTCGTATTCGTACTCGTTGCCGCGCACGTTCACGCCGTCAATATAGAGCGAACGTTCTGTATCCCAGAGGGTTTCGTTCATCCAGTCCATGAGCGCCGCGGCAGTCTTCGGGTCGCCTGCACGCGCATACGCCAGAGCAGTCGGCGCGGTTGCCGCAGCATTCACAAAATCACGCTTGGACTTACGCCAACTCATGCCACCCACCGGGGAGAAACCCTTCGCCAGCTGCTCGAAGAGGGCCACGCCAGCATCCTGGGCGGCAACATCATTAGCGCCGGTCAGCTCAATGCAGAAGGAATTCATGCGGCCCACCGCGAGGGTCAGCCACGCCATATCGTCAAAGTAGTCGTTTGCGAAGCGGCCGTAGTTGCGCACGTTAATGCCGCGCAACAGCGCGCGGGCGCGGTGCAACTGCTCCTGGGCGGCAGTAATATCGCCTTCGCGCAGGTGACGCTGACCGGCATCAATCACACAGTCCAGCAGGTGCGCCTGCCACCAGTAGTGCCAAGCGTTCAGGCGCTGGCTCAGCGGGCGCGGGTCGGGAACCTGAACCGAACCGATGAGGGCGCCGGGAACACCGAGGATGCGGTGCACGAAGGTGTCGGTGACGCTGTCGGCTGCGGCAGCGGCGTGCGAGGAGGTGCGCTGGGCGTACTCGCTCATCGACTCCAGAGACTGCTCGTTGTGGGAAGACGGCTGGGAATTCATGGACCCTCTGTAGTAGCGGTGAAGTATTACGTCTGAAATTATCCCATTTTTTGCCCTGCCGCCGCCTGGATGCTGTGGGCAGGCTCTCGGGTGTGATTCCTTTTCGAGAGCCCGCCGAGAAGATGCACCGCAGGGAATGGGGTGAACGCCACTCAAAAACCGGTTAGGAGGCGGCAGTCAGCGAACGCCCGCTGTACAGATCCACTCGCTCGCCGGTGATGGGGTGCTCAAAATGCAGACTGTACGCCAGCAACTGCAACGGGTACTCCGGGCGGTCTGGTGCGTCGGGCAGCACCTGCGGGTAGAGCACGTCGCCCAGAATGGGGGAGCTGAGCATATTCAGGTGCGCCCGCAGCTGGTGCGTTTTGCCGGTGTGAGGCGCCAAATCATAGAGCGCCCATTCTCTATTCGGTTCCGTGTGCCAACCCTCAACCGCCTGCGCACTCGGGGTGAAAGTCCGCAGAATCTTCACGGTCGTCAGCGTATTCGGTTCCACACCCTGCGCTGCGCACTCTTGCTCAGAAAGCTGCTGAACCTGCAGCTGATCGCGAATCTTCTGAATGTGCGAACGCACCTGCAGCCCCTCCGCGCTCAACGCCTGCTCGGCGGCGGTAGCATCGGCGGGAACCGGCGCCACGGCACGGTAGGTCTTTGACACCTGACGGTGCTGAAACATCATCTGGAAGGGGCGGCGCGCCTCCACGGTCTTGGCAAAAAGCAGCACGCCCGCGGTTGGGCGATCCAGGCGGTGAATCGGAATCAGCAGCGGGTTCTGTTCACGCACCCGCAGCTTGGTCAGCGCGGTCTGCGCAATATAGGAACCGCGCGGGGTGGTCGGCAGAAAATGCGGCTTATCAATCGCCAACACGTGCTCATCCTCGTAGAGCACCGGCATGTCGGAGGGTAGCTGCGGCTCATCGGCAAGCTCACGGAAGTACCAGATGCGCTCGCCCGGCATATACGGGCTATCGCCGGTCAGAATCGTGCCGTCGTCCAGGCGCACCTCACCGGTATTAAAGCGGGCGTGAATAATCTGCGGGTTGTTCGGGTAGAAGCGCGCAATCAGGTAATCCGCAATGGTCGCCGGAGCCGTATTGTTCGGTGCGGTGTTGTTCGGTGCAGTGTTGCTCGGGGCGAGCTCGGCGGGGAGCTCCTTCACGAGCGGCAGGATTAGCTGAATTGGGTCGATGCCGTTCTTTTGAGCCAGCGGAGGGGTCAGCAGACGGCGATGCGTGCGGCGTGCAGGCTTTGCCTGATAGGCAGCAGGCTGTATTCCCTGCTGTGTATCGGGGCGTGCGATAGGCTGCGGGCGTGTGGTGTTCTGTGCGGGCATGGCTCTACTCTACCGCCTGGGCGGGGTAGGTTCGGAGGCAAGCTGGAGGCGTACTGAGTGAGTTGGGCTGAGCTACGTGCGGGTGGAAATATTACCGTGGGCTTGGGTGTGGGGTTGCGGAAGACAGTTTTGTCTGACACTCATGAATGTTTGTGTGAATATGTGGAACAGAAAACGAAAACTTCACAAATTTTTGAAATTATTGGACATTTAATTTAAAAAAACTACATTAATTTTACAAAAAATAGCGTTTAAGTGCGGTATTTTCGAAAATGCTGTCAAATCATAAATCAATAACCCTCAATTTAGCCCCTTTGGTTTTTCTAAGTATAAAAGATGTAAAGCAATTAAAGACATGCTAACCTGGGCACCCTACGTCATAAACGCCTTAATAAAGGCTGAAAGTAGCCTTAAAGCGGTACGATTAAGACACAGAAGTTCGATATTTCGAACGAAGGGGTCGAAATGGGACAGAAACAGCGCAAGGATGCAGAGATTAAAGGAATAGCCCCGATGACAGCGATGCAATCGGACAATTCTAAAACACCGGAAAATAAAGCAGGAGAGGTTATGGAACATTCACAAAAGAATGCGGAGCCTCGCACCGGTGCCCTGCGTATGGAGCCGCACGAACGCGAAGAGCAAATTCTGAAAATTGCTGCAGAACATTTCGCTCGCCGCGGCGTGCTCGGCGCCTCCATGAGCGCTATCGCCCGCGACGCAGGTATCACCCGCGCTCTGCTCTACCACTACTTCCCCGGCAAGGACTCCCTGGCGGCAGCCGTCACCCGACGCGAAGCCAATGCAGTCCTTGAGGCTCTCGGTGAGCACCACGAAAACCCCGAGGAGGCCCTGCGCAATGCACTGCGCACCTACTTCCTCGTCGTAGCCGGTGTCCCCACTCCCGGTGGGGAGGACTTCCCGAACAACCCCACCGACTACCTCGAATGGATGCTTGAACGCACCGGCATGCCGATTAATGACCGCACCCGCGTCATCCTCGGAGGCTGGTTGCAGCTCGTCGACTACTTCGCCCTGCACGTCGTGCAGCTCAACCCCCGCGATCAGCGCACCGTTCGCTCCCGCGGGCTCGGGCTCGAAGAAGCCATTGACCTGTGCCTGGGTGCCGTGGACACCCTCACCGGCGGCTACTAGCCGCCCCAATAGATGACAGGTCAACGTAGGACTTCCCGCTCCGATGTTTGGTTATGTGCTCCACGGCAAAGATGACGTGGACATCCGGGCGGTTATTCCTCCGCCACGCCGCTTGCGACGTGGTGGACTCCGGGAACACCACCCGGTTCGTGAGTAGGGAAACATAATGCCCCGTACCCCCTTCCGTGAGGGTGCGGGGCATTATGATGCTCAAGTTGAGGTTGAAGAAAATAGTTTTACTCTGAGGCTAAGCTTGAGGTTCTGCCCAGTCTAAATGGAACGGCGCAGCGATAAGCCGCGAACCGTCGCATAGAACCCCTGCGCCTGCAGTGCCGCACGTAGCGCCTCCACCGGATGCTCCATAACCTCGCCATCGGATGCGCCCAATGTGGATGTGCTCACCGTGTGGGTGCCCAAAAGCTCCACATCGTTGACCTTCTCCACCGAAATCTTCTCCGCACCACCGGCGGACACCAGACGCGCCAGGGCGGGGGCCGCCGCCTCCAGAAGTACCGGGTCGGTAGTGAAAGCCAGCAGGGTCTTCGCGCCACGCTCCACGTACAGCACCGGTGTGCCGTCCACCAGCACCACGCAGGCGCCAGCCTTGCGTGCCGGGCGGTGCTTCACGGTGCCCTCGCCCTCGTGCGCAAAGGAAGGAATCGCGGGCCAGCTCAGCGCCGCACCGTACGGGTTCGCCGGGTCCGTCGCCGCCAACAGGGTCACCGTGAACGTGCCGTACACCCGCTCCGTATCGGTACGCTGCGGGGCGTAGGCGCTCGCACCAAAACCCTGTGTCGCACCAAAACCCTGTGGACCTGCGGGACCACTGAGGCTATCGGCGGTAGAACGCAGCAGATCCACCGTCGCGGGGGCGGCGAACTGCGCCGCGCCCAAACCCTCAATAAAGTAGCCGCGACGCACCAACGCACGATCCTCAGCCGCCGAATAAATCCGGTACAGCTGCGAGAACCCGCCGGCAGAATCCTCCACCTGCAGGCACCCGCGAGTCAGCACACCGTAGCGGTCCAGCAGCAGGTCGGCGCGTGCGAGCGCCGCAACCGTCGCCTCCACCGGCTCCTGCAGTAGCGTGTCCACGCGCGAGAAACGGCCGCTATCCTGCGGGGCAACGGTGGGAGCGGCGGCATGGAGCCCGCCGCGCAGGGAGCGCAGACCGCGCCCGACGCTAGCGCCGTATCCGCTAGTCGGTGCCGAATATCCATCAGAACCGTAGCCGCCCGCTAAGCCGTTACCCATGGAGGCGCGCGCCGCCGCAATACGCCCCGCACCGCGGCGACCCACCCGCGACAGACGCGCAGGGGCCGCCGGAGTCGGATGCGCACTGCGGACGCCCGCAAGCATCGCCCGAACCGGCGCGAAACTATCGTTCGTCACCGCACCAGCCCACACCAGGCGCCACAGCGCCGCCGAAACCTCCGCCGCATCCGGGAAAGTCACCACCTGACCGGCAGGTGCCGCAGTGCTTATCAGCTGCGCCACCCGCTCACGCAGCGCCGGCACGAACAGGCCGCCGTGAGCCAGCGCCTCGTAGATGGCGTGCTCGAGTGTGCCCGGAGCCTGCAGCGCCTCCCAAAGCTCCGGGTTCTCCGCGCGCAACAGCTGCTCCGGGTAGTCCTCGCCCATGGTCAGCTCACCCAGAGTCAGCGAGGAACTCTCGCTCAAATGTAGGCGAATCCAGCCGTCGGACTTCTGCGCGCTACCGCCGCCGAGCTGCCCGGCGCCGGTGAAGAACACCCTGCCGCTCGCCATCAGCTCGTCCAGCATGTGCGGCTGGTAGCCGGGCACGCGTGCCGGAAGAATCAGCGTCTCCAGCGCGGAAGCAGGTACGCGCACACCCGCCAGCTGGTCGATGACGGTGAGCAGATCCTCCGTGGCGGAGGCGGAATCCTGACCCGAATTGTCGGTGCCGTTTTCTGCGCTGTGTTCAGCTAACGGGTTGGGTGCCGCTGTGCTGAGGGGTGCCACCCTCTCGCCCACCACCGTGGCGGTGCGGCGGGAGGGCATGAACGCACCGTAGGCGCTCACCTCCGGCAAGGTCTGTGCAACCCGCACGAATAAAGAACGAACGTTCTGCCACGAGGGTAGGAAAACGCCATAGACCTGTGCCGATACCGGCTCAATCTCCTCACGCAATGCCGCCAGAGAACGGGCACGAATCGTACGCAAAACCTGCGCATCCACCCACTCAACACCGGCAGATCTCAAAGCACGCAGCACCTCGGGCAGGAACTCGCCGGAGCTCAGGCGGCGCTGCTGCTGAAGACGCTGCAACACCGGAGTCAGCACGCCCACACCCACCGGGGTCAGGCGCGAAAAATACTCCGCCGCTTGCTGCTCCGTGAAGGGAATATGGGTGCGCGCATAGCGAGAAACCAGATCCTCTAAAGGCTCCGCGACCGGCTCCAGAAGGGCTGCAGGAAGCGCCGCGGCGGGCATAATGCCCAGCCCATCGCGCAGACGCGCGGCGTCTTCAACCACCGCGTAGTACAGCTGCGGCTCGGCGGAACCATCGGCGGCTCCCATGAACGAGAATGCGCGGCGCGAGCGCACCAGCTCTTCCGCCAGCTCACGCGCCTCAGTCGTGCTGGCGTGCGCGCCGTACTCCTCGCCGGACTCTTCGCCGTAGTTTTCAGAATCCTCGGACTCGCCGAAATCTTGAGAACCGTGTGCCGCAGATTCAGTCCGCGGGTTGTCAGCCCGCAAGCGCAGGCTCAACTCCCGCGCGCTCAACGGGCCCAGCTGACGCAAAAGATCCGCCACGCCCTCCACACCGCAGGCGCGGTAACGCTCACCCGTGCGCTGCAGACGCTGCTGAGTCTGCACCAGAACCGCCGGATCCAGCAGGTCACGCAGACCGCTCGACCCCAGCAACTCAGCCAGCAACGCCGGATCCAGCGACAGCGCGGCGGCGCGACGTTCGGCGGCGGGCGCATCGCCGTCGTAGAGGTGCTCGGCAACGTACTCAAAGAGCAGAGTGCGCGCAAAAGGCGAAGGGTCGTTCGTCTCAACCTCCAGCATGGACACCGCCCGAGACTGCAACGAACGGTGCACCTGAACCAGCGCCGGAACATCGTACACATCCTGCAGACACTCGCGCGCCGTCTCCAAAAGCACCGGAAAATCAGGGTACTTACGCGCCACATCCAGCAGCTGCGCCGCACGCTGACGCTGCTGCCACAGCGGGGTGCGCTTACCCGGATCACGGCGCGGCAACAGCAGGGCACGCGCCGCATTCTCACGGAACCGAGATGCAAAAAGCGCAGAATCGCCCACACGTTCGGTGACAATCGCCTCCAGCTCGTCCGGGTCGAAAAGGAACAGATCAGCGCCGGGCGGCACATCCTCCATGGCGGGCAGGCGCAGAATCAAGCCGTCATCACTCGCCATGACGGAGGAGTCCACCCCGTACCGCTCCTCAATGCGGGCGCGTACCGCCAGCGCCCAGGGTGCGTGCACCCCGTAGCCGAGCGGCGAGTGCAGGACCACGCGCCAATCGCCCAGTTCGTCGCGGTGCCGCTCTACAATCATGCGGGTATCGGAGGGGACCGCCCCGGTGGATTCGCGCTGCTCACGCAGGTAGGCGAGCAGGTTATCGACTGCCCAGGTGTCCAGTCCGAGCTGTTCGAGTTGCTGGCGGGCGGCGGCGCTATCGGTGGCGTCCAGGCTGGAGAGGGCGCGCGTGAACGTACCCGTCTGCACGCCCAGGGCGTAGGGGCGGCCCATGCGGTCGCCGTGCCAGAAGGGCAGGCGTGCGGGCTGACCGGGTGCGGGGGAGACCCGCACCGCGTCATGCGTAATTTCTTCGATGCGCCAACTGCTCGCGCCGAGGGTGATGACCTCGCCAGCACGGGATTCGTACACCATTTCCTCGTCGAGCTCACCCACCCGCTTGGGGCCGCGCTCCTCATCGCCGCTGACCAGGTAGACGGGGAAGAGCCCGCGGTCGGGAATCGTGCCGCCGCTGGTGACGGCGAGGCGCTGCGAACCCGGGCGGCCCTCAATACTGCCGGAGGGCGCCTGTTCGGTGGGGGTGCGATCCCAGATGATGCGCGGGCGCAGTTCGGCGAACTCGTCGGAGGGGTAGCGTCCGGCGAGCATTTCGAGTACGGAGTCGAAGAGCGCGCGCGGCAGCTCGGCGTAGGGTGCACTGCGGCGTAGCGCCTCGTACCAGGAGTCCACGCTGATGGGGCCCAACGCGCAGGCGGCGACGGTCTGCTGCGCGAGTACGTCCAGGGGGTTGGTGGGTGTGGCAAGCGGCTCGAGGGTTCCGCTGCGCATGCCGGCGAGGGTGACGGTTGCGCCGAGCAGGTCGCCGCGGTGCTTGGGGTAGAAGAATCCGCGCGAAATTTCGCCCACTCGGTGTCCGGCGCGACCCACGCGCTGCAGTGCGGAGGCGACCGATGGAGGCGCCGCCACCTGGATTACGAGGTCCACGTGACCCATGTCGATGCCCAGCTCCAGGGAGCTGGTGGCGACCACGCAGCGCAGGGTTCCGCCCTTGAGCGCCTCCTCGATGAGGGTGCGCTGTTCCTTGGACACGGAGCCGTGGTGCGCGCGGGCGAGCGGCGGCACCTCGGCGATGTCACAGATGCCTGCCGCGTAGTCTTCGGGGTCGATTCCCTGCTTTGTGAGGAAGCGGCGCAGGTGAATATCGTTGAGCGCCGCGGTGAGCTTTTCCGCTAGTCCACGCGAGTTAACGAAAACAATCGTAGAATGGTTGTTCTCAATATGATCGACGATGCGCTCCTGCACGCGCGGCCATATGGAAGTCTCGGGGCGCTCGCTATCGGGGGTGTCTTGCAGCGCCTTTTCGTGCAGTGCCCCTTCGTGCAGTGCTCCCTCACGCAATGCCTCTTCCGAGACGGTGAGCGTATTTTTGGGCGCGGTGTTACCGTCAGCCTGAGTCGGGTACGCTTGGTCGGCTTCCTGCCCGGGGAATACGCCAATGGCATCTTCCAGTGTGTAGGGTGCGCTTGCCGGGATGTCTACGGTACTAGAGATAGGCTGTGCCGCACCCTGCGGCGAGCCGGCAGAAGCGGAGTGTGCAGTCCCGCCGCCTGGCGCCTCCGAGGGTGCATATTCTGAGGGCGCGTGGAGTCCTTGCCCGTAGTCGTTGGCGCCTCCGAGTGCCGCCATATCGGGTACGGGCACGCTCAGGCGCAGGTCCCATTCTTTGGTGACCGGACGGCTCATGATGGTTACCGGCTGAATGCCGCCGAGGAACCGGGCAACCGCCTCCGGGTTTTCGACGGTTGCGGAGAGCCCAATGCGCTGTGCGGGCTTTTCGAGGAGTGCGTCGAGGCGTTCGAGGGAGACCGCCAGGTGTGCGCCGCGTTTGGTGGCGGCGAGGTTGTGGATCTCGTCCACGATCACGGTGGTGACGCCCGCGAGGGTGTTGCGGGCGGCGCTGGTGAGCATGAGGTAGAGGGATTCGGGGGTGGTGATAAGAATGTCGGGCGGGTTGCTGATGAGTTGGCGGCGTTCGCGTGCGGGGGTGTCGCCGCTGCGCACGCCCACGCTGATGCTCGGTTCGCCCGTGTTGTTTCCGCTCAGGCGCGTGATTCCGGTTAGCGGTGCGCGCAGGTTGCGTTCGACGTCCGCGCCGAGTGCTTTGAGGGGTGAGATGTAGAGGATGCGCGTGCCACCTGCGGTGCCGGCTTCGTGTTCGCGGTGCAGGGCGTCGAGTGCCCAGAGGAAGGCGGCGAGGGTTTTGCCGGAGCCGGTGGGGGCGATGATGAGGGTGTTGTTGCCGTTGCGGATGCTCTCCCAGGCGCCTTCTTGGGCGGCGGTGGGTGCGCTGAAGGTGGCGCGGAACCAGTCGCGTACGGGGGCGGAGAAGTGGGAGAGTGCGTCGGTCATGTATCTATTATGGCGGGGTTTATGGTGTGCGCCTCTTGAATTGTTGGGGGTTGGGGGAGGAAGATGTGCTTGACAGTGTCTCTGCAGACACGTAATGTTTTACCTGTAAAGTAATCGACTGGGAAACAACCCAAAGGAGCCTCGCCATGACCCGCCTAAACGAAGAACAGCTCGTCGCACTCTTCCACGAGCCTCGCACTGCCTACTCCTTCACCGACGAGCCCGTCACCGACGAACAACTGCACCGCATCCAGGAGCTCACCTTCTACGGCCCCAGCGCCTTCAACAGCCAGCCCTTACGCATCACCTGGATCAAGAGCCCCGAAGCCCGCGACCGCCTCATCTCCTACCTGGTGGACGGTAACAAGCCCAAGGCCGAATCTGCACCCATGATTGCATTGCTCTCGGCAGACCACGGTTGGGTCGAGAAGGCCGACACCTTCAACCCCCGCTCCGCGGAGTTCATTAAGGGCTACTACGCTGACGAAAACCTGGCCAAGCCCACCGCCGACCTCAATGCACACGTCCAGGCAGGCTACTTCATCACCGCAATCCGCGCCCTCGGCCTGGACGCTGGCCCCATGACCGGCGCAGACTTCGCCGGCATCAAGAAGGAATTCTTCGCGGACAACGCAGAGATCCCCTTCCTAATCGTCAACATCGGCCACGGCGAGGCTCCCGCATACCCGCGCGGTGCACGCTTCAGCCACGATGAGGTTGCTCGCTCCCTCTAAGAGCGCGCAGCTATGGTATGACTAAAGCTAAACCCCAGATTTAGGCTTATAGATAGTTCAAGGGCGGTTCCCCATCGCGGGGAACCGCCCTTGAACTATATGTGCACAAGAGGTGCCAGAGTGTTCACATCTGAAGCACCTCGTTAGCGGGCACCAAACTGACCCACCGACAGCTGCGGAACAGACGAGGAGCAAGCGGCCGTATCCAGCGGAACAATCACGCCACCGGAACCGGAGGGAAGACCCACCAGGAAGCCCTGAACCGGTCGGCTACCGCAATCGTCACCGAAGCGAGCCGGGTACACCGAACGCAGTACCGCGGTGGTGCTATCGCCGGGGTTGAGGGTCACGCCCGCAGAGTTCATGTACTCAGCAGAGGCGGATGCCTCACGGCCGACCCAGGTTCCCGAAGGACCCGCATGCACCACACGCGGGTAGCCGCGCAGGGTGCAGGAAGAATTCGAAGAGTTCTGGAAGTACAGGGTGTAGTTTCGGGCACCGGGGGAGCCTTCTCCCACAGCAACCGAAATGTTCAGATCATCCAGATCGCACTGGGTCGGGCCCTCAGCAACAGTGTTGCTGGAGGAATTAGAGGACTTCTCCGAGGAACCCGAGGAGTTCGAAGAATTGGAAGAATTCGACGAGCTCGAAGAACCCGAAGAGTTCGACGAGTCAGCCGAAGAGTTGGAACCCGACTGTGAAGACGAATTTGAGCTCTTCTGGGAATCCTGCTGAGAATCAGAGTCGTCCGACTTGTTCTTCTCGGAACCCTCGTGGGAGGACTCAGAAGAATGAGAGTCAGAGTTCTGCTTCGACTCGCGAGTCTGGGTGTGGGAAGAAGACTCGGAGTGCTCAGAGGAAGAGCCGTGGTTCTCCGCCTCGGGGGAGTTCACCACGGTAATGGAGCCCGGAGTCACCGAAGGGGTAGCCCCGTCGGAGGCTACTCGAATCGTGCCGGGCTTGACCGAAGCCGAAGCACTCGGCTGCGCCGAGGTGCCTTCAGCTTCCTGACCGGCCTGGGACGCGCCGCATCCACTGAGCGCGAGCACGCAGCAGAGGAGGGTGGTTGATGCGAGTACCTGAGCCGATTTAAACATGATTACATCGCCGCCTGCATTTGGATTTCTGCTCCGTCCATACCGGGGGCGTACTCGACCTGGCAGCACAGGCGGGAGTACTCGTTGGCGACATCGTCGACCATGTCGAGCAGGTCCTGCTCAGCTTCGGTACGTTCACCGGAAGCCGCGAAGTGCTCGGGGTCGATGAAGCCGTGGCAGGTAGCGCAGGATGCGTTACCGCCGCAGGTTGCGAGGACCGGCACACCGTTAGCCTGGAGGGCTTCCAGGAGGGTGTGGTGGTCTTCCCACTGAATGTCGTAGTTTACGCCTGCTTCGTCAGTGACCTTAATCGTTACGCCCATGCGTTCTCCTTCTTCTGTAGTGATGCGTTTCTATTGTAGAGGTAGGGGCTGTTATTCACCGTACTTTGTGGTGCATCCCCAACCCTACCGTCACGCATATCACGGGAACGCATATTAATTTTTATGCTGAATAGCATGTCTGTATTGCCCCCAGTCTACCCCGTATTGCCCTGACAATGCGGGATATCAGCGCCAACGAATACTGCCCCCAGATGCAAAGACATGCTGGAGGCAGTATAAAGAACCAGTGGGCAGAGGCGCCTCAACGGTGACGAAGACCTACTTTGATTCCTTCTCCGCGCTCTTCTCGGCATCCTGCTTTTCTGCGCTGTGGTTATCGGAATTCTGGACTCTTCCTCCGGGGCCGCGCACAATACCGCGTACGCTATCGCGCGGATCGGCGTAGCGCAGGTCGATGCCAAAGGTATTGCGGATCTGGCGCGCCGAGTTCAGGTGCCAACGCTGCGAATCTGAGGGGGTCACGGAGGTGACCGCCTTCTGACCCGGAGCCAGCTTCTCGTGGCGAATATCGTAGTGCTTACCGCCCATGGTGATGGTGAAGCCGTGCTCCTGCAGTAGCTGAACGAATGCGTCCACATCGTGCGGGATCTTGCGGCCGCGCTGCCTCTTTGTACCGCTCATTCTCGGCTGCGACTCGAAGGGGTTGCGGCTGGGCGCGGTGCCGCGGCTAATACGGATTACCTGCTGGTCGGAGTGCGAGAACTCTACCTGGTAGCCGTTGAGCGAGTACACGGTGCGGCTACTGCCGGGAATCGGGCGGCGGTCCTCGGCCTCATCCAGGATGCGGGCAATGTACTCGCCGGTCAGGCCGAGCGCCTTCAGCTGTGCCTGAGCATCGGGGGAGAGCTGGTAGCCTCCCGCCAGAGCCTGCAGCGGGCGCAGCGCGAGCACTTCGGCAGTCAGGGGGTTGAGCACCACCTGGTAGCCTTCCTCTTCATGCGTGTAGAGGGTGACTTCGCGGCCGTAACGGTTCTCCTGCGCGCTTTCTTGAACCACCGTGCTGACAGGGGATTCGATGATGTCCAGCAGCAGCTCGTAGGTGAGGCCGTGGCGCATCATGTAATCCATGACGCCGGGGAGCACGCCGTAGATGCGGCGGCGCGGCGGCACGTCACCGTAGAATTCCTTCTCGATGCGCGCGGCAATACGCTGGTTCTCCAGCGGTACCTCGGTCAGCGGGATGAGGCGCTGGTTGGAGGGGCGAATCTTGGCGCGTGCGGCGGCGGGCTTGGGCGCCTGACGGTATGCGTCCACGAGTGCATGCTGCTGCTCCATGAATTCCTGGGCAATGAGCGGTAGGAGGGTGAAGTAGAGCTCTGCCGCTTCGGACTTGAGCGCGCCGTTCTCATCGAGTAGGGACGCACCGTCCTTGGAAAGCAAATCCCACGGCTTATCGCTTGCACTGTTCTCCTCGGAGCCCTGATTATCCCGGTAGCTATAGGCGGCGAGGGAGGCAAGCTCCTGCAGGCGAACGTACACCTCAAGAGGAACGGTAATCTGCTTAGCGGACATTATTTCTCCTCCTCGGTGGTGTTTTCTGCCTGGGTTGCCTTATCTTCCGCCTGTTTCGCCAGGGTGTTGCTAAGCTCTTCGAGCTGAGCCTTACGCAGGGCTTCCGCGTGCAGAAGATGGAAATCCGGGGTCTTCGCCAGGGCAAGAACGGTCCGCTCATCGGGCGAAACCGCAATTTCCAGACCCTGCGCCGCGTAGATGCGGGTCCAGCCTTCAGCCATGCGCACGCTCTCAGGACTGCTCAGCGTCTGGAGCATCAGATCGAAAACGAACGGCGGGTTCTTCTTCAAGAAGGTGCGGGCGCGCTCGCTGAATTCAAGCTCCAGGGCGTTGAGCGAGGCGTATTCGCCCTGAGCCAGGGAGGTTTGCGCCGCCTCGTTGTAGTCGGCGTCGTATTCGTCGATGACGGTAATGACTTCTGCGGAGGCGGTGTTCACGTCAACCCGGTAGTCGTCGTGTGTGAAGCGAATGGTCCAGTCGTTGATGCGTTCCGCTTCGCCTTCGCGCAGGATGGCGCGTACGAGCTCTTCGCTAATGTTTTCGCGTTCGAGGCGGGCACGCAGGCTCGGGCGCAGACGGTAGTTGCGTTCACGATCCTCGGCGGTAATGGCGTGAGGTGCGGCGGCTACCGGTTCTGCTGCCGGAGTGCTCGGGGCGGGTGTGGCAGGCATCGGTGCACCCGGTTCCGGTGCAACGGGTTTCAGCGCAGCGGGCTTCGGCGCGCTCGGCTTGGGAACCGCGGGTGCGCTCGGTAGGGACTGGCTGAGTACGGGCAACTCTTCAACAGGTTCCTGCTCGCTAGATACTGCCGTATGGGTAGCTTCTGCGGCTTCGGCAGCTTGTTGGCGGGCACGCAGACCCTCCAGGTACTCTTCGATGCGCGGCGGTCGGTAGGTTAGCGTGGACTTGCGGAACATGCCGGGGGAGGGAGCACCGGGAGTAGGTGCTACCGGCTTCGGCGCAGCGGGCTTGGGTGCTGCAGGAGCAACCGTGGCGGGCGTCGGAACCGTCTCTCCTGTAGTCGCCTCTGCGGGTGCCTCCACGGGCGCTTCTTCCGGCACGCTGGGAGTCGGAGTAGGAGCCGGGGCGGGTGCCTGCGCCGCGCGGGCGGCAAAGAGTGCGGGGGAGGGCGTGGGCTTCGGGGCCGCAGGCTTGGGCGCAACAGAAGCGTTCACTTCCGTGCCCTCAACTACTGCAGGTTCGGCGGGGCTAGTTTCAACCTCAGCCGTAGGCTCTACAGTATTTTCAGCTGACGGCTCTTGCAGCTCGCCCTGTTCCTTATCAACAGGCTCTTCCTCACCGCGACGTAGGGCGGCAACGAGTTCCTGACGTGAGGTATAAGGAATGATTTCCTCGGGCGAATCGATATATCGCGGGAAATTCTCGTAGAGAATCTTCGCCGCGGCCTCAAAGAGCTTCTCTGCGGTGGTGTTGGCGGCGGGTGCGCAGGGGCAGAGGAGCTCCTGGCGCTGCGCGTCGTAGAGGGACCAGTGGGCGCATCGTTCGGTGGGCGGGAAGTAGTCGAGTGTTCCAAGGTCGGCTATATCGATGAGTGCACCTATCAGGGACTGCGGAATGGATAGCTGTGCCATAGTGCTCCTTCGCGTTGTCTGCTCTCCAGCCTATGTGTGGAGGGTCTTCTTTCCATCCTAGGCGTTTTTTGGCGGGTGTGCCCCGGAGCACGTCATCTGGGAGCGTAAATCTGTGGATTCACAGGTTGAGGCGCACTTTTAGCTCAGTTTTTGGGCGCGGATGCGGCGGCGGCTGGTGGAGCATCATTGCTGCACCTCTATATAGGTATCTCTATGTGCTGTGATTTCTGCGCGCTGCGCCCTCTGCCCTGCGCGCCGCGCCCTCAGCCCTGCGCCGTCTGCCGTGCGTGCGGTGCCTTGTGCTGTACTCGGCGCTTTCGGTGGGGCACTTTTTGAGCGTATTTCTGGGGATACAAAAAATCCCCGGTTCCGAAGAACCGGGAATCGTTGGTGCGCCCGAAGGGATTCGAACCCCCAACCTTCTGATCCGTAGTCAGATGCTCTATCCGTTGAGCTACAGGCGCATGTTCCTCGCTTCGGATTTCTTCAATCCGTCGCGGCAACAGGTACTACTATACGGATGTCGTTAGAGGTGCGCAAGCCGAAAAACTCGAAATTTACCCAAAATCCCCTCCGCAGGAATCGAAAGCACCCCGTTTTACCGCATGATTCCGGGGTTTTTGCGCTCGCAAAATTTTTTCAAAATATTTTCTCGGCACCCTAAAACCGGCGCTGCAGGTCCCTGAAATCCCCCGGAGGATCCCGCCGTAAGCCCTAAAAATTCTTTACAGAAATCCTCTCGTACTCTAAGAATGTGATGCGCAGAACTTAAGAAATGGCGTCATAGGAAGCTCTACAGACTATTAATGCGTTATTCTGTAAGCATCACGAGGAAGTGGAGACTGTCCAAGCGTGCATATTCACCATTGTTTGCACGCTTGTAGTGTTTAACTGCTTCTTTGTTACCGCAGACCTAACCGGATCAATGTAGTATCCGGGCCACCGATTGAAGGGGAAAATGTCAATGGCTGACACCTCAACTCGTACTCTCTCTGCTGAGCTCGAAAAGGAGCTGCAGAGCGCACCCACTACCCACCAGGGCCTTCTGGACTGGGTTCGCGAAGTTGCGGCACTGACCCAGCCCGCACACATCTACTGGGTCGACGGCACCCAGGAAGAATATGACCGCCTGGCACAGGAACTGGTTGACGCCGGTACCTTCGTTCGCCTCAGCGATCACGAATTCCCGAACTCTTACGCAGCTTTCTCCGATCCTGACGACGTTGCACGTGTCGAGGAGCGCACCTTCATCTGCTCCGAGACCGAAGAAGGCGCAGGCCCGACCAACAACTGGCGCGACCCCGTCGAAATGAAGCAGACCCTGACCGGTCTGTTCGAGGGCTCCATGCGCGGTCGTACCATGTACGTCATTCCCTTCGTCATGGGCTCCCTGAAGGCTAAGAACCCCAAGATTGCTGTTGAGCTCAGCGACTCCGCATACGTTGTCTGCTCCATGCGCATCATGGCAACCATCGGTAAGGACGTTCTGGCCAAGCTGAACGAGACCAACGGCTTCTTCGTCAAGGCTCTGCACAGTGTTGGTGCACCCCTGGAGCCCGGTCAGGAAGATGTTCCCTGGCCTTGCAACCCCGAGAAGTATATCGTCCAGTTCCCCGAGACCCGCGAAATCTGGTCCTTCGGCTCCGGCTACGGCGGTAACGCACTGCTCGGTAAGAAGTGCTACGCACTGCGTATCGCATCCGTTATTGGTCGCGACGAGGGCTGGATGGCAGAGCACATGCTCATCCTGAAGGTCACCAACCCCGAGGGCAAGGTTCGCTACATCTCCGCAGCGTTCCCCTCCGCATGTGGCAAGACCAACTTCGCAATGATGGAGCCCACCATTGACGGCTGGAAGGCTGAGATGGTCGGCGACGACATCGCATGGATCGAGTTCGACGAGAACCACCAGGCACGCGTGGTCAACCCCGAGGCTGGCCTGTTCGGCGTGGCACCGGGCACCGGTTACTCCACCAACCCGAACGCTATGAAGGCTATCGCCAAGGGCAACACCATCTTCACCAACGTTGCACTGACCGACGACGGCTCCGTCTGGTGGGAGGGCAAGACCGACGAGGCTCCCGCACACCTGATCGACTGGACCGGTAAGGACTGGACCCCCGAGTCCGGTCGCCCGGCAGCTCACCCGAACTCCCGCTTCTGCACCCCCGCATCCCAGGTCGACATGCTCGCTCCCGAGTACTACGACCCCGAGGGTGTGCCGCTGAGCGCTATCGTTCTGGGCGGTCGCCGTAAGACCACCATCCCGCTGGTTTCCGAGTCCGAGAGCTGGGAGCAGGGCGTCTTCCGCGCTGTCACTCTGTCCTCTGAAACCACTGCGGCTGCTAAGGGTGCCGTCGGCGTGATTCGCCGCGACCCGATGGCTATGCTACCCTTCATCGGTTACAACGCTGGTGACTACTTCAAGCACTGGATTGACCTGGGCAAGAAGCACGGCGCTGAGAACATGCCGAAGGTCTACTACGTCAACTGGTTCCGCCGCACCCCTGATGGTGGCTTCGCATGGCCCGGCTTCGGCGAGAACTCTCGCGTTGTGAAGTGGATCTTCGACCGCCTGGACGGCAAGGCTGGCGGCGAGGAGACCTTCCTGGGCACCGTTCCCACCAAGGAAGACCTGGACCTGACCGGTCTGGAGATCTCCGAGGAGGAGCTGAAGGCTGCTCTGGCTGTCTCGAAGGACGAGTGGGCTGCTGAGCTGCCCGGCATCGACGAGTGGCTGGCTAAGTTCGGCGACAAGCTTCCCGTCGAGGTTCGCGAGCAGCGCGATGCTCTGGCAAAGGCCCTGGAGGACTAAGACACTCCTGCTAATACCTAAGGTTTAGCGCCTTGAAGGGGCGGAATCTCTCGATGAGATTCCGCCCCTTCCTTCTGTTTGGGGGAAATTTGAATCCCCGTCAGTTGGGGGAGTGATAAATTTTCTCGCAAAGGTGTGAATGTAAGGCTATGCAGTCCACTTGTTCTTGAGAAATACTTTAAAATCCTCACCGGGGTGGTTTGGCATAGAAGCGGCTATTCATAATTTCTTGCCTCTCTTGCCGCCCCTATACAATTCCAATGTAAGATTTTTGAACGCGTCGAACCCGCCCGGGCTCACGCATCCGTTGCCGTCTCTGTGGAAGTTCTCTGTGGAAGTGACGGCGACACGAGAAGGATAGAAGGAGTATCCATGCGTTTGACAGCATTCTCGGATGTCTCGCTCCGCGTTCTGATGCTCCTGTCTGCTCTGGAGCCCGGTCAGAAGCTTTCCACTCAGAAGATCTCTGAGGGAGTGGATACCCCCTACAACCACGTGGCGAAGGCTGTGGCTTTCCTTGTGAACATGGGTTACCTGGATTCGACTCGCGGTCGCGCCGGTGGCGTCATGCTTTCCGACGCTGGTCGTTCTGCGACCGTCGGCACTGTTCTTCGCGCTACTGAGGGCGATATCCCCATGATTGAGTGTGAGGATGAGAACGGCCACTGCCCCCTCGATAAGTTCTGCCGCCTGCGCAATGTGCTGGCGAAGGCTCGTGAGGCGTTCTATGCATCGGTTGATTCGGTCGTCATTAGCGAGCTGACCGCTGGTGCACGTCCCGTTGGTCCGGTATTTGTTGAGCTGGGCTTTGCGCCTCCGGAGAATGCGCTGCCTGCGCGCTAGACTGGCAGGCTGAAAGAAATACGTGATACCTGTGGAGCTTTCCGGTGGGAGGCTCCATAGAGTTTTTAACATGAAGTTTAGGGTGTTTTTGCGGTTGATGCGGGGGCTGCTGGGCGGTTCACGCGGGGGTCTCTCGGCTTTCTTGTAGGGGTTTCTTGCAGGGTTTTCGAGGGGAGTGGGGAGTATTTTGTCGCTGCTTGCGTGACTGCTGGAACCTGCGTGAGTCCTAAATTTGTGCAGTAAATGCAGAATATTGCAAATTTGCTTTTCAAATGCAGAAAATGTGACCATATTCATTTTTGCACCACACTGCATACTTTCCATAGTAAATATATTTTCATTCCAGAATTTTTATGCAGACTTCGGGGCTAGTCACCCGGCGAACTCAAAATCAGTGCTGAAAATATATAGTGTGACGCGGGGCTCTCTCTTTGAGTCAAGCTGAACCATAAGTCTCGCCTAGACCCCTCAACACCCCTCAGGGAGTGACCTGCACTCAGCGCAAACACCCCGCAAAATGCTACGGTAAGGGTGCTTTATAAACACTTCGTCACCAACTGAGCTGTCCGAGTGAATGCCCCAGCATCACACATATCAAGGGCATCATCACAACGACCAGGTGACCACACAGGAAGAAGGCAAGACATGCTCTCCGAGAAGTCCCGCCCCATTATTGAGGCAACGCTGCCCATCATTGCTGAGCGCATCAACGACATCACCCCCGACTTCTACCGTCGAATGTTCGCCGCCCGCCCCGACCTGATGGACGGCATGTTCTCCCGCTCCTCCCAGCTCGAAGGCACCCAGCCCAAGGCACTGGCAGGCTCCATCGCTGTGTTCGCTTCCTACATCGTCCAGAACCCGGACTCCTACCCCGACGAGGTCCTCTCCCGCGTTGCACACAAGCACGCATCCCTGGGCCTGAAGGAAGAAGAGTACCCCACCGTCTACAAGTACCTCTTCGAGGCGATCGCCGCTAACCTGGGCGACCTGGCTACCCCCGAAATCGTTGAGGCATGGACCGAGGTCTACTGGCTCATGGGCAACGCCCTCATCAAGCTGGAGAAGGGCCTGTACGCTTCCCAGGCAAACGACGTCATGTTCGCACCCTTCAAGCTCGTTGACCGCAAGGAGACCGGCGAGAACGTCGTCGTGCTGACCTTCGAGCCCGCCGATGAGACCCCCATGACCGAGTCTAAGGGCGGCCAGTACATTTCCATCGTCGTTCCCGCACGCGACGGCCTGCGCCAGGCACGCCAGTACACCCTGCTGCCCAGCGAGAAGAACCAGCGCCGCATCGGTGTGAAGCTCGACCCCAACGGCGAGATGACCTCCATCCTGCACGAGCTGGAAGTTGGCGCAGTCGTCGAGCTTTCCAACCCCTACGGCGACCTGACCCTGGAAGGCTTCGGCGACCCCGAGGCACCGCTGTACCTCTTCTCCGCAGGTATCGGCACTACCCCCATGCTCAGCTTCCTCTCCGAGCTGGTTGAGAAGGGCTCCGAGCGCCCCGTGACCGTGGTCCACGCAGACCGCCGCCTGGACACCTGGCCCCTGCGCGAAGAGCTCGCCGAGCTCGTCGGCAAGCTGCCCAACGCACGCCTCGTATCCTTCATTGAGGGCGAGGGTGGCGACTTCACCGGCCGCGTCGACGTCTCCAAGCTGGACGTTCCCGCCAACGCTAACGTCTACCTCTGCGGCCCGCTGCCCTTCATGCAGGGCGTACGCTCCGCACTGGTTGAGGCAGGCGTTCCCGGCAAGAACATCAACTACGAGATCTTCGGCCCCGACCAGTGGATGCTCCACGACCAGGCTCGCGAAGCGTAAAAACCCCGTAAGCCGGCTCGTCCGCTAGGTTTCTTAAACCCGGCTAGGTTCTTCCTCAAGATAGGAGAACCTAGCCGGGTTTTTAGAACCCAAAATAAAAGATCCCGCCCCGCAGATGAATCTGTGGGGCGGGATCTTTAGCAGCTAGTCTAGTGCTTAGCCCTGGCGAACCAGAGCCAGAACCTCGTCGCGGACGCGCTCCATAGTCGCAACATCCGGTGCCTCAAGGTTCAGGCGCAGGAAAGGCTCGGTGTTCGAAGGACGCAGGTTAACCCACCAACCCTCTTCGGTGTTGGTGAAGGTGGTGCCGTCGGAGTCCTCAACAACCACGGGAGCGTTAGCGTAGTGTGCACGCACGCGGTCCACAGCGGCAGCCTTGTCTTCCAGCTCGGAGTTGATCTCACCGGAAGCAACGTAGGGGGAGTACTTCGCGCTGATCTCGGAGAGGGGCTTGTCGCCGCCACCCAGAGCAGCCAGCACGTGCATTGCAGCGAGCATGCCGGTGTCTGCGTTGAAGAAGTCCTTGAAGTAGTAGTGAGCGGAGTGCTCGCCACCGAAAACGCCGTTCTCCTCAGCCATAACAGCCTTGATGAAGGAGTGGCCCACGCGGGTCTTCACTGCGCGGCCGCCCAGCTTCTCAACCAGCTCAGGAACAGCCTTCGAAGTAATCAGGTTGTAAATGATAACGGGCTCTTCGTTGCCCTCAGCCTTCGCACGAGCAATCTCGCGCTCAGCAACCAGAGCGGTCACAGCGGAAGGAGTGACGGGCTCACCCTTCTCGTCGATGACGAAGCAACGGTCAGCGTCGCCGTCGAATGCCAGACCAATGTCAGCACCGTGCTCAACAACAGCCTTCTGCAGGTCAACCAGGTTAGCCGGCTCCAGCGGGTTAGCCGGGTGGTTCGGGAAGGTGCCGTCCAGCTCGAAGTACAGGGGAACGATTTCCAGGGGCAGGCCCGGCAGGATGGTGTCGCCCAGAACAGCGGGAGTGGTCATACCACCCATGCCGTTACCAGCGTCAACAACAACCTTCAAGGGGCGGATGGAAGACAGATCAACCAGCTTGCGCAGGTACTCTGCGTAAGGCTTGAGAATGTCCTTCTCAGAAACGGTGCCGACCTTCTCAACCGAAGGAATCTCGCCCGAATCCAGGTACTTCTGAGCCAGATCGCGAATATCGAACAGACCGGACTCGGAAGACAGCGGAACAGCGCCAGCCTTAGCCATCTTCATGCCGTTGTACTCTGCGGGGTTGTGGCTAGCGGTGAAGGTAACACCGGCAGCGTTCTCAACGCCACATGCGAAGTACAGAACGTCAGTGGAGATCAGGCCGATCTTCTCAACATTTGCACCGCGAGCGGTTGCACCCTGGGCGAATGCATCCATGAATTCGGGGGAGGAGGGGCGCATGTCGCCACCGACCAGAATGGTCTGGCCCTCCAAGCCGAGAACGTCTACGAAAGCCGCGCCGGTAGCGCGAACAGTCTCTGCGGTAATGGTTTCGCCGACGATGCCACGCACGTCGTACGCTTTGAATGAGTCATGTAGATTAATAGTAGTCACGCCTTTTATTTTAGCGGTAAAGAAGTGCAACTAGCCTCTATAATGGGCAGGTAAAACCTTATAAATTCCGCTGAATGTATGGGTTTTTTATCACGTCACTTGCTTCAAACAACTCACGTCGAGAGGTATTTTCCCCCATGGGTGAGATTTTTCCCCTAAAAAACCAGATTCAGAATTATGCGTGGGGTTCCCACGAAATTCTCGGACGCATGCGTGGCGTGCCCGTCCCCACCGAACAGCCCGAGGCTGAGGTGTGGGTTGGCGCGCATCCGGCTGCGCCCTCCCGCGCGACCGTTGACGGCACCGACTCCCCGCTCAACGAGCTGATTCAGGCTGAGCCCTCCCGTTTCTTGCGTCCGGACCGTACCTCCGACTGGTTCCCCTTCCTCTTTAAGATCCTTGCGATTGATGCACCCCTGTCGATTCAGGTGCACCCCACCCCCGAGCAGGCTATTGCCGGCTTCGAGGATGAGCAGGCACGCGGCATCGCGATTGACGCGCCGCACCGCAACTACAAGGACCGCTACTCCAAGCCTGAAACCGTCATTGCCTTGACCCAGATGCGCGTGCTCACCGGTGTGCGCACCTCCGAGCAGCTGGCAGAGCTTGCCGAGGGGTTCAAGGCGGACTGGCTGGCAGAGCGTGTGGAGCTTACCCCCAAGCAGCTGCTGACCGAAATTATTCGCATGCCCGAAGAGACCGCCATCGCGGCTGTTGAGCAGCTTGTTGAGGCGGCAGCACAGCTGACCGGCTCCGACAACGCACTCATCGCTGACGCAGCTGAGCTCGTGCAGATCGTCGCCGGCAAGTACCCCGGCGACCGCGGTCTGCTCGTTGCCTTCGTCATGAACCTGGTTCACCTGGCACCGGGCGAATCCGCTTTTACCCCCGATGGTCAGGTACACGCCTACGTCTCCGGTACTGCTATTGAGCTGATGAACCCCTCCGATAACGTGATGCGCGCGGGCCTGACCGCAAAGCACATCGACGCTGAGGAGCTCATCAAGGTTCTTGGCGAAAGCCAGGACGCACCCGTCATTCAGCGTCCCACCCCCGAGAACGCACCCGTCGGCTCCTACGCCATGTGGGACGAGCGCATGAGCGTGACCCGCATCCGTGTTGAAGAGGGCAAGCCGCAGGAATACACCTTCGAGGGCATTAGCGCCGCGCTGAGCGTATCCGGCAAAATCACTATTCACGCAGCAGACGGCAACGGCACCGAAGAGTTCGTTTTGGGCGCCACCGAGTCGGTGTTGCACGTGGGTGAGCCCTCGGCGGCAACCCTGAGCGGTAATGGCGAGCTGTACATCGCTTCTTATGTTTAGGAAATAATCCTCGATAACTAAAACTTCTAGACAGTTATAACTAGCCAGTTATAAGGAGTGTCGAAAGATACTTCAAGACTGGCACATAATAAAGAATCCACGTTCTTCCCTGTATCTATTCAGGTCGGGGGAGGCGTGGATTCTTTATGCCCCGATTTTGGGATGCAGGGGATATTTTTGTGTCTACCCTGCACAGTGTGTTCTGGGTAACCTATAATTGCTCTTATAAATATGCGTGTACCTGTGCCTTTATGCACCTCTTCATTGGGTACGCAGCCCCAAGCCACTAGGAGAACACCGTGAAGATCATCCTCACCGTCACAGGCATCGACCACGAAGGCATCATCGCCGCCGTGACCGCAACCCTCGCCGAGCGCAAGGTCAACGTCCTTGACGTCTCCCAGACCATCATGGGCGAATACTTCACCATGATCATGCACTGCTCCTTCGACGAAGAGCAGCAGAACCTCATCGACCTGCAGGAAGCCATGGTTGGTGTTGAGCACGAACAGAAGGTCCAGATTCGCATCCAGGCAGAATCCATCTTCAAGGCAATGCACACCATCTAAGCGGCCACCATGATGAATGACAATATTCTTGAAACCATCCGAATGATCGAGGAGCAGAAGCTCGACATTCGCACCGTCACCATGGGCATCTCCCTGCTCGACTGCGCCGACTCCGACGGCGAGGTAGCCCGCCGCAAAATCTACGACAAGATCACCAGCCGCGCCGCAAACCTCGTCAGCGTCTGCGAAGGTATCGAAGCTGAGCTTGGCATCCCGATCGTCAACAAGCGCATCGCCGTCACCCCTATCGCGCTGGTGGCAGGCGCCTCCAACGATGAGGACTATGTAGAGTTCGCCCGCACCCTCGACGCGGCAGCTAAGGCAGTCGGCGTGAACTTCGTCGGCGGCTTCAGCGCCCTCGTTGACAAGGGCATGACCCCCGCCGACGAAAAGCTGATTCGCTCCATCCCGCGAGCGCTCGCAGAAACCGACGTGGTCTGCTCCTCCGTAGACATTGGATCTTCCCGCGCCGGCATTAACATGAGTGCCGTCAAGCTCATGGGTGAAACCATCCGCGCCACCGCAGACCTGACCGCGGACGCACACGGCTTCGGCTGCGCCAAGCTCGTCGTCTTCGCGAACGCCGTCAGCGACAACCCCTTCATGGCGGGCGCATTCCACGGCGTGCAGGAGGCAGACACCACTATCTCCGTAGGTGTCTCTGGCCCCGGCGTGGTACACCGCGCCTTGCAGAGGGCCCGCGGCGAATCCTTTGACACCTGCGCTGAAGAAATCAAGAAGGCAGCCTTCAAGATTACCCGCGTCGGTCAGCTGGTCGGCACCCTCGCCTCTGAGCGTCTGGGCGTACCCTTCAACATTATTGACCTCTCCCTGGCACCCACCGCAGAGATTGGCGACTCGGTCGCGCACATCCTCGAAGAGATGGGTCTGGAAACCGTCGGTACCCACGGCACCGTTGCGGCACTTGCGCTGCTCAACGATGCGGTGAAGAAGGGCGGCCTCATGGCGTGCTCGAACGTCGGTGGCCTCTCCGGGTCCTTCATCCCGATCTCTGAGGATATCGGCATGATTGAATCCGCAGCCGCCGGACACATCACCCTGGACAAGCTTGAGGCGATGACCGCCATCTGCTCGGTGGGCCTGGACATGGTCGCGGTTCCCGGTGACACCCCCGCCGCCACCCTCGCCGCAATGATTGCCGACGAAGCAGCAATCGGCGTGATGAACCACAAGACCACCGCGGTCCGCGTCATCCCGGCGGTCGGCCTGGGCGTAGGCGACATGGTCGAATTTGGTGGCCTGCTCGGTCGAGCACCCGTCATGCCCACCCACACCCCCAGCGCGGAGGCGTTCATTGCCCGCTGCGGTCGTATTCCGTCGCCGGTTCACGGTTTCCGCAACTAAACTCTAGAGGCGCTGAGAGCCAATAGAAAAAGGGGAGGCACCGAAGATTATCTCTTCGGCGCTTCCCCTTGTGCTGTATGAGCTACCAAGAAGCTTCTAGTACACGAAGCGGCTCATCAACGCCTCAAGTGCCAGACGCGCATTCGCGTTCGTCTTCAGGCGACGCAGAGTCAGCTCGACCGCCTGCACATCCTCCAGCAGCTGCTGGGCGGAACGGCGGGTGCAGAACGCCTCCAGAGGCTCACGCAAATGCTCATTGACCAGCGGAGCCTGCGCCGACAGAGCCACCGTCAATGCATCACGCAGAACCGTCTGAACCTGCGCCACGGAACGCAACAGCGTATCGGAGGAAACGCGCTTAGCGCGGCGCTTCTGCTGCTCCTCCAGGCGGCGAACCTGTGCACGCAAAGATGGCGAAACGCGCTCGCCTTCGCGAATACCCAGCAGAGCCAGAAGCTCCTGGCGTTCCTGCTCATCCTTGAGAGCGGAGACGGCTTGTGCGTCCTGGTCGGCAAGGTCGGTGAGCTTCTCTGCTGCGTTGAAAGCCGAAGAAATAGAACGAACATTCAGAATCAGGGAGGTAATCAACTCCCGACGAGCCATCGCCTGCTCATCGGTTGCCAAACGGTACCCCTCCTGCGCATCACCCAGAGCCAGACGCGCCGCACGCTGCGCCAAAGGATCCACCACACCGTGCGCCAACAAATACTCGTGCACCTGCGCATCGGTAGGAACCGGCAACTGCACCGGACGGCACCGCGAACGAATCGTCACCAGCACATCGGTGGGGGAGGGCGCCGTCAACAACCAAATCGTATGCGGCGGCGGCTCCTCAATCGCCTTCAGCAGCACATTGGAGGTACGCTCCGGCATGCGCTCGGTGTCCTCAACCAGAATCACGCGCCAGCGACCCACGGTCGGGCGGTCCTGAGCCTTCATGACCAGCTCGCGCGCCTCATCAATGCTGATGTGCGTCGCCTCGGTACTAAAGTGCGTAAAATCTGCGTGCGAACCGTTCATGACGGTCACGCAGCCCTTGCACTGGCCGCATCCGCGGTTCTGCGGGTCGGGCTGCTCGCATAGTAGCGCGGCAGCGAAAATTTTTGCAGCCTCACGGTGAGGCGCACCGGTCGCGCCCGTGAAAAGCCAAGCGTGTGTGGGGCGGTTGGCGGCGGCGTCCGTGCGTAGTTGCTGGAGCTTATCGGCGGGAATCAGCAGGGTATCCCAGAGGCTCATGAGTCCTCCTTACCGGTGCGGACCAGCTCGCGGAGGGCAAGCAGAGGCTCAACCACCTCGAGCACGCGCGCGTGCACCTGCTCAATCGTGCCCACGCCGTCGATGATGCGGTGCGAACCGTTAGCGTCCTCACGGGCGATTTGCTCGAACGCACCGTGGATACGTGCCTTGAACGCGGCGCCTTCAGCCTCAATACGGTCGACGGTGCCGCGCTGGTCCATGCGTTCCTGCTCGGCGCTCAGCGGCACGCTCAGCAATAGGGTCGCGTCGGGAACCAGGTCGGCGGTAGCCCAGCGGCTCAAATCGACGATGGCTTCAATACCCAGGTCACGGCCAACACCCTGGTACGCGGCGGAAGAATCAATATAGCGGTCGCTCAGCACGATGGCGCCCTCAGCGAGCGCGGGGCGAATCAGCTGGGAGGCGTGAGCCGCGCGGGACGCCGCAAAGATCAGCGCCTCGGTGCGGTCGTCAATGGTGCCCTGACCTGCTTCCAGGACGAGGGCTCGCAGCTTCTCGCCAATCTCGGTGCCGCCGGGTTCGCGAGTGGTGATGACACGGTATCCGCGGGCGCTGAGCGCTTCATTCAGCAGGGTGAGCTGGGTGGTTTTGCCGGCACCGTCGCCTCCTTCGACCACGATAAAAAGCCCGCGGCGACCGTTCGGGTCGGCGGGAAGATTCTGTGCATCGGGGGTGTAGCTGAGAGTATCCATCACCTTTAAGGGTACCGGGTCTCTTAGCTGCACCGGTGCGGTTTTGGTGATACCTCCGCGTGGGATTGGGCGCGTATCAAGGTAAAAAACATGTAAATCCTGCGTACCGTCACCCGTGCGGGCGTGCGTTCTGGGCGCGGGTGTGCCAGGCTTAAAGACATGAGTGCAGATAACCACGACATGAATTACTCCGCAGAGACCTTCGTCGTCTCTGGCGGCCGCCCGGCACACGAGCATGACGCGCCGGTGAACCCTCCGATTGTTCTTTCTTCCACTTACCGCGGTGTGGACGCCGTCAATATTGAGCAGGACCGCGTGTACGCCCGCTTCTCGAACCCCACTTGGGAGGGCATGGAAGAGGTTGTGGCGAAGCTGGAGAACGCTACCCAGCCCGGTCTGCTGTTCCCCTCCGGTATGGCTGCTGTCGCTGCTGTGATCGACCTGGTGCCGGTTGGCTCCATTGTTCTGATTCCGAAGCACGCATACATGGCGTCGGTGACCCTGTGCAAGGATTTGGAACGCCGCGGCATCATTGAGCTTGTTCGCGTGGACATTGAAGACACCGAGAGCGTTATCGCCGCTATGGAGGATGCCGCATCCCGCGCCGGCGTGACCCCCGAGAACGTCAACTACTCGGCACCGAAGGTCCTGGCGTGGCTGGAAAGCCCTACGAACCCGATGCTTGAGGTTGCTGACCTGCCTGCCCTGCTTTCTGCTGCTCGCCGTCTGGGCATTGTGACCGCGGTGGATAACACCTTCGCGACCCCGATTCTGCAGCGTCCCCTGGATTTGGGCGCTGACGTGGTGGTTCACTCTGCAACGAAGTTCCTGGCGGGCCACTCTGATGTTCTGCTGGGTATGATCTTGACCTCGAATGAGGAGCTGTACAAGGCGATGCTGCACCACCGCATCACCAACGGCGCAATCCCCGGTCCGGTGGAGGCGTGGCTTGGTTTGCGCGGTCTGCGCACCCTGGCACTGCGCGTGGAACGTGCGGTGCAGAACGCGCAGGTTCTCGCAGAGCGTCTGAGCGAGCACCCCTTCGTGACTGAGGTGCGTTACCCGGGTCTGGAGAGCGATCGCGGTCATGAGGTTGCGAAGAAGCAGATGGATGGTTTCGGTGCGATTCTGTGCGTCACCCTGGATACCGACGCATCGGGTGCCCGTAACGTCGTGGAGGCGTTGAAGCTGTGGACCCCGGCGACCTCTCTGGGCGGCGTGGAGTCTCTGGTGGAGCGTCGTCGTCGCCACGGTAACGAGCCGGATTCGATTCCGGAGTCTCTGCTGCGCCTGTCGGTGGGTATTGAGAACGTGGATGACCTTTACAATGACTTGGTTGAGGCCTTCAAGGTTGTCCGCTAAGCGCTTTGCTAGGGTTGTCTAGAGAAGCTGCTGATTCTAAGGAATACTATGTCTCCTATTCTGCTGGTCTGGTATGTGACCACTTTTGTTGATACGCTGCTGGCTATCGCTGGTGCCGCGGTTGGTGTGCTGGCTTTTGTGCGTGCGTGGATGTCACCGGCGAACGCGTACGATTTTGCCGGTAAGCGCCCGAAGAACACGTGGCTGGCTTTGACCGGTGGTTCTGCTGCGGTGTCGCTGTTTAGCGTTTTTGCTGCGGTGACTGGCGGCGGTAATACTGTGCTGATTCTTCAGCTGGTTGCTGCTGTGATTAGCTGTGTGTTCTTGGCTGGTGTGTGGCCTTCGGTGGGTCGCCGCCGTTTCTAGCGTTAGCTTGTGCGCTCGCTTTGTGCGATAGATGGTGAAGCCTCGTGCGCTGTCTGACGGGTTTGTTCCGGTCGGATGGTGTGCGGGGCTTTTCCCTTTTCTGGCGGGGTTTTTGAGCCTTTCGTTCTGGTAGAAAAGACCCTTATAAATTTTTGGGAGAATGCATATTTTCTAGGCTCTAAGGCATGACAAACCGGCGGGTAAATGAAAAAATAGAGGTATGACTTACAAACTAGTACTCCTGCGCCACGGCCAGTCCGAGTGGAACGAGAAGAACCTGTTCACCGGCTGGGTGGACGTTAACCTGACCGATAAGGGCCGCGCTGAGGCTAAGCGCGGCGGCGAGCTGCTGGCAGAGCGCAACATCCTCCCCGATGTTGTTCACACCTCCCTGCAGCGTCGCGCAATCAACACCGCAAACCTTGCACTGGATGCAGCAGACCGTCTGTGGATTCCCGTCAAGCGCACCTGGCGCCTGAACGAGCGTCACTACGGTGCTCTGCAGGGTAAGAACAAGTCCGAGATCCGCGAGGAATACGGCGACGAGAAGTTCATGACTTGGCGTCGTTCCTACGACGTTCCGCCGCCCCCGCTGGATGACAACGACCCCTACTCGCAGGCACACGACCCCCGCTACGCGGATGTCGAGAACGCTCCTCGCACCGAGTGCCTGAAGGACGTTCTGGGCCGTATGCTTCCCTACTGGGAGTCGGACATCAAGCCCGACCTCGCAGCAGGCAAGACCGTTCTGGTTGCTGCACACGGTAACTCCCTGCGTTCGCTGGTCAAGCACCTCGAGGGTATTTCCGATGAGGACATTGCTGGCCTGAACATCCCCACCGGTATTCCGCTGTACTACGAACTGGATGAGAACTTCCAGCCCGTCAAGGCTGGCGAGTACCTGGACCCCGAGGCTGCTAAGGACGCTATTGCTGCCGTAGCAAACCAGGGTAAGTAATACCTCCGGCAGGGTTTCACCCCTGTCATTGTGATGAGCCGTCCACCGTTGAGGTGGGCGGCTCATTGCGTTCTCTGCAGGGTTTCTGTACGGGGAGCCTGCCTGAGAAGACGGGCGTTCGCTCAAGTGCTGGGTATCTGCCACATTTATACTTATGGGGTACCCGAATGGAAGGGAAGTACATGGATGCCGGTCTGATCGCCTTTATTGCGGGCATGATAGGTCTGTTGGTGGGCGTCCTGAGCATGAACGCGGTGGCGCGTAGTGAGCGGGAGCAGGAGCGTAGCTTGGTGTCGGCGCCGGCGCTGCGTGATGGTGCCGCTCAGGTGCTTGCTGTGATTGGTCGCGCATACCTGGTGATTGATGAGGTGGGCGGCGTGGTTCAGGCTTCTCCGGGTGCGTATGCGATGGGTTTGGTGCGTGGTCATACGGTGGCCTCTGATGAGTTGGCGGATATGATTCGCACGGTGCGTCATCGCGGTATTTTTGCGGAGCGTACTTTTGAGATTGACCGCGGCGAGGGTGAGGCGCTGGTCTTGGATGTGCGTGTTGCTTCGCTGGGGGACGAGTACATTCTGGTGCTCGCGGATGACCGCACTGAGATTTCTCGTGTGCAGCGTATGCGTAATGATTTTGTGGCGAATGTGTCGCATGAGTTGAAGACTCCGGTGGGTGCGGTGAGTCTGTTGGCTGAGGCTATTGAACAGGCGAGTGATGACCCGGAGGCGATTGAGTATTTTGTGGGGCGTCTTCATAAGGAGACTCGCCGCCTGTCTGCGCTGGTGCGTGACATTATTGAGCTTTCGCGTCTGCAGTCGACCGATGTGATTGCGCGTGGTGGTCCGGTGTCGGTGCCTTCTTTGGTGGCTGATGCGGTGGATCGTTCGCATATTGTGGCGGAGGAGAAGGACATTCAGATTTCTACCCGCATCGAAGAGGTGCCCGAGGTGTACGGTGACGCCGAGCTGCTCGGTATTGCTGTGCAGAACCTGGTGGAGAACGCGGTGCGTTATTCTCCGGAGCATACGAAGGTGGATATTTGGGTGCACCGTGTGGCGGATCAGCTGCTGGTTGAGGTTGCTGATCAGGGCGTGGGTATTCCGGAGGACGAGCAGAAGCGTATTTTTGAGCGTTTTTACCGTGTTGATCCGGCTCGTTCGCGTCAGACTGGCGGCACTGGTTTGGGCTTGAGCATTGTGAAGCATGTGATGACTCAGCACGGTGGTAGCGTGACGGTTCGGTCGATGCCGCAGGAGGGTTCGACGTTTACGTTGGCGTTGCCGCTGAATGAGCCTCCGGCCGCAGTGTAGTGTTAGCGGTATAGGTTTTATGGAATCGAAGGAAGTTATTGATGTCTAAAATTCTGATTGTTGAGGACGAAGAGGCCCTCTCGGATCCCCTTGCGTTTTTGCTGGGTCGTGAGGGTTTCCAGACGATTGTTGTGGACAACGGTCTGGATGCTCTGCCGGTGTTTGACCGCGAGGGCGCGGATTTGGTGCTGCTGGATGTGATGCTTCCGGGCATGTCCGGTATGGAGGTGTGCCGTAAACTGCGTGAGGTGTCTTCGGTCCCGATTATCATGCTGACCGCTAAGGATTCTGAGCTGGATAAGGTGCTCGGTCTGGAGCTGGGTGCTGATGACTATGTGACGAAGCCGTATTCTGCGCGTGAGCTGATTGCTCGTATCCGCGCGGTGTTGCGTCGTCGTTCGGCGGAGACTGATTCTGCTACTGAGTCGGTGCTGCAGGGCGGCCCGGTGCGTATGGACATTGACCGCCATGTGGTGACGGTTAATGGTGAAGAGATTTCTATGCCGCTGAAGGAGTTTGAGCTCCTGGAGATTCTGCTGCGCAATGTGGGTCGTGTGATGACTCGTGGCCAGCTGATTGAGCGCGTGTGGGGCGCCGACTATGTGGGCGATACGAAGACCCTGGACGTGCACATTAAGCGTCTGCGTTCGAAGATTGAGCCGGATTCTTCTGCCCCGCAGTATGTGGTGACGGTTCGCGGCTTGGGCTATAAGTTCGAGGCGTAGGCGGGCTTGAGACTGATGAGTTCTGCTTCTGCGGCGAATACTGCTGTGATTGTTTTGGCGGCTGGTTCGGGTACTCGCCTGGGTGAGCCGATCCCGAAGGCTGCTGTGCGTGTGCATGGTCGTACCCTGCTGGATTATGCGTTGGAGGGTGCGCTCGCTTCGGGTGTTGCTGAGCATGTGGTGGTGACTGTTCCTGCTGATTGTTCGGCGAGTTGCCCGGAGCTTTTGGAGGATGCCCGCCGTGCCGGTGCGTTGATTACTGCCGGTGGTGATACGCGTACTGCTTCGGTGGTTGCGGCGTTGGATGCTTTGAAGGATGCGCAGGTTCCGGTGGATTATGTGCTGATTCATGATTGCGCTCGTGCTTTTACTCCGCCGCAGGTGTATCACCGCGTGCTTGAGGGTTTGGGTTCTGCGAGCCCGCAGGGTGTTGTGCGTGCGGTGATTCCTGTGTTGCCGGTGGTGGATACGGTGAAGACTGTGGATTCTGCTGGTTTGGTGACGGGTACTCCTTCGCGTGCGCAGATGCGTGCGGTGCAGACTCCTCAGGGTTTTGAGGTGACTGCCCTGTTGGCGGCGCATGAGCGTAGCCGTTCCCTGCCTGCTGAGGAGGCTGAGCTGTTGACTGATGATGCGATGGCGATGGAGGCTGCGGGCGAGCCGGTGTTGACGGTCGCCGGTGATGCGGATGCGTTTAAGGTGACGACTCCGATGGATTTGCGGGTTGCTCGCGCGCTGTTTGGTGATTCTGCTGCCTAACCTTGCCGCCTAATGCCTCTTGTACCTGCCTCTGTAGTGGGGCGGGCGCTGCTGCTGAGAAGATGTTTGATCGATTGAAGGGTCCTGTGATGACTGTTATTCCTCGTGTTGGTACCGGTGTTGATGTCCATGCTTTTGGTGAGGAGGGCACTCCTCTGTATATTGCTGGTCTGCATTGGCCGGGTGAGCGTGGTTTGAGCGGCCATTCTGATGGTGATGTGGTGGCTCATGCTGCCGCGGATGCTCTTTTTGCCGCCTCCGGTACGGGGGATTTGGGCTCTAATTTTGGTGTGGACCGCCCGGATATGAAGGGCGCTTCTGGTGTTCGTATTCTTTCTGAGGCTGCGGCGATTGTGCGTGCTGCTGGTTTTGAGATTGGTAATGTGAGCGTTCAGCTGGTGGGTAACCGCCCGAAGTTCTCTCCGCGCCGTGATGAGGCGAACCGTGTGCTGAGCGAGGCGGCGGGCGCTCCGGTGACGGTGATTGCGACGACTACTGATGGTCTGGGTTTGACGGGCCGCGGCGAGGGTGTGGCTGCTATTGCGACGGCGCTGGTGTATCCGCGTTCGTAGGTGTTTGGCTGCTTCGAGCCATTCTGTAACCTATCGCTGATTTAGCGCCCCGGCGTCTGAGCCGACCCCGTAGAATGAGAGTGTGACTATGCGTTTTTATGATTCAGCTTCCGCGACTATTCGTGAGTTTGAGCCCGTCGTGCCCGGTGAGGCGCGTATCTATTATTGTGGTGCTACGGTGCAGGGTGAACCGCATCTGGGCCACATCCGTTCGGCGTTGGTTTTTGACCAGTTGAGCCGTTGGATGCGTTACCGCGGTTTGAAGGTGACGACGGTCCGCAACGTCACTGATATTGATGACAAGATTTTGGCGAAGTCTGCTGATTCTATGGAGCCCGGTTTTGAGGGTGAGTTCCCGAATGAGCAGTGGTGGGCGCTCGCGTACCGTTTTGAGAAGGTTTTTGCTCAGGCGTATGCGGCGTTGGGTATTGATCCGCCGACGTATGAGCCGCGTGCGACCGGTCATATTCCGGAGATGTTTGCTCTGATTCAGCGTCTGATTGATCGTGGCCACGCGTATCCTGCACTGGATGATTCTGGTGACGTGTATTTTGATGTGCGTTCGTGGGATAAGTATGGTGCGCTGACGAATCAGAGCGTTGAGGATATGCAGGATTCTGCGGATGCTGATCCGCGCGGTAAGCGTGACCCTCGCGATTTTGCCCTGTGGAAGGGTTATAAGGAGGGTGAGCCGCTGACTGCTTCGTGGGAGTCTCCGTGGGGTCGCGGCCGTCCGGGCTGGCACCTGGAGTGCTCGGCAATGGCTGGTAAGTATTTGGGTTCGCGTTTCGATATTCACGGTGGCGGTTTGGATTTGCGTTTCCCGCACCATGAGAATGAGCTGGCGCAGTCGACTGCTGCTGGCGATGATTTCGCGAACTTCTGGATGCATAACGGCATGGTCACCTATGAGGGTGAGAAGATGTCGAAGTCTATCGGTAATACGATTTCGCCGGCGCAGATGCTGGAAATGGCTCGTCCGCTGGTGGTTCGCTACTACTTGGGTAGCGCGCATTATCGTTCTGTTCTGGACTACCGCCCGTCCTCTCTGCAGGAGGCGGCAACCGCTATTGAGCGTGTTGAGGCGTTCCTTGCTGCTACTCAGGATGTGCTGAAGCCGGGCCGTGAGGTTCCGCAGGCTTTCGCTGAGGCTATGGATGATGACGTGAATATTCCGCGTGCCCTGGCGGTTCTGCATGAGCAGACTCGTGCGGGTAATGCGGCGCTTGCTGCTGGTGAGGATGCTTCGGAGGCGGCGAATGCTGTGATGGCTATGGCTGAGGTTCTGGGCCTGGCGCAGCTGATGAGCTTTAATGCTGAGGGCACTTCGGGTGCTGAGCATGAGGCTCTGGATGCGCTGATTCAGGCTGTGTTGGCGGAGCGTGCTGATGCTCGTGCTCAGAAGGATTGGGCGAAGGCTGATGCGATGCGTGATCTGTTGGCGTCTGCTGGTGTGCAGGTGAAGGATGGCGCGAATGGTTCGAGCTGGAGCGTTGGCTAGAGGGTGATGTGCCCCGCGTTTGTGCGTAAGGCTTAGGTCGCGCGGGTTTCTCTCGCGTAGACTCGTATTCATTACTTTGACGAAGGAAGAGAAGAATGGCTAAGGCAGGTTCGCGCCCGGGCGCTACCAGCAAGAAGAAGGGTGCTACTAAGGGCACTGGTGGTCACGGCCGTAAGGCGCTTGAGGGTAAGGGTCCTACTCCGAAGGCTGAGGATCGCGTTTATCACAAGGCACATAAGATGAAGCGTGCGGCTGAGCGTCGTGCTGCTACCGGTACGAACCGTAAGTTCCAGACTCGTCTGGGCGGTAAGCGCGCTAGCGATGAGCTGGTGACTGGTCGTAATGCGGTGCTTGAGGCTCTGCGTACTGAGATTCCCTCGAAGCACTTGTACATCATGAGCCGTGTTGAGGTTGATGACCGCGTTCGCGAGATCATGACTATTGCGAATAAGCGCAATATTCCGATGCTGGAGATTCCGCGTAGCGAGCTGGATCGTTTGACTGATGGTTCTGTGCATCAGGGTGTTGCGATGCAGATTCCGCCGTACAAGTACCCGGACGCGACTGACCTGGTGCTGGATACTATGGAGCGTTGGCACTCGGGTAAGCTGTCGACTCCGCCGCTGTTTGTTGCTTTGGACGGTATTACTGATCCGCGTAACTTGGGTGCGATTATTCGTAGCGTGTCCGCGTTTAGCGGTGATGGCGTGATTATTCCTGAGCGTCGTTCGGCTGCTGTGACTGCTGGTGCGTGGAAGACTAGTGCTGGTGCGGCTGCTCGTATTCCTGTTGCGATGGCGACTAATCTGACTCGCGTGATTCAGCAGGCTAAGGAGCAGGGTATTTTCGTGATTGGTCTGGATGGCGGTGGCGATATTGAGTTGCCGGCTCTGGAGCTTGCGAATGAGCCGCTGTGCGTGGTGGTTGGTTCTGAGGGTAAGGGTCTGTCCCGCCTGGTGACTGAGAACTGCGATCAGATTGTGTCGATTCCGATTGATTCTGCGATGGAGTCTTTGAACGCGGCGATGGCTGTGGGCATTACTCTGTACGATGTTTCTCGTCGTCGCGCTTCCGCGAACTAGAGTTTTGAAGCTTGCGAGCTACAGCCTGTAGCTCTGTAGTTTGAACCCTGTAGCTTGAACAAGGAGGGCGCCCCCGTGAGGGGGTGCCCTCCTTTTCTGTGCTCTTCTGCGCTCTCCCCATATGTAGGTGCTCATATATAGGGAGGCAGCAGAGGGGGGGGAGGGGAGGTACAGAACGGGGAAGTGCAGCGGTACAGAAATACGGCGGTATGAAATACAGAGATGCGGTGATACAGAGATGGGGGAGGGGCGGAGCCCCTCTTCCCATCTTTTCTTCCCGTCTTCTCTTCCTATCTTCTTGATGCTGAGGGGCTCTTCTGCCCTTCTATATGGGCTCTATAGGGAGCTTCTGCAGATTTTTCGGGGTCTTTTGAAGGTTTTTAAACTTTTTTCAAAGAACTTTTGAGGAGCTTATCCTGCGTTGACTAGGGGTTTTGCTGTTCTGTTCGGGTCAGGGTGAACCTAAACCCCCTTATTTGTGCTCTACTTCACCCATTTTCGGGTTGCAGACCCATTTCGGCATCTGTATAGTTGTATGAGTCGCCGCGGCGAGGAGGAAAAAACGAAGAACTTCTTCGGTGTTTCTCCTAGTCAGAAGCGGTTGAATGACTTTCAATTGTATAGTGTTTTGGTTTCTTGCTTGAAGGAATTTCGGGTTGCCGGTTGGTGATGATGGAAGAGTTTAGGAAAGAAACATTGTGGTGCGAATCATGGAAAACGGATTTGCACGGCACACAAAACGCTGGTATAGTTGATTGAGTTGCCGCGGGAACGCGGTAACAATGAAAATAACATGAATGACCGTTCAACGGTAAGACTTCTCGAAAGAGTAAGTTGAGGTGTTGAATCGGTGTGTTGCTTGAGAACTCAATAGTGTGCTTTGTTCAATAAAATCACCATTATGGTGATGGAAACTGAAACTAATACCAAATATTTATTTATTTGATAATCATCAAATGGTTTCAAAAAAGTCAGCTTGAGTCACGCACCCCCGTGTGTGATT
>NZ_KV818686.1:0-2315 GCF_001814995.1 Rothia sp. HMSC066H02 | reverse complement strand
AGAGCTCGGGCACCCTGAGGGCGCATCCGGAAGGCGTAGCATCACCGCATCGCACCGGAGCAGGAAGCCTTACACGTACGCGCCGCATGCTGATTTGAAGAAATCTAACCACGTAAATATTTGCGTAAAGAAAATACCGCCGATTTTACACCAGTAGCCAATAAAATGAAGGTGGCAAATATAGCAAAACAGAATGCGACCTCTAACACTATCGTATCCAGACGATTCAATGCCAAGATTGTAAGTATCGGCGACATACTAAAAATTACCATCGCCCGCGCAATAACGTTGGCCAATTCAATATCTCTCTCTTGCTGAGGGTTATCATTCTTGACATTCTCACTTTTAACCAAATATTTAAAACACAGTTCAGCTACCCACCCAATAAAATTAATGAGAGCGTAGGAAATAAAATAAGCTACATACTCAAAAAATATAAGTACTGGAATTATATACAAGGTACCCAACCATGGATTCTGCATGGCTTCGCTGAAAAATAATACTAAAATAAAATAAGCAACGATTCCAGATGCAATATAGGCAACCCAGGCTTTGGCATAAATACTTGAAATATTTTTAATTTCCTTATTTATGGCCGACTTAGCCCCACCTGGAGAGGTAACCAAGATGTATATAAAACCAAGAACTCGGCTATTTTCAATATATTTCCTCATGTCATGCGCAAAAACAGCCCGACCAAACGCGACAGACAGAATATTTAGTTTCGAACTGTCATCGACCCGAATGTTTTTAATATCTTTTGAGTACGTAAACCTAGACGTATTACCCACAAGGTCAGCAGGATAATAGAATTCATAATGCTCATGCAGTTTAGTATAAGTACCCTCAAACAACACTCTATACTTCTTATTCAGCACAAAATAAACATATATATAAATTAAAGCCAGTACAATGGCATTAATTGCCAAAAACAAGTAAATATTTATACCCAAATTATAGATAATAAGAAATGTACTCTTACCACTACCAAATACCCGCATTAAATTCATCCAAATATTAACCCAGAGCAAACAATTAATGAGAGCCAGCATTGTATAGATTAATGACTGACAGCATTTATGTTTAAATTTTTTACTTTCATTAATGATCGACATTGGCCCCAGCCCACTACCCAACCCAACAAACCGAATCGGCTCAGAATATTTTCTTCTCTTAAGGATATTAGATAGCGATTTATATGATAAGTATCCCCCCATTGAATGAGATATAACCAATAGCCTATCAGCGTCATTCACCATTCGCTCAATACTGTCTAAAACCCTCTTCTCATATTTTGTTGAAGAATTAGATACATTGTTCTGGACCTGCTTATAAAGAGAGCAAATCTGCCGCCGATAGAATAATATCACGAAAATAACCTCAGCAAGAATTAGTGCTCCAATATGAGACATGCCAATATTTATTACGGCGGGGATTTTTTCATCTAATGGAATCTTTAAAATCCCAAATAGTATCATTGTAAAAATAACACCAGTCAATAGATTGAAAGTAACTGTAGATACCCGGAATTGAAGAAATTTTAAAATTAATATTCTATATAGACCTATAATCACACTCCATTCAAGAGATTCCCTAAGTCTTAATTTCAATGATTTTTTGGAGGGATAGTCATGCCAGTAAGATTCCCTGAAAACAACATTAATATCATTGCTATCGGTAGAAATTTTAGCACTTCTTGAAAGAGGTGAATTGATACTTATTTCTTTAAAAGAGACACTCTCTTGCGAATCAATTTTTTCCTTTATAGGTTCATACATTGTTTTAAACGTTTCCCCAGGCTTCTGGAATCCAATTCCATGAACAAAGAGAACACCCAAATCATATTTTTTATTATTCTGATTGTTTTGACTGCCTGATGATTGAGATTCCTGATTGCTCTGCACTGCAACACTTTCCCCAGTCTGGTTAGACAATTGCCCCTCAGAGCTAACACCGGAATCTTTCGATGCAACCTGAGAGCCTGATGAATTCTGTGGCAGCTCTTCTGCCATACTCTTCCTCCTTGAAACTAGATGTACGTGTGTCGTCATACAATGGCACTGGCCTCCTGCGGCCAGCCTCACCCATTATATAAAAATGTGAAGCAAACACTGGCATAAAGCCTTGTCGGCGCACGCTCAAAGCCAAAACATCAGCCTCACCTCTACAGTGAAAAAGGAAATGCCGCCGCACTCCCCCGAAACTCGGGAGGGTGCGGCGGCATTCTCATATTCAATTCATGGGCGCCGGGTAGCGTATGCGGCTTGCGGCAACCATTTACAGCGGCGGTTCGCTACACACTTCCTCCGCGCCGA
>NZ_KV818685.1:26307-39884 GCF_001814995.1 Rothia sp. HMSC066H02 | reverse complement strand
CCCCCAGCGAGCGCCTCCACCCGTCACCGCGCCACCCCAAGCACCGCCCCGAGCACCCGCCACGCCCAACCACCCGCTACCCCACCGATACACTAGAACCATGTACCGAATCATGACTGTCTGCACCGGCAACATCTGCCGCTCCCCCGTCGGCGAATACCTCATCCGCCAGCACGCCCAAGAAGCCGGCGTGCCCGTCACCGTCACCTCCAGCGGCATCAGCAACGAAGAAGAAGGCAACCGCATCGACCCGCGCGCCGCCGCGCAGCTCACCACCCGCGGTATCGACCCGTCCGCGCACCGCGCCAGCGTCTTCACCGTCGAGGACTTCGACCGCAACGACCTCATCCTCGCCATGGACGCACCCCACTACCTGCGGCTCAAAGCCCTCGCCCGCAACGACGAGGACAAAGCCAAGATCCGCATGATGCGCAGCTTCGACCCGAAGGTCACCACCACCCACCTGGACCAGCTCGGCATCTACGACCCCTGGTACGGTAGCGAACGCGACTTCGTGTACACCACCGACCTCATTGACGCCGCCGCACGCGGCCTCATCAACCACCTCAAGCAGGAAGGCGACGCGCAGTGAGTCAGCGTATTCCCCTGAACCAGAACCGCCGCGTCACCGGCACCACCGAAATCCTGGAACTCTGCAAAGACATGCTGCGTCTGGAGCACGGCATCGGCAACGACTTCGACATGGACACCGCCGAATTCACCGAATTCCGTGCCCAGTTCCTCGCGGACTTTGCGCAGATCCCGCTGATTATCGGCATTGACGGCCGCAGCGGCACCGGCAAAACCAGCCTCGCCACGCAGCTTGAGCAGGAGCTCACCGCCGCCGGCCACAGCGTGCACGTGCTGCACCTGGACGACTTCTACCCCGGCTGGGACGGCCTCTTCGACGGCGTTGAGGCGTGGGACGCACTATCCGTGCAGCTGACCGAGGGTATTGCCGGAACCTACACCCCGTGGGATTGGGAGGCGGGCGCCCCCGGTGAGGTGCGCACCGTCGACCCGGCGGCTACGCAGGTCATCATCTGTGAGGGTGTCGGCGCGATTGCTGGCGCCTGCGAGGTGCGTATCCTCGCTACCGCCCCGGACGAGGTGCGTTACGAACGCGCCATGGCTCGTGACGGTGACACGTTCCGCCCGCACTGGGAACGCTGGGCGGCGCAGGAGGAGGCGCTGCTCGCCGAAATCCCGGAAGACTACGCGACCGTGGACTTCATCTACGACAGCGCAGCGCAGTAACAGCCGCCTACAAGACAGTAGGGCCCAATGCTTCGTGTATCTCGAAGCATTGGGCCCTACGGCTATCCAGAGGCAGTTTTACTTAGGCATGGGAGCCGGACTGGCGGATTCCATGCGGTCTTTATCCCAGTAGGTTGAGGTATTACTCGGCGCGTGCGTGGAGGCAGTGCCGTCTTTGCCATGACCCGGGTTGTTGTTAGAAAGCACAGCGAGGATTACGAGCAAGACGCAAGCTATGAGCAGCAGGATGCATAGCAAATATTTGTAATAGTGGTTGCGCATCTGAGGTGCTCCCTCCGGTCGTATCGCGTGGTATGACCAACGTAAGTTATGCGGTCGCCCCGAGCAATGCTTCTCAAGAATATTTCTCAAATATTTCTTCAGCACCGGGGGACTGAGCGGCAGGCTAAGCCAAGCCGCTCAAGGGGCGGTGTTATCCGTAAGCGACATCAGGGTGTCCGAAGCGAAGCGAGGACGGGTGCCCCTGTAGGAGCGAGGATAACACCGTCCCTTCTGCGTACCCTCTGCAATCCTGTCTCTCCCAGCTCAAAAAAATATCAAACATTTAACTTACGAAGCCGCGCCCAATTCTGCTACCGTGAACAAGTTGTGCTTCCAGCCTGCGCAAGCTCATCCCCGGATCCGGTACCGCCGCATCCATGTTTTGTAGAGCCACAGGCGCCGTTGCACGCGCATCACACAGAAAGAAAAAACTAAGACATATGTCTTCGAAGTCGACTAAGACCTCATTCGGGCTATCGCCCATTTTTATCATAGTTCTGGCGCTGCTGACCGCGATTGCGCCGCTTGCTACGGACATGTACCTTGCCGCACTGCCCGCTGTCGCGGAGGACCTGAACACCACCAGCACGAACGCATCCCTGACGTTGAGTGCGTTCATGGTGGGTATGGCGCTCGGCCAGCTGGTCGTGGGTCCCCTCTCTGATAAGACGGGCCGCCGCAAGCCGCTGCTAATTGGTGCGGTTATCTGCTTCATTGCGACGGTGGCGTGTGGTTTCGCGCCGAATATTGAGCTGCTGATTTTTGCGCGTTTCATGATGGGCTTCACCGGTTCGATTGGTGCGGTGTTGGCGCGTTCCATGGTTGCTGATACGACTGAGGGTCTGGCAACCGCTAAGCTCATGGGCGTCATGATGATGATTAACGGCTTCGCGCCGGTGCTTGCGCCGCTGTTTGGTGGCTGGGTGCTGTCGTGGGGTAGCTGGCGCGATATTTTCCATGTGCTCGGCGTGATTACCGCGATTATGATGCTCGGCGTGATCTTCGTGATTAAGGAGACCCTGCCGGTGGAGGAACGCTACCAGGGTACCGCCCTGAGCGTGTACTCGGAGCTGCCGAAGGTCTTCAAGATTCGCCGCTACCTGGGTTTCATGCTGACGATGTGCTTCGCGTTTGGTGCGCTGTTCTCGTACATTTCCGGTTCGACGTTTGTGTTGCAGAAGATTCTGGGGTTGTCCGAGACTGAGTTCACGATCGTGTTCGGTGTGAACTCGATTGGTATTGTGCTGTTCAGCGCGATTGCAACGAAGCTGGTGGGTCGTGTGGCGCAGCGCCGTATTGTGAATGTCGGTGTGGTGAGCCTGCTGGTGGTGTCTTCGCTGCTGTTGGTTAGCTTCCTTGTCGGTATTTCGCTGGTGCCGACGCTGGTTCTGCTGTTCCTGCTGACCAGCTCGTGCGGCCTGATTTTTGGTAATGCTTCGGCGTTGGCGTTGAACGAGGCGCGCCACATGGCGGGTAGTGCTTCGGCGGTGATGGGTACGATTCAGGCTCTGCTGGGCGCGTTGGCGGCGCCGCTGGTGTCGTTCGCGGGTGAGCATGAGTACCTGCCGATGGGCTTCTCCATTCTGGGTTTCGCGGTCCTGACGGCGCTGGTGCTGTGGACTACGCCGCGTAAGGATTCGGACTACTCGGCTGACGGTGAGAGCCATGAGGCTCCGGTGGCGGGCCACTAGCCTGTTGTTTTTTGTGTAGCTAAAGCCCCGGATGGGCGACCCGCTAAGGGTTGCGCGTCCGGGGCTTTGCCGTGCCTGCTAACGCCAACACTGAGACTTAATTTAAAATATGTTGTAGAATAGAAAATGAAATATCTCGTAAGTGGGGCCGAACCCCTCGAGATACACAAAAAAGGGGGTTGGCTCCACCCAACCCCCCACCCCTCTACATATTTCCCTGCCTTGGCGATCTACAAGCAAAAAAGTCAGCCAAGGCAAGACCTACGACAGGAGAGATTAAAATGATACTCCAAACAGCGGATATTGCTAATTTTGTAATGTTCATTGCGGCTTGCGCAACTATCTATGACGTCTATAAGACTCATCTTGCCAGTAGCGTCGTCACCCTAGTCACGACCCTGTGGATTCACTTTTATGTATCCACGCTGTGCTGGAGCTTGGATAGGAAGCAAATCATTCACCGTCATTCAAAGACCTTCAAAGCACCTCCCACGATCATTCCTGTAGTCCTATCCCAGATTGCCGTAATTTGCCATCTGATGATTTATACCCTTCGTTAGCTCAACACCGCTTGTCAGTCGCCCTGTCGACTTATGGCTTATGAGCAATATCCCCGGATGGGCAACCTGCTGAGGGTTGCGCATCCGGGGCTTGGCTGTGTCCGTGCATGAGCGCAGGGGCTGCCGCGTTTTCCGCCAAGCGCCCTCAGGGTGTCAGCCCGGACACTCTCCGCGGCGGAGCAAGGAGGGGCGGTGTTATCCGTAAGCGACATCAGGGTGTCCGAAGCGAAGCGAGGACGGGTGCCCCTGTAGGAGCGTGGATAGCACCGCCCCTTCTGCATGTCTCGTCCATCTGCCCCTGTAGGAACGAGGGCGATACCGTCTTCCCTCGCCGGGTAGGGATGCGAACGTACAATAAAACTATGTCTAGTACCGTAATTCTTCTGAACGAGCAGAACCCGCAGGGCATCTTCGTCGACCCGTCCGTGCCCCTCATCAGCGTTGATGATCAGGGCTTCACCCGCGGCGACGGCGTCTTCGAGACCATGCTGTCCGTCAACCGTCGCGTGCGTAAGCTCGGCATGCACCTGTCCCGCCTCGAATCCTCGGCGCGCATGCTGGACCTGCCCGACCCGGAACCCGAGATTCTGCGTTCGGCGGTGGAGCGCCTCATGCGTGAGGCGACCGCCGGTGCCGAGACTGCGCTGGGCGAAGAGCACATCGTGAAGATCATTATTTCGCGCGGCCCCACCCAGGCGGTGACCTCCATGCAGCCGGGCCCGTACACGCTGATTATGGCGTCGCCGGTGCCCGCCTCCATCGTGAAGCGCCGCACCGAGGGCGTGAAGGCGATGCTGCTGCCGCGCGGCCACGAGCCGATGGACAACAGCGCCTACCCGTGGCTGCTGGCGGGTGCGAAGACCCTCTCCTACGCGGTGAACATGGCAGTCCTGCGGTACGTGCAGGAGCGCGGCGCAGATGACGCTATCTTCATCACTGACGAGCGTCGCGTGCTGGAGGGCGCCACTTCCTCGGTGCTGGTTGCCAAGATTGAGGACGGCAAGAAGGTGCTGTACACGCCCGAGCCGAGCCACGGCATCCTTCCCGGCACCACGCAGGGCGCGGTGTTCGAGGCGGCACGCCAGGCCGGCTGGGAGCTGGGCTTCGGCCCGCTCTACCCGCAGGATTTGTTTGAGTCGGACGGCGTATGGTTGGCGTCGTCGGTACGTCTGATTGCGCCGGTAACTCACCTGAACGGTACGGCGCTGGCGCATGACCCGGAGCTGACCGCGACCCTGTTGAACTACCTGGCGCAGCAGAGCTAAACGCATACAAAAAGGGACGGTATTATCCGAGCGAGGATGATGCCGTCCCTTTGTGCTGTCTACGGTCAAGGGCAGGAGGTGCGTGTACCTTCCTGTTCGGTAGTAGCGGGTGTAGCCGCGTTTTCCGCCAAGCGCCCTCAGGGTGCCCAAAGCAAAGCGGGGGCGAATACCGTCTCCCAAGCAGAGCTAAACACGTACAAAAAGGGACGGTATTATCCGTAGCGACATCAGGGTGCCCGAAGCGAAGCGAGGGCGGGTTCCCTGTAGGAACGAGGGCGAATACCGCCTCCCCAGCGGAGCCACGAAAGCGGAACCAGAAACGGAACAAACTACAGCAAGAGCAAACTAGCCCCAGAGGAACTGGATCGTACCCGCCGCAATAGATGCACCGTACGCAACAGCGATAATGACGGCGGCGGCAATGCTCACGTGCACATCACGCGGCGAATAGGACGGCACACGAGCCCAGGTGCGTTCGCCTGCGCCGAAGCCGCGCGCCTCCATGGTGACAGCCAGGCGGGAGCCGCGGCGGATGGCCTGCACGAGCAGGGCGAAGCTCTGACCGCCAAAAGTTTGGGCGCGTCCAGCGAGGGATTGGCCCGCGCCGAGTCCGCGGGCGCGTCGTGCCTGGCCGAGGGCATTCCACTCAGCGAAGAGAATGCCGACGAGGCGCAAGGCTGCGACGGTGGCGAGCACGAACCGGGAGGGTAGTTTGAAGGTTTGTGCGAGGGAGTCGCCGAGGTCGGTCGGGTCGGTGGTGAGTACGAACGCGAGGGTGGGTAGGACCATGGCGAGGGAGCGGATCATCATGGCTGCGCCGACGGCGGCGGAGTCGGTGGTGATGCTGTTGAAGCCTAGGTCGAGGATGGTGGTGCCGCTTTTGGCGCTGAGCATGGCGACGGACCAGCCGGTGGTGATGACGGCGATGAGGATGGGCCAGAAGCGGGCGAGGACGTTGACGGGTCGGAATCCGACGAGGATGAATCCGAGCAGTTCGAGGGCGAAGAGGATTCCGGAGGTGAGGGGGTCGCGCACGATGAGTGCGGCGATGATGAGGGTGAAGGAGACGATGAGTTTTACGCCGGCGTTGAGGTTGCTGAAGTAGCTGGTTCGGTCGATGGTGCCGAAGAAGTCGGTGTTCATGCGTTCTCCTTTCCGGGGGTTGCGATGGCTTCGAGGGTGATGTGGTTGCCGCCGAGTGCGGCGGTGTAGTCTTCGTCGTGGGTGATGGAGATGACGGCGGTGCCGCCTGCGAGTAGTTCGCGGATGAGGTCGACGAGTTCTGCCCAGGTTCGTGCGTCTTGGCCGAAGGTGGGTTCGTCGAGGATGAGGATTTTGGGTGCGGTGGCGAGTGCGGAGGCAACGGAGAGCCTGCGTTTTTCGCCGCCGGAGAGGGTGAAGGGGTTGGCGTCGAGTAGGTGGGTGAGGCGTAGGCGGGTTGCGAGTTCGTTGGTGCGGGCGGTGAGGTCGTCTTCGTTGAGAGGGTTGCGGGTGAGTGCGGCGAGTCGGCGGGGGCCGAGTTCGAGTTCTTCGCGTAAGGTTCCGCGGATGAACTGGTATTCGGGTTCTTGGAAGACGTAGCCGATACGACTGAGCATTTGGGCGGGGGTCCAGGTGGGCACGTCCCAGTAGGCGCGCTCGCCGCCGTGGTTGCCGCCGTGGTTACCGTCGTAATTACGGAGCGCGTCGGTGGCGGTGAGGGTGCCGTTGGGTGCGGTGAGGAGCCCTGCGAGGGTGAGGGCTAGGGTTGATTTGCCGGCGCCGTTGGGTCCGAGCACGCTGAGGTGTTCGCCGGCGTGCAGGGTGAGGTTGATGCCGCTGCGAAGGACAGGCAGGTCAATGGGTGCGGGTGCGGGGGTGTCGCCGAGGCGTTTGATGGTGCGTCGGCGTGCGCGTCGTTGTTTGGGGGTGGGTTGTGCGCGGGTGATGCTGAGGTTTTCGGCGCGCAGTAGCGCTTCGCCGTGCTCGCTATCGCTGTCGCTCTGCGGCGCACGCGGCACATAGTTGGGTACCCATACGCCCGCGTCGATGAGTTCTTGGCGGGCTTCGGTGAGTACGGTGTCGGGTGCGCCATCGTGGGTGATGGTGCCGCCTTCGCCGAGTACGATAATGCGGTCCATGTGCGGCGCCCAGATGCTCACGCGGTGCTCCACGACGAGCAGGGTCGCGCCGGTGGCTTGCGCGGCGGTGAGGATGCTGTCGCGTACTTCCTGCACGCCGGAGGGGTCGAGATTGGCGGTGGGTTCGTCGAGAATCATGGCGCCGGGGTGCATCGAGAGGATGCCCGCCAGGCCGAGGCGCTGTTTCTGTCCGCCGGACAGTGCGCTGCTGGGGTGGTCGAGGGGCAGATGGTTGAGCCCTACTGCGGTGAGGGCTTCGGTGGCGCGGCCCCAGATTTCTTCGCGGGGTACGCGCAGGTTTTCGGGGCCGAAGGCGATGTCGTTGCCGACGGTTGCCATGACGATGGAGGATTCGGGGTCCTGCTGCATCATGCCTGCGGTGCCGCGCGCTTCGGCGGGTGCTTGCCCGTTGATGGTGATGGTGCCGCCGGCGGATTCGCCGTCGTCATCGTGGAGCACACCGGCGATGGCGTGCAGGAGCGTCGATTTGCCGGCGCCGGAGGTGCCCAGTAGCAGGACTTTTTCACCGGGGTTGATGGTGAGGTTGAGTCCGCTGATGACGGGTTCTGGGCGTCCGGGGTGGTGCCAGCTGAAGTTGTTGAGCTCGATGCGCGCCCCGCGCGGTGTTGCTTCCATGATGGTTCCTTAGCCTTGTGGCTGCTGTAGTGTGCCGAGTGGTGACTCGTGGTGAGTGGCTAGTTGCTGGTGGTTAGCGGCGGGTCTTGCCGGATGCCAGCGAGGAGAGCACACCGGTCTTGGCGAGGTTCTGCACGAGAATCCACGCCAGGAAGCCTGCGATAACTGCACCGGAGATGACGGCGCATGCTACGTAGATGATTGCCTTGACCGGTTCCATGTCGGGGTAGTAGATGAAGATTTCGTTAACACCCATGAACAGGCCGCTGAGTGCACCGGAGAAGATGGCGACGGTTGCGTTCCAGCGGCGGTAGCGGAAGATTGCGAAGGCGATTTCAGCGCCGAGGCCCTGGAAGAGGCCCGCGATCAGGATTTCGCCGCTCCATGCGCCGCCGGTGAAGAGTACGGAGATGAATGCTGCGACGATTTCGCCGAAGAGTGCGGCACCGGGCTTGCGGATGAGCAGACCGCCGAGGGTGCCGCCGAGTAGCCACGCGCCGGCGACGATGGGGCGGAATTCGGGTGCTGCTACGAGTGCGGTTTTGGCGGCGGGGCCGACTGCGATGTCCCAGATCCAGAAGATGACGGCGCAGGCTACTGCGATAACTGCAGCGATGACGATTTCGTTGACTCGCCAGCGCAGGTTCGGCTTCTTCGCTTCTGCCTGGGTAGATGCCTGGGAGGCGGGGTTTGCGTTCTGTGACATTGGTGGTCCTTCCGTCGTTGGAAGGGGAATGTCCTCGCCCTCTGATTGGACGAGGGCATTGAGAAGAAATTCGACTCCCTACGCCGGTACTAACCGGATCAGGTTCGAGGGTCTGCTTAGCACTCTCAGCGCCTCGGTGGCGCTCCCCTGTCGTTTGGGGTTCCTTGTCCGTACCGTTGTGGTGCGGGTGGGAACCCAGGTTTGATTGTAGGCTTGTCTGGCTGTTCGTGCCAATTTGCCGCTTTTTGTTTCGTTCTTCTGCCCACATTACAGAATTGCACGGTGTACAATTTTGGGACGGAGAGGCTCCAAGGCGGCACGAACGCCTTAAACCCTATACGCTAGGGAGTGGCGCTCTTTTCTTACCCAACCCCGAAGGGGTTCACGGGCAGGACGCCGCATCGTATACAGCTAAGGAGATACACATGAACCCCGTCGCTAAGCTTGCTATTGCGGGTATCAACATGGGCGCTGCTGCCCTGGTTGGTAAGGGCCTGGGCGCAGCCTGGACCAAGGCTACCGGTAACCAGCCTCCCGCCATTTCCCACGAGTCTGAAGACACCCTGCGTCAGGTCATCCTCTGGACCGTTCTGACCTCCGTCGTGGGTGCTGTGGTGAGCTTCGGTATTGCTCGCCTGCAGCGTCGTTTCTTCAACTAAGACTTTGCGCTTTCCGCGCGAATGTTCATGAGCTAGGCGGTACGTATCTCCACTCGGTACGTACCGCCTGGTGTTCCTTCTTCAGCACGCCCGCTCTACTTCAGCCGGTTTCATGCCGCCGCTACGCTGAAGCGCCACCTCGGCATCCGAAAGCACAACTATGACTATTTCTTCTCCCCGCCGTAAGACGAAGGCTCCGCGTAGGGTCGTTGACCACGCGAATAGCCGCCGCTCGATCGCGTCCTGGGTCATGTGGGATGTTGGCTCGTCGAGCTTCGACTCGATTATGACGACCTTCATCTTCACCGTCTATCTGACCAGCAGCTATTTCGGTACGCCCGAAGAGACCTCTTCGGCGCTGTCGCTGGGCCTGACCGTTGCCGGTTTCCTCATTGCGATTCTGGCGCCGGTCACCGGTCAGCGTAACGACAAGTCCGGCAGGGGCATCTTCTGGCTCGGTGTGAACACCATGCTGCTAGTCGGCTCGATGGCGGCGTGCTTCTTCGTGGGCCCCACCCCGCAGTACCTGTGGCTGGGTGTCGCCCTAATTTCTGCGGCGAGCGTGTTCAGCGAGTTCGCGTACGTGAACTACAACGCCGTGCTGCCGCGCATCTCCCACCCGGAGAATATCGGTAAGATTTCGGGTGCCGGATGGGCTGCCGGCTACATCGGCGGCATCCTGGCGCTGGCTGTGGTGCTGTGGGGTTTTGTGCTTACCCCCGAGGTGCTCGGCCTGACCACCGATAACGCCCTGAATATCCGTGCGGTCGCGCTGTTCGCCGCCGCCTGGTGCCTCTTCTTCTGCGTGCCGCTACTGGTGCGTATGCGCACCCGCGAGCGCTTCCTGCCGGAGGTGCTACCCACCCGCGAGCTGCGCTTCCTGGAGCTCGGTATGGAGCGTCTCTCCCCGGCTCGTCAGGGCGGTCTGCTCGCCTCCTACAAGGCGCTGTGGCGCACCATTAAGCGGCTGAAGATGACGTCCCCGCAGACCCTGTGGTTCCTGATTGCTTCGGCGGTGTTCCGTGATGGTCTGTCCGGTATTTTTACGTTCGGCGGTATTCTTGCGGCGGGCACGTTCGGTTTCAGCACTTCCGAGGTGATCCTGTTCGGTATTGCCGGTAGCGCTGTCGCGGCGGTTGGCGCGATTCTGGGCGGCTACCTGGATGACTACCTGGGCCCGAAGGCGATTATTGTTATCTCGCTGGTCGGCATTATCTTGGCGGCTACCCCGTTGCTGTTCTTCCCTCAGCCTGGCGTGTTCTGGGTATGCGCCCTGCTGCTGTGCCTGTTCGTGGGCCCGGCGCAGTCGGCGTCCCGCACCTTCCTGGCTCGTCTGGCGGACCCCGGCACTGAGGGTGAGCTGTTCGGCCTGTACTCGACCACCGGTCGTGCCACCAGCTTCCTGGCGCCGATGCTGTTCGGTCTGTGCGTGAGCATCATGGGCGCGCAGATTTGGGGTGTGCTCGGTATTCTGATCGTTGTGGTGGCGGGTCTGCTCCTGCTGCTGCCGGTGAAGGCGCCCGGTCCGCTGCGTATGCGTGCGGCTCGCCGCGAGCAGAAGCGTGAACAGAAGCGCCGCGACAAGGCAGCCCAGTAGTGTTGCTCGGTAAGGCCGCCCAATAAGACATTGCGAGGCTAAGCATCCTTACAAACCCCGCAAATACAAGCCTGTAAACATAACCTTGCAAATACACAAGGGAGGGGCAGGTAGAAGATTATCTTCTACCCGCCCCTCCCTCGTGCTTAAGCAGTGCCTATCAAGCGGAGCTCAGAAAGCCGTGCCAGAGAGCCGTGTCAGTAAGCCGCGGTGGCTAGTCCTCCACCACGTCATCCTCATCATCAGAGACAGCATCCTCAGAGGAATCCAGCGCATTCTGCTGTTCCTCCTCATCCAGAACCTCATCGCCGGTCATCTGAGCCCAGGTCGCGTCATCAATCAGCGGATCATCAATCACACGAACCCACAGCATCGAACCAGCCGCCATAGCGCTCAAATTCTCGTCATACGCCTCCGCAGGCAGACCCTCAAAGATCTCAGCCAGACGCGCAAACAGGTCATCATACGAAATGTCGCCCTCGGCCTGCAGCCAGCACTCAGCCGCAAAATCAGACAGCTCATTCAGCTCAGTGTCACACAGCAGCAAGAACGGGCCGTCCTCCCCCACACGCACACCCGAAGTACCCGGCATACGAGACACCGCAATCGTACCGTTCAAGAACACACCCGGCAGGTGATCCTCAACCGTGTACTTCTCCAGCTTCTCAACCTCATCAGTATTCGGCAGCTCACCGCCATTCAGCAGATCCTGAACCAGCGGCAGAGTATCCTCAACCTCCGAGTACACCAGGCGCCACACGCCACCGCAACGCTCCACCAGCTTAGCCAGCGACACAACACCCTCAGGGTGACGCGCCAGACCCGAGCTCTGCTCACTCAAGAACACCAGAGCCTCATGCAGCGGAACACGCTCAAAATACGGCTCCGAAGCCGACTCATCACGAGAAATGAACACAATACGCGACAGCTCATAGCTGAGGTCATCACGATCAACCACGTTCAGACCCAAATCCACCGGGTTCTGCTGATCCTTCGGCGCATTCGGGTCAACAATCACAGACAGCGGCTTCGGATACGGCGACACAACACCCTCATCCGAAATAATCGCAGTCTCATCAGTCAGGTACGCAAACTTCGAACCCAAGAAACGCGACGCAGTCGTCTTACCGCTACCAGAAACACCCACCAGCGCCACAGCGCGCTTCGACTCAGGGTCACCAATAACAGCCGCATGCAGCATCACACCGCGACCAACCAGCTGCTCAATCATTGCCAACGTAATACGGCTCGTCAGATCCTGCATACCCGAATCATCATCAGCCACACGCAGCGTCGAAACCTTATCAAACGAACCCATCAGCGGATTCGCCAAATCCATCACCGACTCATCAGTCGGCGCATGAACCAGCATCACCTGATCAAAACGAGACAACGAAGCATACGCCTCATCAGGAGTATCAAAAAACTCCGGAGCAAGAGGCTCCCACGCCTTCTTAAAACGCTCCACAAAAGAGTCCGACATATCAATCAGATACAAAGAAACTTCCGCGCCAGCAACACGCAGAACAACAGGCTTCAGATTCATCAAAAATCCTTAGAGAGTGAGAGATAAAAACCCGCACGCGAGTGAACGCACGAGCACAACAGGCGAAAAACCGCCCAACGCGGGCGCACAAACACACAGCCTGCACGCCCGCACCCCAAAGCGGGAAAGACTAAGACTCCACAGAACCATCCGCAGGAATCATCGTCTGATGAAAATTCAAATAACTACGCGAAGCAGTCGGGCCACGCTGACCCTGGTAACGGTTACCATACGCACCAGAACCATACGGATGCTCAGTCGGGCTACTCAGGCGGAAGAAACACAACTGACCGACCTTAGAACCCGGCCACAACATAATCGGCAAAGTCGCCATATTCGACAACTCAAGCGTCACATGCCCCGAAAAACCAGGATCGATAAAACCAGCCGTAGAGTGAGTCAACAAACCCAGACGACCCAACGACGACTTACCCTCCAAACGGGCAGCCACATCATCAGGCAGAGTCACCTTCTCATACGTAGAACCCAACACAAACTCACCCGGATGCAGAATAAACGGCTCATCAGGAGCCACCTCCACCAGGCGCGTCAAATCCTCCTGCGGCTGAGCAGGATCAATATGCGGGTACTTATGGTTATCGAACAGACGGAAGAAACGATCAATCCTCACGTCCACACTTGCAGGCTGAATCATCGACTCATCGAACGGATCAAGAACGATGCGCCCATCAGCAATCTCTTGACGAATATCGCGATCTGAAATAAGCACGCTTAAAGGATACCTGGCAAACACCACCCACGTGCAGGCATCCACCAGCCCCAGCACACAGGCCTACATCACATTTCAACCCCGCCACCCCGCGCACAAACAGCCGCAACACATTTCACGCCCGGCAAGCAAGCGCGATACACTGAAAAAGATGCGGCTGTAGCTCAATGGTAGAGCGCACGCTTCCCAAGCCTGATACGCGGGTTCGATTCCCGTCAGCCGCTCCACAAGCCCCGGACCTTATGGTTTGGGGCTTTATTTTTTAGGTTGGATGCGGTGGTTGGGCCAAGAGTTTAGGATGCCGCTTGGGTTGGACGGGTCGAGGCGGTATGTTCCTTGCTCCTGCAGTAGGAGCGAAGGAAGTGTATAGCGTGCGCATGGGGCTACAGCAGACCCTTTCTCGATGAGCCCTCGGGAAGGCGCCCTGACCTCCCATACGGAACCACCACCATACCCGGCTACCAACCTTCGTCTCCCGGCGAGCTGTCTGCGGTACCCAACCCGAAGGACACAAAACGATTACACCAC